>NZ_CP038498.1:2739301-3424127 GCF_012427845.1 Pectobacterium punjabense
CGAGGTAAGCTGTTCCACTTCAGCATGACGCGCTAATGCCAGCGCACGTGCCGTGGTGAGATCGACAGGAGTAAAGCGCACACGATCGCCGGCGTTAAGCTGTCCCAGCGCCCACAGATCGGCTTCGATCACCGTCACCGGGCAGACGAAGCCGCCCAGACTTGGACCATCCGGGCCCAGAATAACTGGCATATCGCCGGTGAAATCCACTGCACCAATCGCATACGGGTTGTCGTGAATGTTCGAAGGGTGCAGTCCTGCTTCTCCACCGCTATCACGTACCCACTCCGGTTTCGGCCCAATCAGGCGCACGCCCGTGCGGCTGGAGTTAAAATGCACTTCCCACTCGGTAGTGAGGAAGGTTTCCATATAGGCAGGCGTAAAATAGTCCGGTGCTGCATGCGGGCCGTAAATCACGCGTAGTTCACGTACCGCAGACAAGGTCGTGCGTAGCGCATTCGGCAGGCTGTCACCGACGCGTCTGTCCGCCAGTGCAGCAAGATGCAAGACATCCCCCGCCCGCAGCGCACGTCCTGCATGGCCGCCAAATTGCCCCAGCGTAAAAGTGCTTTTGCTGCCGAGATAATCCGGCACCTCGATGCCACCACGCAGACAGAGATAGCTGCGTACTCCTGGTGCATTTACTGCACCTAACCGCAGTATGGCACCTGCGGGTATCGCAAAGACGCGATCCATCGGCACAGGTTGACCGTCCAGCTCAATAGCGATAGCCGCGCCGGTGACTGCCGCCACGGCGTCCGTGTTAAAACGCAACGTCGGCCCGTTCATTGTGATCTCCAACGCGGCCGTTCCCGCTGGATTTCCCACTAACCGATTCCCTAAGCGCAGCGCGCGATCGTCCATTGGGCCCGACGGTGGCACACCAACAGCCCAATAACCAAGGCGTCCGGGGTAATCCTGCACGGTGGTTTGCGTACCCGCACCGATCACCTCACAAGTTGTCGCCTTGTAGGTCAATGCATCCAGACAGCGCGTCCACGGCTGACCGCGGGCAAACGGTTCCGCCGCCAGAATCTGACGCAGATAGTCACGATTATGTTCCACGCCGTAAAGTCGTGTGTTCGCCAGCGCCCGCTCCAGCCCCACCATCGCCTGCTCGCGGGTAGGTTCATAGGCGATAATCTTAGCCAGCATCGGGTCAAAAAACGGCGGGATCTCGCATCCGGCCGTCACCCAAGTGTCGATGCGCAGGCGATGATCCTCTGTGGCAGGAAACGCGACTTCCGTCAGTAACCCCGGCGAAGGCTGGAACTGTTTACCCGGATCTTCCGCGTACAGGCGCGCCTGAATCGCATGCCCCTGAGGCTTCAATCCGGCAGACAGCTCGCGCAGCGGTGGTAAATCCCCTGCGGCCAGCTCGATCATCCAGCGCACCAGATCCACGCCCCAGACCTGTTCCGTTACGCCGTGTTCGACCTGTAGACGCGTATTGACTTCAAGGAAGTAGAAACGATCGGCCGCACTGTCATAAACGAACTCCACTGTCCCCGCGCTGCGGTAATTCACCGCCTGCGCCAGACGGATTGCCGCAGAACACAGCGCATCGGCAACACCGTCCGGCAGATTGGGCGCGGGCGTTTCTTCAATCACTTTCTGGTTACGGCGCTGCACCGAACAGTCCCGAACCCCTAGCGCCAACACGTCTCCCTGACCATCGCCAAAAATCTGTACTTCCAGATGTCGGGCGCGTTCGATATATTTTTCGATGAACACGCCCGCATCGCTGAAATTGTTCTGTCCCAGTCGCTTTACCGTGTCAAACGCATCGGACAGTTCCGTAGCGCTATAGCAGACGCGCATCCCAATCCCGCCACCGCCCGCCGTGCTTTTGAGCATGACCGGATAACCGATCGCTGCCGCTGCGCGCAAAGCAGCATCGCAGTTTTCCAGCAGCTCGGTGCCTTCCAACAGCGGCACGTTATGTTTTTTCGCCAGCGCCCGCGCCGTATGCTTTAAGCCGAATACGCGCAGTTGCTGCGGCGTCGGCCCGACAAAGGCAATCTGTGCCGCTTCGCAGGCTTCGGCAAATGCCGCATTCTCGGACAGAAAACCATATCCAGGGTGAATAGCCTGCGCACCACTACGCAGAGCCGCAGAGAGAATTTTCTCGCTATCCAGATAGGTGTGAGCTGCCGCGCCCTCTCCTAGGCTAATCGCTTCATCGGCGTCCTGAATATGCAGGCTACTGATGTCGGCATCAGAATAGACCGCGACGCCACGGACGTTCATCTCGCGCAGCGAACGCAGAATACGGCACGCAATCGCACCACGGTTAGCAATCAGAAGTGTGTCGAACATACGCTAGACTCATGCAAGGGCGGGTCGTCCCGCCAAAATGCGATCCGCATGATGGTCGTCCATCGCGGTAACGGTCAAAGGAGGTAGAAGCGTGCTCCCACGCCGGAATCATCAGTTTTTGTCAGACGGAGAACGGCTCGTCGACGGCAGAAAATACCGATTCGCTCTCGCGTCAAGCGCACTCACCAGCCACACTTTCACACGCTGCCAGCGCGTGTGTTTTTCATCATCTCGGTTCGGCGTCAGTTCCATACCAGCACCTCCGCAGGTGTCGGGTTCCAGCCGTTACACGGGTTATTCAACTGCGGGCAGTTGGAGATCAATACGATGACGTCCGTCTCGGTGCGTAGCTCCACGTATTTCCCCGGTGCGGAAATACCGTCCTCAAAGGTCAGCCCACCTTCCGGCGTCACCGGCACGTTCATGAAGAAGTTAATGTTCGCACCAATATCTTTTTTATTCAGGCGACCATCGTGCAGGCAGGCGCAGAGAAAATTGTCACGGCAACTGTGCATGTAACGCCGATCGAGCGCATAGCGCACCGTATTACTCTCTTGCGCACAGGCACCGCCCAACGTGTCATGGCGACCGCAGGTATCAGCGACGATCGTCAGAAGTGGATTACCAAGATTGGAGTACAGCACGCTACCTGTCGTCAGATAGACACTATTCTGGCGGCGCAGCGTACGTTGTGGATCGTAGCGCTCGCGTGGGTCATCAACGCGATAGAACAGCGTATCCACCGCCTGATTACCTTCCAAATCCAGCAGTCGCAGCGTCTGGCCTTGTTTGACCTCAAACAAATAAGGCTCTCCGGCAGGGATCACATGGCGGAAGACCGCGTCCTCGACCATTTTATTGCTGGCAGTTAACGTCATGTCCGGCCTCCTTATAGATAACCGCGTTCGGTATTGTGAAACGCGCGTGCATTTTCCTCACGGTACGCACGGCAGTATGCAGCGACATCCTCGCCTTCCGACCAACTCCAGGTGAGCGCAATCGGGCGCGGCGCATACGTCGGGCTGGGGTCCATCGGGTGTTGTAAGGCGGTCAGCACCACCAGCGTATCCATCGGCGCATACAGTTCGATGTAATCCCCCGCCTGAGAATGATTGGCGTAGAAGTGAAACTGCCCCTGCGCATTCACGGTGACTTTGCTGAACAGGTTGATCGTCATCAGCAGATCTTGCAGATTGAGGTTCCATTTCCCCATCTCGACCAACAGGTTATCCATGCCGTTGCGAAAAAAGTCGTTGCGCAATTCCTGATAGCGCCCTTGTCCGTATTTCTCATGCACCTCCTGTGCATTGAGTACGCCACCAACGCTGTCGTGCCAGCCGCAGGTGTCGGTCACGATCGCCGCCAATACGCGTCCCATGTCGGAATAGAGACAGTGTCCCACTGTTAACTTGGCGGTATGTTGCCCTTTCAGGGTATCCGGCAGGTTCAGGCGCTCGCTGGTTTGGTGCGCGTTAAACAGCAGTAAGCCCACATTGCCGCCGCCTTCCACATCTGTGATCCGCAGAATTTGCCCGCGCTTGAGGATGAAGGAGGTATGGCCTCCGCCCGGCACCGTTTCTTCATCAAACGCTGGCCGGCCTGTCGATGTCTGTATCTCTGTCATAAAAGAAAGCTCCTTAAACGGGGGATGTCATCGCGCTGATAACAGGAGAAAGCGGTGCAAGCGCACGCAGGCGCGTGGCGAGGCGCGCCTGATTCAGCGGAATGTCATAAGTAATGCGTGCGCCATAGGCTTCCGGCGCATGGGGATCGACGCGCACTTTGTCGAACACCAGCAGACGCGTGCCAAGGTGGAACCCTTCCGGTAAATCGTGGGTGACCATAAAGACCGTTAAGCGAGTTTCCCGCCACAGCTCCAGCAGCAGGGTGTGCATATCGCCGCGAATACCGGGGTCCAGCGCCCCAAACGGTTCATCAAGCAGCAGGATGCGCGGCTGGACAATGAATGCCTGCGCAATGGCAAGCCGCTGCTGCATCCCACCGGAAAGCTGGTTGGGATATTTGTGCATGGCGTGTCCAAGCCCGACGCGCTCCAACATCCGTGCGGCGCGATCTCTTGCCGCTTGCTTATGTTGCCCGAACAGCCGGCCTAGCCAGGGAGAGCGCGGTATTTCCAGCCCAATCACCACGTTTTCCAGCACGGTCAAATGTGGAAAAACCGAATAACGCTGAAACACCACGCCGCGACTGGCATCCGGTTCGGCGGGCAGCGGCTTCCCTTCAAGCCGCACTTCGCCACGGCTGGGCGTTTCCTGCCCCAGCAGCAGACGCAAAAAAGTGGATTTACCGCAGCCGGATGCCCCGACCATCGTACAAAACGCCCCTTCCTCGACGTTCAGGTTGAGCCGTTCCAGCACGACGTGGTCGCCGTATTCCTGCCAAATGTTATCAATCTCGATAAAACTCATGCTTTGCTTTCCTCTGACCACGGGAACCAACGGCGATGCAGCCAGCACAGTGCCATATCCATCAGCCATGCCAGCAGCGTGATCCACACCACGTACGGCAGAATCACGTCCATCGCCAAATAGCGGCGAACCAGAAAGATGCGGTAGCCCAATCCTGCCGTGGCTGAAATCGCTTCGGCGGAAATCAGGAACAGCCACGCCGCCCCCAGCAACAGCCGCAGTGAAATCAACAGCCGCGACAGTAATTGCGGCAGGATAACGCGCAGCACCACGACCCAACTGTTCGCTCCCAGCGTCTGTGCTTTGATCAGCATTTCCTGTGGGATATTGCGGGCATGTTGTTCGAGATCGCGCGCCAGCATCGGCGTGACACCAATGACGATCAGCATCACTTTCGAGAGTTCATCCAATCCGAAGACGATGAAAAGAATCGGTAAAATCGCCAGCGGCGGGATCATCGACAACACCGCCATCAACGGCGAGAGCGACGCACGAAACAGCGGAAAAGCCCCTGCCGCAATCCCAAACAACAGGCTCAACAGGCTGGCGATCCCCAGACCCAGCGCGAGGCGTACTAGACTGGCCTGTGTATCCAGCCAGAACAGGTAGTCACCGCTCCGTTTGTCTTCGGTCAATGCCATGCGCTGAATTGCTTCGGCCATTTGCCCAAGACTTGGCAGCAGTTTGTCATTGGGATTAGCTTCCAGCCGCAGTGCCGACCCCACGAGGTACAGCACCAGCAGCGCGGCAAACGGCAGCAGAACCAGCAGCAGCCGTCCACCTCGACTGGGGGAGCGATTGATTAAGCGCACGATAGTCTCTCCAGTCTATAGGTCAGAGTTTGTTCTCTGCGGCCAGACGCACGAAGGTATCGTCAAAGCGCAGTTTTACATTGGCGCTATCGCCCTGCGTAACCTGACCTGGAAACGTCATGCCGATAAAATCGGCACTCTGTGCACCTGCGCCAAGTAACCCTTTGTCAAAGGAGAAATCCGCAACGCGTTTCATGGTGTTCGGGAGATCCGCGCTGGTCAGGAAGGTCAGATTGTCCTGTGCGGAATAAAACAGGTGGGTGGTTTTCAACTGTGCCTGATAGCCGGCCAAGTCAGTGCCGGAAGCAGCCGCCATTGACTCCAACGCCGACTTGTCGCCCGCCTTCATCAACGCCATCATTTCAAACCAGGCACCGGCCAGCGCTTTACCCAGAGCCGGATTGTCTTGGAGCGTCTGCGTGTTTACGACCATCATGTCGATCAGCTCTCCGGGGATCTGACCAGACTGAAAGACTTCCGTGGTATCCGGCTGGTTTCTTATCGCCGAAAGTTGCGGGTTCCAGGCAACAGCCGCCTGTACACTGCGGGTGGCGAAAGCGGCAACAATATCGGCATCGGACGTGTTGACGACGGTGACATCTCGCTCCCGTAGCCCGGCGGTTTCCAGACCGCGCACCAGCAGGTAATGGGAAACAGAGAGTTCAGGCAGGTTGACCTTCATTCCGCGCAGGTCACCAAGCGTTTTCCCTTTGCCTTTGAGCACGATACCGTCATTGCCAGCGGAGAAACTGCCAAGCAGCAGCGCCGTAGTATCCACACCGCCCACAGCCGGAATAGTCAACGCATCCATGTTGGTCATGGTGCAGCCGTCGAACTGTCCGGCGGTGTATTGATTGATCGACTCGACGTAGTCGTTAAGCTGGGTAACCTTAATTTTGATGCCGTACTTGTCGGCCCATTTATCGATAATGCCCTGCGTACCGATGAAGCCCCACGGCATCCATCCAGCATAGATAGTCCAGCACACGTTGAATTGCGTTTTAGGCGCAGCCTGTGAAGGGAAACTCAGCAACGCTGAGAGACTGAGGACGCAAACGCCCAGTAAACGAGATAGGTTCATGCCAGACCTCCGGTTGAGTAGGAAAAAAGCGGGAACAGCGCGACACCATGGGTGTTGCTGTCTCCCGGGCTTTTGTCCCGCCGTGTAACCTCAACTGGAGGTCGCCAGCTCTCGGACCAGACATCCATATTGCATGGATCGGAACCCTAGCCAGCTATTCAGGTTGTTCAGCGCCCTATGTGGTGCTGTCCCGAATAGATAAAAGCAAAAGGCGTGCCAGTACCGGAAATGCCGTTATGACGACCGTTTGTGCAGGGAAACACGGCACTCCCGCGCTATCGAGGTGCAACAGCTCGGTGAGATCGCCTCACGGCAGTGCAGAAATGGCGGGTGATGCAGGATCTAGCGTGCCGAACCGTTCGCCGCTATTTTTTCCAGCAGCGCACTAAACATCGCTTGTTCATCCTGGGACAGTGCCTGAAGCATCTGTGCCTCTATCTGCTTTTCCTGATGCATAAAAACCTGTGTAAACGCGACGCCCTTATCGGACAAACTGAGCCACACGCTACGGCCATCATCCGGGTTATCGAGCTTGCGAACATAATCGCGTTTGACCAGTTCTGCGACCATGCGGGTGATCTGCGCCTTATCCCGCCCGACAGTTTTCGCCAGCGACTGAGGCGTAATTCGCCCTTCCATCGCGATGATCTTACATAGCCGGATATGCACAACATCCAGATTAATGTCGTGCGCTTTCATCTGTTCCTGCATCTGTGCCTTATAGCGTTCTAATAAGGCAAAAAGGGCTTTCATCATGCTTTATTGACTCAGTCAACCAATGATCATATAGTTGATTTTATCAACTATCTATCATGAGTTCAATTTAGCGAGGCTACGATGGGAAACCTCTATCAGATTACGGTGGAAGAAAAAGACGAGCAGCAACGCACGCTGTCGTTTGAATTCTCGCTTCACGACGACCTGTTCAAGTTACTGGAAAAAGTCGATGGCAAAATGGACATGACGCTGGAGCAAACTCAGGCCTTTATGGTAGGGCTGAAGCTATTTGGTGAAGTGATGATGCAACAAAGAAAACACCCGCTGTTTAAGGAATTCGCCGCCCCCTTCAGGGAATTTATGATGAACCTGAAGAAACAGTGATCGACTCAGGATATTCAACATGTGTTACAGCGGAAAATAAGGCTCCCCGCGCGGCATAAACACCAGCGCGGAGAGCATGGCCTCTTAGTCTGCCAGATCGAAGCGATCGGCATTCATCACTTTCACCCAGGCAGCAACAAAGTCATTCACAAACTTCTCTTTACTGTCGTCCTGTGCATAAACCTCGGCGTAAGCGCGCAGAATGGAATTGGAACCAAAGACCAGATCCAGACGCGTCGCCGTCCATTTGACTTCACCCGTTTTACGATCGCGGATTTCATACAGGTCTTTACGGTAAGGCTTCCACGTGTATTTCATGTCGGTCAGATTGACGAAGAAATCATTCGTCAGCGCCCCTTCACGATGGGTAAATACGCCGTGTTTTGTGCCACCGTAGTTGGTGCCCAGCACGCGCAGACCACCGACCAGCACCGTCATTTCCTTCGCGGTCAGCCCCATCAACTGCGTGCGATCGAGCATCAACTCCTCCACGCTAACGGCATAATCTTTCTTCAACCAGTTACGATAGCCATCGTGGATCGGTTCGAGGACGTCAAAAGAATCAGCATCGGTCAGCGCATCAGTAGTATCGCCACGTCCCGGCACAAAAGGCACGGTCACATGCACGCCAGCCGCTTTCGCCGCTTTCTCAATCCCCACATTACCCGCCAGCACAATGGTATCCGCCACGCTGGCTCCCGTTGCAGCCGCAATACTTTCCAGTACGACTAACACGCGCGCCAGGCGATCCGGCTCATTGCCTACCCAGTCTTTCTGCGGGGCGAGGCGAATACGCGCACCGTTGGCACCACCGCGCATATCGGAACCGCGGAAAGTACGAGCGCTGTCCCAGGCGGTCGCCACCAGCTCGCTAATGGAAAGGCTACTTTCTGCAATACGTGCTTTGACAACATCCACATCATAATCGGTACGACCAGCCGGAACCGGGTCCTGCCACAGTAAATCTTCCTGCGGCACATCAGGGCCAATGTAGCGCGCTTTCGGCCCCATATCACGGTGCGTCAGTTTGAACCACGCGCGGGCAAACACTTCGGAGAAGTAAGCCTGATCCTGATAGAAGCGCTCAGAAATCTTGCGGTATTCTGGGTCAACTTTCAGTGCCATGTCGGCATCAGTCATCATCGGGTTATAACGGATCGATGGGTCTTCAACGTCAACCGGCTTGTCTTCTTCTTTAATACTGACAGGCTCCCACTGTGACGCGCCCGCTGGGCTCTTTCTCAGTTCCCACTCATGATTTAACAGCATGTGGAAGAAACCGTTATCCCATTGCGTCGGATGTGTAGTCCAGGCTCCTTCTAGCCCACTGGTCACCGTATAGCGACCTTTGCCCGATCCCGTCGGGTTATGCCAGCCGAGTCCCTGTTCTTCCACATCCGCACTTTCTGGTGCCGCCCCCAGCAGACTGGCATCACCGTTGCCGTGGGTTTTACCTACCGTGTGTCCGCCCGCCGTCAAGGCAACAGTTTCTTCATCATTCATCGCCATACGAGAAAACGTAACGCGCATATCCTGTGCCGTACGCAGCGGATCGGGATTACCATCGACGCCTTCTGGGTTAACGTAAATCAGCCCCATCTGTACGGCCGCCAACGGGTTTTCCAGCGAGGTACGGTCATCACTGCCATAACGCCCCGTGCTCTTCGCCAGCCACTCTTTTTCCGAGCCCCAGTAGGTGTCTTTTTCTGGATGCCAGATGTCTTCACGACCAAAAGCGAAGCCGAAGGTTTTCAACCCCATAGATTCGTAAGCGATATTACCTGCCAGAATAATCAAGTCTGCCCAACTGAGTTTATTACCGTATTTTCTCTTGATTGGCCACAGTAAACGACGCGCTTTATCAAGGCTGACGTTATCCGGCCAAGAGTTGAGCGGTGCGAAACGCTGGTTACCGGTTCCACCGCCGCCACGACCGTCGGTTGTGCGGTAGGAGCCGGCCGAGTGCCAGGCCATACGAATCATCAGGCCGCCGTAGTGGCCCCAGTCCGCAGGCCACCACTCCTGACTGTCGGTCATCAACGCATGCAGGTCTTTTTTAAGGGCATCGACATCGAGGGTTTTCAAGGCTTCACGGTAGCTGAAATCGCTGCCTAACGGGTTGGTTTTGGTGTCGTGCTGATGAAGAATGTCGAGATTGAGGGCATTTGGCCACCAGTCAGTATTTGATGAGCCAGTAGAAGTGTTTCCGCCGTGCATGACCGGACACTTGCCGGCTGGTTTCGTTTTATTCTCGTCCATCATTATCTCCCAGTATGTTGCATTGCCTTAATCGCTGCGCCAGAAGGCGGGGTCGTTCTCCGATAGCCTTGCCATAGGCAACGGAGCCTTCCCCTATTCCTTCTTCTTGATGCAAGACAGTGCCAGAGTCTCCCTATAATTTATAATTGTATATGCTAACTTCTGCGATAGCTTAACCTGATGAAAAGCAGTTCAATCGCACATTTTTCCTATCTATACCCGTCATACTTCAAGTTGCATGTGCGTTGGCTTCACTCAGTCACCCGAATCACTTACTTGAGTAAGCTCATCGGGACTCCCTCGCTTGCCGCCTGCCTGAAACTCGAATTATTTAGGGTATGCATCAATAATCTCGCCTGCGATAATGAGCCTGCTTGTGATCGTGGCCTCTTTCAGGAAGCCACTGATTCTGCTACCGCAAAAAACTACTGCGCAGGCGAACGGAGTATGAACTGGGTAATTTCGGCGCGTTTCCCTAATCGAACCGGAAAACCGTTCCATAGACCCGCGCCATTACTGACATACAGATGCATGCCATCGACGTCATAGCTACCGGAGACATAGCCTTCATTCGCCAACTGCGTCACCCAATGCATGCCTAGTATCTGGCCGCCATGCGTATGGCCGGAGAGCTGTAAATCAGCACCAGCACGCGCATTCTCTTTCGCCCCCGTGGGTCGATGGCTCAGCAGAACGACAGCGGTATCCGGCGATATTCCTTCAAGCGCAGCACGAGTATCCGGCAGGCGTTGTTTAAAATCAGCGGCAGTGCGATCGGTGATACCCGCCAGTACAAACGCTGCATTATCACGGCTAATCGACACATGTTCGTTGAGCAACATACGTAACCCCAGCGCATTCAGCCGTTGCACCCATTGCGTATATTCCACGTAATACTCATGGTTACCCACGATGGCAAACACGCCGTGTGGCGCGGTCAGGTTACGCAGCGGCTCCATATCATCGTGACGGGCGCTGACAGTACCATCAGCCAGATCGCCAGTAATCACCGCCAGGTCGGGCTTAAGCGCGTTGGTTTTTGCCACCACGGCTTCCATCCAGGGGCGCTGCAACAAACGGCTAGCATGTAAATCCGTTAGCTGCACCAACCGGAAACCATCCAGCGCAGGCGGCAATTGTTTCAACTCGACTTCAACCGTGCGCACTTCAGGCACACGCACCGCTTCCCACACGCCAATAGCCGCCAGCCCCATCGCCACAACGGCCATTCCGCCACGCAGCGCCATATTGTTCAGCAGAACCTGTCCAACTGACTGGGATAAAAAGCGCCCCACCATGCCGAGAAGATCGGTGGCCAACAGCAGGAATGCAGATATCAGCAGTGCGCTAAAAGCCCATCCCAGCAGCATCAGGACAAACGCGGGCACTTCAGGCGACGCCATCGTGCCAAAAAAAGTGCGCGTAATCAGATGATGTTGCGAAACCAGCAGCAATAACACCGCCAGCGTGCGTTTAACAGGCACGCCGACACGTAAGCGCCAGACCAGACGCCAGATAACATAGAGGGCGATAAGCCCAGTAATGACATGAAACACGGATGTTTTTCTCTCTTAATTGGTGCGCCGATATGGTCGCGCTGACGTGATATCCCACAGCACGTTTTATAGTGATCGCAATATATTGTGTCAAACCGTTTACAGCGAGGTTCACATATTGTGGATCTACGTGGTAGAGGTGTTGTGTTGCCAAAGGGGGCGGATTAACATGACGCGATTCTATTCGGTATATAAAGCAAAACCGGCTATCTGGCAGCAGGTTGTGCATGATATTGATTAACCAAGGACATTTATGTTCGATTACACCGACTTTCCCGAACAACGGCAGGCCAAAATCAGGCAGATCCTCTGTGAGGAAGGCAAAGTCGTTTGCACACAGCTCTCACGCGAGTTAAATGTATCTGAGCACACCATACGGCGCGATCTGAAAGAGCTGGCACAGTCCGGTGCCTGCAAGCGCGTCTACGGCGGTGCCGTCATCATGCCGCCAGAGGCTATCGATTTTGCCAGTCGGGCAACCATCGACGCAGCTCAAAAAGATCGCATTGCTCAGGCCGTTATCCCGCTGATAAAACCTAACAGCTGCGTCTTCTTTGACACTGGCACCACTAATCTGGCAGTGGCGAAACAACTTCCACTGGGGCTAAAATTTACCGCCGTGTGCAATTCGCCCATTATCGCGACAGAATTACTACGGCATCAGGATGTGGAAGTGATTTTTCTTGGCGGAAGAATCCATAAAGAGGTCGGTGGCGCAATTGGGATCGATACGCTCAGGCAGTTAGAGAAGATGTATTTCGATCAATGCCTGTTAGGAGGCTGTGCATTTGACGCCAATGAAGGCCTGACCGTTTTTGAATATGACGATGCTGAATTCAAAAAATGTCTGGTCACCCGCAGCAGCGAGGTTATCGTGGCTTTGACCGCCAATAAGATCTCCGCTTTGGCTCGTTATAGCGTGGCTGCATGTGATGAAATCACCACGCTGGTGACCGATGATGAAATCTCACCTGCCTGCCAGAGCGCATTAAGCGAAAAAAATCTGGAACTGATTGTTGCCCGATAATGCGACGGTAGCCCCAGCGGCTGCCGGTTTGCCTCATGCCGTTCACTTTATGAAAGCAGCAGCTTTATCGTTTTCAGTACCCCATCGTCATCATTGCTCTGGGCAATAAAATTCGCCGCCGCTTTGGTTTCCTCAAACGCATTGCGCATCGCAAAGCTGTAAGCCCCGCGGCTCATTAGCTCAATATCATTGAGCCCGTCGCCGAACACCATCGTTTCCTCTGCCGTAATCGCCAATTTCTCTTGAAGGATGTCTACGGTGTGCCCTTTGTGTACGCCGACATCAGCAATGTCGATCCAAGACGCTTCAGAGACCACAATATAGGCATGATCGTGAAACGCATCAAGGTACTTCGCCGTCTCGTGGCAGTGGCCTTCTGGGTCATAAACCGTGATTTTCACAAAGTCATCGGTCACGGCAGCAAAGCTGGAGATCAGCGTCACATTGGTGTACGACTTTTTCACCTTTTCCAGTAAGGCAGGATCGATCGTTTCCTTCACCATCGCACCGTGTGGCGTACAACCGATGACTACGTGCCGATCGTCTACGCTTTCCAGCACGCCAATCAGGCTCAAGGCAAGACGGTTTTTAATAAGTGACTGGTAAACGTACTCTCCCTGATACTTGATGCGTGTCGCGCTGTCTCCCAGAATCCAGATATCTTTCGCATCATCGCCAAAAAGCGCTTCGACCCGCTCACACTGCTTGCCTGTGCAGACAGCAAACCGCACGCCTTTCTCTTTCATTAGCGCATAAACGTCGGCAAACAAGGCTCTGTTGTAATCGCCATCGCTGTGAAGAAACGTGCCGTCCAGATCGGTAATTACCAACTTGATCATTCCACTCCCCTTTCAGATTGTACGTACACAGATAGCCGCGTTTCAGGCTGGGAACAGCCCATCTGAACAACTTTTGCGCGGTGTGTTAGATGACTGACATGGCGATTTAACAGCAATGCTCGATATAGCTCGGTAATATATTCACTACGGATAACGAGCAACAAACATACAGTAAAGATTAATTTATGCCGGATTTATTGAAATTTTACGCGAAATTCAGCATAGCATTTATTGGTAATTCGCAACAAGAAGCAAAATCAATCAATAGTGAGCACAAAAAGAAAGGATCAGTAACAGAGCCACGATAGTGATGGCTCTGCCACACGCCAAATGTTAAAGCGGAGTTTACGCTGAGCGAAACTCGCGCTCAGATGAACCTGACGTTTAAATGCAATACGTTATTCAGAAAATTCACGCTATGAAGACAGCTTCATCAGAATCAGGCCGCTGACGATCAACAACGCAGCGATAATTCTCATCACACTCGCAGGTTCATCGAGGAATACTAATCCCACAACAAACGCGCCTACTGCACCAATTCCTGTCCAGATGGTGTAGGCCGTGCCCAAAGGGAGGGATTTCATCGCCATTGATAACAGCGCGAAGCTAATAATCATGGCAACGATCGTGACAACTGACGCGCCCATTTTCGTGAATCCATCAGAAAGCTTCATGCTGTAAGACCAGACAATCTCAAATAGACCAGCAAGCGCTAATAGAAACCAGGCCATACCCAGTGCTCCTTAAACATCGAATAAGGGTCGTCCCGTGAGTCCTTTTCGCGTCAGGGGCCGTCCCCTGTCAGGATGATGTACCGCGATACGATAGCGTCGCGCTATCAGGGAGTAAAGCCTTGGCACAAACGGTACGCCAATCAGCCAAAGTGATATATTTTGCTGACACAGCGGTTTCACTCGACGAATTAGGCTAAACATTCGGCACTTGAAAGAAGATGATAAACAAAGCGCTTGCCACCAGCCACAGAGCCGTCCATAATAGCGCCCATTCCAAACGCTGGAATGAAGAAAAGCATTCTAATCAAAACGTTACTGATTAAAATGTTATCTCCTGTACGACCGTAGCTCAGTTGGTTAGAGCACCACCTTGACATGGTGGGGGTCGGTGGTTCGAGTCCACTCGGTCGTACCAATTCATGTTCTGTAAATATTATTCTACGCCCGTAGGCTAATGGATGTGAATTGAATTTCCCCTACTCGCGTCTTGTTAAATCATCAAAATAAACTCAATATTTTCACCTATTTTCTCTACTGATTGATTCGGGTTCAGATTATTTCGACTAACCAGTACAAGTGAGAACCCAAACGCAGCCCTGTGTCTAATCAGGCGCGTCAAAGGACTATTCATAAAAAATGCACCTTAATCAGTTGAGTCTTCAACTTTTGGGGTGCAGTTCAAAAAGCGGCGTTTTCAACTGAAGTGGTTTACGCACTGGACATCGTATTGCCCTTTTATTTTATAACGACAATCAAGAACTGTGATTAATCTTTTAACTCGTCACCCCATAACCTCACTAAATGCCACCCAATAAAGACGTATCGAAAATCCGAGAAGCAATAGCCCCATGAGACGTTCAAACCAATGCCCGATACGCCAAAATCTCTGGCGCATGCTCTCATTGGCAAATATCAAGCTAACCAGTACAAACCAACTTGCATTGACAAGGCACATCCAGCCGCCATAAAGCACCTGAATGCGCAAGGGCGTAGATGCACTGACCACAGTGGTAAATACGGCCAGAAAAAACAAGGTTGCTTTTGGATTAGTGGCATTTGTCAGGAACCCCAACATAAAAGACTCACGAAAACTCTTGGTTCCAGTTTCAGTATCTGGAGACGGTTCTTGCGTTTGTTGGCCCGCCTGCCGGATGAAAGCAACACCGAGGTAAAATAAATAGCTAGCACCGACCAACTCGGCGGTAAGCAGCAGCCAAGGTGTGGCATGCATCAATGCCCCCATACCCAACAAGGTATAGATGACATGTACCGAGATGCCCGCACCGATACCGATTGCGGTCGCCATTCCAGCTTGATGACCATAACGTATGCTCTGACGGATTGTCACAGCGAAATCAGGGCCTGGAGCGACAACAGCAAGAAAGTGTATGGCAGCAAGCGAAAGAAATTCCCCCAGGTAGTTAAATGCCATCTCAGCTCCAGAAAGTTAGCGGCATTGCAGGACCACGGTAGCCGACAAAGCACGACAAGCTGAGGCGAATACTATCGGTACCAGGCGTGACCGCATGCATGCGGCGTGAGTTAAAAAGAATAAGGTCGCCTGCTTGAGGGCATATCTCCAACGTAGCGTCACCCAAGATTGCGGGTTCAATGCCATAGCTATCGCCACGCAATTCGTCAAAAGCTTCTGGAGATAGCGGTTGATCCCATATCTGCAAAGATCCGCCTTCACTAGGCATGGATAAGTAGACATTTGCAGCCATCTGTGCCTGAAGGCTATGCGCTTGAAAACTGTCTGGCGCATCCTTGGCAAAGATGTCGTGGTGCGCCAAGAATGTCACCCCAGGATTGACGACACGTGACAGTCCAACATACATCTTACGCCCATACAATGTCTCAAGTTGGGCACCTGCCGGCCACACTTCATCCAACATACACCTGAGCAAATCAATCGGCGATACATAAGGAGTGCAGCGTTTTCTCAATTCATCAATGTTGTCAAAGGCATTTTCAAAGTAATTCGCCATCAGCGGCGGCTGATTGTCTGCCTCATAAAAAGCCATTCCAATTCTGCCGATACTCGGGGCGTTCAGATACTTTTGAAATCCATACCCCATAATTTGCTCAGAGAGTTTCTCGGCAACGTTTTCAGCGATGAAATTTCTTACACAGATTGCTAAGACATCCTCGCGCACAAGCCTCTCGATCGCACCACACTCCAAGCGCTCAAGCTCTATTAACATATCTCATCCTTTTCCTTTTGATCATACTTCCTTCAGCCAGAGAACCAGATTATTGATGGCAATCTAAGCGCTTATCCCATTCGAGTTTTCTGCATCTTTAACGTGATATTGAATAATCAATTGGCCTTTCTTCGAATTAACTGACAGTATTTGCAGGCCTTGTAACTCCGCTGTTGCCGTAACATGCGTACCGCCACAGCCGTAAGGTTTCAGATCACCAAAACCCACTTGCCGGTATTGTTGTTCGCTGATTTGAACCTTACATGGCAAATTACGCGCAATCATTTCATCGCAATGACGCTGGACAATTTGCATATCGACTGCTTTAGCGTCGTCGAGGGGCTTGAAGACAACACGAGCTTCGTCCGGCCAGTGGTGAGCTTTCACTGGTTGCCAAGCCAAAGATTCCAGAGCATGGCCGATAAGATGACCTGCTGAATGCAGTCTGGAGTGGTGCCTTCTCCGAGCTGGATCAATTCTGGCCAACGCGAGCCCTAGAGCAACCCTCTGTTGGGTGTAATGGATGATCTCACCATCGACGATTTCCACACCAAAAACATCTGCATCTCCAATCTTGCCAATGTCTGCTGGTTGCCCTCCGCCTTGCGGGTGAAAAGGTGTGGCGTCTAAGAGCAAACCATAGCGACCGTCAGCACATTGCTTACACTCCAGAACGTCAACTTCCGCCTCTGTTATGTCACTTTTCCAATACAACTTTCGCGTCATATGGTTATTCCTTTAAATAAAACCCGATTGTATTTATATGCTTTGAATGACACAATCCGCCGTAAAATCAAATAATTTTTGCCTCATGAGCACAAATCAAATGATCGCCCTGATGGGTGAAATGGCAGTCTTCGTCAAAGTGGTCGAAACAGGCAGTTTTTCCGAGACAGCTCGCCAGTTGGGTGCGACTCCCTCAGCGATCAGTCGTTCTGTCGCTCGCCTGGAAAAAGCGCTGGGCACACGTCTCTTGCAGCGCACGACGCGTAAATTACGGCTAAGCGAAAACGGGCATGAGGTCCATGCCCGCTGTGTCGATATGGTCAACGCCGCACAAGCGGTGATGGCCATTTCTGGGCAAATCAATTCCGAGCCACAGGGGCTGCTTCGGGTTAGCGTTCCGAAAGCTGTGGGGCGTTTCGTGATCCATCCACATATCGCAGACTTCCTGGCTCGCTATCCCAAGATTAACGTGCAACTACAACTAGATGACCGCTACGTGGATTTGATCGACGAACATGTAGATTTAGCTATTCGTATTACGGATCGCCCATCTCCTGGATTAATGGGGAGGCGGTTAATTGACATCAGCCACATGATTTGCGCAACGCCTGAGTACCTGTCTCGCTACGGAACGCCTTCCCATCCCCATGATTTAAAAACACACAACTGCATCTTTTTGGGCGAAGAGCCAGGCGATTCCAGATGGAAATTCCAACGCAATGGAAAATCTGTGCGTATCAAAGTGCATGGACGCTATGCAGTGAATCACACAGGAGCGAGACTTGATGCAGTGCTAAGCCACCTAGGAATTGGCAGTTTGCCGTATTTCACGGCACGGTATGCGCTGCAACAAGGTCAGATCGTGCAAGTGCTTCGCGATTGGGAGTTCGAGACTAACTACTGTGGTGCGGCCTGGGTGCTCTATCCACCAACGCGGCATCTGGCTCCAAAGCTTAGTGCATTCATCAGCTTTATGGCCGAACGCCTAGACCAGGAGCCAACCCTGGATCAGCCCAGCAAATCGACACAGCCCCAGATACCACCGTACGAATCGCCAGAAGCAGCAAGGTAGCATCGGCTGAATGGGCTTGGAGACAACACTGGACACCAATACCTTGTATTGTTCCAACGCCTTTCGATACAGCCCGCCATCACGTTCTCGATAGCCGTCTATCTCTTTGGGATGGGTCATTCTCAGGAGATCTGGCTAGCCACTGCGGTAGCCATGGCCGCTCAGCCAATTGGCGCTGGTGTGCCTGTTTTTGCCAGGAAGTATAACTATCAGCCGGATAGGATCGCGTTATCGATCATCGCCTCGCTACTGCTCTCGTCACGATCCCTATATAGTGAGTCTTTTCCCTCCTTCGTGAATAAGCGTCCGGGCTTCTGGAAGCAATTCGGAAGCCCTATTTACCACGCCTGTTTAACGTGCAGGTAGGCTACTGCCCGCGAGTTTCCAGATACAGCACCGTGGCAGCAACACGGGAACGTACGTTGAGTTTGCGCAGCATGTTGCGGATATGCACTTTTACCGTCTCTTCTGAGATATACAGCACCGCGGCGATTTGCTTGTTGGATAGCCCCGATGCCACTTCCTGAAGCACATCCAGTTCACGCTCCGTCAATACGGTAAAAGGTGACGGCGTTTCTTTTATGGCGATACGGTGGCGCAACACGTCACGCACCTGTTCACTAAATGCATCACTGCTACGGATGGAATCCAATAAATGTTCCGGGGCGCTGTCTTTAAGCAGGTAACCATCAGCACCCGCGTCCATCAGCGCATAAATATCGCTCGGCGCATCCGAAACCGTCAGCACAATCACACGAGCGCAGATCCCATCACGCCGCAGCGCGTGCAGCGTATCCAACCCGCTTAATCCTTTCATGTTGAGATCGAGCAAGATGATATCGGGAGAATCCCGATTCGCGAGGCTCAGCGCCTCCATACCATTGCTGGCTTCCCCAATCACGTTAAAGATGGCATCCGTTGCCAGTAACTGACGAATTCCCCGACGCATAAGCGGATGATCGTCGACGATCAACACGCGATAAGATGGTTTTTCTGACATGCCCAGCCCCAATGTAATATAGATCTATTATTTTTTATTTATGATTTATCCCTGTTATCTTTCAAGCGGCATGTGCACAGCTCGAATTATTCAGGGTAGAGATTATTCGTATTGTCGCGTTCACGCGCTGTGGTCGGCGTCGAAAAACGGACGCTAACCTGCGTTCCTCCTTCAGGATGGCGACCAATAGATAACCGGCCACCTAAGCGTTCGGCGCGTTCCTGCATAATATTTAAACCGTAATGCCCAGCGGGTTCCTCTTGATTGACAATGCCGCAGCCGTCATCACGAATATCGACACAATGGCTGCCGTCGGGCTGCGTACGACAGTTGACGGTAATTGCCGCCGCCTGCGCATGTTTAATCGCGTTCAGTACCGCTTCACGAATGATTTGCAGCAGGTGAACCTGCTGTGATGCATCCAGAGCCTGCGTAGGGATACGGCAATCGATATGAATCGTCGCCTGAGTCTGCGCTCTTAGCGGTTCAATCATTTCCTGCATCGCCGCAGGCAAATCAGCCTGTTGCAGCGTCAGCCGGAACGTTCCCAGCAACTCTCTCAGTTGGCGGTAAGCATCGCTCAACGCCTGTTCAAAATCGGTGATGATCTGCCGAGCCTGCGCATTTTCTTCCGCGACCGCACGCTTTAATAACGTCATCTGGATATTCAAGTAAGACAGCACCTGGGCCAGTGAGTCGTGCAGTTCACGCGCAATGGTGGCACGTTCTTCCATCAGTAACAGCTGCTGGTAGTGCTTCTGCGCCTGATTAAAATAGAGGCCGCGCCCCAGCATATTGGCGACGCTTTCCATCAACTGTGCCGACGGCTGCCGCGTTGATGCCTGCCACCGTAACTGCCCAAATTCAACTTCTTGCAAACGGATGGGTAACGCCTGCCACGCAATCTGCGCGTCCGATTGCCCCTCACATAACAGCCAGTTCTCCCCTACCCGCATTTCCAGGCAGCCGACCGTTTCATAGCGACGAACAATTTGCAAAATCTGCTGAAAGCAATGCCTGTCGATCGTACTAACATTCATCGCCTGAGAACAGTTGTACAGCACCTTCAACATGCGGTTCACTTCCTGCAAACGCAGCGTTTTCTGCCGTACCTTGTCTTCCAAAGAGCGATAGAGCTTTTGCAATTCGTCAGTCATGCTGCTGAAGGTTTGCGCCAGTAATCCCAATTCGTTAGGTAGATTGATATCCAGCCGCGAATGGGTAAAACGTCCTTTCTCAATGGATGCACAGGCCGCCATCAGCTTATTCAACGGCACAACCACCTGACGACGAATACGGCGCAGCGTAAAGAAGATCAGTATATAGATAGTGATCGAACCAATTATTGATGTCACAACCACTATCATCATCTTGCGCTCGGAATAATGTTGCAACGCCAGCACAAAGAGATCGATCTGCGTGACATAGCGAACAATATTGTCCTGATACCACCCTCTATCCCCTGCGCTCAGGCGCTCATCCATCATTTTCCAGCTCTGTAACAGCGCGGTATAGCGATCGTGGACATCACGCGGCACATACCAGCGATCCAACAGGTGAAAAACCGGGGAATCCAGCGTTTGTGCATAGAGGTGACGATGCGATTCCAACGCCGCGCGGTCGCCCTGTAGGTCATATCCCATGCGATAGCTTTGCATACGCATGGAACCAGCAACGTTGATCGCTTCTGCATCACGTAAACCGCTGGCTAACGTCAGCAGCGCAATGCCCGTCGTCAGGAATGAGAGCAGCGCGATATAAAAAAAGGCGCGAGCCAGACTGGTAGAAACAGGACGTTTGACCATCACAACAAGCAATCCTCTTTGGCAATACAAACTCGATACCCTAAATAATTCGAGTTGCAGGAAGGCGGCAAGAGAGGGAATCCCGATGAGCTTACTCCGGTAAGTGATTCGGGTGAGTAAACGCAGCCAACGCACATGCAGCTTGAAGTATGACGGGTATCCACTATTACGATCCCCGCGAGCTCAGGCAAGCCGATAAGGCACGAATCCTACATAAGCTTGATCCGGCACCCCCATTTACCTCTAAAGGGTGATTATCGCATACAGCCTAGGGGGCATAGTGTAACCCCTATAAAAACAACGTGTTTTTTATTGGATATTTTATCGAGTGCCAGAGCGACAAACTGCCATGACTAATCTCTCCCGACGTTCCTTACTGACCGGTGGCCTACAGCGGGCAGATAACGCGCTGCGTCCGCCGTGGAGTGGCGTTGAAAGCCATTTTCTGAGCCAGTGCACGCGTTGTAACGCCTGTGTTGAGGCCTGCGGAACGCGGATCATTCAGCGTGGTTCGGGGGGCTTTCCCACCATCGATTTTCAGCGCGGCGAATGCACGTTCTGCTACGACTGTGCTCGCGCGTGTCCACAAGCGCTGTTCGCGGAGAGTCACAACACACCGTGGGAATATCACCTGACGGTTCAGGATGCCTGTTTATCGCTACACCAGGTGGAATGTCGCAGCTGTCAGGATGCCTGTGAAACCGGTGCGATACGGTTTCGCCCCACCATCGGGCGCGTTGCTGCACCGTCGATCGAGGATGACGCCTGTACCACCTGTGGCGCCTGCATCTCAGGGTGCCCCGTCGGTGCCATGTCGATGAAAAAAATAACAGCGGGGCATCACACCGCGCCAGCGCGTCTCACGACGCAACAGGAAAACCGATGAACACAGTCTGGCATGTTTGCAGTGTAGTGGTACACGTCAACACAGAGCGTATGGCCGCAGTGAACGACGCATTGGAAAAATTACCCAATGTGGACGTTGCCGCCAGCGATAGTGATACCGGAAAAATGGCCGTAGTGCTGGAGTCAGATTCAGAAGACACGCTATTAAAACACATAGCGTCAATACGCGAACTTGCGGGCGTATTGGCGGTTTCGCTGGTTTATCACCAGCTTGATGAACCGTCTTTGATGAACAATCTTTTGCTTTCGATGAACAACCTCTTGATCAACAAGCTCAGGGTGAGGAAATACCATGAAACTCAGTCGACGACACTTTATGAAGGCGAACGCGGTTGCTGCGGCCGCTGCGGTCGCAGGCATCACCATTCCTATCGCGGTTCGCGCCGCGACCGAGCAATCGGACGCTATTCACTGGGATAAAGCGCCCTGCCGCTTCTGTGGCGTAGGGTGCGGTGTGCTGGTCGGGACACAAAATGGGCGCATTGTCGCCAGCCAGGGCGATCCCGAAGCGCCGGTTAACCGCGGACTAAACTGTATCAAAGGCTATTTCCTGCCTAAAATCATGTACGGGCAGGATCGCCTGACCCAGCCTTTGCTGCGTATGCGTGATGGTAAATTCGATAAAGAAGGCGAATTTACTCCGATCTCTTGGGACAACGCCTTTGACATTATGGCGGAAAAATTCAAAACCGCGCTGAAGGAGAAAGGTCCGAACGCGATAGGCATGTTCGGCTCTGGGCAATCGACGATTTGGGAAGGTTATGCCTCTGCCAAACTGTTCAAAGCGGGCTTCCGTTCCAACAATATCGACCCGAACGCGCGCCACTGTATGGCATCGGCGGTGGTGGGCTTTATGCGCACCTTCGGTATGGATGAGCCCATGGGCTGCTACGACGATATCGAGCAGACCGATGCGTTTGTGCTGTGGGGCTCCAACATGGCGGAGATGCACCCGATTCTCTGGTCACGTATTACCGACCGCCGCCTGTCGAACAACAACGTCACGGTCGCCGTACTGTCTACCTATCAACACCGCAGTTTTGAGCTGGCGGATAACGGTATGGTGTTTACGCCGCAAACCGATCTGGCCATTCTCAACTACATCGCCAACTACATTATTCAAAACAATGCGGTAAACGAGGCGTTCTTTACCCGCCACGTGAACCTACGCAGAGGCGTGACCGATATCGGTTACGGGCTGCGTCCGACGCATCCGTTGGAAAAAGCGGCGAAAAATCCCGGTTCCGATGCGTCCGAACCGATGAGTTTTGAAGAATACAAAGCCTTTGTCGCAGACTATACGCTGGAAAAAACAGTCGCGATCAGCGGCGTTCCTGCTGACCAGTTGGAAGCGTTGGCAAAACTCTATGCCGATCCGAAGAAGAAAGTGATCTCCTACTGGACGATGGGCTTTAACCAGCACACGCGCGGCGTCTGGGCGAACAATCTGGTTTATAACATCCACCTGTTGACCGGCAAGATCTCTCAGCCGGGCTGTGGGCCGTTCTCGTTGACCGGTCAACCTTCTGCCTGCGGCACCGCGCGTGAGGTCGGCACCTTTGCCCACCGCCTGCCAGCCGACATGGTGGTCACCAACGAGAAACACCGCGCGATAGCGGAAAAACTGTGGCAATTACCGACAGGCACGATCCCTGAGAAAATTGGTCTGCACGCCGTCGCACAAGATCGGGCGCTGAAAGACGGTACGCTGAATGCCTACTGGGTGATGTGTAACAACAACATGCAGGCAGGCCCGAACATCAATCAGGAACGTATGCCGGGCTGGCGCGATCCGCGTAACTTCATCGTGGTTTCTGACCCCTATCCGACCGTCAGTGCGCTGGCAGCCGACCTGATTTTGCCTACCGCGATGTGGGTGGAAAAAGAGGGAGCCTATGGCAACGCCGAACGTCGGACGCAGTTCTGGCGTCAGCAGGTTAAAGCGCCGGGTGAGTCAAAATCGGATCTGTGGCAGGTCGTGAGCTTTGCCAAGCGCTTCGCCGTAGAGGAAGTATGGCCGGAAGAATTGCTGGCGCAGAAACCCGCCTATCGCGGCAAGACGCTCTACGACGTGCTGTTTGCGAACGATGTCACCACGCGCTTCCCGCTTAGTGAATTAGCGGAAAATCAGTTGAACGATGAATCGCGCGAATTTGGTTTTTATTTGCAAAAAGGCCTGTTTGAAGAATATGCCGCGTTTGGCCGTGGACACGGCCACGACTTGGCGCCGTTCGATGCCTATCACAAGGTTCGCGGGCTACGCTGGCCGGTGGTTGACGGTAAGGAAACGCAGTGGCGCTATAGCGAAGGACACGATCCTTACGTGAAAGCAGGAGAAGCCTACCGTTTTTACGGTAAGCCAGATGGCAAGGCGGTGATTTTCGCGCTGCCGTACGAACCTGCCGCCGAAGCGCCAAATGAAGAGTACGATCTCTGGCTCTCCACTGGCCGCGTATTGGAGCACTGGCACACTGGCAGCATGACGCGTCGCGTACCGGAACTGCACCGCGCCTTTCCCGAAGCCGTGCTGTTTATTCACCCGCAGGATGCCAAAGCGCGCGATCTGCGTCGCGGTGAAAAAGTCCGCATTATCTCGCGCCGTGGTGAAGTCGTTTCCGTTGTTGAAACGCGTGGCCGCAACAAACCGCCGCGCGGATTGGTGTATATGCCGTTCTTCGACGCCGCGCAGATGACCAACGTTCTGACGCTGGATGCCACCGATCCGCTGTCGAAAGAAACGGACTTTAAGAAATGCGCCGTCAAGCTGGCTAAGGTGTAGAAAACATGGCACGCCCGGAGAATTCACCACCCGCTCGCCGTCGTTTTCTGCGTGACGCTGTTCGTGCCGTAGCGGGTTTATCCGCAGCGGTGACGATACTCGGCATTCAGCAGCGACGCGCTCAGGCTGACGTACTCCGGCTGCGGCCGCCGGGTGCGCTGCCTGAAGCGGCGTTTTCCGGTGCCTGCATCCGCTGTGGGCAATGTGTTCAGGTCTGCCCCTACGATACGCTGAAGCTGGCGACGCTGGTCTCCGGCCCCGCCGCCGGTAGCCCTTACTTTGTCGCTCGCGATATCCCGTGTGAGATGTGCGAGGACATTCCCTGCGTCGTCGCCTGCCCCAGCGGTGCGTTACAGCCACTGGATACTATCGATGATGCCCGCATGGGATTGGCGGTGTTGTTAGATCAGGAAAACTGCCTGAACTATCAGGGGTTACGCTGCGATGTGTGTTATCGCGTCTGCCCTCTCATCGACAGCGCCATCACACTGGAACCAGAGCGCAATGCCCGAACCGGAAAACATGCCCGTTTTCTACCCACGGTACATAGCAATATCTGTACCGGTTGTGGAAAGTGTGAAAAGGCCTGCGTGCTGGAACAACCTGCGATAAAGGTCTTGCCGCGTGCGTTGGCAAAAGGCGAACTCGGACACCATTACCGTTTCAGTTGGCTGGAGGCACGCGATGGCAAATCGTAAGCAAGACGCCGGACAAGAAGCTCGGGCGAAAAAAGGCTGGTGGCGCAGCCATCAATGGCTGGTACTGCGCCGCCTGATCCAATCTCTTGTGCTGCTCATGTTCCTCAGTGGCCCGCTGTTAGGGTTCTGGATTTTGCGCGGTAACTACAGCGCCAGCCGATTGTTCGATACCGTGCCACTTAGCGATCCGCTAATGGTGCTGCAAAGTCTGGCTAGCGGTCATCTGCCCGCCGCTCTTGCGCTGATCGGGGCGCTGATTATTGCGCTGAGCTATGCGCTGGCGGGTAAGCGCCTGTTCTGTAGCTGGGTCTGCCCTGTGAATCCACTCACCGATTTAGCCGCCTGGCTACGTCGTCGTTTCGGCATCACCGCCTCGGCAACACTCCCCCGCCACCTGCGCTACCTGCTGCTGATATTTATTCTGGCAGGGAGTGCACTGACGGGTGGGCTGCTGTGGGAATGGGTCAACCCCGTCTCACTGGCGGGTCGTGGGCTAATTTTCGGATTTGGTGCGGGTATCTGGCTGCTGCTGGCGCTGTTTCTGTTTGATTTATTGGTCGTGGAACACGGCTGGTGCGGGCACCTCTGTCCGACTGGTGCGCTGTATGGTGCGCTTGGTGCGAAAGGCGCACTGGTTGTGGATGCCGCAGAGCGTGAACGCTGTACGCGCTGCATGGACTGCTTTCATGTCTGTCCAGAGCCGCAGGTGCTGCGCGCGCCCTTGCTCGATAAACACAGTCCGGTACAGATCGCTGACCGTGACTGCATAACATGCGGACGCTGTATTGATGTCTGCGCTGAAGACGTTTTTAAAATAACCCTTAGATGGAAATCGGGAGCAAAGTCATGAAAAGCCTGAGAATGGGATGGTTTCGTTGGATCACCGCCCTAGCGATAATGTGCAGTGCGATAGCCACTGCACAGGTCGATTTAAGCCAATCGCCGGAAGTCGCCGCGACACAGCCGGGAAATAGCCGAATGCCGAAGCAGCAGGAGCGTATGGCGCTCAACTATGTCAACCAACCGCCGATGATCCCGCATAGCGTGGATGGTTATCAGGTCACTCCAACTTTTAACCGCTGTTTACAGTGCCACGGCGTAGAGAGCTACCGTTCCACCAGCGCTCCCCGCGTCAGCCCAACCCATTTTGTCGATAGAGACGGCAAAGTGCTGAGCAATGTGGCGCCTGCACGCCATTTCTGCCTGCAATGCCACGTGCCACAGGCGGATAGTTCGCCGATTACCGGCAACACGTTCACCCCTTCTAAAGGCTTTGGACAGTGAGGTTTGCTATGAAACAACCAGGAAAAGTAGGACGGTTGTTGCGCCAACTGTGGCAATGGTGGCGCCGCCCAAGTCGGTTAGCATTGGGAACGCTGCTGATTATCGGCTTCGCAGGCGGTATTTTCTTTCTGGCGACGTCCCAGAAAGGCATGGAAATGAGCAACAGCGAGGCGTTCTGCATCAGCTGTCATGAAATGCGCAATACCGTTTATCAGGAATATATGGAAACCGCACACTACAGCAACCGCAGCGGCGTGCGCGCCACCTGCCCGGATTGCCACGTTCCGCATGAATTTGTACCCAAAATGGTACGTAAGATTCAGGCCAGCAAAGAGCTGTATGGCAAAATAATGGGTACCATTGATACGCCACAAAAGTTCGAAGCACACCGACTGACGATGGCGCAAAGCGAATGGCGGCGCATGAAAAATAACAATTCTCAGGAATGCCGCAACTGCCACAACTTTGACTACATGGATTTTTCAGGGCAAAAAACAGTCGCGGCGGAAAAACACAGCGAAGCGATAAAACTCGGCCAAACCTGTATCGATTGCCACAAGGGCATCGCACACAAACTGCCGGACATGCACGGCGTCAAAAGCGGGTTATAACCCGCCCCCTTCTGTAACACTCGGGACGGCGTATGCCGTCCTCAACACAAGCGGAAGTATCCGTCCCAAAACAACAATGTGCTAGGTTCAGTCTTTTGATTTTATGGGGTTGGCTCGCGTAAAAAAATCGCGCAGAGGTGTACATGACCGCCGGATGAGCGGCATGGACGCCGCGAAAGCCTGCGCCGCGTCGGACAAAAACGTCAACGACGTTTTTGAACAGCACTTGTGCTGGCCAGTAGGGCGAGTCCCGTTTATGGGACGAGTATTCGCGTCGCAGGCGGTCCGAACAGCGGGCGTGAACACCGAAGGCACCGCGCAGCGGCGCGATTTACCGCGAAAAGCCAGGGGTCGCGGGGCGACGGCAATTGAGCCGCCCCGCGTCGGGCGCGTGCTGCAACGGTTGCAGAAAAAACCGTAGGTAATGCGCACGAAACCTTCACACGACTGACTGAAACGACTGAGATTCCAAATCTATGCCTGTGATGAACCGTAAGCGTTTGAACGGAAACACTACGTTTGGAAGAGATAACTTGTAGGATAACAAAAGGGCGATATATCGCCCTTTTGTTATTGATGATGAAGATAAAAAGGATCTACTTCCCCGTGGTCGCCTGCACCGACAGTGACGCTTTCGCCTGTGCCACGCTGCGCTCGATGACCGCACGGCGCGTGTCGTTTTGCGGTAACAGTTTTAGCATCGTTTGCCAGGCGTCAATCGCGTCCTGATAACGCTGGGCTTCATAGGCATTAAAAGCCAGCAGGCTCAGCACGCGCACATTGGTCGAGCCGGAGTTCATTAGTTCACGCAGCATTTCTCCACCGCGTTGGCTATCACGAGGATCGGTGGATCGAGACAGCAGATCGGCATAATCCAGCGCCAGATCCGTATTTTTCGGATCGAGCTGAAACGCTCTGGCAAAGGCCTGTACAGACATGTCGTAGTTACTCAGCAAGCCCGCAATGCGTCCCAACATCCACCAGTCTTGTGCATTGTCTGGCTGTGCCTCCAACTGGCTGCGCAACCCCAATCCGAGGCGTGCCACCTCTTCGATGGTCAGTGGTTCTGCATCCGCATCTAGCGCTCGCGTCATCAGGTCCGGCGTTAATGCAACGACCTGCTGTAACTCTTGCACCCGATTAACCGCAGAAGTCTTCCAAAACACGCCGAGGCTGACGATGACCAGCAGCAGGCCCCCCGGCAGCAAAACCCAACGGCTCAGCGGACGCTGCGCGGCCTTCGCTCCGCCAGGAATATCCTGCAACAGCGTATGCTGGAGCTCTTCAACCAGTTGCGCGCGTTCACGCTCGTTGACAACATCGCCATTCAGCTCGCGCAGACGATCGCGATACAACGCCTGATTGATCGTATCGCGATCGTATTCGCCTCGTGACGACCATGGCGCAAGCAGCAGCGCAGACAATGCAATCAGTGATAAAACAATGATGGTTGTCAGTAACATCATTCCGATTTCCCCTCATGTCCCAACAACGTCTGCAAACGCTTTTTATCCTGTTCGCTCATCGGTTCTTTGGCACTCTTGATACGACGCGCGCGCCGAATAATTATCACTGCCCCCGCCGCCAGAAACAGCCCAGGCAGTAGCCATAATAAGATCGTGAAAGGCGTGATCGGTGGTTCATATGTCACAAAGTAGCCGTAACGATCCACCATGTAATCGACAACCTGCTCTTTCGTTTGCCCCTGCTGCATCAGTTCATACACTTTCTGCCGCATATCTGAGGCAATCATCGAATTGGAATCAGCGATACTGTTGTTCTGGCATTTCGGGCAGCGCAGTTGCATGGTCAACTCGCGGAACTGTTGCTCCTGTGTGTCGTTGTCAAAACGCAATACCTCGGATGACGCCAGGACGCCGAACGACAGCAGCAATGCACCAAGTAAGCTAAACACTCTCATGCGCCGCCCTCCTTGCTGTATTTTTCCCACAGCGGTTGCAGCGTTTCTTGCCACACCTGCATATTGAGATCGCCCGCATGCCGATAGCGAATGATGCCTTTCCCGTCGATCAGGAAGGTTTCCGGCGCACCATACACGCCCAGATCCAGCCCCAACATACCGTCGCCATCAAACAAGCTCATCGCATAGGGATTGCCTAACGTCTTCAACCATTCAACCGCTTTGGGGCGCTCATCTTTATAATTCATGCCCACGACGCGAATTCCCTGCGCCGCCAGCGTGTTGAGAAATTGGTGCTCCGCCCGACACGTTGGGCACCAGGTCGCCCAGACATTTAGCAACAGCGGTTTGCCATCGCTCAACTCAGATTGGCTATACACCTTTCCCGCCTGATCCAGAGATTCGAGACGAAATTCAGGGATTGGCTTGCCAATCAAGGCAGATTCCAGCCGCATGGGATCGTCACCGCCGCTGTTCCGCACCAGTTGCCACAGCAAGGCAACAGCCAGCAGTAAAAACAGCACTAACGGGATTAACAAAACCT
This sequence comes from Pectobacterium punjabense, assembly GCF_012427845.1. Taxonomy (NCBI): domain Bacteria; kingdom Pseudomonadati; phylum Pseudomonadota; class Gammaproteobacteria; order Enterobacterales; family Pectobacteriaceae; genus Pectobacterium; species Pectobacterium punjabense. The sequence goes on from NZ_CP038498.1 coordinate 2,769,009, forward strand.
TACGACTCATGACGATGTCTCCCTCACAGCCCGACGCAGACGATAGCGCGGGTCGAACATACACAGAATGCCACCCAACGCCATCAGCCCACCGCCATACCAAATCCAGCGGATAAAGGGTTTGTAATACAGTCGTACCGCCCAGCTATCGTCATCCAACTCTTCACCCAAAGCCGCATAGAGATCGCGCGTCACACCCGCATCAATCGCCGCTTCCGTCATGATCGCACCGCTGGTGTTATAGAAGCGCTTTTCCGCCGTCAGGATCGCCTCCGGCTTGCCGTTACGCGTGACCTCGATCGTCCCTTTACCGCTGTGCCAGTTCGGCCCCACCACATCCTGCACGCCTTGAAACGTAAAGCGGTAATCATGGATCTGTATGCTGTCGCCTGCCCGCATCCGCACATCTCGCTCAACGCTATAATTCTGACTGAAGGCGATACCCACCACCGTCACCGCCAGCCCTATATGGCCGCACACCATGCCCCACTGGCTCAGTGAGAGTGTGGTCAAACCACGCAGCAGGCCGTGACGTCGGGTGGAATTGGTGTGCAGTTCGTACACCGTTAAGAAAAATACCCACAGCGCCATCGACAGGCCGACCACCGTCATGGCAACGAGGGAATCCTGCAACAGCCAGGGAAGCAGCAGCGACAACACAGCAGTGACGGCCATTGCTACCAGTAACAGCTTACGCAGCTTTTGCGGCTCGTCGCGCCGCCAGCGAACCAGCGGCCCCACGCCCAGCAGCAAGGCGAAAGGAGCCATTAATAGGGTAAACATGGTGTTGAAGAACGGAGCGCCAATCGAAATGCTGCCCAACCCCAACTGCTTATGCACCAGCGGCAACAGCGTTCCCAGCAGCACAACCAATGTGGCCGCCATCAGGATCAGGTTATTACCGAGCAGGAACGTTTCACGCGACCAGAGCGAATTCGTGACCCGCGCCCGCACCCGATTGCCTTTGATGGCGAACAACAGCAAAGAACCACCGATGACAATGACCAGAAACGCGAGAATAAACATGCCACGCGCCGGATCGGAGGCAAACGCGTGCACCGACACCAGAACGCCGGAGCGCACCAAAAACGTTCCCAGCAGGCAGAGCGAGAATGCGCCGATAGCCAGCAGTACCGTCCAGGCCTTGAAGCTGCCGCGTTTCTCGGTAACCGACAGCGAATGCAGCAGCGCCGTACCCACCAGCCACGGCATCAATGAGGCATTTTCCACCGGGTCCCAGAACCACCAGCCGCCCCAACCCAGTTCGTAATAGGCCCAGCCGGAGCCGAGCACAATACCTAACGTCAGGAACGACCAAGCCGCCTGTGTCCACGGCCGGGACCAACGAGCCCAGGCGCTGTCCAGTCGTTCAGCCAGCAGCGAAGCGACCGCAAACGCAAACGCCACGGAAAACCCGACATAGCCCATGTAAAGTAGCGGCGGATGGAAGATGAGCCCGACATCCTGCAACAGCGGATTGAGATCGCGTCCATCAATCGGATAGTCCGGTAGCGTACGTGTAAAGGGATTCGACGTCAGGATGATAAATAGCAGGAAGCCGACATTAATCATCCCCATAACGGCTAACACGCGGGCGACCGCATCCAGCGACATTCCCCGGCTAAAGACCGCCACGGCGAAGGTCCAGCCACTCATCAGCAGCACCCAGAGCAGCAGCGATCCTTCATGTGCACCCCATGCCGCCGCCACGCGATACCACACCGGCAGTGCACGGTTTGAGTTGTTTGCGACATAAAGGACGGTGAAATCATTGATCACCAGCGCATGTACCAACACGAGGAAGGAAGCCAAAATGCATGCGAACAGTACCCAGGAAAGGGGACGTGCCAGTGCCATCAGTCGTGCATCCTGACGCGACGCCCCCCATAGTGGATACACGCTGAGCAACAGCGCAACACTCAGCGCCAGACACAGCAGATAGTTGCCTACTTCAGGCATCATAACGGTTTACCCTCTGTCGCTACCGCAGAGGCATGGCCGTTCTGCCCTTCCATCGCCGCTTTAATTTCCGGTGGCGTGTAATTTTCGTCATGGCGGGCAAGCACTTCTTTCGCGGCAATATGATCGTCGCTATCCAGAATCCCCTGTGCCACAACGCCTTGCCCTTCACGGAAGAGATCGGGCAACATCCCGTTGTAAGTCACATCAACTGAACCCTGTGCATCATAAACGGTGAAGCGGACTTCCAGACTTTGGCTGTCACGGCGCACGCTGCCCGGCATCACCATGCCACCCACGCGCAGGCGCTGCCCGATGGCAGGTTTTTCCTGCGTTTCATTCTTGCCATAAAGAATTTCACTGGGCGTATAAAAGAGATCGATATTTGAGCTCAATGCATAGAGTGTCAGTGCTACCGTCAACACCGTGCCGCAAACAACGGCCAGAATGGCATAGAGGCGGGTTTTGCGCGGGGCACTCATTGCACCACCTCCATTGCTGCCGGCTGACGCGCCGTGCTCTTACGCTGCTCGCGTGCCTGCTGGCGGCGGATGTCGTTTAATAAAGCACGGCGACGCCAGAAGGTATGTCCGATCAACGCGCTAAGCGGTAACAGTGTTAACACCACTGCCAGCCAGACATACAAGGCATAGCCACCCATCGCAAAAAAATCCTGCCAGCTTGTGAAGGCGATGTTCATCGTGCTATTCCTCCTTTATTGACCAGCGCAGCAACCCAAGGGGCGCGACGCTGTTGCACCAGTATCAGATTACGCAACCGCATGAGTGACAACGTCACGAACAAACTCATAAACCCTAGCATCATAATGCGTAGCGGCAGGCGCATAGCGGGATCGATAGTTTTCTGCATTTTTGTCGATGCCTGATGTAGGGTATTCCACCACTCGACCGAGAAATGGATGATGGGTAAATTCACCACGCCAACCAGCACCAGAATGGCTGCCGCACGGCCAGCAAGACGGCGATCGTCAAATGAGTTGTAGAGCGCGATGATACCGACGTACAGAAACAGCAGAACGAGTTCGGACGTCAGGCGCGCATCCCACACCCACCAGGTCCCCCACATCGGTTTGCCCCAAGTGGCTCCCGTCGTCAGCGCAATAAAGGTAAACACCGCGCCGACCGGTGCCATCGCCGCCACGGCAAGCTCCGCCGTTTTTGACTGCCGAATCATCCCGATCAGTGCAAATATTGCCATTACGGCATAGACACCCATCGACCACACGGCGGCTGGCACGTGCAGGTACATGATGCGATATCCCTGCCCTTGCTGGTAATCCGCAGGCGCAAACCCAAACCCTAACAGGCAACCGCCAATCAGCAGCGCTACGCTGATCAGGGCAACCCAAGGGATAAGCCTGCCGCAAAGGCCATAAAGGCGATCCGGCTGCGTAAGCTGATAGCTTTTTCTCAACATAATCGTGTGCTCACTCTGCGTAAAACTCATCCCAACGGGACGATAAAGGCGATCCTAAGATCGGAAAATTATTGAATACTCACCCGCAATGCGGCTGCCGTGGCAAACGGGCTTAGGGTCGCGCTGCCCACCAGAAAGGCACCGAGGATCGCCAGATACCCGCCTACCGGCAGTTGCATCATCGCGGCCTCTACCGCTGCCGTCGCAAAAATCAGCAGCGGTATGGTCAGCGGCAATACCAATAGGCTTAACAGCACGCCGCTGCGGCGCAGCCCAACCGTTAATCCCGCACCAATGGCGCCAAGAAAACTGAGCGTTGGCGTGCAAAGCAACAGCGTTAACGCCATCACCCACCAACCGTGACTGTCCAACCCAAACAGCAACGCCGCCAGCGGCGAAAGCAGTAGCAGCGGCAGTCCGCTAACCATCCAATGCACCACCACTTTCGCCAGCACCACTAACGGCAGCGGCAACGGCAGCAGCGTCAGCTGTTCCAGCGAACCATCCTGATAGTCATCACGGAAAAGACGATCCATCGCCAGTAGAGAAGCCAGCAATGCCGCCACCCACACCACGCCCGGTGCCACACGCATCAATAGTTGCGGCTCAGGTCCAATAGCCAGAGGAAATAAGATGATGACGATAAGGAAAAACCACAGCGGGTTAAGAATCTCCGCGTTATTGCGTAACGCGACGCGTAATTCCCTAGCAATCAGGCGCCGCATTATGGTGCTCCCTCAGTCGGTGTGAGCTGAATACAGCGGATGCGTTGAGCGAACGGGCGTAGCGGCTGATGCGTGGTTAAAATAATGATGCCGCCGCGCGCAATATGGTGCTCCATACGCTGCGTCAGCATTTCAACGCCCGCCACGTCAAGCGCGGTAAGCGGTTCATCCAGAATCCACAGCGGCACGTCGGTGAGCCACAAACGAGCCAGTGCGACACGGCGCTGCTGCCCCGCCGAAAGGCGCGCCACGGGCACGTCTTCATATCCAGCCAGCCCTACGGCGGCGAGTGCCTGCCAATGGGCATCCTGATGCTGCTGCGGAGAGAAAAAGCGCAGATTTTCTTCACCAGTCAAAACGCTCTTGATGCCCGGCTGATGGCCTAACCACAGGAGCTGCTGATTAAAATGTTCACGTATGCGGTTGATTCGCTGCCCTTGCCAGCAGACGTCTCCCGACTCAGGCGTCGCCAGACCGCTTAAGATGCGCAATAGCGATGTTTTTCCTACCCCGTTGGCACCGGCAATCTGAACCATTTCTCCCGGGCTGGCGGTAAACGACAACGCGCTGAACAGCACATGCTCATCGCGTATGCAAACCACATCGCGCGCTTCTAACATCGGGGTGTACTCCTACTTTCTAATGCCATATACCCTGGGTATAGAATAACATGGCGCCTTTACTCCCCCTCTCGGGGGGCGTAACCATAAAGAGTTAATCTTTTTTATTGAGATCAATAAAGTCGGCGATTCCGGTTATCCCTATCATCGAGTCGTATCGAAAACCACGCCGACACGCCTACACCGGAAATCTATTGGGCATATTTTTATGCAGCCGCCGAGAGCGTTTCGTGCGCCATAAGACCTTCATTGCATGCTACCGCTTAGCACGCGCCCGACGCAGGGCTTCCGGCTAAATTATGCCGCTGCGCGGTGCTTTCGTCGGTATCTGGCTTTACGGACCGTTTGCGACACTGTTACTCGCCCCATAAATGGGGCTCGCCCTTCGGGCCAGCACACGTGCTGTTCAAAAACGTCTCTGACGTTTTTGTCCGGCGTGACGCAAGCTTTCGCCGCGTCCTGCGGCTCATCCTAAGCCAGCTACCTCCTCAGCATAATTTCTCACGCCGGACAACAAGCACTCCCCAAAGGCACTAAAGTGAAACGTATCACCTGTCACTTCTGGCTGTTCTTCAGCAGCGTTGCCGTGTTGATTGCTTCGATCAACTGAACGCGATTCACCCGTGGGCTGTACGTATCCAGCAGGCGCTGCCAAATCGCAATCGCGCGCGCATAGTCCGCTTTCAAGAACGCATCAGACGCCAGCAGCATTAGCGCCGTCACTTCATTGGCATCCAGCGCCAGCGCTTTATCGATCATTTCCTGCATCGCAGGCGTGACGGTTTGGCCTGCCTGGTAATACAGCACTGTTGCCAGCGCCGAATACAGCTCTGCACTGTCACCCTTCAGTACGATCGCCTGCCGATAAGCGCGTAACGCATTGTCATAGGCGTTACGGTAAAGATAATATTCACCTAACTCAGCCCAGAGGACGCTGTTGCCCGGCGTTTTACGAATGTTACCCTGCAAGGTAGCAAGCTGTTTTTCCTGCTGTTGTACATCGCTAAAATCGTGTAACGGATCGGCAAGCCGCTGGCTCTCCGCTTGAACGAGCGCACTGCGCGGGCTTAGCGCGTAGAGCACCGCGCTACTCAAGAAAATAACGATGACCGCAGCCACAACGGCGAGGGTTGGTATCGGACGCTGCGTGAAGGAAGGAAGTGACGTGAGTGGCAGGTCGTGAGACAGTTCGCGCCCCAGCATCTTTGCCTCATGCTCGGATAGATGCTTCCTGGCTTGTTCACACTGAAAATGCCAGATGCGCTTCGCTAAGCGTTGTAACTTGCCATCGTCCTCCGGCTTGTGCTGGGGCAATAGCGGCCACAGCAGCCCGGCAATCAGGATAATGGCGACAGCGGCGATCAATACTTCTAACAGGCTCATGGGCGTGCCCCTCGGTTTTGTCGCCGTATCACTCGCCACGCAATAACCACAATCGCTAACAGCAAGAGCAACGGTGTTAACCAAAGTATGCCGGTTTGTATTTTCATCGGTGGGTTGTACTGAACAAAATCGCCATAGCGCTGATTCATAAACGCGATAATCTCTGACTTGTCCTTGCCCTGCTCCACCATGGAAAAGACCTCATGGCGCATGCTGACTGCTACAGGTGAGTTTGATTCCAGCAGACTTTGGTTCTGGCATTGAGGACAGCGTAATTCTCCAGCAATCGCCAGCGCGTCCTGACGCTTCGCCTGACTGGAAAATACCCAGGTATCAACCACCTGAGCCGGCACAGAAAAAACCAGTAGCATGAGAAGCAGCGCAAGGGGTTTAGTCATAGACCCTTCTCCCACGGAACCACCCCAGCAGTGCACCCGCGACCATTAACATGCCACCACCCCATACCCAGCGAACGCCGGTCTGCACATAGAAACGCATCGCATAGCGGTTTTCGCCGGTTTTCTCGCCCATCACGGCATACCATTCTCTGATCGGTCCCCAGGCAATGCCCGGCTCAATCATCTGCTGCTTGCGTGCGTTGTAATAACGGCGTTCCGGCATGACGTGGGCGATTGGCGAATCACCACGATAGATCGCAATCACAGCCTGTTCTGCGGTGTAATTCTGCTCTGCCACTAAATCCAGCTGTAAAAATCGAAAATGATAGTCGCCCAACGTGACCTGTTCTCCCTGACCGACATTGACGCTGATTTCCTGCTTACTGCCCGCAGAAAACACGATGCCCAAAGCAAACAGTGCCACGCCCGTATGTGCTAGTAGCGCAGGAAGCTGCTGGCGTATCGCCGACAGCGGCTGTAGCCATTGTGCCGCCATCACCCAGCCGATCAGGCCTGTAGCCAGTGCAACAGCGTACCCATACGGCCATAAGGCCAGAGTGGTGACAACACCAATTGCCAGCGTTATGGCTAAACGCCGGGCAGGCCACCGCGTATTGCGCTTCCAGTAACCTCCGGCAGCAATCCCAATCAGCAACAACATCAGGCCACCGAAGGGCAAGAGTACGCGGTTGAAATAAGGAGCCCCTACCGAGATTTTTCCCCAGCCCGCCAAGCCATAAATCATCGGATAAAGGGTGCCAAGCACGACGACCAGCGCCACGGCACTGAATAACAGTAGCACTAGCAGTATCGCCATTTCCCGCGACCAGCCAGAGAAACGGGCAGCAGAATGAACAAACTGGGCGCGCCAGCCATAAACGGCTAGCGCTGCCATGCTTAAACAAGAAAACAGGATAAATAAAGGCACTGCGCGGTCATGTTCGAGGGCGAAAGCGTGAACCGAAACCAGTATCCCAGAGCGTACGATCAGCGTACCCAGCAGGCATAAAATGAAGGTCAACAGCGCCAATATCAGCGACCAATGGCGGAAGATACCGCGCATGCGCGTGACAGACAGACTGTGGAGTAGTGCGCTCGCCGTTAACCACGGGAGCAATGAGGCATTTTCTACCGGGTCCCAGAACCACCATCCCCCCCAGCCCAGTTCGTTATAGGCCCACCACGATCCCAGGATGATGCCCAGCGTTAACAGGCTCCAGGCAGGCAGCGTCCAGCGCCAGCAAATCCAGGCGGTCGGAGCCGTAAACTCGCCGTGAATCAGGGAGGCTAATGCTAGTGCCGCACTCACGGTTAACCCGCCATAGCCCAGATAGAGCAACGGCGGATGGAGAATAAGGCCAATATGTTGCAACATCGGGTTGAGATCCCTTCCCGCCACCGCTGGCGGGAAGAGACGCACAAAAGGATCGGAAAAAAACACAATGAACACCAGCAGCGCGGTCGCTATCACGGCCAGCATCGCCAGCGTCAGCGGAAACAGTGCACTCGTCGCTTTGCGATAGCGGCAGGCAAACGCCGCGCTCCAGCCGGACAAACACAACAGCCACAGCAGCAGCGACCCTTCATGCCCGCCCCAAACCGCGGCTATTTTTAGCCCAAGGGGTAAATCACGGTGGCTATGCTGTGCGACATAATTAACGGAGAAATCATCCAGCACCACGCTCAGCGTCAGCACGCCGAACGCGAACAGCACAAGACCAAATAGCACCAGCGTCCAACACCGCGCCAGTCGGTAAGTACCCGACCAGCGCAGGGAGTAGCCTGAAAAAGTCAGCAACGCTGTCGCCACGCCAACACACCCCGCCAGCGACAGCGCCACATACCCGAATTCTGGCAATAACAACATCAACGGGCCTCTTGCGGGGAATTAGACAACGGTTAACTGCCCCGCATAGAGGATAAAGAAACGCAGCAGCAAGACCCCCACCAGACTCATGCCACAAACCGCCAGCACGCCATAAGGTGAATGCAAGCGGTTAGCCCATGACTTGAGCAGCAAGGGAATGACTAATCCAACCCCTACAACACCCAGCCAGAACCACACGGCCCAAAATCCACCGCCCAACGCCGCCGCCAGCGCTCGCTGCTTCCCATCGTCCCCTAACGCGAGGCCAATAAAGAACGCGAACAGCAAGAAGATCTCCAACCACACGACAGGCGTTTCGACGCAATGGATAAAGTGCGCCTCTTCGCTATGCGGATTGCGACGATAACGGCAGGCCATGGCGATCAACGCCACTGCCGCGCCGGAGGATACCCCCGAAAACAGGAATAGCGCGGGGAGAATCGGGTTATTCAGCAGCGGATAGGTCTTCAGCGCGGAGAGTAAAACCCGGTGTAAGCCCCTAACATCACCGCCAGCAGCAACATCACGATATCCAGCGATTTTTGCATCGGTGCCAGCCAACCAAGCACCTTGGGTAGAATACTCAGCTTCGGCAGCCAGCGCTGTTGCAGTGCGATAGCCTGTTCGCTAAAAATGTTGACTAACCAGACCGCCAGCGCCGCCATGTAAACCTGAAACAGCATGACCCCAACGGACATCACCGAGGTAAAACTGTAATGGAACATCAGCTTCCAGAACGTCCAGGGCCGCGTCAGGTGGAAGACCAGAATCAGCAATCCAAGGATAATGGTGCACGGCGCGAGAACCAACGTGGTGCGCATTAGCGTACTGTCTGCGGTTGCCTGCTCGGGATGGTAGCGTCGCAGCAAGGCAGACAGCGTGACCAGCCCCGCAGAGATGCCGACCAAAAACAGGTAAATCGCAATCGGCCAGTCCCAGACTAACGAATCAAAATGGAATGCGTTTGAAGACACGGGCGTCATTGATGAACCTCCCCGTATTTAAACGGTACGCGATAGACCTTAGGCCGGGTGCCGAGCGCAATTTTGTAACGATACGTCGGCTGTTGACGAAGCAGGCGGGAAATCTCGCTGTCAGGATCGTCAAGGTTACCGAATGTCAGCGCCTGAGTGGGACAAGACAACACACAGGCGGGTAGTTTTCCTGCTTTCAGGTTGGTCTTGCGGCAAAAATCACACTTGTCCGCCGTTTTCGTCTGCGGATGAATAAAGCGCACCTGATAAGGGCAGGCAGCAATACAGTATTGGCAGCCTACGCACAGATCGGGATTGACATCGACAATGCCGCTTGCCGCATCGCGATACGACGCCCCGGTAGGACACACGTCAACACAGGGCGCATGATCGCAGTGCTGACAGGAGTGACGGAAAAAACGGTATTTCACGTCAGGGAAGGTCCCGATCGGTTCGCTGCGAATGATCGTCAGGCGCGATACACCTTCCGGCACCTGATTGACATCACGGCAGGCATCCATGCACGCCGTACAGCCGATACAGAGCGATTCATCGTGGATCATGCCGTAGCGGACGCCGTTGATATTCAGCGTCTGTGCGACAACCTGCCCCGCCGTGCTGGTGATGGCGATCAGCCCGCCCATACGGGCAATAAATTGACGACGAGAGCAACTCATGGCTGCCTCTTATTACCCAGATGCACTGAGGCTGGGTTGAAATCGGGGTTATTGCGCTGATCGCTATGGCAATCCACACACAGCTTGATTCGGCTTTTATCGTTCAGCGTCTGCATACTGTCCTGCGTAGGATGCAGTTGATGACAGCTGGCACAGGCCACTTTGGCCACATGTACATCATGTGGCCAAAACGATTTCTGCAACTGCTCCGGCGTATGGCATGACATACAGACGCTGTTTTGCTCTTCCACCTTATACATCGGGAAGTTAAAGCGCATGACATCTTTAACGCCTTCGCGGTGCAGCAGAGACGGCTTGCCATGACAGTTCGTACAGGTCACCTGCTTTTGATTATGCGGATTGACTGCGGAGGCATGTTTGCCTTTCATGCCATCCTCGTCCGGTTTATGGCACTGTAGACAAGCCTCATCGGGATTGCGCTGTGGTATTACTTCCCACCGCTCTCCTTTTTCCGCCTGAGGTGCGGGCTGCGTCAGCCCTGGCAAGGCCCAAAGCATGCCTGATACCAGCACCCCGGCAGTCAATAACGAACGTAATACGCTCATATCCACTCCACTCTATGATCGCCCGCGTCCACGGGCGATGGGGTTATTAGTTCAGTCGTCCAGCTTTACGCGCTTGCTCATCCCACTGCGGCACCACCGTATTCAGGAAATCCTGTTTCTCGGCTTTTATTTGCTGCATGTTGAGCCCAATCGCCTGCTGCGCTTTCTCTTTTGTCGAGATATCCGGCAGTTTGACTTCGCCAGTCACCCCCTTCTGTGCCAGCAGACGCACCAGCTTGGTTCTCGCTTCGGCGGATTTACTCAGCGAAGTGCCGAGCATCCGTAAGCCTTCATCCGGCGCATGCATGTGAATACCGTGAGACGCGACCGCCAGATCCCAACGCCACTGCGCATGGCGGATATCCATGAGAATCGGCTGCATGTCTGCTTCGGTTGCACCAGCATCCCAGGCTGCTTTAGCCTCAAAATGCGCATGAACCAGTTGCTCTTCTGCTTTCAGTTTTAATTCCTGAATCGCTGTTTTGCGTTCAGCAACCACCGCCTGCATCGCCGCTTTGTCCTGCGTATGGCAATTGGTACAGGTTTCGCCGTAGTTATCGAAGGGGTTACCTATTTTGTGATCGGTGTACAGCTTGCCATCTGCGTTTTTCACTTTCGGCATATGGCAGTCGATACAGGTCACGTTGTTTTTACCGTGAATACCAATGCTCCAGGTTTCATACTCTGGATGTTGAGCTTTCAGCATCGGTGCGCGGGAAAGGGTGTTAGTCCAGTCGGAGAAAGAAATAGCATCATAGTATTTCTCCATATCTTCGACTTTCGTACCGTTATCCCATGGGAATTTCACCGCTTTATCTTTGCCGGAAAAATAATACTCAACGTGGCATTGTCCACAGACCATGGACTGCTGTCCGAACCGACTGGCGCTATCAAACGGCTTGCCAATCGCCTCCATTGCACGTTCCGCGTAGGGACGGGACAGCGTCAACGCGGGCTTGCCCTGAGCAAAATCCGGTGATGCGGTATCATGGCAATCTGCACAGCCGAGATCGTTAGTAATCTCCGGTCCACCTCGCGCCCACTTGCCTTTGAAGTAGCCTTCCTCACCCTCTTTTTGGATCAATCGGGCGACGTCCGGGCTTTTACAGCTCCAGCACGCCATTGGCAGCGGGCCATCTTCTGCCGTCTTCGGGGCACCGGTGCGCAGCGTTTCACGCACGTCCGTTATTGCGTAAGCGTGGCCGCGCGGCTTGTTATAGTCTCTGGAAAAGGGGTAACCGGCCCAAAGAATGACCATATACGGATCTTCTGCCAGCGCATCGTGGCGCTCAGACTGTTCGCTGGTCGCTTTCCACGAGTTGAACTGATCGGGGTGTTGATTGATGAAGGTTGAATTTTTTGCTTCTATTGGGGCGGGAGAAGAAGGCGCCGGAACATCAGCGGAGTAGGCTGGCATCAGTAAAAAGAGACTGGCTACCATGCCCCACAGATAGGAGACTGACATGCTTATCCTGACCATGCGTTTGTGTCCACATTAAGCCGCCTACTGGCGGTCATTTTCGTTATCCATTCGACAGAAACCACACCAACTGTCGTGACATTGCTCGGTGCTATAAATAGCAAAAAGATGCATTCAAAATATTGTTTTTGATCAAAGGTAAAGAAAAGTAATGATTCGTATCGAAGAATGTATGGAGGTTGTCCCATTTTCCCACTAATGGTTATATCATGACTCTTTAGTGCCTTAATAAGATCCCAACATCGGAGCACATCAGATCACACTAAAGAGTTAATTGACTATTTTTCATGGGGATACCATCAAAAGAACAAACTTTCAGCACATGGTTTGAAATGCAGGGCTAAGGACTTGTCAATCGCCTCAGAGGAAGGCATTGTTTTCCTCTCCCACGGTAAAGGAAGGGGGGAAGACCAATTTAATCGATTGATAGATTACGCGTTTTTACTGTACGACTGTAGCCCAATTGGGGCGCATTAAGGAGTCTGTTGTGCGCAAAAAGGGAATGCCGCGTTTTTCACAAATTTTGCTTGCCATCGCAGCCATTTTTTCAGCCATGATGGCCAGCCTGTTCGGTGCGCTTTACTTTATACTTTACTGGCCATATCGCAATCAATTCAATGAATTAGGTCGGTATTTTGATGAAGAGAATTCTGTCGTCTACGAGGAATCAGCCAGTACGTTCCTTTGCCCCACCGTATTTTTTATCATCCTAACCTTGCTAGCGGTGGCATTGGGTATTAAGCGTTATAGGAACGTCACCCGCCCGACCACTAAACAGCAATAACGCCAGATGGACTCAGTAATAGGCACCATATTGATACCTGTCACTTTACTCATCCTGAGGACGTATTCGCCGCCGCAAGCCACCCCGTGGAGTGGCCGATCGGTTTGCTCTCCGCACTACTCCGTCGCGATCCTATTTTTTATTTCCATAGGCCAACGCCAGCTTGGCGTAGAAATCTTCCAGCGTGAAGCGGGCATCAACAGCGTTATACACCCGAATCTGGCGCGCATTTTCCTGAGGCGCATAGGTCAGATCGTCGTTTAACTGTGGGGCGTTGACCAGCGTGTAATGGTATTCGTGATCGTCCAACAGCAGAGAAACCGAGGGGTTATCACCCAATACCCAGACTTCGCTTTTCGGCCAGGGAACCTCTTTGATGGTTTCAGAAATTGCACGATTAAACTCAATTAGCTGTTGCCACAGATACTCTCCGACTTTCCCCTGCGGCTTAACGCGCACGGCAAGTTCAGACAGCGAAACGCGTACGGACATATAGACATTATGTGGGACTTGCCACAATGGCACCTGGGACTTGAATACGGTGTTCGCCGCAACCGGATCGTTGAACATATTGTATTCCCAGCCGCCTTTCGGGTAAGGCATGCCGCCAATCCACACTACCGTCATTTTGCTGGCGATCTTCGGTTCAGCCTGCAACGCAGCAGCAATATCCGTAATCGGCCCCATAACTAACACAAACAGGGGGTGAGAATCGTCTTTTAACGCCTCTTTGATCAGCATTTGCGCGCCTTCACTCAACACAGGCACGCCACCGTCAGCCTTCAACGCCTGCGTCGCACCGCGATAAACGGGAATGTCCGTCTTTCCCATTACATTCATTAGACGCTGGAGCTCATGATAGCTTTCCATCATGCTGTTTTCGCCATCGCGTTTCATCAACGGTGCGGTACGCGAATAATGGGCGGCAATCAACCCTTTCACCTGCATCGTTGGTGTCAGTACCGCATGCGCAACGGCAAAATCATCGTCAGCTTCGTTTTTCGCATCGGCGCTAATAATGACGCGAATCTGTTTATGATCGGCAACATCGAAAGGTGACGTTTGCGCCTGCGCAGTGAGCGCGCTGAGGAAGGGCAATGCCACGATCAGCATGGCACATCGGGAAAAATATCTGTGAATAGACATGATTATCCTTAACTATGATGGGCAGTCGTTGATATGGCAGCCCGATGATTCAAGCTGCCATCAGAGAAAGCGGGCCTACGAACCTTCAACCCGCAGCATGCAGACACTATTTAAAAAGCTTCTGGACAAATTCGCTGTAGGCCGGCCGCCAGACATCCATTTCATGGCCGAGATTCGGATAATGGCGGTAGTCAAACCGGATATTTTTCTGCTCCAGTGCCGTTTTCAGACCCGCGATATCCTTACCCGTAATGTTGTCGGTCTCGCCAATCACCACCGTGAAGTTATTCAGTTGCTGATTAATCTGCTCCGGCCGCTCAAGCTGTGCAGCAACGGCCGCGTTTGGCACCGTTTCGGTGGTCACGCCGCTGAACGTCGCCAGCCAGCCGAAATGATCCAAGTGACTCATGCCGGATACCAGAGCCTGATAGCCGCCCTGCGACAGCCCGGCCAGCGCCCTGCCGTTTGCATCCTGACGAACGTTAAAGCGTTTGCCGATCTCAGGGATAATGTCATGAATCAGTTCCCTGTCCGCTGCTAACGCGTTACGCGGATAGAACACCTTGCGCCGCTCCTGCGGTGGATATTCTTCTGGGATAATCCCGGGAACGTCGGTTTCCGTATCAGGAATGACAACCAGCATCGGCTCAATTTTTTTCTCCGCCAGCAGGTTATCCATCATCTGCGGTATCCGCCCCTGCACCACAGCAGACGCGCCCGTGTCGCCAAAGCCATGATAGAAATAGAGCACGGGTAACGGTTTTGACGATTCGCTATAGCCCGGCGGCGTCCAGACATACATCTGACGCTCTGATTTCAACGCCTTAGAGTGATAGGTCAGCGTTCTTAGTTCACCGTGCGGTACCTGACGTACATCCAGAATACTCCCCGGCACCAGAATCAGGCTGGTATTCACCTGACGCTGTGGCTTGGTAAACGCCGTGCCGGTATCGATGGTACGAAAACCATCGACGCTGAAGAAATATTCATACAGGTTCGGTGCCAGCACCGGCGTTTTGAACGACCACACACCGGATTCGTCTTTCGTCATCGCATGGGACACGATGCTATCGGGCGTCGAACCGGTAAAAACACTGACCTGCTTCGCCGTGGGTGCAAACAGGCGGAAAGAGATACTGCTATCGGCATTAACTGCGGTGACATACTGGCTTACAGGAACGGTTGCCGCTGGCATAACAGGGAAATCGGCCGGTAGCGCAGACGCATTGATAGAAACGCCAGCCAGCATACTCAGGGTCAATAATGATAAAGATATTTTCTTCATGTTCATTCGCATAATCCCATCCCGACTATCACGTAATCGAGTCTGTTTTTGCTAAATGTGACAGCACCGCCTCAGCGGTGCCGACGTGATGACAGGTATTACCACCAGACTTCCGCCTGAATACCCAAGGAGAATTGATCGCTCTTGCTGTCGTTAAATGTGGCCTGACTGATATCGTTATCTTCAATTTTCAGGTAAGAACCATAGAACCGAATCTCTGGACGAGAGTTCAAGATACTCGTGTCAACTTTAAGCGCATGGTACAGCGTGGTTTTATAACCTGACTCGTGATAATTCACACCATTGGTTTTATTGGTTTGGTTAAAATACGCCAGTTCGACCCCGGTCTGATTGAATTTATCCCAAATATAAGCAGGACGTAATACCGCACGGATGCTGTTGAAATCGGTATGCGCTCCCGTGTCATAACTGTATATATCATTACCTTGTGAATAAACCAGCGCATTCGCCATAATGACATCATCACGCAAATACATTTCACCTTGCGAGATCGCGCGGAAGGCATTGCCTGAATGATTACCATAGTAGTCACCATTACGGCTATACGTCGGGTTAGCATCAGATATATTAGCAAAACCGCTGGCAATAGAATTACTCGCACCTTGCACGGTGAATTCATTAAATCCACCGTTATATAATCCTTGGCGTAAAATGACACCCGCAGTCCAGGCATCTTTCAATTTATACGATAAACCGTCGATTTCATTATTATTCTGTACATTGCTCTTATTGGCTTGCGCATATTTACCAATCAGAGACAGTGTTGCATCATCCCACAGCGGAATACCTTTATAGCGAACATCAACCGCATTGGTATTGACCTGATTTTTATCTTTTTTCGGGTCATTATATACGAATCGGCGCGCGTTAACGTCTTCACGGTTCAAAGAGACATCAAGTTTACCCACACCCAACTGCCAGTTCTCAATACCGACACCGCCCGCCGCTTCTGAACGGTGGCTTTTCCAGTCCAGCATCTGGATTTCATAGACTGGCAGGGTATTTTTACCTACCCAAAAATCAGCCTCTGGGGCGAAGGGTAAGAACCCTTTTGTATTGACGTACATCTGGGAGAATTGCAGTTTATTTTCATTATCGGCGTCTTCGCCAAACCAGGCGCTGTTATACTGCATACCCACGTTGCCATCCAATTGGATGACGGCATCGACACGCTTATTCCCTTCTGCATAAACTTTTTGGCTCAGTATGAGATCGAACCAACCACTGTGCTCATTACCAAAACGCCCTAATGAACCAATCGCATACGATTTTGGTGCGCCATGATCGGCCGTTGCCCATCCAGAACGGAAATACCCCGTATAGCTAAAGCCAATATCATCTTTAACGAACTTACTCACTTCAGCTAGCGTTAATGGTTTTTGTGGTGCATTCGTAGCATCATCAGCCGTATTTGTGGCGGGTTGGACACCAGGTGCAAGAACCACCTGATTAACCGATGATGTACCAGAAGAGGCAACAATCAGTGGTTTATCCTTTGCCACAGAGTTTGCTGCCAGACGTGCTTTATTTTCTGCATTTGTCTTATATTCACGAAACTCTTTTTTGGTTGACTGCAATTCAGCTTTATTTGCTGCCAGCTCCTTCTCCAATAGCTCTAGCCTTTCTTCTACGGTCAATTTTGCGGCTATAGCACCATTAGACAAAAACACTGACGACATCAGTAATACCATCATCTTTACAGGGAATTTTTTACGCATGATTATTATCCGAGTAGGGTACATTATTAAATTTAAAACGAAGCCCTTTCGACGCCAGCCGAGGGCTCGTCTATTTATGAACAGCTATTTATGAACAGCTATTTATGAACAGCTATTTGTAAAAAATAATCGTCTATTAGAATTTAATGGTTATTCCGACCTCTCATTATTGACTCCTCATCTTCTTTCTTATAAAGAGTAAAAATGATACCGCATTCATTCCAGAGATAATCTCTCTGAGAATGAATGCGTAAACGGTTTATTGATACGCCGATTTATTTCAACGTTTCTCCATTAGAGGAAATGACCTCTTTATACCAATAGAAACTTTTTTTACGCCGACGTTCTAATGTGCCGTTCCCTTCATCATCACGATCGACATAAATGAAACCGTAGCGTTTTGACATTTCAGCTTTCGACGCACTGACCAGATCGATAGGCCCCCAGCAGGTGTAACCCATCACCTCAACGCCATCTTCCAGCGCTTCCCCCACTTGATACAGATGATCGTTCAGGTATTTGATGCGATAGTCATCGTTAATGCTGCCATCACTCTCAAGTTTATCTTTGGCACCCAAACCATTTTCCACAATGAACAGCGGTTTTTGGTAACGGTCATAGAGGTAGTTCAGGATATAGCGCAGCCCTTCTGGGTCGATCTGCCAGCCCCATTCCGAGCTTTCCAGATGCGGGTTCGGCACCATATTCAGAATATTGCCACGGGCTTTCTGGTTCACTTCTTCATCGGTGGTTACGCAGCCCGTCATGTAGTAGCTGAACGAGATGAAATCGATGGTTTCCTTCAGAGACTGGCGATCGTCTTCGGTTACCGACAGCGTAATGCCGTGCTGTGCGAAGAAGCGCTTCATGTACGCGGGGTAATATCCTCGGGTTTGTACATCACCAAAGAACAACCAGTCGCGATTCTGCTGCATCGTTTCCAGTACATCCGCAGGCTTGCAGGTTAATGGATAGAACATGGAACCCAACATCATATTGCCAATTTTGGCATCAGGGATGATGTCATGGCACGCCTTCACCGCTTTAGCGCTGGCAACAAGCTGGTGATGAATCGCTTGATAAATATCCTGCTTACTACTCTCGGTAGGTAAACCAATCCCGGTAAACGGTGCATGTAATGCGCAGTTGATTTCGTTGAACGTCAGCCAATATTTCACTTTGTCTTTATAGCGCTGGAATACCGTGCGAGCGTAACGTTCAAAGAAGGTGATCGTTTCACGGCTTCCCCAGCCACCGTAATTTTTCACCAGGCCATACGGCATTTCATAGTGGGACAGCGTCACTAATGGCTGAATGCCGTACTTCGCCATTTCATCAAACAGGCGATCGTAAAATGCCAGCCCTGCCTCATTCGGCTGGGTTTCATCGCCCTGCGGGAAAATACGCGTCCAGGCAATCGAGGTTCTCAGGCATTTGAAACCCATTCCAGCAAAGAGCGCGATATCTTCGGGATAGCGGTGATAAAAATCGATCGCCGTGTCTTTGATTCCGCTGTCGCCCGGCGTGCGCGTGACGATCTCGCCAAAAATACCCTGTGGCTGTAAATCGGACGTTGATAGCCCTTTACCGTCCGTTAAATACGCGCCTTCAACCTGATTGGCTGCGATCGCGCCGCCCCACAAGAATTCTTTCGGAAACTGATGGCTCATCTTTTCTCCTCCCAATTGGGTCGTAAATGTCAATGTCAGCGAATTAACGTCAGTAACGCGCTCTGCTCTTGCACGGAGTCTCCGGCAGTAGGCAGAACATCAACGTAATCTTCGCTATTGGTGATAATGACGGGCGTTGTGGTGTCATAGCCGGCTTTCTCAATCGCCTGATAATCAAACTCCACCAGAAGATCGCCCTGCTTCACGACATCGCCGGTCTTAATGTGTGCGGTGAAATACTGGCCGTCCAATTTCACCGTATCGATACCGACGTGAATGAGCACCTCGGCGCCGTCTTCCGATTCGAGCCCAATGGCATGGTGGGTTTTAAACAACGAAGCAACCGTACCGTTTACCGGGGAAACCACGCGCCCGGCCAGCGGTTTAATCGCAATCCCTTTCCCCATTAAGCCACTGGCGAAGGTTTCATCACCGACGTGTTCAAGTGGCAGAACCATACCGTCGATCGGGCT
Source organism: Pectobacterium punjabense (assembly GCF_012427845.1). NCBI lineage: Bacteria > Pseudomonadati > Pseudomonadota > Gammaproteobacteria > Enterobacterales > Pectobacteriaceae > Pectobacterium > Pectobacterium punjabense. The sequence continues at coordinate 2,788,192 of NZ_CP038498.1, forward strand.
GTTTATCTCTTGCTTGCGCGTTGCATCATTCTGACGCGGTGTGGCTTGTGGTGCCGCCGCAGGTGCATTTGCGTCTGTCGCTTTTTCTTGCGCGGGAATCCCGAATGCCCAGCTTGCGGCAGCGGCAAAGGTAAATGAAATCACCGTACCAATAATGGCGGCCCAGACCGTGTTATCGACACCAGTCGGCGGGATAACCTGAGTAAAGGTAAAGATGCTCGGGAAGCCGAAGGAATAGATAGTGGTATGGAAATATCCCAGAATGGCGGCGCCCATTGCGCCACCCACACAACCAAAGATGAAAGGACGTTTCAGCGGCAGCGTGACGCCATACACCGCTGGCTCCGTAATACCAAAGATTGCCGCAGAGAACGCTGAACCAGAAATCCCTTTCAGTTTCATATCGCGGGTACGCAGCAACACGCCCAGGACCGCGCCCGCCTGCCCCAATACCGCAGGAACCAGTAGCGGCATCATGGTGTCATGCCCCAGCACGCTGAGGTTATTGATCATCAGCGGCGTTAAGCCCCAGTGCAGACCAAAAATAACAAACACCTGCCACAGCGCCCCCATCAACGCGCCTGCCATCATGGAGTTCAGCCCGTAGATCAGTTGGTAACCACTGGCCAGCATGTGCCCAAGCCAGGTTGCCGCAGGACCAATCAGCAAGAACGTGACGGGAACGGTAATGCAGAGGCACAGCAACGGCGTGAAGAAATTGCGGATATTGATATGCAAAATGGCATTCAGCGGTTTTTCCAGACGTGAAGCAAGCCAGGCAGAGAAAATAATCGGAATAACGGAAGAGGCATAATTGATGAAGGTAATCGGAATGCCCAGGAAATACAGCTGTTGGTAACCTGCATTTTGCATGGCACTAAATTCAGCAATCATGGAGGGATGCACCAGCGTGGCACCAATTACCATGGTAACAAATGGATTACCACCAAATTTCTTCCCTGCGGTATAGCCTAATACTACCGGGAAGAAAAAGAATAATGCATCGCTTGCTGCAAACAGAACTTTATAAGTTCCGCTGGTTTCAACCATCCAACCACACGCCAGACTGAGTGCCAGAAAACCTTTTAAAATACCCGACGCCGCCATCACGCCAATTAGCGGCGTAAATATTCCAGAAATAATATCAATGAAACGAGAGAAGATATTTCCTTTTTTCTCATCACCGTCTTCATTGCCTGATGAGTCAGCCTGATCGGTCAATCCAGCAATATTCTGTAAACTACGATAGACGTCACTGACATGATTGCCGACGACGACCTGAAATTGTCCGCCACTTTCAACCACCATGATCACGCCTGAATTACTTTTCAGCGCAGCGGCATCCGCTTTTTTGTTGTCTTTTAATTTAAAGCGTAATCGGGTTGCGCAGTGCATCACGCTAATGATGTTGCCACGTCCGCCGACACCATCGAGTATCTCTGTTGCTAATGCTTTGTATTCCATCGTCTATCCTTAATACTAAACAGACTTAAATATCAATAATTTAAGATTGCCAGCTCTGTTTGAGACAAAAAAAAACCTAAATCGCTTTTCCCAATAAGCATTGAGAAAACGATTTAGGTTTTGCCTGCCCGCCTAGACTAGCCTGACAGTAACAATCCTGCTTGTTTGTCGGCACAGTAGTCGTGCTGACAATAGAACCAACTTCATCTGATAACTTACTTTCCACATACTCTATTCTTTCACTTTCATCGTAAGCAAGGTATTTATCTTGCTACACTGCTATTTTGTGACGAAAAGCAAATTAGCAGAAATTATTCTCCATCGCCTGGTTCTATTTTCTCCTGACCTTCCGTACGCACGCGTTCAATATGAATCGTTAAGAACATTAATTCTTCTTTCGTTAACGTGTAAACGTATTTTTGCACAATATGTGTTTGTATTTTTTCCGCACAGCGATAAGACAATTGATATCTTTCTTTCACGACATCATGCAGTGATTCATCATCACTAAATACGGTGCTTTTCCCTATTAATCGTTGCGCGAAAAACTTTAAATGCGTAACAAAACGATGATAGCTTAACGCTTGTTCGTTATAATCCAGGTTAAGCTGATATTTTACAATATTCAGTATTTCCTGCATGATTTTGGTAATTTGCAAGACTTCTGGCATTTCGCTGTCAAGTTGCGCGTTCACCAAATGCAGAGCAATAAACCCCGCCTCATCTTCCGGTAACCGCACGGCAAGACGCTGCTCAATAATATCCAGCGCTTCCAACCCAATATCAAATTCCTTTGGATACAGGCGCTTGATTTCCCATAACAGCACATTGCGGATATCCACGCCTTGCTTGTGGCGCTCTATCGCAAAATGGCAGTGATCCGTTAACGAGATATAGACGCTGTTTTGCAGTTTTCCGGGCAACCGCGCTTTTGCCAGCAGAATGATCTTGTCTGCCGTTGTGATGACATCCATCGGAATCTCTGATAGCAGCTCCTGTAGGCGTGAGGTCAGTTCTCCTGACTTCATCACAAACACGCGTTCAATCAGCGTTTCATCCAGCAGATCGCCAGAGTGCTTTTTGAAGCCCAGCCCGCGTCCCATCACAACCGACTCATTATTGTTTTCGTCGATTACGGTGACGACATTATTGTTGAGTATTTTGGCAATCTTCATTTTTCAAACCCTGGAAACAAAAAAACCAGACACCCGTAGCAAGAACGAGCATCTGGTTTTGCCTGCTTACGCAGTAACAATCCGCAATGGCTGGTAAACTACCATTTGCATTCATCTTCTCAAGGAGCATGACACAAAAACGTGATACGGATCGATAGAAAAGCATGTTGCTTACACGCACTTTCTTTATTTATTGTCGGCTGTTACAAGAATCAACGACTTGCCATGACTCACCGTAATAGCGTATTTATACAACGGATTTCTTAGGCAGTTGCGCAACAAAGTTAGGTAAAAACACCAAATCGCTCAATTTTTTGCGTAAACGCACTGAAATATTCAATTTCTGACCTTTTACCACCTTGTTTCTCGTCGCTTAATAACTATAATACGAAACGTCGTTTCAATTGAATGGTTTCAGCTAAACAACGTGCCACTATCAATAACATTATTATCAACGGCATCGCCAACGCTAGCCCCCGCGAATCCCATGCGACGAGCGGTTGCGCACTTCATCACCCATTCGCTACGACCCTCTATACTTACCTCTTTTACACCGTTCCCTCATGCATTCTTTCCAGCGGCTTGCCTCACACGGCCACAGCCACTGGTTCACTCGTTTTTTTATCCATCACAACTTGTAGAAACTATCGTATGAAAAAGACAAAAATTGTTTGTACCATCGGGCCGAAAACAGAGTCAGAAGAAGTGCTTGGCAACCTGCTGTCTGCCGGCATGAATGTTATGCGCCTGAATTTCTCTCACGGGGATTACGCAGAACATGGCCAACGCATCAAGAACCTGCGTGCCGTCATGGAAAAAACCGGTCAGAAAGCCGCTATCCTGCTTGACACCAAGGGTCCAGAAATTCGTACCATGAAGCTGGAAAACGGTGCGGATGTCACGCTGACCGCAGGTCAAACCTTCACGTTCACCACCGATCAAAGCATCGTGGGTAACAAGGATCGCGTTGCTGTCACCTACGCAGGTTTCACCGAAGACCTCAGCGTCGGTAACACCGTTCTGGTTGATGACGGCCTGATCGGTATGCAGGTTACGGCGATCAGCGGCAACGATGTCGTCTGTAAAGTGCTGAACAATGGCGATCTGGGCGAGAACAAAGGCGTTAACCTGCCAGGCGTTTCCATCCAATTGCCTGCTCTGGCTGAAAAAGACAAACGCGACCTGATTTTCGGTTGCGAACAAGGCGTCGATTTCGTTGCTGCCTCTTTTATTCGTAAGCGTTCCGACGTTGAAGAAATTCGCGCTCACCTGAAAGCACACGGTGGCGAGCAAATTCAGATCATCTCCAAAATCGAAAATCAGGAAGGTCTGAACAACTTCGACGAGATTCTGGAAGCCTCTGACGGCATCATGGTTGCCCGTGGTGACCTGGGTGTTGAGATCCCCGTTGAAGAAGTGATCTTCGCGCAGAAGATGATGATCGAAAAATGTAACCTGGCACGCAAAGTGGTTATCACCGCGACGCAAATGCTGGATTCAATGATCAAGAACCCGCGCCCTACCCGCGCTGAAGCTGGTGACGTCGCTAACGCCATCATCGACGGCACCGATGCCGTTATGCTGTCTGGCGAAAGTGCGAAAGGTAAATACCCGCTGGAATCCGTTACCATCATGGCAACGATCTGTCAGCGTACCGATTCCGTGATGAAAAGCCGTCTGGATACCATCAAGACGCCTGGAATTCTGCGCATCACTGAAGCGGTCTGCCGCGGTGCGGTAGAAACCGCAGAAAAACTGGATGCACCGCTGATTGTGGTTGCAACCAGCGGCGGTAAATCGGCCAAATCTATCCGTAAATACTTCCCGAATGCCCGTATTCTGGCGTTGACGACTAACGATGTCACCGCACGCCAACTGCTGCTGAGCAAAGGTATTGATACGCTGCTGGTGAAAGAAATTGCCTCTACGGATGATTTCTACCGCATCGGTAAAGAAGCCGCGCTGAATAGCGGCTACGCGCAAGCGGGCGATGTCGTAGTGATGGTATCTGGTGCGCTGGTTTCTAGCGGCACAACCAATACCGTTTCCGTACATCGTATCTGATCCTAACAATCAGATCGGTAAAAAGCGCCTTAATGGCGCTTTTTTTATATTCTGAAACGACTTTCTACAGCACGATAACCTAATTAATGCCTTTGCGTAACACGCCGTTTTAATAGCCTTAAGCTTCGGAGTTATCTGACAAAAATAGCGCTGTTTTCCTTACTTTTTTAATGAACAGGTAAAACTCGCTGTTTCTTTGAGCGAACGATCAAAATTAAGCATGTTCTCATCAAAAATTTATTCTCATTAGAAAATAGTTTGTGTAATACTTGTAACGCTACATGGAGATTAACTCAATCTAGAGGGTATTAATAATGAATCGTACTAAACTGGTACTGGGCGCGGTAATTCTGGGTTCTACTCTGCTTGCTGGTTGTTCAAGCAACGCTAAAATTGATCAGCTGTCTTCTGACGTTCAGACTCTGAACGCTAAAGTTGACCAACTGAGCAACGACGTGAACGCAATCCGCTCTGACGTACAAGCTGCTAAAGATGACGCAGCTCGTGCTAACCAGCGTCTGGACAACCAAGTTCGTACTTACAAAAAGTAATCGAGCTGGTTTAAGTAGTGAAAATGGCGCACATTGTGCGCCATTTTTTTTGCCTTCGTTTTTCGTTTTATCAACCTTCGCTGTTCATTTCTTTCCCACGTTACCAAGTGTATCTATCCTTCCGTTCGATTCTTGAACCAACACAGATGCGCCTGAGACGCACCTGGCCGGTTTATTTCGTGATTAACGCGAGGTAGTGCTGATAGCCGTGATTGGTGCAACCTGATGCGTCTCAGACGCTTCTGGAGCAGACTCTATCGGTGGTTGATAGGTATTGATATCTTGCCCTACGCTAACCACAATCGGCATGCCGGAACGACGCACAATCGCGTCAGCAACGGCTTTACTGTCCGTCTCTGCATCCTTAATAAATTTCTGCGTCTTTGCCGTCAGCGGAATTTTCATCGTTTGTGGATCGTCCTTATCGGTCTTTGACAAAGGCTGATGCACTTCAACGTAGCGTTTGCCGTCCGGTTCAACGGAGGTTTTAATCGCATCGTTAACAATCTGTACACGCGTACCGACTGGCACAGTATCGAACAACGCCTTGATGTCATCTGGGCGCAGGCGGATACAGCCAGAACTTACCCGCATGCCAATACCGAAGTCCGCGTTTGTGCCGTGCAACAGATAAACACCGCCATGCGCCGACAGACGCAGCGCATGTAATCCCATCGGGTTATCCGGGCCAGCCGGAACGACAGCAGGCAGCTTAATGCCCTGTTCTTCGAGATAATGCTTACGGATGTTTGCCGTTGGCGTCCAGGTCGGGTTCTCACGTTTCTCGCTCACGCTGGTCGTCATCAATGGCGTATTACGCCCCAGTTGGCCAATGCCAATCGGGTAAACAATGACGGTATTCTTCCCTTTCGGGTAGTAGTAGAGCCGTAGTTCTGCCAGATTGACCACAATGCCTTCGCGCGGCGTATCCGGCAGTAGCATTTGCGTCGGGATCGTGAGGGTGGAACCCGCTGTCGGCAGGTAAGGATCTGCGCCTGGGTTCGCTTCCAGCATACCTAATAGACCAATCTTGAAGTCCGCTGCGATAGCTTCCAGCGGGCGGCCGTCATTAGGGACCGTATAAGCGATATTCTCACCGATAAGACGGCTGTTTGGTGGCGGTAGCGGGTATTCCGTCGCTCTGGCGGCGGTGCTGGCCAGGTATGTCGCGAAGGCCATACCGAGTAAAGTTAACACGCGTTTCATAATAGATTCCCTACAATCAATAACATCTGGTTGTGTACCCAGAATGCAGTATCCGGCTATACCTCTTGATCTGGTGTTCAATACAGCCGTTGCTGCCTCTTTCCACCGGACGTGGGTATATATTAGCATTGTTGTAACAAAAGAATATTTGATTTAAAAATCAAAGCATTGATATTCAATTCTTTACAAAGCAGAGTCAGCATAAAATTTAACGGGAAATAAATATACGGGACGAATTCTGAAATATCAGCGAGTTAATAAATGAACTGGAAAACAATAACGTATCGTTGGTAAAAATCAGTAAATGAAAAAACAAAAAAGCGCTGAACGTTTTTTTCGTCACAGCGCTTTTTCTATACTCAGCGAAAGCAGAGAGAACAGCGAAACAAATTAAAGCAATGCGGCTGCATGCGCACGAATCGCCCGTAGCATCGCCTCAAGACCCTGAGAGCGGGATGGTGTCAGGTGTTGGTTCAACGCCAGCGATTCGAAGAATGGCCGCACATCTAACTCAACAATCTCCTGCGCTGTCAGCCCCTGATACAGGCTGAAAACGACTGCGATCAGGCCTTTCACGATAGCGGCATCGCTGTCGCCGTGCAGGGCGATCACGCCTTGCTCATCAGGCTGTGTCACAATCCACACTTGGCTCTGGCACCCCGAGATCAGGTTATCGGGATTACGCCACTCATCGGGCAGTGGATCAAGACGTTCCCCTAACTCGATGACATACAGATATTTTTCTTCCCAATCATTACAGCGCGCAAAATTGCGCGCCAGTTTCTGCGGTTCTGGCAGACTCGCCATGGTTTCCTCCCCGGACAGGTTCGCGCGCGGCGCTTAACTGCCCAGCAATCGATGGATACGTTGCAATCCGGCAACCAGCCGGTCAATTTCTTCGCGCGTAGTATAAACGGCCAACGAGGCGCGGCACATACTGGGAACACCATAGTGTTCCATCAGCGGCATCGCGCAATGGTGGCCGGTGCGAATCGCAATACCGTACCGATCGAGGAAACTTCCTACATCATAGGCATGGTGCTGCCCAAGATTAAACGCAATCACACCGTGACGCTCCGCAGGGCCGTACAGCGTCAGATCGGGCACCTGTGTTAACGCTTCCAACGCGTACTGCATCAGTGAGGATTCATAACGCTGAATCTCTTCACGTCCCAGTGCCGTTACATAATCCAGTGCGGCACCTAAGCCCATGATACCGCCCGTGTTGGGCGAACCAGCCTCAAAGCGCCATGGCGAATCCGCATAGGTAGTGCCTGTACGCAGGCTGACCTGACGGATCATCGCCCCGCCGCCTTCCCACGGCGGCATGGCTTGAAGCAAATCACGCTTGCCGTACAGCACACCAATACCCGAAGGACCGTAGATCTTATGCCCTGAAAAGACAAAGAAATCGCAGTCCAGATCCTGTACATCGACAGGCTGGTGCATAATCGACTGCGCACCATCGACCAACGTAACCGCGCCCGCCGCTTTTGCCTGCGCAATCATCGCTTTCACTGGGTTCAGCGTACCCAGCACGTTGGATATCTGCGTCACCGCCAGCAGACGAGTGCGTTCATCCAACAGCGCGGGAAGCTGTGCGACATCCAGCGAGCCATCTTCAGCCAGCGGCAATACGCGAACCTCAACGCCACGCGCTTCCGCCAGCATCTGCCAGGGAACGATGTTCGCGTGGTGTTCCATCTCGGTGATAATCAGGTTGTCGCCCGGCTGGATGAAGGTACGGCCATAGCTGTTAGCCACCAGATTGATGGCTTCCGTCGTCCCACGCACAAAGACAATTTCTTCCACTGACGCGGCATTGATAAAGGATGCCACCCGCTCGCGCACCGCTTCCATCGCGCTGGTTGCCTGCGCGCTCAGCGTATGAATGCCGCGATGCACGGCGGCGTATTCATGGCGATAGAATTCGGCTTCGCGTTCGATAACCGACTGCGGTTTTTGCGCACTCGCCGCGCTGTCAAGATAGGCTAACGGCTGGCCGTTAACCTCGCTTGCCAGCACGGGGAAATCGGCACGAATCCGTTCAATAGGATAGTTCATCATACCGCCTTGCCGGCATTCGCCAGCGCGTTTGGCAAACGCTGCGCGATACGTTCCAGAACCACATCTCGCAGAGACTCGTTTTCAATCGCTTCGGTGACTTCCGCCGCGAAGGCGAAGATGATCATCTGTTGCGCATCCTGCTGCGTAATACCACGGGAACGCAGATAGAACAGCTGTTCTTCATCCATACGGCCAATGGTCGCGCCATGGCTACATTTCACGTCATCTGCATAGATTTCCAACTGCGGCTTGGTGTCTACCTCAGCCAGTCGTCCCAGTAGCAGGTTGTTGTTGGTCATCTGTCCGTCGGTTTTCAGCGCATGCGGCGCAACCTTAATCATGCCGTTAAACACCGCTCTGGCACGATCGTTGACGATGACTTTATGCAGTTGGCGACTTTCGCCATAGCCCTGATTGTGCTCCAGATACGTTCGCGTATCACACACTTCGCTGCCGACAGGCAGAATCAGACTGTTCATGGACAGATTCGTCCCTTCACCGTTCAACTGAGCACTGGTGTGGTGACGCGTCAGCCCCGCTCCCAGCAGGAAACTGTGGCTGCGAACCCGAGCATCGCGTGCCAGAACCAGATCGTTGTGCGCGAAGTGGTAGCCCGCCGCCGCTTCAAACGCCAGCTTATAGTGGCTAACCTGACTATTTTCCGCCGCATTCACCGTCAGGCGAGCACCAGTAAAGTGCGCATGATCGTCAAGGCTGACGTAATGCTCGATAATTTCCGCGCTGGCACCACGTTCAACGTTCAAATGATGACGATGGTGAACCGTGTTCAACGCTGCCGCCTGACTGCTGCTGATGTGCAGCAGGTAAAGCGGTTTTTCTGCCTGCTGTCCGGCAGCCAAACGAATCAACGTACTCGTAATAGCCAGACTTTCGGTCAGATGCAGGAATACTTCGGACTGAATCGCCGTAGGCAACGCGCCACGCGCATGCGATGCCTGTACGTCAACCTGATACGGTCCCCACGCGCTGTCACTGAGTTCCGCATTAAACACGCCATCGATGAACACCAGACGCCAGCTATCCACCGCAAGTGCCAGAGCATCCACCGCTGCACGATCGATAGACGGTGCCTGTGGTGCGACAAATTCGTTGCTCAGCAAGCCATCCAGCGGCGTGTATTTCCAATGCTCATGCTTACGATGCGGTAAGCCAAGGCGCACCACGTCCTGCCAGTGTTGGTTTGCCTCTTCAGAACGACGCGACGCATCGCGTTCAAACAGGCCATGCCATTGTTGCAGCGCCTGCTCTTGTTTCTGTGCGATACTGGTTTTACCCGCCACGTTATCGCTCGTCACATTATTGCTCGTCGGTAAGCCAGCCATAGCCTTGCTCCTCCAACTGTTTCACCAGCGAGAAATCACCGGATTTCACAATGCGCCCTTGATACAGAACGTGTACGTGATCCGGTTTGATGTAATCAAGAATACGCTGGTAGTGTGTAACGATGATGAACGAACGTTTGCCGTCGCGCAGGGAGTTCACGCCGTTAGAGACGATTTTCAGTGCGTCAATGTCCAGCCCGGAGTCAGTTTCATCCAGAATGCACAGATCCGGCTCCAGCGCTGCCATTTGCAGAATGTCGTTACGCTTTTTCTCACCGCCGGAGAAACCCACGTTGACCGAGCGGGTCAACAAATCTTCCGGCATATTCAGCAGCTTGATTTTCTCTTCAATAAAGTCGGCGAAGTCAAAGCGATCCAGCGGTTCCTGCTCACGGTATTTGCGCACCGCGTTCACGGAGGTTTGCAGGAAGAACTGGTTGCTGACGCCAGGGATCTCTACCGGATATTGAAACGCCATAAAGACGCCTTCACCGGCGCGATCTTCTGGCGATAATTCCAGCAGATCTTTCCCTTTGAAGCTGACCGAACCGTCGGTCACTTCATATTCTTCACGTCCAGCCAGCGTCGCGGAGAGCGTACTTTTTCCTGAGCCATTTGGGCCCATAATCGCGTGTACTTCACCCGGCTTAATAGTGAGATTAAGCCCTTTGATGATCTCTTTACCTTCAACGCTAACTTTTAAATTTTCGATGCTTAACATGCTTATTCCTTCCAACGCCCAATGTGACGGGCGCTCAATGAATTCCGGGACCGATGATTCTCATTATTAGTCTGTGAAAATCCCGGTAACCGCCGAATTAACCCACGCTATGTTCCAGGCTAATCGCCAGTAACTTTTGTGCTTCTACCGCGAATTCCAACGGTAACTCAGAGAAAACGTCCTTACAGAAACCGTTCACGATCATTGAGATAGCGTCATCTTCGCTGATACCGCGTTGCAGACAGTAGAACAGTTGGTCATCGCCGATTTTCGACGTGGTCGCTTCATGCTCCAACTGTGCAGTGTTGTTGCGTACTTCCACATACGGGAAAGTGTGCGCACCGCATTCGCTGCCGATCAGCATCGAGTCACACTGGGTAAAGTTACGGGCATTAGCCGCACTCGGCATGATCTTCACCAAACCGCGGTAGGTGTTCTCACTGCGCCCAGCAGAAATCCCTTTGGAGATGATGGTCGAACGGGTGTTTTTACCGATGTGAATCATCTTGGTGCCGGTATCCGCCTGCTGACGACCGTTGGTCAAGGCAACAGAGAAGAACTCACCCACGGAATAGTCACCGCGCAGAATGACGCTCGGGTATTTCCAGGTAATCGCCGAACCGGTTTCCGATTGCGTCCATGACATTTTCGAATGCTCACCCGCACACAGCGCACGCTTGGTCACGAAGTTCAGAATCCCGCCTTCGGCGTCATCTTTACCGGAGAACCAGTTTTGTACCGTGGAGTATTTCACTTCGGCATTCTTGTTGATGATCACTTCCACCACCGCAGCGTGCAGCTGATAGGTATCACGAACAGGTGCGGAACAACCTTCGATATAGCTGACGTAGCTGTCATCATCGGCGATCAGGATCGTACGCTCGAACTGACCGGTTTTTGCCGCATTGATACGGAAATACGTCGACAGCTCCATCGGGCAGCGCACACCTTTCGGGATGTACACAAACGTGCCGTCAGAAGCGACCGCTGAGTTTAACGCGGCAAAGAAGTTATCGTTCGCCGGTACAACAGTACCGAGATACTGGCGCACCAGGTCGGGATGTTCCTGAATCGCCTCGCTGAATGAGCAGAAAATAATGCCTTTTTCAGCCAGCTCATGCCGATACGTGGTCGCAACGGATACCGAGTCGAAAATGGCATCGACCGCGACTTTCTGACCTTCACGGACGGGTACGCCCAACTGATTGAAGGCATTTTCCACTTCGCTGGTCAGGTAATTATTCACGTCCGTAATCCCGGATTGCTGCTTGGCGCCGGGCTCAGAGCCACAGCTGTCATCGCAGTTACCGCAGGAAGGCGCGGAATAATAGCTATAGTCCTGATAGTCGAGTTTCTCATAATGGGCTTTCAGCCAATGCGGTTCTTCCATCTCCAGCCACGCTTTGTAAGCGTTAAGACGGAATTCCAGCATCCACTCAGGTTCATTACGCTTCGCCGAGATTGCCCGGACAACATCTTCATTGATGCCGTGCGCTAACTCATCGGTCTCCAACTGCGTGAAGAAACCTTCTTTATAGCGTCCATCACCCATCCAGATCTGGACATCATCAGGTACATCTACCGTGCTACGTGCCATAATTTTTCATCACTTAAATGCCAAAGCTTTCGCCACATCCACAAGCATGCTGCGCTCTGGGATTATTAAACTTGAATATCTGATTCAGCCCTTCACGGACGAAATCAAGTTCTGTGCCGTCAATGAAAGGCATCGCTTTCAGTGGGACATACAGTTTTGCGCCATCACGTTCAAATACCAAATCGTCGGTTTCGAACTCCTGCACCAGATCCAGCACATAGCCAAACCCAGCACAGCCTGATTGTTTAACGCCAAGCCGCAGTCCTTGCACGGCCTCATCCTGCTTCATCAGATTCTTAATCTGCTTCACGGCGCTATCTGTCAGCGTCAGTCCTTGCCAGACATTTTCATCCAGTGAAAACGTCCCTACATTTTCCGCTTGCATATGGAATACCTCATTGCGTGTGGTACCAGTTTTAGGCTGGTTTCCCCTAATGTTAGTGATAATGAAACTAGCTTCAACCTCTTGTTTTGCAGGGCTATTCGTAACATTTGGTTTTTTAGCCTGCCAAGCGTGCTATTTCTCACGTTTCAAACACCCCAGATGACACAGCAAAAAACCAATTAATTATTTGATAATAAATGAATTAATATCATCTCGCCGAGTCCTTTTGGTCAGATAAATATCATCATCTCGTTATCATTATTATAACATTTATCGGTGATACCTATTTATAAAACAGGGAAGGTAAATGAAGATTTATGTGATTTCCGATCGTACTTTTGACGTTAAAGCACGTTTTGCCCATTGATCATGGCCTTTTTTATTAATATGATAATGATTATCATTTAATATTCAGGATCGATAACCATGCTTTCCGTGAATGCCTGGCTGCACCACCAGATTGACGAATATAAATTTCAGATTCGCGATGCCACTGTTGATTTCTATATGGCGGAAGCTCGTCTGAACCGTCCGGGAAGTAATATTGATCACTTACGTCGCTTTCATAACGCCTGCATGGACATGGTTGAACTCTGCCTGAGAAATGGCGATGACGACAGCTATCTGCACGCACTGGTCAAGTTGCACAATCGGCTGATTAAAGAGATCAACAATGAAGGGCGTTGCCACCTTTTTCGAGTGCAAAGTTACTACTTTGCCCGTAACACGCTAAAGTCGATTTGCCATCAGCTAAGCATGCAAGGTTCATGGGATAAAGCGACCGCCTTTCAGACGGATTTCGTTAAGCGCGTGCCTTTTCTGCCTTAAAGAAAAACCGAACCAGACCGGCCAGCAGTCTGGTTCAGCATTTCATATTTATGGCGTAATCACCGATGTCGTCAGACGCGAAATACAGCACAGGCGATGTTGATTATCAAAGATCTCAATCTGCCACACCTGGCTCCGGCGACCAACGTGAAGCGCGCGGCATACGCCCCGTACTTCCCCCTCACGCACGGCTCGCAGGTGATTGGCATTGATTTCAAGCCCCACCACCTGCTGATCGCCTTCGGAACACAGATAGCCCGCGACGGACCCCAGTGATTCCGCCAGTACAACAGATGCACCACCGTGCAGTAAACCAAATGGCTGACGTGTGCGTGAATCCACAGGCATCACCGCTTCCAGAGAGTCCTCAGCAAGACAGGTATAACGAATACCGACATGGCCGACCATGCACGTTTGGCTCTGTTGATTAAGCTGCTCCAGTGTAACCTGTCGTTTCCACAGCATCAGAGGATCTCCAATAGGGCCTGTAACGGATGGCGCAATGCGCGGCCTTCCATACGTTTTACCTGACTACGGCACGAATAACCGGTGGTCAGACAGCGTTTTTGCGGTAATTTCTGCAACACCTGTTGCCAGGATAGCGCATAAATCCCCTGCGAGTTGGCGAGGTTTTTGGTTTCATGGCCGTAGGTCCCCGCCATGCCGCAACATCCGACGCTAATATTCTCCAGTTTAGCGCCAAAGCGCGAGAAGATATCAGCCCACTGTTTCGTGCTGATCGGCAACGCGGTCGTTTCCGTACAGTGACCGAGCAGGTACCAGGATTCGCCGGTCGCAGGCTGAGGCGTGCTGTCTGCCAATGCCGTTACTAGCCATTCATGCACCAGTTGTACCTGAAAATCTCCACGTTTCTCACCCAAAATTTCTCGATATTCGTCGCGGTAGCACAGCACCAGCGCCGGATCGACACCTACCATCGGCATCCCCAATTTGGCAACACGATTCAGGAAATCTGCCGTCTTCGACGCCGTTTTGGCAAAACGTTGCAAGAAACCTTTAATATGCTGTGCCTTCCCGTTCGGAGAGAACGGCAGCAGCACCGGTTTCAGCTTCAGTTTTTCGATCAGATGAACAAAATCTGCCACCACCTGCGCATCGTAATAGCTGGTGAACGGGTCCTGTACGATTAACACATACTGCTGGCGCGCCTGCTCCGGTAGCTGTTCCAACTGTTCCAGCGTGGTGTTAACCCCGCTATGCCCAGCAAACTGCTGGCGCAGCGACGGCGATGACAGCAAGGGCAAATCGACCATACCAATCTGGCTGCGACTCAAGTTATTCAGCAACGGCATTTTCAGGAAGAAGTTAAACGTCTTCGGACTACGTGCCATCAACGGCGCATAACTTTCGACACCGGCCACCAGATAGTCACGAACCGGACGCAGATAGCGCGTGTGATACAGTTGCAGGAAACGAGAGCGGAATCCCGGCACGTCAATCTTGATAGGGCACTGTGTTGAGCAGGCTTTACACGCCAGACAACCCGACATCGCATCTTTAACTTCATGCGAGAAATCGTAATCCCCTTTCTTAGCCTGCCAGGTATTGCGGGTTTTCTGAATAAAGGCGCGTAGGCTCAGCTTTTGCTGTGGTAAAGCGTTCTCCAAAGCAACCGGGTCGACACCTTGCTCCGCTAACAGGCGTAGCCATTCACGTACCAGCGTTGCACGACCTTTTGGCGAATGAATCCGGTTTCCGCTGATTTTCATCGACGGACACATTGGGCTACGCGCATCAAAGTTGAAGCACAATCCGTTGCCGTTGCATTCCATCGCGCCACGGAACGCGGTGCGAACCGTCAGCGGGATCGTGCGGTCAAATGTGCCGCGCTTAACCGCATCGACTTTCATCATCGGTGCATCGACATCCAACGGCGCACAAATCTTCCCAGGATTCAGCCGGTTATCAGGGTCGAACGCGGCCTTGATACGACGCAGCTCGGTATACAGTTCCGGTCCAAAAAATTCAGGGCTGTATTCGGCGCGGAAGCCTTTACCGTGTTCGCCCCACAGCAGACCGCCATATTTGGCCGTCAGCGCGACAATCTGGTCGGAAAGCTGTTTCATCAACATTTCCTGCTGCGGGTCGCACATGTCCAGCGCCGGGCGAACATGCAGTACCCCGGCATCGACATGACCAAACATACCGTACGTCAGATTGTGGCTATCCAGCAGCGCGCGGAACTCTTCAATGTAATCAGCCAGATGTTGTGGCGGCACGCAGGTATCTTCCGCAAACGGGATGGGCTTGGCCTGCCCTTTACTGTTTCCCAGCAGCCCGACGGCTTTCTTGCGCATGGCGTAAATACGTTCGATTCCAGCCAGGTCGTTACAGGTTTGATAGCCAATCACTCCCCCCTCTCCGGTCTCCAGCAGCGTGTCCAGCCGCTGACATAGCGATTCCACCTGTCCGTTGATCAGCGCTTCGTCATCACCCGCAAACTCAACGATATTCAGGCCAAGCATTTCCTGATTAGGCACATCGGTAATCAGTTCACTGACGGAATGCCAGACGATATCTTCACGGGCAAGGTTTAATACCTTGGAATCCACCGTTTCGACGGATAGCGCCTTGGCTTCCACCATGAACGGCGCATTGCGCAACGCTGAATTGAAGGAATCGTACTTGATATTGACCAGACGGCGACTCTTCGGCAACGGCGTAATGTCGAGCTTCGCTTCGGTGATAAATGCCAGCGTCCCTTCGGCCCCGGTCAGAATACGCGTCAGATCGAAGGTGTGCAGATCGTCGCTGAACACATGGCGCAGGTCATAGCCGGTCAAAAAGCGGTTCAGCTTAGGGAATTTGTCGATAATCAACGCACGCTGTTCGCGGCAGCGGTGCAGCACCGTGTGGTAAATGCGACCAACGGGAGAATCTTCTTCTGCTAACTGCTCTGCCAACTCCACCGGCATCGCCTGCGTATCCAGCATCTCGCCGCCCAGCAGTACCGCACGTAGCCCCAGCACATGGTCTGAGGTTTTTCCGTACACCAGCGAGCCTTGCCCCGATGCATCGGTATTGATCATGCCGCCTAACGTCGCCCGGTTGCTGGTCGACAGTTCAGGCGCAAAGAAATAACCATAAGGCTTCAGGTACTGGTTGAGTTGATCTTTAATGACGCCAGCTTCAACGCGCACCCACCCTTGCTCAGGGTTGATTTCCAGAATGCGGTTCATATAGCGCGACATATCGACCACAATACCGCGATTCAGCGCTTGTCCGTTCGTTCCTGTCCCGCCGCCGCGCGGGGTAAAGGTCAACCCTGAAAAACGCGCCTCGCCCGCCAGTCGCGACAGGATCGCCACATCGGCAGTTGAACGGGGGAACACCACCGCATCCGGCAAAAGTTGATAGATACTGTTATCCGTCGCCATCGTCAGACGATCGGCGTAATTGGTCGCCGTATCGCCCGTAAATCCGTTTTTCTTTAATGCTTCCAGAAAATTAAGTACCGGCTGGACTAGCCCGGGAGATTGCGTGATCTGTGGGATCATTATTTTTTGACCCTGTCCGTACATGATGTGTTTGCCAATATGTCGTGATATGCCTGTGAAGAGTGGTATATAGCCTAATGTCGATCGGTTAAGCACCGAGATACACGGAGCGACCACGGGGCGAGATCTCCCTGCGGGAATCTCATCCCCGTGTTTCTCCTAAAATAGGACTTAAGTGACCCGCTATGCTATAGCCGTTCTTTCATCGGGGACATCACGTTTTATCACATTTCGCAATCGTGTGCGCTCCCAGAACGGCAAAAACATACAGCATGTTGGTTAACCGCTGTTTCACCAACAAAATGTTCAACGCGCTGTCAAAACACCCGGAAATATCTCATGATGACATGGTGACTATACTGTGCCGCCCACACTACCTCACCTTCAGCCTTTTCTTTTGCTATTGAGGAACGATTCGTTGAGCAAATATTCCCAGCCACCACGATTTGATCTGGCCAGAAACCTGTTCAGTCTGGTGTTTATTACCATCATGATTATTGCCTGCTTTTGGGTGGTACAACCTTTTATTTTGGGATTCGCCTGGGCATGTATGGTGGTGATTGCCACCTGGCCGATGCTGATCAAATTTCAGGCACTACTCTGGGGGCGGCGCTCTCTGGCGGTGCTCGTCATGACGTTTCTGCTCATCCTGCTATTTGTTGTGCCGATTGCCGTTCTCGTCAGCAGCGTAGTGGATAACAGCTCGGCACTCATGAGTTGGGGAGCCAGACAGGAAAACTTTTCGCCACCGACGCTAGAGTGGCTGGCATCAATCCCTGTCGTGGGAGAAAAATTGTTCAACAGCTGGCAGGCGCTGCTGCAAAGCGGCGGCAGTGGTCTGTTTGCCAAAGTACAGCCCTATTTTGGTAAAACCGCGACCTGGCTGGTTGCACAGGCGGCGCATGTCGGGCGCTTTCTGATGCACTGCTCTCTGATGCTTATCTTCAGCGCCCTGCTGTATTACAAAGGTGAAGCCGTCGCGAAAGCCGTGAGACATTTCGCTATCCGACTGGGGCAAGAGCGCGGCGATGCCGCCGTGATCCTGGCAGCGCAGTCCATTCGGGCCGTCGCGCTGGGTGTGGTGGTAACGGCTATCGTGCAGTCGGTACTAGGCGGAATTGGTTTGGGGTTATCGGGCATTCCCTACACCACCCTATTAACCGTTCTGATGTTCCTGTGTTGTCTGGCGCAATTGGGGCCGCTCCCCGTGCTTATCCCTGCCATTATCTGGCTGTATTGGACGGGGGATACCACCTGGGGCACCATCCTGCTGGTCTGGAGCTGTGTCGTTGGAACAATTGATAACGTTATTCGTCCGATGCTGATCAGGATGGGTGCCGATCTTCCGATGTTGCTGATTCTTTCCGGTGTAATTGGTGGATTGCTGGCGTTTGGCATGATAGGCCTGTTTATTGGACCAGTCGTCCTCGCCGTTTCCTATCGTCTGCTGTTTGCCTGGATGCGTGAAATCCCCGAACCACAGAGCATCCTGCCCGTTAGCACCACCAAGACATCAAATAAAGAATCCTCACAGTAAGCAACGCCTTTTCATCCCGTGGGTGGTGCTGACCACCCACCCATTCCTCACGCTCAATCTTGCTTCGTCTCTATTACTCCTTTATCTATTTTTCAATAGGTAAAAATAGCTAATGATTGGCCCTCTATTCTTAGGGATTAGTCCTAAAAATTTTGATATCATTTCTCTAATGCATCAATATTATTGACAATATAAAAACTCTGAGGGGTCGACTCTTAAAATATAATTAACTATTAGGATGATTCTTAATGACGAAATAAGGCATTATCCATAGGATAAATACCGGAGCTGGTATTAACCTACTGTTTGTCAATGAGGTTTCCTCCTCGTCAGAGTTAGTAACGAATTGCTGTGTGTAGTCTTTGCCCATCCCCTGAGATGGGCCTTTTTTTTCCTTTCATTTCTCTTCCATTCCATTACGCCTTATTGCTTTTTTGTTACTCTCCTGTCAGCAACCCCTCAGTTCAGTTTTTCAGGAGTTTTTCATGAAGCCTCTCGCCGCGAAGAGATTACTACTCTGTGGCTTATTCAGCCTTTTGACAGCATGCGATAATCCAACGTCTACAGCAGAACGCCCTTTATTGACCATCGAAGGTAAAACCATGGGGACGTTCTACAGCGTAAAAATTAGTGGCGCTATCAGCGAAGATAAGACACAGCTACAACGGGAAATCGATGCGCTGCTGGAGCAGGCCAATAATGATATTTCCACCTACCGTGACGATTCAGTGCTATCGCGTTTTAACCAGTATCGGGGAACCGATCCACAGCCCATCAGCAATGGCATGGCGGATATCATTCTGGCTGCACTGCGTATCGGTAAAGCCACTGGCGGCGCGATGGATATCACCGTCGGCCCATTAGTTAATCTCTGGGGATTTGGTCCACAGAAGCAGCCGATACACATTCCCAGCCAACAGCAGATTGATTTAGCACGGCAAAACGTCGGATTACGCCATCTGACACTGATCGGCGATGAAAAAGGAGAATGGATTCAGAAAGATCTCCCAGATTTATACGTCGACCTCTCCACCTTAGGTGAAGGCTACGGCGCAGACGTTCTCGCACAACTGATGACGCGTAAAGGGATTACCAATTATCTGGTTTCCGTCGGCGGCGCGATTTCCAGTCGTGGCGTTAATGCCGAAGGAACGCCATGGCGCGTGGCGATTCAGAAACCCACCGACCAGGAAAATGCGGCACAGGCGGCCGTGAATTTGCAGGGTTATGCGATCAGTACCTCCGGCAGCTATCGGAATTACTTTGAGGAAGGCAGCAAGCGCTATTCTCATGTCATCGATCCCGAAACAGGAAGACCGATTACCCACCAGTTGGTTTCTGCCACCGTGATTGCGCCGACCGCGTTGGAAGCGGATGGCTGGGATACGGGTTTAATGGTGCTGGGAACTGAAAAAGCGTTGAAGCTAGCAGAGCAGCAAGGGCTTGCGGTTTATCTGATTACCAAAACGGATAAGGGCTTTAGCGCAGTAATGACGCCACAGTTTAAATCCTTCCTGATTGCGGCACCGTGATTTTCAGCACAGCTTGCGATCAGCGGCGGTCGAGCGGTGGTAATGGATAGATCGTAAAGACGCTGTGAATACATCCCTGTACGCTCGGATTGCGCCATCCATGGCGCAAACGCTTTACTCTTCTATTCCATTACCACCGTTTTCATTCTGTGAATACTGTTTCAGTTGCCTGATGATTATATATCAGGCATTCACCGTACTAATTACTTGTGCTCAGCCAGATTCAGCCAGGTTTGCACCACGGTATCCGGGTTAAGCGACAGGCTATCGATGCCCTGTTCCATCAGCCAGACCGCGAAATCTTCATGGTCTGATGGGCCTTGTCCGCAAATACCGACGTATTTACCCTGTTTCTTAGCGGCCTTGATCGCCATCGACAGCAGCGCTTTCACAGCATCGTTGCGTTCGTCAAACAGCGACGATACCACGCCGGAGTCGCGATCCAGCCCCAACGCCAGCTGCGTCATGTCGTTTGAACCGATGGAGAAACCATCAAAGTGTTGCAGGAATTCATCAGCCAACAGCGCATTGGACGGAATTTCGCACATCATGATGATTTTCAATCCGTCTTCGCCACGGCGCAGCCCCTGATTCGCCAGTTCGGCAATCACCGCTTCCGCTTGCGCCACGGTACGAACGAATGGGATCATGATTTCTACGTTCTTCAGACCCATCACGTTACGCACGCGTTTGACCGCTTCACACTCCAGCGCAAAGCAGGCTTTGAAGTCCGGCGACACGTAGCGACCCGCACCGCGAAAGCCCAGCATCGGGTTCTCTTCTTCCGGCTCATAGCGCTCGCCACCAACCAGATTAGCGTACTCGTTCGATTTAAAATCGGACAGACGGACGATGACACGCTTCGGTGCGAATGCCGCTGCCAGCGTCGCAATCCCTTCCGTCAGACGGCCTACATAGAATTCCACCGGATCGTCGAAGCCCTGCATCAGCGTTTTGATTTCGCGTTGCAGCTCCGGGGTTTGCTGATCGAATTCCAGCAGCGCTCGCGGATGCACGCCAATCATCCGGTTGATGATGAATTCCAGACGCGCCAGACCGACGCCATCGTTTGGCAGGCAGGCAAAATCAAACGCGCGGTCAGGGTTACCCACGTTCATCATGATTTTCAGCGGCAGAGCTGGCATTTCATCAATCTGTGAACTCTTCACGGAGAAATCCAGTAGATCCTGATACACATAGCCCGTGTCGCCTTCCGCACAGGAAACGGTGACTTTTTGCCCTTTGCGCAAACGCTCGGTCGCATCGCCGCAGCCCACCACGGCCGGGATGCCCAACTCACGGGCGATAATCGCCGCATGGCAGGTACGTCCGCCGCGATTGGTCACAATCGCCGCCGCCTTCTTCATGATCGGTTCCCAGTCCGGGTCGGTCATGTCGGTAACCAGTACATCGCCTGCGTTGATCAGGTGCATCTCGCTGATGTCCTGAATCACTTTGACTTCACCCGCACCGATGCGGTGACCGATCGCACGGCCTTCCACCAGCACCGTGCCGCTGGCTGGCAGGTGGTAACGCTCCATCACCTGACCGTTGGAACGCACCGTTTCCGGGCGCGCCTGCACGATATAGAGTTTGCCAGTGTGACCATCTTTCGCCCACTCGATGTCCATCGGGCGACCATAGTGTTTCTCAATCAGCAATGCCTGACGCGCCAGCGCCTGCACCTCGTCGTCCGTCAGGCTGAAACGCGCCGTTTGTTCTGTCGGCACATCTTCAATCCGCACCTGCTTGCCATGTTCCTGACTCGCGGCATACACCATACGGATTTTTTTCGATCCCATATTACGGCGCACAATCGCAGGTTTGTTGTTCTGCAAGGTCGGCTTGTGAACATAGAACTCGTCCGGGTTCACCGCCCCCTGCACCACCATTTCGCCCAAACCGTAAGCCGAAGTAATGAACACCACCTGATCAAAACCAGATTCGGTATCAATGGTAAACATCACGCCCGCCGAGGCCAGATCGGAGCGCACCATGCGCTGCACACCCGCCGACAACGCCACGCCACGGTGGTCATACCCCTGATGCACGCGATAGGAGATAGCGCGATCGTTAAACAGCGACGCAAATACGTGCTTCACCGCGACCATCACCGCATCAATGCCCTGCACGTTCAGGAAGGTTTCCTGTTGGCCGGCAAAAGACGCATCCGGCATATCTTCCGCCGTGGCAGAAGAACGCACCGCAAATGAAGCCTCTTTTTCACCCTCAGCCAGTTGCTGATAGGCATCACTGATTGCCTTCTCCAGTTCTGGCTGGAACGGCGTATCAATAATCCACTGGCGAATCTGCGCACCCGCGCTGGCCAGTTGGCTCAGATCGTCAATATCGGTGCGGTCGAGCAGCTCATAAATGCGCTGATTGATCCCGCTTTGATTAAGAAAATCATTAAACGCCTGCGCCGTTGTCGCAAAACCGTTGGGAACGGCTACGCCCAAATCTGAAAGGTTGGTGATCATTTCACCCAAAGAGGCATTTTTGCCCCCTACCCTTTCAACATCGTGCATACCGAGCTGGTTATACCAAAGGACATTACGCAAATCAGGGCCGTTATTGGACATCGAAAATAATCCTTTCTGCATACAATTAGGGTATGAAAGAGTTCGGTTGAGAATCGCCTCAACGCAATCAGGTTAGCATAGCGTTTTGATGAACATGGACAGGTGAATCGATCAACCTATGAAAAAAAACTGATTTCATGGTGAATGATTGCCTAACACGGTAAAAATCCAATATCGTAGAAGATTAGCATTCTTTATCATAAAGATAATGAAATGGTGTTTTAATAAAAGTATTCGTAAAACACAATTTTTGACGAGGTTAAGGTGTTCGAACTGTCGGAAATATCATCAGGAGGTTATGTGGAAAGAAGCGTATTTTATGTCTCAGACGGCACGGCGATTACGGCTGAAGTGTTGGGTCATGCGGTGTTATCGCAATTCCCCGTAAACACGGTTAGCTATACCTTACCCTTCGTTGAAAGTGAAGCCCGCGCTAAAGCCGTGTGTGAGCAAATCAATACGTTGTATCAGCAAACCGGTGTTCGCCCACTGGTGTTTTATTCCATCGTCACACCAACCGTTCGTAACATTATTACCAGCAGCGACGGGTTTTGTCAGGATATTGTACAAGCGCTGGTTGCGCCCTTGCAGGAAGAATTAAATATCCCTCCGACGCCAGTTGCCAACCGCACTCACGGTTTGACAGCCAATAATCTGGGCAAATACGACGCGCGTATCGCGGCTATCGACTACACACTGGCACACGATGACGGCATTTCCCTACGTAATCTCGATCAGGCTCAGGTCATTCTGCTCGGTGTGTCACGCTGTGGCAAAACGCCGACCAGCCTGTATCTGGCAATGCAGTTCGGTATCCGCGCGGCTAACTATCCTTTTATTGCCGATGATATGGACAACCTGCGCCTGCCAGATGCGCTGAAACCCTTCCAACACAAGCTATTTGGGCTCACCATTGATGCCGAACGGCTGGCGGCAATCCGGGAAGAGCGCCGGGGCAATAGTCGTTACGCCTCTCTGCGCCAATGCCGTATGGAGCTCAGCGAAGTCGAGGCGCTATTTCGCAAACATCAGATTAAATATCTCAACACCACCAATTATTCTGTCGAGGAAATTTCCGCCAAAATCATCGACATTCTTGGCATGAGCCGAAGAATGTACTAGTACATGATAGTTTTTTTGTCCTGATACGGTTGTAATGTGTGCCATTTCGTTTATTGTGTGCACCATCACTTCCCGGCATTTCGCCGCTGCGAAGCAACCTTTTAGTTGAAAACATTGCCTGAAAATACTGCCATATCCACGTTTTTTCGATGACAACGAGTTTTCAGCTTGACCGTATTTAGAGACAAAACATGCTACAAACAGATGAACTGCGGAGCGCGCGCATCGAGAGTCTGGTTACGCCCCAAACGCTACTTGCCAGACTCCCAATCACCCCTACCGTTGCCGAAAATGTCACCTCGTCACGCAAGAAAATTGAAGCCATTCTCTCCGGCCACGACCCCCGTTTACTCGTCGTGATCGGCCCGTGTTCAATCCATGACACCGACAGCGCATTAGATTATGCGCGTCGTCTGGCTGCGCTACGCACGCAGTATCAGGATCGACTGGAAATTGTCATGCGCACCTACTTTGAAAAACCGCGCACGGTCGTGGGTTGGAAGGGGCTAATTTCCGATCCCGCGCTCAATGGCACGTTTCAGGTGAACGAAGGGCTGGAGATTGCGCGCCGTCTGCTGCTGGATATCAACCAGCTTGGATTGCCGACCGCGACGGAATTCCTCGATATGGTCACCGGTCAATATATTGCCGACCTAGTTAGCTGGGGTGCCATTGGCGCGAGAACCACCGAAAGCCAAATCCACCGCGAAATGGCCTCTGCGCTGTCTTGCCCTGTCGGCTTCAAAAACGGGACAGACGGCAATACGCGTATCGCCGTCGATGCGATCCGTGCCGCGCGTGCCCAGCACATGTTTCTCTCGCCGGATAAGCAGGGTTTCATGTCCGTCTACAAAACCCAAGGTAACCCGTTTGGCCACATTATTATGCGTGGCGGGAAAAAGCCGAATTACTATGCGGAAGATATCGCCGCCGCCTGCGCGCATCTCAGCGAGTTTTCTCTGCCTGAGCATCTGGTGATCGATTTCAGCCATGCTAACTGCCAGAAACAACATCGTCGTCAGCTCGACGTTGCTGATGACATCTGCCAGCAAATCCGCGCAGGATCGCGAGCTATCGCAGGCATCATGGCGGAAAGTTTCTTAATCGAAGGGAACCAGTCCGCCATTAATCCTCTGGCATTGACGTATGGACAATCCATTACCGATCCTTGCCTAAGCTGGCAGGACACCGAAACGCTGCTGGCACGTTTGGCAAGCGCCGTCGATAGTCGTTTTTAACACAATACGCGCTGGCATACGCCTTCCCCCGGTACTATGCCAGCCGTTTTCCTTCTTTCCTGCCACCGTTCCCGCTGTCTCGCGAGCGCCTAAATTCCTCTCTCGATTCTCCTTATTCCACTTATTAAGAAAACTTCACTTGAGGTTGCGTTTTTGTTACATGAAAATGATTCTCATTCATTGCTATAATCTCTACGACAACGATTAAGGGAACCCGATGCAGACGTCCATTTACCAACAATACCTCCAGGCTAAAGTTGAACATCCGCGTAAATACGCACGCGATCTGGCTGCGCTACTCGGCATCAGCGAAGCGGAGCTGACGCACGCCCGTGTTGGACACGATGCGCAGCGCCTACAGGGTGACGCCAAAGTGTGGCTCAGTGCACTGGAGCAGGTTGGTAATACCAAGTCGATCACCCGCAACGAGTACGCCGTGCATGAACATACTGGCTACTATCAAAACCAGACGCTGGATGGGCATGCCGGTCTTATCCTCAATCCACGCGAATTGGATCTGCGTTTGTTCCTTTCTCAGTGGGCTTCAGCCTTTGAACTGCGTGAAAACACCGCACGCGGTGAACGCCAGAGCATTCAATTCTTCGATCACCAGGGTGATGCCATTCTGAAGGTCTATACGACCGACACCACCGATATGGCCGCCTGGCAGCTATTCGTTGAGAAATTTACCAGCAGCGAAAACCCAGCGTTAGCACTTCGTCCAGCAAGTAACAACGCCGCAGCCGAGCAGACCGTTGCCCATAATCCTCAGTTTGAAGCAGACTGGCGTGCGATGACGGACGTACATGATTTCTTCATCCTGCTCAAGCGTTACAATCTGACACGCCAGCAGGCGTTTAACTCGGTCGCTGACGATTTGGCCTACCGTGTAGAAAACGACGCACTGTCACAGATTCTGTTTGCCGCACGTGAAGATCAGAACGAAATCATGGTATTTGTCGGTAACCGTGGCTGCGTGCAAATCTTCACGGGTACGCTTGAGCGTGTAGAGCGCATGGAGCAACACGCGGAATGGATCAATATCTTTAATAAAGATTTCACGCTGCACCTGATCGAAGGCGCGATTGCTGAAAGTTGGATCACGC
Organism: Pectobacterium punjabense; assembly: GCF_012427845.1. Classification (NCBI taxonomy): domain Bacteria; kingdom Pseudomonadati; phylum Pseudomonadota; class Gammaproteobacteria; order Enterobacterales; family Pectobacteriaceae; genus Pectobacterium; species Pectobacterium punjabense. Next base: position 2,814,228 of record NZ_CP038498.1, read on the forward strand.
GTAAACCAACGGTCGACGGTATCGTGACCAGCCTGGAACTCTATGCCGCAGACGGCTCTCAAATTGCACAACTCTTTGGGCAACGTACCGAAGGAACGCCGGAACAACAACAGTGGCGCGACCAGGTCGATGCCCTGAAACCGCGTAAGGATCTTGCCGCATGAAAAACTGGTTATTCCCTCTGTTATTGACACTCCCGTTGGGGGTGTCTGCTGCCGAACGTGTCGTTTCTATCGGCGGCGACGTCACGGAAATCATCTACGCGCTCGGCGCAGAGAAAGATTTAGTCGCACGCGACAGCACCAGTCTGCACCCAGAAGCCGTGAAGAAACTGCCTGATGTAGGCTACATGCGTCACCTCAATACCGAAGGTATTTTGGCAATGAAACCTTCTCTGGTTGTTGCCAGCGATCTGTCTCAGCCCTCGCTTACTTTACAGCAGGTTGCGGACAGCGGCACCAAAGTGGTGCATGTGACCGCTGAGCCGTCTCTGGATGCCGTGCCGAAGAAAATCAGTGCTATCGCTCAGACGCTAGGAAAAGAGACTGAAGGTAAAAAACTGACGGAAGCCTATCAGCAGAAATTGGCGGCAGTAAAAACGTCGCCGCTGCCGGTTAACGTGCTCTTCATTCTCAGCCACGGCGGTATGACTGCGCTGGCCGCGGGTAAAAACACCCCGCCAGACACCATTATCCGCGGTGCGGGTCTGAAGAATGCCATGCAAAACGTTGAACGCTACCAACCACTGTCGCAGGAAGGCGTGATTGCTAGCGCGCCGGATCTGATTCTGATCTCCAGTCAGGGGCTGAAAACGCTGGGCGGCGACGCACAGGTCTGGAAATTACCGGGGCTGGAACTGACCCCTGCCGGTAAAAACAAGCGTTTGTTAGTCGTGGATGACATGGCGATGCTCGGCTTTACGCTCGAAACCCCGGCGCTGATGGCAACGCTGCGTCAGACAGCCGAAGCGATAAAATGACGTCACGGTTTCATCCGCGCTCTTGGTTGATCGCGCTGCTGTTGCTGATGGTGGCACTGATGGTGGGTGCCGCCAACATGGGCGCCCTAAGCCTGTCGCTAAACACGCTCTGGCAAACGCCATTTGACGATCCGATTTGGCATATTTGGCTGAATATCCGCGTTCCCCGCGTGCTGCTGGCGATACTCGTCGGCGGGGCGCTGGCCTGTTCCGGCGCGATTATGCAAGGGCTGTTTCGTAATCCGCTCGCCGACCCCGGCCTTTTGGGGATCAGCAGCGGTGCCGCTCTCTGCGTAGCGCTGACCATCGTGCTACCGCTTGGTTTGCCTCCGCTGTTGGCGCTTTATGGCCCGATGTTCGCCGCCTTTGCCGGAAGTTTGGCGATTACTGCCATCATCTTCATCCTCAGCCGTTCCGAACAAGGTGGATTAACGCGGCTATTGCTGGCTGGTATCGCGCTCAATGCGTTGTGTCTTGCTCTCATCGGCGTATTGACCTACCTCAGTACCGATCAGCAGTTACGCCAGTTTTCACTGTGGGGTATGGGGAGTCTCGGACAAGCGCAGTGGCCCATGCTGCTCGTCGCCAGCACGTTGGTCATTCCTGCGATGATCGCTACCTTATACTACGCGCGCCGTTTAAACCTATTGCAGTTAGGAGATGAAGAAGCGCACTACCTCGGCGTTAACGTGAAGCGCACTAAATACACGCTCCTGTTGCTGAGTTCACTGCTGGTTGGCGTGGCAGTGGCGGTCAGCGGCGTAATCGGGTTTATCGGGCTTATCATCCCACACCTGATGCGCATGCATCTGGGTGCCGACCATCGCTGGCTCCTTCCCGGATCTATCCTCGGCGGTGCCTGTCTGTTGTTGTTTGCCGATACGCTGGCGCGTACGCTACTTTCTCCGGCAGAAATGCCCGTTGGGTTATTAAGTAGCCTGATTGGCGGCCCCTATTTCTTATGGCTGATCGTTCAGCATAAAGGACGCGGCAATGACTGACTCAGCACTTGACCGGACCTTATCTGCCCACAATTTGCGCTTTCAGACCAACGGACGCTATCTAACCGACGATGTTTCTCTGGAACTGAATTGTGGGGAAATCGTGGCGATTATCGGCCCTAACGGCGCGGGGAAATCTACCCTGCTCCGTTTACTGACGGGTTATTTGACGCCAGATGAAGGTGAGTGCCTGTTAGCCGGGCAACCTTTTTCGCACTGGCAGCCCGGTACACTGGCAAAAACGCGTGCGGTGATGCGTCAGTATAGCGGTATGGCGTTTGCGTTTAGCGTGCAGGATGTCGTCGCAATGGGACGTTCTCCTCATGGGCGTTACCCAAAAAATGATGATGTGGTTCAACAGGTCATGGCGCAAACGGGCTGCCTGGAGCTGGCAACTCGCGACTATCGTCATCTTTCTGGCGGAGAGCAGCAGCGGGTGCAATTGGCTCGTGTGCTGGCGCAGTTGTGGCATCCAGAACCGACGCCAGGCTGGTTATTTCTCGATGAACCTACCTCAGCGCTGGATCTGTACCATCAGCAGCACCTGTTACGGCTGCTCAAACAGCTTACGCGTGAACAGCCGCTCGCCGTGTGCTGTGTCCTGCACGATCTGAATCTGGCGGCGCTGTATGCCGACCGCATCCTGCTGCTGCACGAAGGCAAGCTGGTCGCACAAGGATCGCCGACACACGTACTACAGGCAGAAACGCTGGCGCACTGGTATCGCGCCGATCTTAGCGTGGGTTCACATCCTGACTACGCCATCCCGCAGGTTTATCTGCGTCAATAGCCTGCCCCTCCTGCTCTGGCTTAGCTGGAGCAGGATATCTCCAGATGCTTACCCCATTCTGGCGGTAACGCCGCCAAATCGTTGTTATTCGGCTGTTCATCAAACGGCCGACACAACGCCTGATGCAAGCGTGTCAGCACGCTGATGTCATCACTTTCCGCTCGTTCAATCGCCATTTGCGCCAGATAATTACGCAGAATATATTTCGGGTTCGTCGCATTCATCAAACGACGGCGTTCCTCATCGCTCTGTTCTTCCTGCATCAATCTCTGGCGATAGGTCGCAAACCAGCTGTCGAACGCGGCTCTGTCGATGAACTCATCACGAAGCGGCGAACGCGATGCCTGCTTTTCACTGTCCGCTAGCAATCGGAATGTTCGGGTGTAATCGCTGCCTTCCTGCTGCATCAAACGCAACAGCTCGACCAATACGTCATTATCTTCAGAACTCGCAGTAAACAAGCCCAATTTGGCGCGCATCAGCGTGCCATAGTGCTGCATCAGCGCCGGTTCATAGCGCGCAAGCGCGCGTTCCAGCGTATCAGTATCCATCAGCCCCGACAGTGCCTGCGCCAGACGATGCAGATTCCACAGCCCAACCGCTGGCTGATTATCAAATGCGTAGCGCCCACGATGGTCTGAGTGATTGCAAATGAAATCCGGCTGATAAGCATCTAGAAAACCATAAGGGCCGTAGTCGATAGTCAGCCCCAGAATCGACATGTTGTCCGTGTTCATTACACCGTGCGAAAAACCAACCGCCTGCCAATGCGTAATCAACCGTGCGGTACGTTCTACCACATCGCCAAACCACAGTTCATAGCGACGTTCGTCGTTTTCCCACTGCGGCCAATGACGGGCAATCACATATTCCGCCAGCTGGCGCACCTTTTCCGGCTCACGGCGATAGTAGAAATGTTCAAAATGGCCGAAGCGCACATGGCTTTCCGCCACGCGCAGCAGCATGGCACCCTTTTCTTCCTGCTCACGCTGCACCGGATGTTCGCTGGTGACAATCGTCAGCGCCCGCGTGGTGGGAATCCCCAGATGGTGCATCGCTTCCGAGGCCAGAAATTCGCGTATTGCCGAACGCAACACAGCACGGCCATCGCCCATACGTGAATACGGCGTTAGCCCCGCACCTTTCAGGTGCCAGTCCATGCTACGACCATCCGCCAGCTGTTGTTCCCCCAGCAAGATGCCACGCCCATCACCCAATTGGCCGGCCCACACACCAAACTGATGACCGCTATAGACCTGCGCCAACGGCTCCATTCCCGGCAGCAAACGCGCACCGCTCCAGATGCCATCCTGTTCTGGCGTAAACCAGTCGGGAGACAAGCCAAGCTCTGCGGCCAATCCTTCACTGTGATAAAGCAGGCGAGCCCCCTGCAACGGCGTCGGCTGTAGCGCGGTATAGAACCCCGGCAACTGATGAAAGTAGTGATTTTTAAATAACGGTGTTTGCTGCATCCTGTCTCCCTAAGGCCACCCTGTCCGGCTGAAGAGAGCCACACGCTCACTACACAACGACTAACGGGTATGCAGAAAGTGTAGAGGGATGACAATGAAATTAACACGGATGAAACACAGGGGTATTATTTCCATAACGTGTATTCAGGAGAAACCATCACCCTAAACGCGGTGAATCTATTGAGTTAACCGATAAGCGACATGCGCTGCTCAAGCCGTTCGAAATGCACCGCAGGCCACATCTGTCCTTGAACGGCATCAATATTCAGTTGCCCGATTTTATTCAAAATCGCCACATTATTAATTTCCTTAGCGATAATACTGATGCCTGAATAGCTGTTTTTAATCGTCCGTAATAACGGCTCCATCATCAGCGTATTCGTCGGTCGCGATAAAAGCTGCCCGATAAACTGACGATCCAGCTTCACACCGCGCACTAGCCCATCATGCAACGGTTTAAGCGTGGCTTTTCCAGAACCAAAATTATCCAGCCATAAAGGAACGGATTGACTCAGGTTTAGCAGCGCAGCGTTTTCTTTTCCCTGCGACAGGTGAGGAAAAAACTCATTAATTTCCAGCAAAACAAAATTGAGATGTTTGATCTCGCCACGCAGTACGTCGGACTTCATTAACATCTCGGTTATCTGGCGTCCAACCTTCAACACCAGTTGAATGTGATTATCGATAAACCATGCGGATTTTTCTTTGATAAAAAGAAGCTGCTCATGAACAAAATCATATTGTTGCCGCGGACTTAACTGCATGAGGAGAATATCGGCGGGCATACTCAATTTACCCGCCAGGCCGTTAAAATGGCTGATCATTTCAACCGCCAACAGCGTTCCATCCAGCCTGAATATCGGCCAAAAAACATAATCACTGGTGTAATCAACAGCAAGATGGACGCGCATGATCCTGTACTACATAGAATAAATAATAATCACATTACGTTATTATTATAGCCAAATCCACCACGCTTGCTCGCATACCGCACGAAAAGCGCTTTTCTATGATGTAGTCAGTTTATTCAGAGTGTTACTTCACGATCTAGCGCAAACTTTGCGCCAGCCAATCAGCCAGTTCCTGTAGTTCGTTTTGCTGTTCGGGGAAAGCGGTAATCAGTTCCTGACATGCGGCTGCCAAGGCTTCCGGGCGATATGCCGTTCCCTGTAATGCGGACGCCAGTGCTTCTAATGGCGCCGGATTCAGACTATCGGTATAAATCTGCGTCCGAACAATCACGCCGCGTTCCACATCGAAATGTAATTCAACGCCGCCCCAGGTAAAGCGGTTATCGAGTAAATGCGAGAAATCCGGTGCCTGACCGAAATTCCATTCCCAGCTACTTTGACGCGCAAATTGTTCGCTGAATCCCGGTAAATCTGGGTGAGCAGAAGGCGAGATAATTTCTGGTTCGCACTGTTCGCCAAAATAATCAAAGAAGGCCTGCGTCACGGCTTGGCAAATCACCGGATGATCGACAGAAGGCAGTAATTCCACCAGATTGGCGACGCGGGAACGCACGGACGTAATTCCTTTCGCCTGTAGTTTTTTACTATCCGGGTTCAAATAGTCTGCTAAACGATTGAGATCCGCGTTCAGCAGTAGCGTACCGTGATGAAAACCACGATCTTTAGTTTCACGATAGGCGGAGCCGGAGACCTTACGCACGCCATCAGCCGTTTCTACCACCAGATCGTTACGCCCAGACGCACTGGCTTTTAACCCAAGCGAGCTGAGTGCATCCAGCACAATCTGTGTTGATACGCTTTTATCGTATTCCGGTTTACCGGCCATAAAGGTAAAGCAGGTATTGCCGAGATCGTGAAAAACCGCCCCGCCGCCGCTGCTGCGCCGTGCCAGCTTGATGCCATCCTCTTCCATCCGTCGGGTATTGCACTCTTTCCACGGGTTCTGGGCGCGGCCAATCACCACCGTCTCCGCATTCCTCCACAAAAACAGCACCCGCTGCGTGGTGGGCATCTGACGAAAGATGCACTCCTCAACGGCCAGATTAAACCAAGGATCGTAAGAGTCGGAGATCAATAAACGCAGAGAGGACATAAGCAGCTCCGTGCTGTAAATACGCTAAATAAAAGGGGGAAATCAGATGCGGCGAGCCTGCCAGTAAGCCCGTTTCCAATATACGTTATCCAGCGACGAGCGGATGACGCCTTGGCTGGTGGAAGCGTGAATAAACTGGTCGTCTTTGTCATAAATGCCGACGTGCAGCCCGCTGCTGCCGCTGCCCGTTTTGAAAAAGACCAAGTCGCCCGGCAGCAAATTATCACGGTCAATGCGCTCACCCAGCTCAGTTTGCTCTTCCGTCGTGCGCGGCAGTTGCATACCAAACTTATCGCGAAACGTCAGATAGACGAAACCAGAACAATCGACGCCGTTACGATCCAGACCGCCATAGCGATAAGGCGTTCTATACCATTGCCCCAGTTGATCGTTTAGCTGCACCATCACCATGATCGAATCACTCAGACGCGCATTCGGCGGCGGATTATTATGCCGACTACTGCTACAGCCAACCAAAATCAGGCTGGCGAGGAGCAAAGCATATCGTAGAGTCAAACCTGATCGTAAAGGTATCATGCGCGATTACCATAAAACCGCCGAGGCCATAAACCTCTAGCGTCTGAAAATGCTAGGTATTGGATTAATTTAGCGTTTAATCAGGGTGGCTGGCAAGTAAAGGTGATTTTTCCTATTTTCTGGCGACACAGATTCTCTGACGGCAGCAGTCAGGCGCTGCGGGTGATAATCCAGTTTCGGCCATCGACCACGTGCCGCTGAAACGCGACACCGAATACAGGAGACAACACTTCCGGCAGCATGACATTCGCCGTTTCGCCCTGTGCCACCAAAACGCCTGCTGACAACAGCCAGACGCGATCCGCATGGTGGGCGCTGTGGTTGAGATCGTGTGCGCAAACCACGACGGCAATTCCCAAACGACAGAGTTCGCTCAGTAACGAGTCCAATGCCACCTGCTGCGCCACATCCAGACTGTTGGTCGGTTCATCCAGCAGCAGCAAACGTGCGTGCGGGTTGATCGTCGGCCAAATCTGTAACAGCGCAGCCACCAGCCGAACGCGCTGCCATTCACCGCCCGATAGCTGCGTGAGCGGACGCGCCAGCTTGTCAGTTAGCATCAGACGTTCCGCCAGAGAGTGCACCACCTGTTCAACCGCGTATTCCTGCGCCAGCGGTGGTTGATGCCGTTGCCAATATTGAAATACCGGCATCAGCGCCAGCGGCGGTTGCTGCTGCGCCAGATAGGCGCGCCGCATGGCTAAATCCGCTGCCGTATACTGCGACAGCGGCGTACCAGCCAGCAACACGTCACCTTCTCCTGCCAGCAAACCCGCCGCTCTTGCCAACAACGTGCTCTTTCCGGCACCGTTCGGGCCGATGATGTGCAGCAGTTCACCGCGATGACATTCCGCAGTCGTTGGCGACAAACGCGGCAAGACGCTAGCCTGCCGCAACTGCAATACGGGTGATATCTGCTGGATCAATTATTTTGCCAATGCCGCTTCGATCGCGTTCACGATGGTGTCATGGTCAGGCGACATATCCGGCGCAAAACGCTCAATCACACGCCCTTCGCGATCCACCAGAAACTTTTCGAAGTTCCACAGGATATCTTCTGGATTTTTGGGCTTACGGCCTTTATTCACCAAGCGGGCAAAAAAGTCACTTTTCCAGGTGCCGTTGGCTTCCGGCTGCTGACGAATCAACTGTTGGTATAGCGGGTGGCGGTTCTCACCGTTCACTTCAATTTTGCTGAACATCGGGAACTGAACGCCAAACGTTCCACGGCAGAATTCCTGAATCTCTGCTTCCGAACCCGGCTCTTGCCCCGCAAATTCATTGGAGGGGAATCCCAGCACGACTAAACCTTTGTCACGATAGGTTTCGTAGAGTTTTTCCAATGCGTCATATTGTTTAGTCAGGCCGCATTGAGAGGCGACGTTGACGACTAAAGCAACCTGCCCTTTAAACGCTTCGAACGTTGTCGCTTTCCCGTCGATAGTGGTCAGCGAAATAGCATAGATTTCAGTGCTCATCGTTTTGCTCCCTTCAGTAATAAAACCGCGTTGATAAAACAAGCATGGGTAACACAAGACGTATCGCTACAGTCGATTACGTAATAACAGCCAGATAAACCATGGCGACCCCAGCGTAGCGGTAACCACGCCTATCGGCAACTCGGCTGAACGCAACGCAACGCGCGCGACCGTATCCGCCAGCAGCAGAACGCCACCACCGGCTAACGCACATCCGGTCAATAAATAACGCTGATCGGTCAGTCCACACAGTCGCAGCATATGCGGGATCACCAAGCCAATAAACGCAATGATACCAGCCAGCGCGACGCTCAACCCAACCTGTACGCCCATGACCAGCACAAGAATCGTCCGCCAGCGATAGACCGGAATGCCCAATTGGCGCGCCTGAATTTCACCCAGCGTCAACCCGTTCAGTACCGTTCCCTGACGACTTAACCACAAGAGCAGCGGCAATAGCGTCAACATCAGCCAGCCGTGCCGCCAGTCAATGCCGCTGAAGCCGCCCATCATCCAGTACATCAGCTGGCGTAAATCGAGACTGGTACTGAAATAGACCGCCCAAGTCATCACCGCGCTACAGATAATCCCAAGCGCAATGCCGATGAGTAATAAACGGGTATTGGAAATATGACGGCGGGCAAAATGAAGTAACAGAAAGGTGATCAGCAGCGCACCAGCGATGGCGCTCAAACTTAACGCCCAGACAGGTAGCAGTCCCTGCCCCAGCAGCACCGTCAACACCAAAGCTACACCAGCGCCGTTTGCAACCCCCAGCAGTCCCGGTTCAGCCAGCGGATTATCAAAGACGGCCTGCATGACAGTGCCTGACATCGCCAAACTGGCCCCCACCAGCATGACAGCCAGCGTTCTGGGTAACCGCAGTTGCCAGACAAAGAGCTGCTGAGCGTCATCCAGCCAGGCTGTCGGCCAAATCCAACGTTCCCCGGCGCACAGGCTTACAACCAGCGTGAGTACGAGAAACGCCAACAGCAGTGCCAGACTCCGACGATCGCGTCTGCACTGCTGTTGTTTTAACTGGCTGTAATGGGGTAACGGCGTCGCGTGCTTTCGCGAGATATCACCCGGCGGTAATGGCTGCATTGTTCACCGTAACAAGGAATCCAGCGCAATAAGAGAATGACCTGCCGAGGTTTAAGCGCTCGGGGCATCTCTAAACGTTGTCACGTATGTTAAACGATTTCGCTGACCTTACACGCTTTTTCCTTGCTACCGCTCCGCAGTCAAAATGGAGATGACCATTACTTGGTACTGCATACCGCAATATAGTTGAGCTGGTTCCGATTGCGGCGGAAGGTATGAAACATGTTGAAGAACATGCTGCGGTTTTCTTTTTTCAGCGCATTTTTTACGATACGCGCCGCACCCGTTAAGCCTTCATCATAAATCAGCCCTTGTGGCGTCAGCAGCGTCATCGCGCCGTTATCATAGTTAACCTTGCTAAAACCACATTCTTGAAACAGCGTAACCCAGCGTTCACGCAGCATCGGCTGTGCATGTACGTTAATCGCTTTATGCATCTGTTCCACTGCCTGCAATGCCCCGGTATCTTTCTCGGAAAGCAGCATGATATCGTGGGTAATCAGACGACCGCCCGGTTTTAGCACACGATAATATTCGGCAATAATGCGGCTTTTAGCCTTGTCAGCATACATCGTCAACATGGCTTCATTAATCACGACGTCAAAGTGGTTATCGGGAAACGGCAGTTCCAGCGCATTCGCCTGCATAATCGTGACCTGCGAGGCCAGACCGTTCGCTACAACATTTTCCTGCGCCTTTTCTAGCGCGGCTTTATCCATATCCGCACCGATGACCTGACAGCCAAAACGACGCGCGATTTCCATCGCCGTGGTGCCCATATTGCAAGCCACTTCCAGCACCACGCTGTCCTGCCGGAATCCCGCCTGACTGAGTAGCCACTCGGTTGCCTTTCTGCCGCCGGGGCGCAGACGTTTTTTCCCCAATCGAGCTAAGAATTTATGTCCTGCTTCATGATCGCTCATACTGTCACTCCTTAATTCTGTGTTATCGCGTTCGCTATTTACTGCGTTTTCAGCGTCTTCAACATGGTCAGTAACATACGTGACGACTGCTGCGCATCAACGGCATGAGGGATATTCGCAGGCATACGTACCAGCGTGCCGGGCTGTGCGATAACAGGTTCCCCCCCGATCGTCAGCAATAATTCACCGTCAAGTACCATAACCAGTGCATCATAAGGCGCACTGTGTTCGCTCAACCCCTGCCCCTGATCGAAGGCAAACAGCGTAACGTTGCCGCCGTCGGTACGGGCCAACACGCGGCTGGCAATACCGTGTTCGGTTGGGGTAATTAATTCATGGAGAACCAGCGCCTGTGCCGCCGGAAGGGTATTGTCTTTCATGGAAACGCTCCGCTATTTTCGATTCAGCGTGCCGTGATTTTGCTTGCTGAATTCATGCAAGTGATTATTATTTTCATTTACTAGCTTAATGGTAATACCCGCCTCTGGGAGGGCAAATGACATTTGTCAAAAAGGCGCTATCGCCCGATGAATACGGTGAGGTGCTGTTTCAGCATGACTGGATGCGCGGTGAACCCAGCGACGTGGTGTGCGAACTATTGGCAAAAAGCGAGCGTCTGTTTTTCCGGCAGGATGACGTTCTGTTTCGCGAAGGCGACAAAATGCAGCACTGTTTGCTGGTTGAAGCAGGAAAATTGCAGGCTTTTCGCCATACCTATGGCGGGGATGAAAAGATTTTCGGGCAGTTTGAACGCGGTGAGTTTGTCGCTATTGCTGCCGTCTTTATGGATCACGGCCGCTTCCCGATGAACATTCGTGCGCTGAGCGATGGCCACACGCTGATGATTCCACGGCAGGATATTCATCAGTTTTGTCTGCAACGCCCTGAACTAGCGCTGCGTTTGCTGAATTATTTGGGCAAAAAGCTTTACTCAACGATCAACCAAATCGACTGGCTGACCTCCAGCTCCGCGCCACAGCGTCTGGCAGATTACCTGCTGCGGCAGCATCACATTCAACAAACTCAGCATCTGATATTACCCGTGAGCCGTGGGCAACTCGCTACGTCATTGGGGATGCGCGGTGAAACATTGAGTCGATTGATGTCCGACTGGAAGCGGCAAGGCCACATCACCTATCGAGGCCATCAGGTGGAATTGTGCGATCTGAATTATCTGAAAGAGCTGGCTGCCGAGGCCAGACGGACATTCTGACGGGGATAACCGGTGGTGCTAAGGCTTTGTAAGAGGAAGCATAGCGGTGCTATAGAACAATTTTGGATATGTATTTTGACAATTGTCATTCCCGCCCCATCGGATTATCGACTACGCTTAGCTTACATTGATGAGAATAACTCTCATTAACATATTTGTCTTTATAAGACGCCGTGAGGTAACGCTATGCTAGGCTTTTTCCGACGAACACTGTCACATCATGGAATATTGTCACGCAATAACAGCCAAAAGCTGCCGCATCCGCAGACGGTCTCGCCGACAGAAACCGCTGCGCATGCTCGCTGTAGCGAAAGCGAATATTGTTTCTTTAACCACACGGCCATGTTGCCTTTCGATCAACTTGACGAATGCTGCTGCGGCAACGATCGGCAAGAGAAAACGTCATCCTCATACCATTCATGACGTTTTCACGTTTTGCTGACGGTTAAAACTTGATGCTTTGACCACGCGTCAGCCAGGCACCGACGAATTCGGGCACTACGGTGCTCGCGGGGCCGTAAATTTTTTCATCAAACTGGCTTTCTACCTGACTAGGCTCCAGATTCAACTCCAGCGTATAGGCACCGTGCGAATGGGCCTCATGGACAAAACCCGCGGCGGGATAGACGTGCCCCGACGTACCAATCGCAATAAAATAGTCTGCCTGCGCCAGCGCCTGGTAAATTTTGTCCATGTACAGCGGCATTTCACCAAACCACACCACATGTGGACGTAACAGGGCAGGAAATTGACAGCAGTGGCAGCGTTCGCCGACGGCGAGATCGTCCGTCCACTCAAAAATCTGTCCACTTTGGCTACAGCGTATTTTCAGTAGTTCACCGTGCATATGGATGACGCGCTGGCTACCAGCACGCTCATGCAGGTTATCGATGTTCTGTGTGATCAGTTGGAAATTGTCTTCCAACATCGCTTCCAGATTCGCCAACGCCAGATGCGCGGCATTCGGCACAATTTCCGGCTGCTGTAGCTGACGACGACGGGCGTTATAAAACGCCTGCACCAGTTCGGGATTACGCTGAAAACCTTCAGGCGTCGCAACATCCTCAACGCGGTGTTCTTCCCACAGACCATCAGCTGCGCGAAAGGTACGAATGCCAGATTCTGCCGAAATGCCTGCGCCCGTCAGTACCACAACGCGCGGCTTTTTTACTTCGCTTGCTGCCAGATAATCACGATGGAAAATACGCGCCCGAAGACGCTGTTGCCGCATACGCTTTCCCTTGTGAAAACGCCCTAATCGTTGACGCGTATACATACTTACTCCAGCTAGTTATCCATTAAGTGTAGCAATGCCGCGCCACGTACGCCGCCCGCATCGCCATGACGCGCTTTCTCTATACGTGGCAGTTTCGCAATCGGTAAAAGTCGCGCCGGAAGACGCATCGGCAAAATTTGATAAATTTCGTCAAAATTCGACAAACCACCGCCCAATACCAACAAATGCGGATCGAACAGAGTCAGGAGATTGCCCAGGCAGGCCGCCAGCAAATCCATAAAACGGTCGACAAACTCCAGCGCTTTTTCTTCTCCGCCACGATAGTGTCGGATGATAGTGACAGCGGGTAGAGGTTCACCATAAAGATGTTCATATAGCCATTCAAAACCGCGACCGGAAATATAGTTCTCGATACAGCCTGATTGCCCACAGCCGCATTTCACGCGGGGAATATCTACGCCGATGATATCCAACGCATCGGACGGCAGGCGGAGATGACCGAATTCACCCGCAATACCGTTGCGCCCGTCTACCGGACGCCCGTTAATCACCAGACCACCGCCCAATCCCGTACCTAAAATCACCCCTAATACGACGGGATAGGAACGGAATTCTGCGTCCCAGGCTTCAGACAGCACAAAACAGTTGGCGTCGTTGCTAACGCGAACGTCGCGCTGCAAGCGCTGTGACAAGTCAATACGTAGCGGTTTTCCCATCGTCGCAGGCAGGTTGGCGGTGAATAACGCCCCGCTCTCATTCTGGATACCCGGTACGCCGATACCCACGCTCCCCTGCATGCCAACCTGTGCATCGGCTTCATGCACTAGATCGACCAGCGTAGTGAGCAGTTCATCGTAATGCGTGCGCGGGGTCGGTACCCGCTTTTGCCACACCTTATTCAACGTCGCGTCGAACACGCCCAGCTCAATTTTCGTGCCGCCCATGTCAAAACCGTAGTACATGACTGCTCCTTAGGGTGTGAACACCTTGCCACACGATAGGGAATATCCCCGTCATCTCTCAAACCGCATGTGCGTTGGCTTGTCTTACTGTCCGCTCAACACGCGGGCTGGGTCAATACGGCTGGCGCGTCGCGCCGGATACCAACTGGCAATCAAGCTCAGCACCAGCGATGTACCCAACACGATAAACACATCCATCAGATGTAATTCCGACGGCAGGAAATCAATAAAATAGATGTCGCCGGACAGCAGCTTATGGCCGATGAGTGCTTCAATACCGCGAATAATCGGCGTCAATTGCAAGGTGGCGATCACGCCGACCACAGCCCCTATCACACTGCCCAACAGCCCGGCCAATAGCCCGTACCAAATAAAGATAGCCCGAATCAGCCCATCGGGTGCACCCAGCGTACGCAGAACCGCGATATCGCTGCTTTTATCTTTCACCGCCATCACCAGCGTTGAAACAATATTAAAACAGGCCACGCCGATCACCAGGATCATCGCCAGATACATGATGGTTCTCACCATCTGAATATCCCGATACATATAACCATAGGTGCCAATCCAACTGCGAATATGGACATAGAGATTCGAGGCTTTGCCTGCCTCGCGCACCAGTTTATTGGCAGAGAACACGTCGTTGGCCTTGATGGCGATCCCCGTCACGCTCTGCCCCATATCCAGATACTGCTGGGCATCCGCAAGCGGAATCAGCGCTAAGCCGTGATCGAGCTGGCCGCTCAGTTGCAGAATACCGCTGACGTGCAGCCGGATGCGTTTAGGCTGCATCAGCTTCATTTCCGGGTCACTGTTCGGGATCATCACCGTGACCCAGTCCCCTTCAACAACGTTCAGCGTTTTCGCCACGCCTTGGCCGATAATGACCTGCTCTTCACCTGGGCGAAACCGCTGCCAGGCATCATTGAGAACATAGTTGGGCAACGCGCTGAGGCGTGTTTCTTGCTGCGGATCAACGCCTTTTACCTGAATAGCCTGAAGTTTAGCGCCATTCTCCAGCAGCCCGGTGAAATTGATATAAGGCGCAGCGGCGGCAACGCCGGGCACCTGTTCGATGGTAGGCAGGATGTCCTGCCAATCATCAAAAGGCTGATTAACGGGCTCGATCTCGCCATGTGGCACCACCGCAAGAATGCGATTATTCAGTTCACGCTCAAACCCATTCATCGCACTTAGGCCGAGAATCAACACCGCTACGCCGAGGGCGATACCCAGCGTTGAAATCACAGAGATCAGCGAAACCATGCCGCCACGCCGACGGCCACGGCTAAATCGCAGACCAATCAGCAACGAGAGCGGAGGAAAGGTCATTGACGCGCTCCCATCAGAGTCAATTCCTGCTGCAATTGACCGTCGCGCATTTCCAGTTGGCGGTTCAGTCGACCAGCCAGTTGCAGGTCATGTGTCACCACCAGAAAGGCGGTGCCTTGACGAACGTTCAGTTCTCCCAGTAGTTCGAAAATGGTGTCAGCCGTACGTTGATCGAGATTACCGGTCGGTTCATCTGCCAGCACCAGCGATGGGCTGTTGACCAACGCTCTGGCAATAGCGACACGCTGTCGCTCACCGCCGGACAGTTCCGACGAACGGTGGTGGCTACGCGATTCCAGCCCAACAGCGGCCAGCATTTCGCGTGCTTTATCCTGCGCCTGTGACGTGGGTACTTTGCCAATCAGCAGCGGCATCGCCACATTTTCCAGCGCGGTAAAATCTGGCAGCAGGTGGTGAAATTGATAAATAAAACCCAGTTCGCGATTACGCAAGTCTGCTTTTGCCGCCGCTGAAAGCGTGCTCAGCGGTTGACCTTTAAAGATAACCTCGCCCGACGTCGGCGTATCTAATCCGCCCAGCACATGCAGCAGCGTACTTTTGCCCGAGCCAGAACTCCCGACTATCGCCATCATCTCGCCGCTGCCCATCTCAAAAGAGACATCGCGCAGCACGTCGGTAGAGAGCTTGCCGTCCTGATAACGCTTGGACAGGTTAGTACACTGCAATAATGATAAATCACTCATAACGTAAAGCCTCAGCGGGTTGAACGGTGGCAGCACGCCATGATGGGTAAAGTGTCGATAAGAGGGCAATCACCATCGCGGAAATGGCAATCGTCACCACCTGCATGGGATCAATATCCACTGGCAACGCGGCGCCATCCAGCAATACGCCCAGCACGGGCATCAGCGTATTCAGTTGGCTGGCCAGTAGCGCTCCCAGCAATGCCCCTAACAGCGCACCAACAATACCCGCGCTGCCTCCCTGCACCATAAATACCGCCATCACCTGACGTTGAGTCAGCCCCTGCGTTTGCAGAATGGCGACTTCACCCTGTTTTTCCATCACCAGCAAACCCAGTGAGGTAATAATATTGAACGCGGCAACCGCTACGATCAGGCTGAGTAACAGCCCCATCATGTTTTTCTCCATGCGCACCGCCTGAAACAGCTCACCTTTACGCTCGCGCCAGTCTTTCCAGACCATGCCTTCCGGCAGCGTTTGCGTACTCAGCGAATCGACCGACAGCGGCTTTTCCAGCCACAAACGCCAGCCGGTAATCTGGTTCGCCGGATAACGCATCAGCCGCGAGGCATCCTGTTGGTTTACCAACAGTTGGTAGCTATCCACTTCGCTGTTGGCAGCAAAGGTTCCGGCAACGGTGAAAATACGCTGGCTGGGAATACGCCCCATCGGCGTCAGTTGGCTGGCGCTGGTTACCATCATGCGCACCTGATCGCCCGTTTTCACGCCCAGTTGCTCGGCCAGTTTCTCACCCAAGATGGCTTGATATTGACCCGGCTGAAGCTGCTGCTGTTTGACGTTGACCAAATAGCGCGATAGCGGTTCTTTCTCGTCAGGATCAATCCCTAACATCACGCCGACCGCGACGCTGCGGGCGCTTTGCAGCACCACATCGCCTGTCGTCAGCGGCGCGACACGCGTCACGCCTTCCAGCGAGTCTAAAGAGGAAGCAGGCATCAACGCGGGGTTCAGCGAACCTTGTGGCGTAGAGATCACCGCTTGGGGCATCACGCCGAGAATATTGCCTTCCAGCTCGCGCTCGAAGCCATTCATGACGGAAAGCACGGTGACCAGCGCCATTACGCCAAGCGTGATGCCAATAGCAGATAACCAGGAGACAAACCGCCCGAAGCGGTCTGATGCACGCCCGCGCATGTAGCGTAGGCCAATAAATAAAGCGACAGGTTGATACATGAAATCCGTCTGGATAAGGTTGCCAAAGCAAAGTGATCAAGGATAATAAAGGGTAGTACTGCTTTATGGAACCCTAACACCCTCACTCTACGGCTTTTTCTTGGTCGGATGCAGGGAGGCGAGACCCGATAATCAGATGATGCCTGAAAATTACCGTTATTCGCTGCCGCCCAAAGCGGGTGAGCAGCGCCTGCTGGGCGAGTTAACTGGCGCTGCCTGCGCCGTTGAATGTGCAGAAATCGTTGAACGCCACACCGGACTGGTGGTGCTTATCGCCCCTGATATGCAAAATGCCCTGCGATTGCGTGACGAAATTCAGCAATTTACCGACCAGCACGTCACCACGTTGCCTGACTGGGAAACGCTGCCCTACGATAGTTTTTCTCCGCATCAGGAAATTATTTCGACCCGCCTTTCCACGCTCTATCAATTACCCAACATGACGCGCGGCGTTCTGATTCTGCCAGTCAATACGCTGATGCAGCGCGTTTGCCCACACAGTTTCCTGCACGGCCATGCGCTGGTGTTGAAAAAAGGCCAGCGTCTCTCGCGTGATAAGCTGCGTTCGCAGTTGGAGCAGGCAGGCTACCGCAGCGTCGATCAGGTCATGGAGCACGGTGAATATGCGACGCGCGGTGCATTGTTGGATCTCTTCCCAATGGGGAGTGAAGAACCCTATCGTATCGATTTCTTCGACGATGAAATCGACAGCCTGCGCCTGTTTGATGTCGATACCCAGCGGACGCTGAATGAAGTACCGCACATTAACCTGCTGCCCGCGCATGAATTCCCGACCGACAAAACGGCAATCGAGCTTTTCCGCAGCCAGTGGCGCGAACAGTTTGAAGTACGACGCGATGCTGAGCACATTTACCAGCAGGTTAGCAAGAGCGTCTGGCCCGCCGGGATCGAATACTGGCAGCCATTATTCTTTAGTGAGCCACTGCCGTCGCTGTTCAGCTACTTCCCGAACAACACGCTGATCGTCAATACAGGCAATATCGAACAGAGCGCCGAGCGCTTCTGGCAGGATATTCAGCAGCGTTTTGAAAGCCGCCGAGTCGATCCGATGCGCCCCCTTTTACCGTCGGATTCACTTTGGCTACGCGTCGATGGTCTGTTCACCGAACTGAAAGCATGGCCGCGCGTGCAGTTAAGAACGGATACGCTGCCAGAAAAAGCCGCCAACGTGAATCTGGCCTATCTACCGCTGCCGGATCTCGCGATTCAACACCAGCAGAAATCACCGCTGGATGCACTGCGTCGTTTTATCGAACAGTTCGATGGTCAGATCGTTTTCTCTGTTGAGAGCGAAGGTCGGCGCGAGACGTTACAAGAGCTTCTGGCACGTATCAAGCTGAACCCTAAGCTCATCAATACGCTGGAGCAGGCTCAGGATCGTGGAGCCTATCTGATCATCGGTGCCAGCGAGCACGGATTTATCGACACGCTGCGCCAGCGCGCCTTAATCTGCGAAAGCGATCTATTGGGTGAACGCGTTAGCCGCCGCCGTCAGGATAGTCGCCGCACGATTAATACCGATACGCTGATCCGCAACCTGGCGGAACTGCGGCCGGGGCAGCCCGTTGTTCATCTCGAACACGGCGTTGGCCGCTATGCTGGGCTGACCACGCTAGAAGCAGGCGGTATTAAGGCCGAATACCTGATCTTAACCTATGCAAGCGAGGACAAGCTGTACGTTCCGGTTTCTTCTCTGCACTTGATCAGCCGTTACGCGGGCGGTGCTGATGAGAATGCACCACTGCATAAGCTGGGTGGTGATGCCTGGTCACGTGCGCGGCAAAAAGCGGCGGAAAGAGTGCGCGATGTCGCCGCCGAGCTGCTGGATATTTATGCCCAGCGCGCGGCGAAGAGCGGCTTTGCCTTTAAGCATGATAAAACGCAGTACCAGCTGTTCTGCGAAAGTTTCCCTTTCGAAACCACACCCGATCAGGCACAGGCCATCAACGCCGTACTGAGCGATATGTGCCAACCGCTGGCGATGGATCGTCTGGTGTGTGGCGATGTCGGCTTTGGTAAAACCGAAGTCGCGATGCGTGCCGCATTTTTGGCGGTCGAAAACCATAAGCAGGTGGCCGTTCTGGTGCCAACAACGCTGTTGGCGCAGCAGCATTTTGATAACTTCCGCGATCGCTTTGCTAACTGGCCGGTGAAGATTGAGATGATCTCCCGCTTCCGCAGTGCGCGTGAGCAAACCCAAGTGCTGGAAGAAACGCAGGAAGGCAAAGTCGATATTCTGATCGGCACGCATAAGCTGTTGCAGAGCGATGTGCACTGGCGCGATTTAGGGCTGTTGATTGTCGATGAAGAACACCGCTTCGGCGTACGCCACAAAGAGCGCATCAAGGCGATGCGTGCGGATGTTGATATCCTGACGCTGACCGCAACACCGATTCCGCGAACGCTCAACATGGCGATGAGCGGCATGCGCGACCTGTCGATTATTGCCACGCCCCCTGCCCGTCGGTTGGCGGTAAAAACGTTCGTGCGCGAATATGACAATCTGGTGGTACGCGAAGCCATCCTGCGTGAAACGCTGCGCGGCGGGCAAGTGTACTACCTGTATAACGACGTGGAAAATATCGAAAAAGCCGCCCAACGACTGGCAGAGCTGGTGCCGGAAGCACGCATTGCGATCGGCCACGGCCAGATGCGTGAACGCGAGCTGGAACGGGTGATGAACGACTTCCACCACCAGCGTTTTAATGTGCTGGTGTGTACCACCATCATCGAAACCGGGATCGACATACCGAGCGCTAACACGATTATCATTGAACGTGCCGATCACTTCGGTTTGGCACAGCTGCACCAGTTGCGTGGTCGCGTGGGGCGTTCCCACCATCAGGCTTACGCTTATCTGCTGACGCCGAACCCTAAAGCGATGAGCACCGACGCGCAGAAACGTCTGGAAGCGATCGCCTCATTGGAAGACCTCGGCGCAGGCTTTGCGCTGGCAACGCACGATCTGGAGATTCGCGGTGCGGGTGAACTGCTCGGAGACGATCAGAGCGGACAGATGACCAGCGTCGGTTTCTCACTGTATATGGAACTGTTAGAAAGCGCGGTCGACGCTCTGAAAGCTGGCCGGGAGCCATCGCTGGAAGATTTGATCAACAGTCAGACCGACGTCGAACTACGGTTGCCCGCCCTACTGCCTGACGATTTCATCCCCGACGTCAATACGCGCCTGTCGTTATACAAACGTATTGCCAGTGCGAAAACCGCCACCGAACTGGATGAGCTGAAAGTCGAGCTAATCGATCGCTTCGGTCTGCTTCCCGATGCAAGCCGTTACCTGTTGCAGGTTGCTGCCCTGCGCCAGCAGGCGCAAGCGCTGGGTATTCGCCGTATTGAAGGGAACGAAAAAGGCGGATTTATCGAGTTCGGCGAGCAAAACCGCGTCGATCCTACCCATCTTATCGGCCTGTTGCAGCGCGATCCCGGCACCTATCGTCTGGATGGTCCAACTCGCCTGAAATTTATGAAGGATTTGAGCGACCGCCCACAGCGCATCGAATTCATCGGTACACTGCTGGGGAACATGGCGCAGCATACGCTAGCAGCGTGACTTGCTTTCGACATAAACGGGAACCTTCGGGTTCCCGTTATTTTATGAATCCATATCGACGTTCATCGGTCTTATGAATTAAAAATCAAGAATACTTCTTCGCACCTGTAACAATTCGGTGGCTCTTTCGCGAACCATGCGCACCTTCATGTCGTAGGTTAACACTTGCCAAGTTCCTTCTACTTTCTCATCTTTTTTCTGCCCGTCCACCGCTTCGAATTCCCAATACGTATTTTCTGCTGCCTCGATATAGGCATCGCGGTATTGAACCCAGGCGTCTTGTGATTTTTTCAGCGAGTCTTTAACCGTTTGCGATTTATCTCGCATCAGCAATTGGTACTGCTGATTCATGATTCCTTCCCATCCCTGATAAGCGGTCTCGAAACAGGCTTTACTCTCAGAAATCGCTTGAGCTGACGCCGTACAAGCAATGAGTCGATCATCAGGGGATTCGTTAGTGTTATTCGCACCGTGAGCCGAAGACACCATGGCCAGAAGTGTTACAAGTATTGCCTTTTTCATTTTATTCACCGTTCCTTCTTAGTATTTTTTCCATTATTAACTGCTATATCAACACATTATCATTAACCAATACATCCACCTTTACAAGCACTGCCGGAACGCAGTAAAGTCGCCACCCTTTTTTATGGCATGGGGCACGACGATGTTTATCGGTTTTGACTACGGCACGGCGAACTGTTCCGTGGCGGTTATGGATGAAGGGACGCCACGGCTCCTGTCTCTGGAAAATGGCTCGCCTTATCTTTCTTCCCTGCTGTGTGCGCCCGTGCGTGAAGCGGTGAGCGAGTGGCTATGGCGGCACCATCAGGTCAACGCAGAAGGTGAGAACGGGCTACTGCTACAACGCGCGATTAGCTACAACCGCGAGGAAGATATTCGCGTGCAGCCCGATAGCGTGAAGTTCGGGCGCGAGGCATTACGGCACTACATGGATGACCCGGAAGAGACATGGTTCGTTAAATCGCCGAAATCCTTCCTCGGTGCCGTCGGGCTGAAAGCACAGCAGATTGCGCTGTTTGAGGATCTGGTCTGCGCCATGATGCTGCATATCCGCAAGCAGGCAGAAACCCAGCTTGATCAGCCTATTCGTCAAGCCGTCATCGGTCGCCCGATTAACTTTCAAAGTATCGGGGGCGAAGAAGCCAACCAGCAGGCGCAAGGTATTTTAGATCGCGCCGCACACCGTGCAGGGTTTGAAGACGTCGTCTTCCAGTTTGAGCCTGTCGCCGCCGGACTGGACTTCGAATCCACACTGACGAAAGAAACGCGTGTGCTGGTCGTGGATATCGGCGGTGGCACCACCGACTGCTCCATGTTGCTGATGGGACCAGAGTGGCACAAACGACACGAACGGTCGCAAAGCCTGTTAGGACACAGCGGCTGCCGCGTTGGCGGTAACGATCTGGACATCATGCTCGCATTCAAACAGCTAATGCCGCTGCTCGGCATGAATAGCGAGTCGGAAAAAGGCATCGCCTTGCCGATCATGACATGGTGGAATGCGGTCGCAATTAACGATATTCCCGCGCAAAAAGAGTTCCATAGCACCGCCAGCCGCGCGTTAATCAACGAAATGATCCGCGATGCTCGCCAGCCAGAATTAGTGAAAAGATTGCTGACCGTGTGGCAACAGCGCCTGAGCTATCGTCTGATTCAACTGGCGGAAGAGAGCAAAATCGCACTTTCCAACCAATCGGAAACAGCTGCCGATTTACACTTTATCGAATCAGGTCTGGCAACGCGCATTCATGCTGATGAACTCAACGCCGCAATCGATAACCCGCTCACGCGTATTCAGCAACAGGTAACGCTGGCGTTAGAAACCAGCCAGACCCGACCAGAAGTGATCTATCTGACTGGCGGTAGCGCAAAATCTCCTCTGTTACGTCAGGCTATTCAGCAGTTACTGCCTGATATTCCTATCGCCAGCGGTAACGATTTTGGCTCCGTTACCGCCGGTCTGGCACGCTGGGCAGAGGTCGTCTTTCGCCGTTAAGTCAAATACGAGACGTCAGCCATGCGTCCCGTAAATCTATGATTTTATTATTGGTTTTTGGTTGACCAACAACCCACGCAGCAGCAACTCCAGCGCGGTAACGCCTTGTGCCAGCCGCGCAGTACCATCCTCTCCCTGCGCAATCCAAAACGCCGCTTCGGCCAGACTGCCGTAGATCAACGATGCCAGCGCCTGTGGGTCGGCTTCAGCCACTACGCCTTGGCGTATGAGATTGTCGATCAGCCGCTGCATCGACTCAACGCAATGCCGTTGTGAATCCGGCGATGCACCACCCAGTGCAGCCCTCGCATCACGCAACACGATACGCTGGATTTCCGGTTCCAGCGCCATTTCCAGATAGGCGCGGCAGCGGCAGCGGAACCCCTCCCAATCATCTTCGGCGGTATCGGAGATCGCTTGCAGTCGCTCATCCATCTCAGCATCGATCTGCTCCACCACCGCCGCCAGTAATCCTTTCTTGTCACCAAAATGATGATAAAGCGCCCCACGGGTCAGGCTCGCCTGCGCGGTGAGATCGTCCATTGAGGTATCCGCATAGCCGCGTTCGCTGAAGACCTTACGGGCGGTCGCCAGCAGCGTAGCGCGTGTTTCTTCCATTTCAGCACGGGTACGACGAACCATCGACACATCCTTACATACACATCGTATGATTATTTACATTCATTCCGTATGAATATATGCTTTTATTCATACGATCTGTATGTATTGTCGCTGTGCCGCGCTGTGGTGGCAAGCAAATTCACTTTGGAGAACGAGATGGTTAACCCTTATCGAGCGCTTTTCTCTGCGCCTGGCACGAAAGGCTTCGCACTAGCTGGCCTGTTGGCGCGGGTGCCGCTGCCCATGACAGGTATCGGCATTATCACCATGCTGTCGCAGTTGCGCGGCAGCTATGCGCTGGCGGGAGCGGTATCTGCCACCTTTGTACTAACCTACGCCCTGCTGTCACCGCAGATCTCCCGTCTGGTGGATCGACATGGACAAACTCGCGTACTGCCACTGGCAACGCTAATCAGCACAATCGGCATGCTGCTTCTCCTCGCCAGTTCCTGGTGGCAAGCACCTGACTGGACCTTATTCATCGGTGCATTACTGACCGGTTTCATGCCCAGTATGTCCGCGATGGTAAGAGCACGCTGGACCGCCATCTATCGCGGGCAACCTCGTTTGCAAACCGCTTACTCGTTGGAGACGGTACTCGATGAAGCGACTTTCATCGCCGGACCTCCGCTGGCTATCGGGCTATCCGTAGCCGTGTTCCCTCAGGCGGGTCCATTGACAGCGGCACTCTTGCTGATTGTTGGCGTGTTCGCACTGGTTACACAGCGCAGCTCTGAACCACCTATAGCGCTACTGCACACCTGCACCGATCGTTCCAACTCAGTGTTCAAGCAGACAAACATCCGCCTGCTGACGCTGTTGATGATCGCAATGGGCATCATCGTTGGCACTGTGGATATCGTCAGCGTCGCCTTCGCCGAACAGCGTAGCCAACCGGCAGCGGCCAGTCTGATCTTGTCAGCTTATGCGATCGGTTCCTGTCTGGCCGGCCTGCTGTTCGGTGCTCTAAAGCTACGAACCGCACTGCATCACCTGCTATTGCTAGGCGGTTTGGCAACGGCAATCACCACACTCCCCCTGTTGCTGGTTAACAGTCTTCCTGCACTTGCTGCGGCCGTACTGATTGCTGGGCTGTTCTTCGCCCCCACCATGATCGTAGCGATGTCGCTGGTCGAACGTTTGGTTCCGGAATACCGCTTAACCGAAGGCATGACCTGGCTGCTGGCGGGGCTAAACATCGGTGTGGCGTTGGGCGCAGCATTATCAGGCCACGTTGTTGATGACGGCGGTACCCAAGCCGGATTCATCGTTGCGCTGTGCGCTGGCGTTTTAGTGCTGCTGGTCGCGCTATGGGGATACCTGCGTTTTCGGGAACATCCCGTCTCCCTTCCCAAGGCCGCTTGACCGTCATCCAACCTTTTTCCCAAGTTAAGGATTGAACCATGAATACGTCTTCATCTATCCCTATAAACGCGGCTACACAGCACCCCTGGCTGGCCGTCGTCGCCGTCGGTCTAGCGACGTTCTCTGTTGTCACGACGGAAATGCTCCCCGTGGGCCTGCTAACGCCAATCGCGGCTACATTAACGATTTCTACCGGGATCGCGGGACTGATGATTTCACTCCCTGCGCTGTTAGCCGCGTTATTCGCTCCACTCGTGGTGATCGTATCCGGCGGTATGGATAGACGCAGGATTTTATGTGGCCTACTGGCGTTGCTGGTTATCGCCAACATTGCCTCAGCGCTGGCACCAAACATCGGCTGGATGCTGGCTGCACGCGTGCTTGTCGGTTTCTGTATGGGTGGCATCTGGGCGATTGCCGGAGGTCTGGCTGCACGGCTCGTTCCCGAACTATCCATCGGTCTGGCGACATCCATTATCTTTGGCGGCGTCGCCGCAGCATCGGTACTGGGTGTACCATTCGGTGCGTTTATCGGAGACATCGCCGGATGGCGCTGGGCCTTTGGTTGCATGGCAGCGTTTAGTGGACTGGTGCTGATACTTCATCTCGCGGTGATTCCGACGCTGCCCGTTACCCACTCAACCACCATGCACCAGTTCGGTGAGCAACTGACCAACCGTAAATTGCAAATCGGGTTAATTCTGACGCTATTACTGGTGGCAGGACACTTCATGGCCTTTACCTTTGTGCATCCGCTGCTGCTCTCGCTGTCGGGATTCGACACGCAGTGGATTAGTGCATTGCTATTTGCCTATGGTATTGCAGGCATCGTTGGCAATTTTCTGGCAGGCATCATTGCGGCGCAGCGCACAGCGTTAACTTTAACGGCAATTGCCTTCGGGCTGCTATTGACCCCAATCTTGTTCCTCACCATCGGATCTTCGCCTATAGGTGGCAGCATGGCGCTGCTGGTCTGGGGAGTGGCCTACGGCGGTGTATCCGTTGGTTTGATGACGTGGATGATGAAAGCCGCATCGCGCACCGTGGAGATTGCTTCCGCGCTGTATGTGGGGATTTTTAATGTTGGTATCGCGCTTGGGTCCTGGGTAGGGGGTCAGATAGTGGATAGCTCCGGCCTGAACGCGACGCTTTGGTTAGCGGGTGGATGCGCAGCGGTCGCTTTGCTGTTATCACTGAGCATGACGCGGATCGAAAGCAACAAGATCGAATAAGGTAAAAAACCGCGAGCACCTTCTTCAGGTGTCTCGCGGTTTTTAGAGAGGGTGTCAGCGCAAAAACGTAGACGTTGGGGTAAATCAGCTCTGTTGATTCAGGACTAACTGACCATTTCTGTCCACGGGAATTTGTGTACCTGGATCGCGATCCATGCGGATTTTGCCCTGCTGGTCGCCGATTTTATAGGTGACATCATAACCTAAAACTTTTTGTGATTTGTCGTACACCGTTTGACAACGCTGCTGCTGTGTCGTGTACGTATCATTTTCCTGCATGCCACTTTGTACACGGTTACCCGCGTAACCGCCTGCCAACGCGCCCGCTACCGTCGCGACATCTTTACCGCGTCCGCCACCGAACTGATGCCCCAAAACGCCACCCGCCACAGCACCCAGTACCGATCCAGCAATCTGGTTTTCGTCCTGTACCGGACGGCGGTGAGTCACGCTAACATTGCGGCACTCTTGGCGAGGCGTTTTGACCGTTTCTTTAATCGGTGTTGCCGTTAGCACCTGTGCATACTGAGGTTTAGAGGAAAAGACGTCCATACTCGCCACCGCCGCCACACCCAATGCCGCAGCCACACCAATACCTACACCCGCTAACATTGATTTGTTCACAGGATACCTCCCGAATCTATTCTCACGCATTCCCCATCTGCAACCCTGCCGTAATCTTGTTTTACGTCAGCTCGCGTTTAACGCGATGAATCCGATGGTTCCTCCTGAATAACAACATTCAGAATTTTCGGCGTGCGTGCTACGCCATCTGTAAACAGTGGAAAGTCTGCACAATGTTTCACACTCTCGCAATAAGACTAACTCACCAAAAGTGTCAGATTCGTAACATAAAACCGTCATTTGGGAATTATCTTAACTGGAATTGCTAATAGGACGACATTTTATGCTGTTATTTCAGGTAGGTGCTCAATGGCATGACAAACAGAAGGACGCTATTTTCCAAGAGTCAAAACTGGAGATGATAAAAAGAATACGGGCGCGAAATCGCGTTCGCGCCCGTATCAGAAAATTTCAGTGGTGACATGCATTAATGCAATTTGAGGCGCGGGCGTATCACCCGGTTGATACCACCAACCAGCATCATCAAGCCCGTTTTGATATAGCCATGCAGGGCAACCTGGTGCATACGATAGAGGGAGATGTAAACAAAACGCGCAATCCGCCCTTCTACCATCACAGAGCCCCGCATCAGGTTCCCCATCAGACTCCCCACCGTACTGAATTTAGACAACGAAACCAGCGAACCGTGGTCTTTATAGACGTAAGGTTTCAGCGTTTGTCCGTTTAGCAGCGCGATGATGTTGCTGTGGCAGCGTGATGCCATCTGATGAGCCGCCTGCGCGCGCGGTGGTACAAAACCGCCACCTTCCTGCGGGCAGGATGCACAGTCGCCGATAGCGAAAATGTTAGGATCGCGCGTCGTCTGCAACGTCGGTTCAACGACAAGCTGATTGATCCGGTTGGTTTCCAGACCCGCGATATCTTTCATTGCATCCGGCGCTTTGATCCCTGCCGCCCAAACCATCAGATCGGCGTCGATAAATTCACCGTCTTTCGTATTCAGACCGCCGCTGTCCGCGCTGGTTACCATGGTTTTCGTCAGTACGCGGACGCCAATGTTGTTCAGTTCCTGATGTGCTGCCGCTGAAATACGTGGCGGCAGCGCTGGCAAAATACGTTCACCCGCTTCCACCAGCGTCACATTCAGCGTTTGGTTATCCAGTCCGTCAAAACCATAGCTGTGCAGCTGTTTCACCGCGTTATGCAATTCCGCAGACAGTTCGACACCCGTTGCACCGCCGCCCACAATCGCAATATTTACGCGCTCTTTTTCGTCCTGATTTGCTGTGAATTTCAGGAACAAATTCAGCATTTCGTTATGGAAGCGACGAGCCTGTTTTGGGTTATCCAGGAAGATACAGTGATCTTTCACGCCCGGTGTACCAAAGTCATTTGAGGCGCTGCCTAATGCCACCACCAGGATGTCATACGGGATGCGGCGCGCCGCAACCAGTACATCACCTTGCTCATCACACACTTCGGCCAGTTGAATCTGCTGCTGCTCACGATCGATATCCGTCAGCATGCCCAGTTGGAACTGGAAATGGTGGTTGCGAGCGTGCGCCAGATAGCTCAGCGCATCCATATCGTCGTCCAGCGAGCCTGTCGCCACTTCATGCAGCAAGGGTTTCCACAGGTGGCTATGGTTACGATCTACCAGCGTAATGTCCGCTTTTTTCTTGCGTCCTAACTTGTGGCCTAAACTTGTAGCAAGTTCAAGTCCGCCAGCTCCCCCGCCGACAATGACAATTTTTTTGGTTGGTGATGTCAAAATGACCCCCTAAAATGTGAACCAATCGTTAATAAAGAGTAAAAAATAATATCCTTATATAACATAGGGTTCGCGTAAGTTAAGCCTGATATCTGCTGCAAGAATAGCACGCTAGGTTATTTGGTCATACCAAAATTGATATATATCAATTTATTTTGCTGTGCGGTTTTTTACCGAGAAAAATCCATTTTTATTTCAGTGAATTAGCGGAAGTCTGCGTGAAGAAAAAATGCTGAATCGTGCGCATAGGCACGTCTGTAAGAATTAAGGAAAGTAAATAAACCGCACCATTCCTTCTGATCCCCCATAAACAAGGGCATCAGAAGGAAAGCCCGTCGCGATTAACGAGCACCAGGAGCACAGGCTCAGCCCAGCGTTTTGAAGGCCTTTATCCGCTGTAAATGGGGAGAGATACTTTTGAATTTATGCGTCTGGATATCGTCCCAGACGATCTCATAATATTCTTCCAGCGCTTGTGCACTGCGTTGGCTGTCGAGCATCTCATCCTGACGGGAAAGCATGACCATGCAGCGATCGCGGTTCTTTTCACGAAAATTAGCGACACACTTCGTGGCAATATCCAGATATTCTTCCGGCCGATCAATTTTCCCGCTCATGTTTTCCTGCGGGAAAAGGTTAGGATTGACGATAACTTGTCGTATATCACACAGAAATCCGACCCGTTCAGCCCAAAACCCCCCCAACCCCACACCACAGATCAGCGGACGTTCGTCATCAGAATGTTGAATCATCTTATCCACCTGCTTTAGCAAGTGTTGCATGTCATGACGCGGGTGCAGCGTGCTGTAGCTAATCAGCCGTACATCTTCATCGATAAACTGAAGCTGCAAGACTTTTTCATGGTTACCAGGACTGGTCGAATCAAAACCATGTAAATAGATAATCATCTTTTATCCTCACCACTGACTAGGTTGCCTATTTCTCACCATTTTTATGCGCCTGCCAGCGCTCGCTGAGTGAAGTGAGCGTCTGATTGGCCTGCTTCCAGCGCGGCGAATCCAGCAGTTCTCGACGAGAAAACGAACCCTGATGATATAAGCGCGTCAATTGCTCCGCTTTGACCGGAGACAGGTTATCTAACACGCTGATGGCTCCTTCCCGCTGGTTGCAAACCAGAATCATGTCACAGCCTGCCTGCAACGCTGCCTGTGCCCGCTCGGGATAACCCCCCATCACGGCGGCACCTTCCATCGAGAGATCGTCGGAGAAAATGATGCCATCAAAACCCAGCTCTTCACGCAGTACTGTTTTAAGCCAGTAGGGTGAGCCGCTGGCGGGACGCGGATCGGCCTCAGTGTAAATCACATGGGCAGGCATGATCGCATCCAGTTGCTGGCGCTGGATCAGTTCTTTAAAAATCCGCATATCGTGTGCGCGAATCTCCGCAAGCGGACGCGGGTCGCGCGGCGTTTCTTTATGTGAGTCGGCGCTGACCGCACCATGACCGGGGAAGTGCTTCCCCGTGACCTTCATACCCGCACTGTGCATGCCGCGAATAAAACTCTGCGCCACCGCTAACGCCGTTTCTGGCTGTTCGTGAAACGAGCGTTCGCCAATCGCCGCACTCTGGTGACCAATATCCAGCACCGGTGCAAAACTGATGTCGATATCCATCGCAATCATTTCTGCCGCCATCAGCCAGCCGCCCTCTTCCGCCAACCGCTGAGCGTCCGACAGGCTATTTAATGCAGCAAATGCCTGTGCAGCAGGCAAACGGGTAAATCCATCACGAAAACGCTGAACACGTCCTCCTTCCTGATCCACAGAAACGACAAGACGTTCGCGCGATGCGGCGCGGATTTGGCGTACAAGTTCACGTAACTGTGCCGCGTCATGAAAATTACGGGTGAACAGAATCACGCCACCAACCAGTGGATGTTCCAACACTTCACGATCTTCTGCATCCAGCTCATAGCTGGCGACATCTAACATTACCGGACCCACAAAAACCTCATTCTTTAGATAGTACAACTGAGTAAAATGGTCACTACCACAACATCACGCCTTCAACCAGACTATAGCCGATGGCCCAGCTGTAGCCGCTGATAGAGTGCGGGGATTTCTGCTAAAAATTCGGGGTTCTTTGTTTGCTGCCAGCGAATTTCAAACCACATCAATACCAGATAATCGACCCAGGGGAACCACTGCGTCATCTGTTGCTGAAGGCGGCTCACGGAAAATCCTCGCCGATACTGCTGATAGCTTTGTAGAAAACGCGTTTGCGCCACGCTTTCCATCTGGCTCGCTCGCACAATGAACGCCAGCTCAAAAGCGATATCGCCGTCTGAGGCGTATTCCCAGTCAATGAGCATCGCGCCTTGCGGCGTAATCAGTAGATTCTCCGCATGCACATCCAGATGAAGGGGAGCCAGAGCCAACGGTGTGGGCAACGCAGTACACTGAAAATGATGGTGGGCACGCAACAACGCAGGTGAACGACGTCGTGGGTCTATCAACTGCCAATGTTGAGCAAATAACGTTTTGAGATCGACAGGATGACCGCTACACGGCAGACGATGAAGCTGGGACAATATACGCGCTACTTCGCCATTCGCCAGCATCATCAGGAACTCATCAGAGGTAGCAATACGCCCCGGCACCCACTCAACAATGAGCCAGCCATCGCGCCACAGCAGTGGCCGTGGCGCAAGCCCTATCGCTGACATCTGCCGTAGCAAAGCGAACTCTCGCTGGCGATTAACGCCCATTTTTCGCTCAGTTGGCGACTGTCGCCGCGCAAGCCACTCAATGCCTGGCCCACGGATACGCCAACTTTTACTGCTTAACCCACCAACCAGTTCAAAGCGAATATCATCCATCTCCACGGCTGGGAAATGTTTCTGGATCGCCGTAGTCAGGTGCTGCTGGATACCCGCCTGTTTAATGCTGAACGGCGCCATTGCCTGACCACACAATTTCACCGGTCTGCACCAGCATCAGTTGCATGTCGATCTGCGGCGATTTCACGTCGCCACTGACGTCGCTGTACAGCACATACTGTGCGCTGACATAACGTGCCAGACCAATAGCCTTACTGCGCGACCCCAGGCTGTCGTCAACCGACAAACCCAGCGTTTGTTTCGCAGCGGCTAGCTGCTCACGTGGCACCAGCGTAAAGGCCTTGCCGGAGGATAACGCGTTGTACAACGCCCCTGTCGCTTTCGCTATTGGCAGTGAGCCATTGGTGTTGTTTTTCACGCTATCCACCAACAGTATGCTGCCTGGCGTGACGCCATCGGCTTTCAACATCTGTGCCACCAGCGGATTAATGCTGGCTTCCCAGTTCAATGTCTGGATTTTAGGCGGCTGCGGTACAGATTCCCCCGGCGGCGGCGTTGGCGTGGTCGGCACTTGAGGTTCAACCGGCTCAATAGTCGCAGGCGGTTCGGTGGGCTCCGGCGGACGGCTGGGGCACCCAGTCAGTACCAATGCCGCCAGTATCACCCCTAGATACTTTTTCATATTTTCTCTCTCAGCACACCATTACAAAAACAGATGAAGACGAACCTGACGCGCATTGGGACTGCTGCGCGTTGAAAAAACCGTCATTTCCGTCTGTGGCGGGATTTCAATAGACTGCACCGCTTCAAAAGGCAGCACGTCCAGCCCGTTCTCATCATACCAATAGAAGCGGTAATGCACGGTCACCGCGTGTGAAGCATCATTGCTGACGGTGGAAGAAGCACGCAGCCGGCCATTTTCTGAATCCAGCGACGGATTCCCCGCCGTAATACCCGCTGACAGCACAGGCGCATCCAACACCAGCGTTTGCCGCTCATTGATGGTCAGCACCTTTGGCGCACTACAGCCCGCCAGCATTCCCACCATCAAACACGCAGACAGAAAAAGCATCGGGTTACGCATGGTTTACTCGCATGATGGTTTTCTCACCTGATTGTCTAACCTAATCCGCCAGCAAAGGCCCTAATGCACGACCGCCAACCAAATGCATATGGATGTGATATACCTCTTGTCCGCCGTGCCGGTTGCAGTTAACGATCAGGCGATAGCCGTCTTCTGCAATGCCTTCCTGTTGCGCAATTTTACCCGCAACCGTGATCATCCGCCCAAGCGCCGCTTCATGCTCTGGCGCCGTATCGTTAACGGTTGGGATTAATACATTCGGGATGATCAGAATATGCGTTGGCGTACGAGGCGCGATATCACGGAAGGCGGTGACCAGTTCATCCTGATACACAATATCGGCAGGAATTTCCCGGCGAATGATTTTACTAAAAATGGTTTCTTCAGCCATGATTGATTTCCTTGTTAAAGCTGGCGTTGAACGACATCATGTAGGCAGTATGAGTGACATATTCCATTTCTTTCAACCTTCTTTATCTATTTCTGGCGCAGGTGGTCAAAATACGACACTCAGGAAAAACCCGCTTTATACCAGAAATAGCCACGCCATCACCGCTGCGGCAAGAATTTGCCACTAGTCGACGAATGTCCGCCGCCCGCTTTCCTTTTTCAGTTAAACGGCCGCTGCGTTCTCACCAACATCAGCAACAGGATGCACACCAGCAAAGCCGCGCCTACGTTATAGAGCATTCCCACGACAAAGGCCGACACATATTGACCCGCTTGTGCAACGGCACCATCGCCTGTAGCCAGCGCAGAGCCAAACAGGATGCCAACCACAGCCACACCCAACGCCGCCCCAACCTGCTGAACCGTTGAGATCACGCCCGATGCCATACCGGCCTGAGGCCCATCGACCAACCCTAGTACCAGATTCAACAACGGCGTCATAATGAAACCTTGGCCTGCGCCAACGACAATCAATACAGGGATCAGTCGTGTAGCTACCAGATCCGCCCCCGCTAACTGCACCTGCGTAACCAACAGTCCAATGGCAACGGCATAAACTAATGCCCCCGCTATGATGGCAAGTGTACCCCAGCGGGCAATCAGGCGCGGCGCAGCCAGCGATGCCAAGACAAAACCCACGCTACAAGGCGCGAAAATACTACCCGCGAGAAAGGGATCAAGCCCCAGCCCCATTTGCACCAGCAAGGCAAAACACAGGAAAAAGGAGCTGGATGTGGAATACACCAGCAGCACCAGCAACACTCCCAGCAGGAAACGGCGCTGTGCGAGCAGACGCATATCAACCAGCGGAAGATGCCCCGCCATTCGCCGTCGTTCCTGTTGACGGTAAAAAATTCCCAGCAGGGCAACCGCGGCAACCAGCATCCATAGACACCATGTCGGCCACCCTTGTCCCGGACCTTCAATCAGCGGTACCAGTAACAATGTAAGCCCGATGCTAACCAGCGCCACCCCGGTCCAATCCAGTGAAGGGCGCTGTGGCGTGCGGGATTCGGGGATAAATCTTGCGGTTACGATAGCCAGCAAACCGATGGGAATATTGATAAGAAAGATGCTGCGCCAGCCTAGGCCGAACAGGTTAGCATGCACCAGCCATCCCCCCAGTACCTGGCCCGCGATAGCAGCCAATCCTAACGTCATCCCCAGTAGTCCAAAGGCACGGCGGCTATCGTGGCCGTTAAAGTTAACGCGAATAGAGGCATAAACCTGTGGAAACAGTAACGCGGCCGTAAGCCCTTGCAAAAGGCGTGCACCAATCAGAAACCCCGCGTCAGGTGCTAAGCCACACAGTGCAGAAGCGATCGTAAATCCGACCATCCCCACAACAAACAGGCGACGCCGCCCAAACACATCTCCTAGTCGACCGCCCGTAATCAGCAGCACACCAAAAGCCAGTTCGTAACCCGCGACGATGAAACCGATCTGTGCAAAGCTTGCCCCCAAATCGGCCTGCATGCTGGGGATGGCAACATTGACCACGAACAGATCGAAGATCGTGACAAAGCCCGCCATGAGCAGCACAGACAGGCCAAGCCATGGCGGACTATTGGCTGTCGTCGTCGCTAAAGCCGAAGCACGACAAGTTGAGTTCATTTTATCTATCCTTATGTATCGCAACTTTATGTATCAAGAGTGAGCACGCCATCATTCTCAAATCCTTTTTAAACAATTACAATTTAACCACTTATGCTATTACTAAAAGCAATGCGGTAAACAATGAGAACATTGGAAAGAACTCGCCACGATCTGGCTGCTTTTTTGCGTGCACGCCGCGAACGGGTGTCACCCGTTGATGTAGGCTTGCCTAGCGGTGGAAGACGGCGCACGCCTGGACTGCGGCGTGAGGAAGTCGCTGCGCTCGCCGGGGTCGGTCTGACCTGGTACACCTGGCTTGAACAGGGACGCGATATCGGTGTGTCCGCAGCCTTTCTGGATAATCTGGCACGGGTGCTCAGACTTGATGCAGCCGAACGCCGTCATCTATACCTGCTGGCACATGAGAGGCCAGCTGTCGAGCCAGGTAAGACATGGTGCGTGGTGCCACCACTGGTACGGCGCCTGATGCACGATCTGGCTCCGCATTCAGCCTATATACTCAACCTGCGCTGGGACGTTTTGGCTTTTAATGAACCGGCAAACCAGCTTTTCGGCTTCAACGCTCATCCTTCCGAGAGACGTAACCTGCTCTGGCTCTTGTTTACCGACCCGTTGCTGCATGAGCGATTTGTCGGCTGGGAGGAACAAGCCCCGCAAATGCTGTCGAGTTTCCGCCGTGATTTTGCTCGCGCAACGCAGGAAGCCGATATTCATGAGTTAGTGGATGAACTGGAACAGGTATCGCCCGATTTCAAAACGTGGTGGCGTCAGCATGACGTGCATGCTCCGTGCAATGGAGTGCGTCAACTGATGATCGCCGACAAAGCTGAAGCCTTCGAGCACACATCGCTGACCATTGATGAGGATCGGCATCTGCGCTTGGTGGTCTATGCACAGCAATCTCAGGGAGAGGAATGATGTGGCGTGGTGGCAGTAGCACCAGTAAACAATTTATGCGGCAGGATCACGCACGTTACAGAAGCAGATTATCACCTTGCTGTTCAGCGCACATTTTCTTGAAAGCGGCTCAATCCTGACCATAAAAAAGGGGCTTTCGCCCCTTTCTGCAACTCCCCAACGACTCATCAGTGGTTACGGATGTAGTCGTCCATATCGGTTTTCAGGTTATCGGATTTGGTACCGAAAATTGCCTGAACGCCGGAACCTGCTACAACCACACCTGCTGCGCCCAGTTTTTTCAGGCCAGCCTGATCAACTTTAGCCACATCGCCTACGCTAACGCGCAGACGGGTGATGCACGCATCCAGGTTAGTGATGTTTTCTTTACCACCAAATGCGCTAACCAGAGCGGCAGCCATTTCAGTGCTGTCCTGCGAAGTTTGCTCAGATGAGCTGTCTTCACGGCCAGGCGTTTTCAGGTTCAGTTTGGCAATCAGCACGCGGAAGATGGTGTAGTAAATCAACGCATAGCACAGACCCACAATCGGGAACAGCCACAGGTTGCTACCGTTGCCGCTCAGTACCACGAAGTCAATCAGACCGTGAGAGAAGCTGGTACCATCACGCATACCCAACAGGATACAGATTGGGAACGCCAGACCCGCCAGAATCGCATGAATCACATACAGGATCGGCGCAACAAACATGAAGGAGAACTCAATTGGCTCAGTGATACCCGTCAGGAATGAGGTCAGTGCCGCAGAGATCATGATACCGCCCACTTTCGCGCGGTTTTCTGGCTTAGCCGAATGCCAGATAGCAATAGCCGCGGCTGGCAGACCGTACATTTTAAACAGGAAGCCGCCAGACAATTTACCCGCAGTCGGGTCACCAGCAATGTAGCGCGGGATATCACCGTGGAAAACCTGACCAGCAGCATTGGTGAACTCGCCAACTTGCATCTGGAAAGGTACGTTCCAGATATGGTGCAGACCAAACGGCACCAGAGAACGTTCAACAACCCCGTAGATACCAAATGCCAGCATCGGGTTTTCATTCGCTGCCCAGTGAGAGAATACCTGAATAGCGCTACCAACCGGTGGCCATATGAAAGACAACACCGTACCGATAATGATTGCCGTCAGACCCGAAATAATCGGTACAAAACGTTTACCGGCAAAAAAGCCCAAATACTCAGGCAGTTGAATACGGTAGAAGCGATTAAACATATACGCGGCAATCGCACCGGCAATGATCCCGCCTAGAACACCGGTATCCGCCAGATGCTTCGCAGTAATCTCGGCAGCCGGTAGATTAAGAACCAGCGGCGCAATCGCAGCCATGGTTTTCACCATGATGCCATAAGCCACCACCGCCGCCAGTGCGGAAACACCGTCGTTATTGGTGAAGCCCAGGGCAACACCAATAGCAAAAATCAGCGGCATGTTAGCAAATACCGAATCACCGGCCTGTGCCATGACGCTGGAGACAATTGCAGGCAACCAGCTAAAATTGGCCGAACCGACACCCAGCAGAATACCTGCGATAGGAAGTACGGATACGGGCAGCATTAGCGACTTACCTACTTTTTGCAGGTTTGCGAATGCATTCTTGAACATAATTGAGTGTGCTCCTGAGTAATAGTGCTTTTACTTCTGATACTTCATATAAGCAAAGACGGGGAGGATGCCTTTGCGAGTTGGGGTGTCTTAGCCCCCTTTAATTTTTACGCAGAGTAAAATAAATAGCATTCACAATGTTTGATTGCTATCACGTTTCCACAAGCCAACAGGCTGAGAACGAACAGATATTGCACTTTTTTGTGATATATCGCTAAAAAACACGTCCCCCTGAAGAGGAAAAACCTGATCAAGGGGATTACGAAGCGCTATTAATTACACGGATAAAAAAAACTCGGCTATTCTCAGCCACTATTGCGCAGCGGTCAACCGAGTCAGATCGATGTGAAACAGGCGGGAGAAGTTTTCTGTCGTGGCAGCGGCAAGGGTTTCCAGCGATATACCTTTCACTACGGCAAGGTATTCTGCTACATCACGCACATACGCAGGCTGGTTTTCCTGACCTCTGAACGGGACAGGCGCTAACCAAGGGGAATCTGTCTCAATCAGCATCCGATCCAGCGGTACATAACGCGCGACGTCACGCAATTCCTCGGCGTTACGAAATGTCACGATCCCAGAAAACGAGATGTAGAACCCCATATCGAGCAAGGCTTTTGCCGTGACCAAATCTTCCGTAAAACAGTGCAGAACGCCGCTGCACTTCTCAGCGTGTTCTTCACGCAGAATTGCTAGCGTATCTTCACGGGCAGCGCGTGTATGCACGATGACAGGCTTGTTCAGGTCATTGCCAATACGAATGTGTTCGCGAAACGATTCCTGCTGCTGGGCTTTCGTCTCCTGCTGGTAGAAATAATCCAGCCCCGTTTCCCCCATTGCAACCACGCGGCTGGCGCTGGCTAACTCACGCAGTTCGGCATAATTATAGGGGGCTTCCTGGTTCAGCGGATGAACGCCGCAGGAAAAGGCTACGTTATCGCGCTCGCCAATTAACTCTACCATCGCACGATAGCCAGGCAGCGTCGTCGCCACCGCCAGAAGGAAACCGACATCACGGCGCTTCGCTTTATCTAGCACGTCAGAGACGTCTTTATGCAATGACTGATAATCCAGACCGTCAAGATGACAGTGGGAATCCACTAACAACATGATATTTACTCGATATTAATTAAACAGAAAAGGGATGGCTGCCACGCTTAACCGACGAGGCAAGCGTGCGTTCACCATCAAGCAGGCGTTCCGTCAGCAACAGCTCACGATTCACCCCCGTGACAGTCAGCAATTTTTGTCGGCAAGCCAGCCAGTGTTGTAGCTCATACTGCAAATGCGCAGACGGTTCGCGCGCCAGACGCTCGACCAGCTCGATCTGATCCTGATTCACCAAATGCTCGTTGGCACCCTGTTGCCATTTCATGGCATCCAGCAGTAGCGCAGCCAACCAATGAATACGAACATCCGCATCGTCATGATTTAGCTGTGATATCAATGAGAGCTGATCTCGCGAAGTCAGCGCAGCAGAAAACGCCTGACACAGCGCGCTACGCTGTTTCCAACGCTCTGGCTGCAATAACGCCTCGGCGGCTAACGGCGCGCCCGATTGCAATCTCAATGCCGTGCGCAATGCCTTGCTGTCATGGCGATGGCGAGCATTCAGCCACAGCACGCTCTGCGTCTCATTTGGGACATCCAGATAATGATACAAACAGCGGCTGCGCAAAGTAGCCAACAGCCGCGCTGGTTCACGGCAGCCAAATAAAAAGAAGGTATTCTGTGGCGGTTCTTCCAACGTTTTCAGCAGTGCGTTCGCTGCGGCTTCAGTCAGTTGCTCAGCGGAAGCCAGCCAGATCACTTTTGCTCCGCCCTGCCGGGAGTGTTGGTACACATTTTCTACGACGTCACGCACCGGATCGACGCCCAGACTCTGCTTGCCCTTCTCTGGGCTCAGCACATGCCAGTCCGGGTGCGTTCCCGCTGTCATCAGGTTACAAGAGTGGCACTGGCCGCAACTTTTCATGCCGTCAGGTCGCTGACAGATCAGCCAGCGACTCAGCGCATAAATAAGCGATTCATCGCCCATGCCTGGCAGGGCATGCAGCAACACCGCATGGTGGCCTCTGCCTGCCTGATATTGACCGATAAGCTGCCGATAAGAGGCATTCAGCCACGGATACCAATCCATCAGTGCTGTTCCTGCACGACAGGCTGGAATCCTTGTTGCTGCAACCACTGCTGTAACGTAGCCTGAATATCCGCACTGACAGCATCAATGGATTGTGATGCATCGATCGTCAGGATGCTGTCATCCTCCGCCGCCAATTCCTGATAGCGGGAACGGGTACGATCAAAGAAAGCCAGCGACTCCTGCTCGATTCTATCCAATTCTCCGCGTTGACGCGCACGCTGCAAGCCGATGGCTGGCGGTAAATCAAGATAGAGCGTCAGGTCAGGACGAAAATCGCCCAGCACGGTGTCACGCAGCGAGCGCAGCAGTTGTTGATCGATCCCACGGCCGCCGCCCTGATAAGCCTGTGACGAGAGATCGTGACGATCGCCGATAACCCATTTCCCATCGGCCAGCGCAGGTTTGATGACATTATCCACCAGTTGCACTCTGGCCGCGTACAGCATTAAAACTTCCGCTTTGTCGGTGACCTTCTCATCGGCTATACCTTGCTTAATGAGTTCTCGCAGCTTCTCCGCCAGCGGCGTACCACCAGGCTCTCGCGTGAACACCACCTCTTTCACACCGTGTGACCGCAACGTGTCAACAACGATATTGCGCGCAGTAGTCTTCCCTGCGCCTTCCAATCCTTCAATGACGATAAATTTACTGTTCATCCCGTTCCTTTAACGC
Organism: Pectobacterium punjabense; assembly: GCF_012427845.1. NCBI lineage: Bacteria > Pseudomonadati > Pseudomonadota > Gammaproteobacteria > Enterobacterales > Pectobacteriaceae > Pectobacterium > Pectobacterium punjabense. The sequence goes on from NZ_CP038498.1 coordinate 2,853,685, forward strand.
TGAGCGGTATACCCTTACAGCACGGTTATGGTCTGCAAGGTTAGTGGTAAAACTGTGTCCGCCTTTTCCATCCGCCACGAAATACAGATACGATGTTTTGGCCGGATGCGCAGCCGCATCCAATGACGCTTTCCCCGGCATCGCGATCGGCGTCGGCGGCAAGCCGGCGATGACATACGTATTGTAAGGTGTCGGCGTATCTAATGCTTTACGGGTTATCACACCTTTATAGTCATCCCCCATGCCATAAATCACCGTGGGATCGGTTTGCAACCGCATACCAAGCCGTAAGCGATTGATAAACACGGAAGCAACCTGCGTACGTTCTTCATTGATTGCGGTTTCTTTTTCAATGATTGACGCCATCGTCAGCAACTCGTCTGGTGTCTTGTACGGTAAGCCCTCTTCACGTCCTTTCCATACCTCATCCACCGTTTTTTTCATGCGCTGATGCGCACGCTGTAACAAGGCGCTGTCGCTCGTACCGGCCGTGTATGAATAGGTATCAGGATAAAACCAGCCTTCCGGGTTCGTTTTCTCTTTGATTTCCAACTGGGTGGCAACGTCCTGTTCGGTTTTATCGGCCAGTGAATGCTTGATATAAGGTGCTTGTTGCAGCGTGACCAGCCACTCTTTCAAGCGTGAGCCTTCGACAAAACGGATGGAAAATTGCGCTTCTTTTCCGCTGGACAGCAGCGCCAGCATCTCGCGCACGGTCATGCCCGAAGTAAAGCGATAGGTACCCGCTTTGAATTTTGCCAATTCAGGTTCAATACGCAGCAGCCACGGAAAAAATGCACCATCAGTAATAATTTTTTGCTCGAGAAGCAGCGTTTCCAGCCCTTCTCGTCCCGTTCCAGCCGGAAGCGTGAAAATAGTTTCTTTTTCGATAGCCAATGGTGAACCAGCAAAACGCTGCATTTTCTGCCACGCTACCAGCAACATCAGCACAACAGCAGCGATAATCAGCAAACCAATTTTCTTTTTCTTCATAAATCAACCATCTACTAGCAGTTAGAACTCAGGAATTGATAAAGCTCTCGGGAGTGGTAACGCCAGACGTGCGCCTGATTCACGGGGACTAGCGGCATTAATGCATTACAAACCAACACTTCATCCGCATCAGCCAATACGCCAATCGGTTCACTAACGATCTGTAACTCGAAGTCAGAACCAGCCAGCAAAGCGATAATATGCTGCCGGGCAACGCCATCTACGCCAGACTGTGATAAATCCGGCGTATAGACTCTATGCCCTTTACGCCAGAATAAATTAGCGGCACAGCATTCCACTAGCGCACCAGAGGTGTCAAGCACGAGGGTCTCATCGGCCGAGGTCTGGTCAAGATGCGCACGAATCAACACTTGTTCGAGCCGATTCAGATGCTTTATCCCCGCCAACAGCGGGTTTTTAGCCAACGCCACAGGGCTTAAGTTCAAGCGAATCCCCTGCTCACGCCAGTCGACATAATGTACAGGATAGTCTGCCTGTATGACTATTCGGCTTGGTTGCGCACAGCCTTGTGTGCTGTAACCACGCCCGCCGACGCCACGCGTGAGCATGACTTTCACTACACCGTTTGCACGGCCCAGCGCGGCCTGTTTCATTTCCGCGATCAGGCTTTCCCAGTCAACAGGCGGGAATAACAAGCGTGCCGTGGCCTGTTGCATCCGTACGATATGTCGATCGAACCAAACAATCTCGCCAGCACTGACTCTGGCTGTCGTAAAACAACCATCACCATACTGTGCACCCCGATCGAGTACCGAAAGTTGTTCCTGTAACTGACCATTAATCCACAGCATAATAAGCTCCGCGTCATTCATCGCCGTCAGCTTGCCAGTAAAGCGGCATCGCCCACAAGCAGGTGTGTCTGATTTTATTCAGGCAAAAAAAAACCCGGAAACCGGGTTTTTATAGACGCTATTGCAATCAAACTTTACGGAAGATCAGAGAACCGTTGGTTCCGCCGAAACCGAAAGAGTTGCAGAGTACGTATTCCAGATCGCTGACCTGACGCGCCTCATGCGGCACAAAATCCAGATCGCAACCTTCATCAGGGTTATCCAGATTGAGCGTTGGTGGAACAGCCTGATCGCGTAGAGCAAGAATACTGAATATCGACTCTACTGCGCCAGCTGCACCAAGCAAGTGACCCGTCATGGATTTTGTCGAGCTAACCAGTACACGACTGGCGTCCGCACCAAATACGGATTTCACGGCCTGAGTCTCAGCTTTATCACCCGCAGGCGTAGAAGTGCCATGCGCGTTGATATAACCGATTTGACTCGTTGACACACCAGCATCACGCAGTGCGTTTTCCATCGCCAGCGCGGCACCTGAACCGTTCTCCGGCGGAGACGTCATATGATACGCATCGCTGCTCATGCCAAATCCAACAACTTCTGCATAGATTTTCGCACCGCGCTTTTTCGCGTGTTCATACTCTTCAAGCACCATGAGGCCAGCGCCGTCGCCCAGCACAAAGCCATCACGATCTTTATCCCATGGACGGCTTGCCGCCTGAGGATCGTCATTGCGCGTAGACAACGCACGAGCAGCACCGAATCCACCAACACCTAATGGCGTACTGGCTTTTTCCGCGCCGCCGGCCAACATCACATCCGCATCATTATAGGCAATAATACGTGCTGCCTGACCAATATTATGCACGCCAGACGTACAGGCCGTAGCGATAGAGATACTCGGGCCACGCAGTCCGAACATGATAGTCAGATGACCTGCCACCATATTAACGATGGTAGACGGTACGAAGAACGGACTGATTTTACGCGGGCCGCCGTTCACCAGCGCAGTGTGGTTCTCTTCAATAAGACCCAGACCGCCGATGCCGGAACCAATCGCCGCACCGATACGCGGGGCGTTTTCTTCCGTTACTTCCAAACCAGAGTCCTGCATGGCCTGAACGCCAGCAGCAACACCGTATTGAATAAAGGCATCCATTTTGCGTGCTTCTTTACGCGAAATGAATTCCTCAGAATTAAAATCCTTTACTAAGCCAGCAAAACGCGTTGCGTAGGCACTAGTATCGAAATGGTCGATCAGGCTGATACCACTCTGACCGGCAAGAAGAGCACTCCAGGTAGACTCAACTGTATTGCCGACAGGAGATAACATGCCCAGTCCGGTCACAACTACTCGACGCTTAGACACGCTTATCCTCCAGGGAGGGAAAAAAAAGACACTGCGGGACAAAAAAACTTAGGCGGTCGAATGACCGCCTAGATATGTTCGCTTACTGCTGGTTAGCCTGAATGAAATCAATGGCTGCCTGAACAGTCGTGATTTTTTCAGCTTCTTCGTCTGGAATCTCAGTATCAAATTCTTCTTCCAGAGCCATTACCAGCTCAACAGTGTCAAGAGAATCAGCGCCGAGGTCATCAACGAAAGAAGCATTGTTTACGACTTCTTCCTGCTTAACACCAAGCTGTTCAACGATGATTTTCTTAACGCGTTCTTCGATAGTGCTCATACTCTTAAATTTCCTATCAAAACTCGCTTTCGCGATGGTTTTCGTAGTGTATAAAATGTTTGAAAAGATGCAACAAAATCTCGGCTGGTCGAACCACGATTTTGTGCTATTTTGCGGTTATCACCGCAAATAAAGCAAATAGTTTTCGAGCTTTTTAGATCATATACATGCCGCCATTGACATGCAATGTTTCGCCAGTAATGTAAGCAGCTTCATCAGAGGCTAAAAATACAACAGCACTGGCGATTTCTTTAGCATCACCGAGTCGGTTAGCTGGAACCGACGCCAAAATGCCTGCTCGCTGTTCTTCTGTCAATGCCTGAGTCATATCTGTTTCGATAAAACCAGGTGCGACCACGTTGACCGTAATACCACGAGAAGCGACTTCACGCGCGAGGGATTTGCTGAACCCAATCAGCCCCGCCTTCGCTGCCGCGTAGTTAGCTTGCCCTGCATTGCCCATCGTTCCCACAACGGAGCCGATGGTAATGATACGGCCAAAACGTTTCTTCATCATGGCACGCATAACTGCTTTAGACATACGGAATACCGACGTGAGATTGGTATCCAGAATATCGTGCCATTCATCATCTTTCATACGCATCAATAGGTTATCACGAGTGATACCGGCGTTATTGATAAGAATATCAATTTCCCCGAATTCTGCGCGAATTTCTGCCAATACGCTTTCTACTGATGCTGCATCAGCAACATTCAGCATATAACCTTTACCGTTTTCACCCAGCCAACTACTAATGGCTTCAGCACCTTTTTCGCTGGTTGCAGTACCAATGACTTTTGCCCCGCGAGCAACCAACGTCTCGGCGATGGCACGCCCAATACCACGGCTTGCACCGGTAACCAGTGCAATTTTCCCCTCAAAACTCATTGTCTTCTCCGTTCTTATTTCTCAATCGCCGCTGATAGAGAAGCAGGATCGTTCACCGCAACTGCTGTCAGGGTATCGACGATTCGTTTGGTTAAGCCAGTCAACACTTTACCCGGCCCGACTTCTAACAGTGACTCAACCCCTTGAGAGGCCATAAATTCAACACAGTCAGTCCAGCGCACTGGGCAATGAAGTTGGCGCACCAGTGCATCACGAATCGCTTCTGGTGTGGTTTCGATGCTTGCATCTACATTGTTTACAACTGGGATGACCGGAGAATTAAAGGTCACGGATTCTAGCGCAATAGCCAGTTTCTTCGCTGCTGGTTCCATCAACGCACAGTGTGACGGTACGCTGACAGGCAGCGGCAGCGCACGCTTCGCCCCCGCCGCTTTACACGCAGCACCCGCACGCTCGACGGCGTCTTTATTGCCCGCAATCACCACCTGACCCGGTGAATTGAAGTTTACCGGTGACACTACCTGACCCTGCGCGGATTCTTCACACGCTTTTGCAATGGCCTCGTTATCAAGCCCGATAATGGCATACATCGCCCCAGTGCCTTCCGGCACGGCTTCTTGCATCAGTTTGCCACGCAATTCAACCAGACGAACAGCCTGCTGGAAATCCAAGACACCAGCACAAACCAGTGCAGAATACTCACCGAGGCTATGGCCAGACATCAACGCAGGCGTTTTTCCTCCCTGCTGCTGCCAGGCACGCCAGATAGCAACAGAAGCGGTCAGTAATGCAGGCTGAGTTTGCCAGGTTTTATTCAACTCTTCAGCAGGCCCTTGCTGGGTAAGCTGCCACAGGTCATAACCTAACGCTTCAGAAGCCTGAGCAAACGTTTCGGTAACGATCGGGTATTCTGCCGCAAGTTCAGCCAACATCCCTACCGTCTGCGATCCCTGACCGGGAAACACCATTGCAAATTGCGTCATATCACAATCCTGTTTAATTAAAAACGAACCAGCGCGGAACCCCAGGTAAACCCGCCGCCAAAGGCTTCAAGCAACACCAGGTGCCCTGGTTTAATACGCCCATCGCGCACGGCTTCATCAAGCGCTGAAGGCACGGAAGCAGCGGAGGTATTACCATGACGATCCAACGTCACAACCACCTTGTCCATCCCCATACCCAGCTTCTTCGCCGTGGCGCTGATAATTCGCAGGTTAGCCTGATGAGGCACCAGCCAGTCTAGTTCACTTTTGTCCAGTTGAGCCGCTTGCAGCGTTTCCTCAACGATATGTGCCAGTTCAGTCACTGCCACTTTAAAGACTTCATTACCCGCCATCGTCAGGTAAGCAGGCGTATCTGTATGGTGACGATCCTGATGCGGCAACGTCAGCAGCTCGCCATAACGACCATCGGCATGAAGATGGGTGGAAAGAATACCCGGTTGCTCTGACGGCGTTAACAGTACGGCCCCTGCACCATCTCCGAACAGAATCAACGTACCGCGATCTTCGGGGTCCAATGTACGAGATAAGGTATCGGAACCGATCACCAGTGCGTATTTCACCGCGCCACTTTTAACATATTGATCGGCAACGCTCAGCGCATAGGTAAAACCTGCACACGCAGCGGCCAGATCGAAAGCAATCGTATCCTTTATCCCTAATAATTGCTGAACCTGACAGGCTGAGCTAGGGAAAGCATGGCTTGATGATGTTGTAGCAACGATTAAAAGGCCAACCTCAGAAGGATCGACATTCGCCATTTCCAGCGCTTTCTGCGCGGCGCGGTATCCCATGGTCGCCACGTTTTCATCCGGCGCAGCAATACGGCGCTCACGAATTCCAGTACGTGTGACGATCCATTCGTCCGTCGTTTCCACCATCTTTTCTAAATCAGCGTTTGTCCTGATTTCTTCAGGCAGATAGCTGCCCGTTCCAATTATTTTTGTATACATGTACGCTTAGTCACTCTTGGGTAATACCGCTTCTAGACGAGCGGCAATCCGCTCAGGAAGCTGCCGCCGTACCGTCTGCATTGCCTGTTCAATAGCAACCGCAAACGCTCTCTGGTTTGCTGCACCATGGCTTTTGATTACAGTTCCCCGCAATCCTAGCAGGCATGCGCCATTATATTGATCGGGGTTCAAATGGCCGAAACGCTTTGATAAGCGTTTTTGTAACAAACGACCTAACCATTTCAACCACCAGGATCGTTTTTGTTTTTGCTCCGGGCCTGAAGCGGGTGATTTCAGCAACGACAGGAACATCCTTACCACACCCTCTACCGTTTTCAATGTGACATTACCCACAAAGCCGTCACAGACCATCACATCCGTTTTCCCCGTCAACAGATCGTTGCCTTCCAGATAACCGATGTAGTTTATTGATGGTGCCTCTTTTAGCTGTGCCGCTGCTTCACGGATAGTGCTTAACCCTTTGCTTTCTTCTTCACCGATATTCAACAACGCAACCCGGGGATTCGCCAGTTCCAGCACTTCTTCTGCCATCACTGAGCCCATTACGGCAAACTGAACGAGCATTGTGCTATCACAATCAACATTCGCCCCTAAATCCAACACGACGGTCTTTCCATGTTGCTGGTGAGGTAATACCGTCACCAAGGCGGGCCGCTCAATGCCTTCAAGTGGCTTAATCAGGAGCTTAGCGAGCCCCATCAGTGCACCTGTGTTGCCAGCACTCACACAGGCCTGTGCCCTGCCGTCTTTAATCAATTCAAGCGCTATGCGCATTGAAGTACCGCGGCTTGCGCGAATAGCCTGCGATGGCCTCGCATCACTAGCAATAACCGACTCCGCTGGAACAATTTCCAGGCGAGAAAGTAAATCAGAATCAACTTTGGCAAGTAATGGAGTAATCGCAGCAGGATCGCCGACTAATAACAAATTGAGAGCTGGATTAGAAGCCAGTGCCTGCAATGCAGCAGGCACTGTTACGCAGGGACCAAAATCCCCGCCCATCGCATCTAACGCCAGAGTTAGGCGTGTCAAGGTATTGCCTTGCAAATAATTCGCAGGAATTACTTAGCAATAACCTTGCGACCGCGGTAGTAACCGTCCGCAGTGATGTGGTGACGCAGGTGAGTTTCGCCAGAAACTTTATCTACGGATACAGAAGAGGTAGTCAGCGCATCATGTGAACGACGCATACCACGTTTGGAACGGCTAGGTTTGTTTTGTTGTACGGCCATGGACCTTACTCCTTAATTACTTACGCTTTAAACTGGCTAATACGGCAAACGGATTCGGTTTTTCCGCCTCTGCAGGCAGTTGACCAAAAACCATGTCCGCTTCGGACACTTCACAGTGTTCAGAATCATGCACCGGGGCGATAGGCAACATCAGAATTATTTCATCTTCAATCATTGCCAGCAGATCGACTTCGCCAAATTCATCAACGCCGATCGGCTCATACGCTTCCGGTAACGCTTCGGCCTGCTCATCATTGACGACCGGGCTGAAACAGAATGTCGCATGGACTTGATGTTCAAACGGCTTTCCGCAACGTTGACACATCAGTGTGACGGTAACGTCAGCGTTACCGTCAATCACTGCCAGACGCTGATTATCAATATTGAAAGATAAAGAGGCCTGAACATCACTATCCACACTCACCACTGATTCGGCAACACGCTCTACTTGTTCAGCCGAATAGATACCAACGTAATCTAAACGCTTCTGAGCAGTGCGGACCGCATCAAGGGTTAAGGGTAATTTTACCTTTTGCATAGGGCGCGCATATTAACGTCGTAACGACATAGAGTCAAAGAAAAAGGCAGTGATGCACCACCTTTCACCAATATTCGCTTCCAGAGCGGCGCACAGTTTAAAATGCCTTTCATCATTACGCTACGGTTTATCAAAAAATTATGCAGCAGATCGTTCTCGCCTCAGCATCACCTTACCGTCGAGCCTTATTGGAAAAGCTGGCGCTACCTTTTATTTGCGCATCGCCAGACATTGATGAAACCCCTCGCCCCGGCGAAGACGCCACCAATCTTGTGATCCGTCTTGCTGAAAGTAAAGCGCGAGCGCTGTCCGCGCGCTACCCTAATCACCTGATTATCGGTTCCGATCAAGTTTGCGTATTAGGCAACGCCATTACGGGGAAACCACACAATAAAGTTAACGCAATACGGCAATTACAGCAGGCCAGCGGAAAATGTGTTTCTTTCTTTACCGGCCTGGCGCTTTTCAATAGCGCGACTCAGGCAACACAAAGCCTCGCAGAACCCTTTGACGTCTATTTCCGAACACTAACGAACGCGGAAATTGATGGTTATTTGGAGAAAGAGCAGCCGTGGAACTGTGCGGGCAGCTTTAAAAGCGAAGGATTAGGTATTGCTCTTTTTGAGCGATTGTCGGGACGAGATCCTAATACACTCATTGGGTTACCTTTGATCGCGCTGATACAAATGTTACAAAAGGAAGGTGTGAATCCATTGGTAGTATAAAACGAATCGGGATAGCCCAATAGAAAGCTATCCCGATAGATAAAAGCGGCGTGAATGGTTAGATTTTTGTCTTACGCAACACTTGTAGGCAGCGCCGTAGCCCGCTATCCAACGGCGCTTCAACTCTCAGTGTTTCACCGGTATTGGGGTGCTCAAAACGCAGTGCCTGCGCATGCAGGAATAGACGTTTTAAACCCGTGTCCGCCAGTTGTTCATCGAATTCGCGATCGCCGTAACGGTCATCAAACGCGATAGGATGCCCAGCATACTGGGCGTGTACACGAATTTGATGTGTACGCCCAGTAACAGGGCTCGCCCGCACCAGCGTCGCATGTTCGAAACGTTCTTCAATTTTAAAGCGCGTTTCTGACGGTTTGCCTTCGCTGTTTACCCGAACGATGCGTTCACCACTTTGCAGGATATTTTTCAGCAGTGGCGCCTGAACAACCTTGCAATGCGACTGCCACTGACCGCGGACTAGCGCCAAATAGTCCTTTTGCATCCCTTTCAGCCGCAGCTGTTCATGCAGAGAACGCAAGGCCGAACGTTTTTTGGCTACCAGCAAAACGCCTGAAGTATCGCGATCGAGGCGGTGTACTAACTCCAGAAAACGCGCTTCCGGGCGTAAAGCACGCAGCCCTTCAATCACACCGAAACTTAAGCCACTGCCGCCATGCACCGCCGTACCTGAAGGCTTATTCAGCACCAACAGGTAATCATCTTCATAAATAATGCACTCAGCCAATGCCGCCACTTTGCCAAGACTGGCAGAAACAGGCGTTTCATCGCGTTCTGCCTGTCGCACAGGCGGAATTCGAATGACATCACCATCGAGCAATTTGTACTCCGGTTTGACCCGTTTCTTATTTATCCTTACCTCACCTTTTCGCAAGATGCGGTAAACCATGCTTTTAGGCACACCCTTTAAGTGGGTATGCAAAAAATTATCGATACGTTGCCCCGCTTCATCTGCGGAGATCGTCACAAATTGTACTGAAGGATTATCTGTTTTCATGATGCGCGATTCTAAATAGAGCAACCCGATAGCGCCACTTCTTTTTCTGTGCTTAACTGTGTGTCTGACTTATGAAGATATTGTTGCACTTACGGATGCGTTGGGCTGTAGCATCAAACCCTGTCCGTTTTGGTGATCACAACAGAACTATCTTTATACAGACAGGCAAAGTCACCTTGCTATAACGGTATCAGCAGTGGAATAATGCTTTTGCGTTTCCCACGCGGATTTCCGATAGAACAAGGGGAAATTGCGAAATTATTAAATTTGCCTGATGACGCACACACGCAGCAATGGCGTAAGACGTAATGCGAAATCAAGCAGTTAGCGGGCTGCGGATTGCAGCTTGGCCGGCAAATGGAATCAGATCTGGCGACATTATTCAGAAGCTGTTCCCTCAGTAAATGCGCTGTTTTCCATAAGGAAACACAGGCTACCGAAACATGCGTCTCTATGCAGGCGACAACCGGGAGGTTGACGTCCCTGCGATAAGCCACGAGGCCATCGGTTCACTCCGGTCATGCGGTTCTTTTGTCCGCAGCTCTATCAATAATGCAAGTAAAAATAACGAGTAAGTTGAAGATGAAAAGAATGTTAATTAACGCAACTCAGCAGGAAGAGTTGCGTGTTGCCTTGGTTGATGGTCAACGGCTGTATGATTTGGATATTGAAAGCCCAGGTCATGAACAGAAGAAAGCAAATATCTACAAAGGTAAAATCACTCGTATCGAACCCAGTCTTGAAGCGGCTTTTGTTGATTACGGCGCTGAAAGGCACGGTTTCCTCCCTCTTAAAGAAATCGCCCGCGAATACTTCCCCAGCAACTATGCTTCCCATGGTCGTCCGAACATTAAAGACGTGTTACGTGAAGGTCAGGAAGTTATTGTTCAGGTAGACAAAGAAGAGCGTGGCAACAAAGGTGCAGCACTGACCACCTTTATCAGCTTGGCGGGTAGTTATCTGGTCTTAATGCCGAATAACCCTCGTGCAGGCGGTATCTCACGCCGAATCGAAGGTGACGATCGTACTGAGCTCAAAGAAGCGCTGGGATCGTTACAACTACCTGATGGCATGGGACTCATTGTTCGTACGGCTGGTGTGGGTAAATCCGCTGAAGCACTGCAATGGGATCTGGCTTTCCGTCTGAAACACTGGGACGCGATCAAAAAAGCCGCTGAAGGTCGCCAGGCACCGTTCCTGATTCATCAGGAAAGTAACGTGATCGTCCGTGCTTTTCGTGATTATCTGCGCCCAGACATTGGCGAGATTCTGATCGACAACCCCAAAATTCTCGATCTGGCGAAAGAACATATTTCTGCGCTGGGCCGCCCCGATTTCAGCAGCAAAATCAAATTGTACAGTGGCGAAATCCCGCTTTTCAGCCACTACCAAATCGAATCGCAGATTGAATCAGCTTTCCAACGTGAAGTTCGCCTGCCATCCGGTGGCTCTATCGTTATCGATACGACCGAAGCGCTGACGGCCATTGATATCAACTCCGCCCGCGCAACACGTGGTGGTGATATTGAAGAAACGGCATTTAATACCAACCTTGAAGCCGCAGACGAAATTGCCCGTCAACTTCGCCTACGTGACCTTGGCGGCCTGATCGTTATCGACTTCATCGATATGACACCAGTTCGCCACCAACGCGAAGTCGAAAACCGCCTACGTGATTCAGTACGCCAAGATCGTGCGCGTATTCAGATCGGTCGGATTTCCCGCTTCGGTCTGCTGGAAATGTCACGTCAGCGTCTGAGCCCTTCACTGGGTGAATCCAGCCATCACGTTTGCCCGCGCTGTAGCGGCACAGGCACAATTCGTGACAATGAATCACTTTCACTGTCGATTCTTCGCCTGATTGAAGAAGAAGCACTGAAAGAAAACACCAAAGAAGTTCACGCTATCGTTCCAGTCCAGATTGCGTCTTATTTGCTGAACGAAAAGCGTGATGCCGTCAATGCCATTGAAAAACGTCAGGGTGGTGTGCGCGCTATCATCGTGCCACACGACGGTATGCAGACACCGCACTACTCTGTGGTTCGTGTCCGTAAAGGCGAAGAAAAACCGACACTCAGTTATCTGTTACCTCAGCGTTTGGAAACGGAAACGCAACAACTGCAAGATGAACAAACGATCGAACGTAAACAGCCTGAGCAACCCGCTTTAGCAACGTTCAGTATGGCTGAAATGCCGGCAGAAACTGCACCAGCGGTTGCTAAAGCAGCTCCGGTTGTAGCAAAAGCCGCAGAAGATGCTCAGCCTGGCCTCATCAGCCGTTTCTTCGGTGCTTTGAAAAGCGTCTTTGCTTCAGAACCAGCAGCAAAAGTAGCGGATAGCGTTGACGAGAAGAAAGCCGAAGAAGAGAAGTCTACTGAAGGTCAACGCTCTGAACGTCGTAATTCACGCCGTCAGAGTAATAACCGTCGTGACCGTGGCTCTCGTGACAATCGTGACAATCGTGACAATCGTGACAATCGTGACAATCGTGACAATCGTGAACAGCGTGATGATCAGCGCCGTAACAAGCGACAAAACGATGAAACGGTTGCGGAAAATGTGGAAAAAGCAGGTTCGGAAGAACATCCGCGCCGTGAACCGCGTGCTGAACGTCAGCGTCGTCGTCAGGATGAGCGCCGCCCTGCTCAGACAGAGGAAAAAGTTCAACCAGCCACCTCTGATTCCGATGACAATGCAGCCGATCAGGATAAACCGACTCAGGTTATGCCACGTCGTCAGCGCCGTCAGTTAACGCAGAAAGTACGTGTTCAGTCTGAAACGCAGCAGGATACTCTCTCTGATAACGCAGCACCGGTGGCTGAAGCATCCGAACTGGCTCAGCCTTACGTTAAGCCAAACAATGCTGCTATAGACACTAACGAGAGCGATAACGAGCAAAATGATGCAAATCGTGCCAATGGCGAAAATGGCGGTATGCCACGTCGTTCGCGTCGTTCACCTCGCCATCTGCGCGTTAGCGGCCAGCGCCGCCGTCGTTATCGTGATGAGCGTTACCCATCTCAGTCGCCAATGCAGTTGGAATTTGCTGCCGCATCACCGGAAATGGCATCAGGAAAAGTATGGGTTAGCTATCCTGTCGCACAACCGCAGCAGGCTGAAAATCAACAGTTGGAAGAGAACGTAGCAGCTATCGAAGCACCATTGTTGCCCGCTGTTGTCGACGTTGCCGTGACTGTACAAGCCGATACAACAGAATCCAATGTGATTGAAAACATTGCAAACGTTACGGAAACAATCGTTCAGGAAAACGCCGTTATAACCGCAACCGCACAATCTGCTGACGTTGTTCAGGACAGCAATGTCGCGGATATCAACGTGAATTCTGTGGATGAAAACATCGTTGTCGAACCAGTAGTTACTGAGAATACGGCTATCGATGATGTCATCGCAGCGGTTGCTGTGAGTGCGGTTGAAGAAGCAAAAACTGTTGAGGTTGATGATACTGTGACGCTTCAGGCAACTGAAGACACACAGACCGTTGAAACTGTCGTTGCTGAAGAAAAACTGGCAGATGCTATCGCTGACGCGACTGAGACAACTGATGTGGCAGAGTCAGTTTCTACCCCGGTGGTTTCAGTACAGGAAGTCAGCCAACCACAAAGTGTTCAGGATGAGCCTGCGATCGCTACCAGCACACCGGTAGTTGTAGAAGAATCTGCCGCGAACGTAGCAAAAGCTGTGGCTATCGTTGAACAGCCTCGCTATAAGCTCCATGCAACGGCACCAATGACTAAAGCTCCAGCTCCGGCATATAACGCCGAGCCTGCTCGACACAGTGATTGGGTACGCCCAGCCTATCCATTCTCTGGAAAAGGCTCGGCAGGCGGTCATACCGCAGTTAACCAATCAACTGCGCCAGCAACCAAGCCTGCGCCAGTCAACGAGTAATACTGACTTTTATAGACAAATACCCGCCAATTGGCGGGTATTTTTTTATGGGCAGCTTTTCTTAACCTAAAAAATTCAATAGCTTGATATCTACACTGTCCGTTTTGCCACTCAATTCAGTCAACAAACTTTTAAAGTGCACACTTTGTTCATGTGATGCCAGAGCATCCCGATCTTTCCAGCGCTCGAAGAACACAAATGAACCGGGTTTATCCACGACTTCATGCAGATCATACTGCACGTTGTCCGCTTCCTGTCGGCTGGGCGATACCACGCGTTTTAGCGTTGCAGTAACATCAGCAATGAACTCAGCCTTTGCCTGAATAGTGGCAACAATACGAATTTCCATATACATCCCTTATTTATCAATGAAAAGATTATGCTATCAGATGCCAATCGACGCTTAATTTCAAGCATTCATCAACAAACGGATGCATTCAAATGGCTTTACGCTTATCCTTATCCCCCGCCGTATCAGTCCCAAAACCAACCGAAAGATGCTGTTTTTCTACTGACCGCCGGAGCGCAATTCCATGACCGCACAGCCCACTATTCTTAAAATCCGTCGTCCTGACGATTGGCACATTCACCTGCGTGACGATCGGATGCTGGAAACCGTTCTCCCCTATACCAGCCGTTTCTTCGGCCGTGCGATTGTTATGCCCAACCTGACACCGCCGATTACCAGCGTAGCCAGCGCGATTGCGTATCGTCAGCGTATTTTAGCTGCGGTCCCGCAGGGTGATAACTTTCATCCGCTGATGACGTGCTACCTGACTGATGCACTCGATGCTAATGAGATCGTGAGCGGCTTTGAGCAAGGTGTATTTACCGCTGCCAAACTCTATCCAGCCAACGCGACAACCAACTCCAGCCATGGCGTGACCAGCGTCGCCAATATCTCCGGTATTCTGGAGAAAATGCAGAAAATTGGCATGCCATTGCTCATTCACGGTGAAGTGACCGACCCCGACATTGATATTTTCGATCGGGAAGCGCGCTTCATCGAAACGGTACTGGAACCGTTGCGCCAACAATTCCCTGAGCTGAAAGTCGTCCTTGAACACATCACGACGAAAGAAGCAGCGCAGTACGTTGTTGCAGGCAATGATTATCTCGCGGCAACCATTACCCCTCAGCACTTAATGTTTAATCGCAATCATATGCTAGTTGGTGGCGTTCGCCCTCACCTGTATTGCTTACCAATCCTAAAACGTAACACACACCAGCAGGCGCTGCGTGAAGCCGTCGCCAGCGGCTGTGACCGGCTTTTTCTCGGCACGGATTCCGCCCCCCATGCCAAGCACAGAAAAGAATCCAGCTGCGGCTGTGCCGGCGTGTTCAATGCTCAGGCGGCATTGAGTACCTACGCCACTGTATTTGAAGAAATGAACGCGCTTGATAAACTCGAAGCATTCTGTTCCCTGAACGGCCCACGTTTTTATGGTCTGCCGGTTAATGACAGCTGGATTGAGCTTCATCGTGAAACGGTCACGTTCCCAGAAGAAATCACCCTTGGCGATGAGTCGCTAATCCCCTTCCTGGCCGGACAGAGCCTCAATTGGTCAGTCCGTTAATCGACCAGCCCATCAGCATTATGCCGATGGGCTAAATTTTATTGCACATATTGTTCTTCACCCTTAATGACTGTATAAATAAACAGTTATGATTTGGAGGCCAGCATGCGCGTAGAAATTACTCTAGCAAAGACAACACCTTTACCTGCCGGTGCCATCGAAGCACTCAGGTGTGAACTGGAAAAGCGGATTCACAAAATTTATCCCGAGACACCCATTCAGGTGCGCTATGCATCCGCTAATAGCCTGACAGTGATGGGCGCAGGCAAAGATGACAAAGATCGTATCTCTGAAATCTTGCAGGAAACGTGGGAAAGTGCCGATGATTGGTTTGCAGCAGAGTAATCTAAAGCTTGAAAGATAACGAAGACATAGGCTGTAATGGCAGTTTAAAGCGGCACTTCGCCATATGCTACGACCGAGGGTATCTGTTATGACGGTAGAAAAACCAGAAGAGGCAATGACATTCGGGGAATTGCTGGAGCTGATTGGCGAGCAGCAGCGCAAGATCGATGCTCTGGAGCTTGCTTTCTCGTCTCTGGCATTCTGCTTCGATGAAAAAGCAAACAAATTGATGATTCACAATCTGACGTTGGAATCTCAGAATGAGAATCGGGACCCTACTGTGAAGAAATACCTTGCCCGACTGGCCGCCGCATTGGAGAAAAATGCAGGGTCCAGCACGGAATAGTGCTCTACCGCCCCAGTAGCTGAACCTTCGGGATGAAAATCTATTCGTCCCGATACCTCATTAGGTTCATTACTTATCCCTCCATCATTCCTAAGATGTCATCTTTTTACGAAAAATTGAAAATATTTCCCATAAATTAAATAAGCAGCAGTATACTGATAAAGCTCGTTTAAGAATAATGAGCCACCTGAAGCCTCGTTAGTCACTCATGTTAGTAACTAGTCAATAAGGGGTATTTATGGATAGAAAAAATGAAGTTATTCAGACACATCCTCTTGTAGGTTGGGACATCAGCACCGTTGACAGTTATGACGCCATGATGATCCGTTTGCATTACTTATCCACCTCGGATCAAGCACCAGATGAAGCCCATGTAGACCGGACGCTTTGGCTAACAACCGATGTTGCCAGGCAATTGATACACATACTCGAAGCCGGTATCGCGAAAATCGAATCGACAGACTGTGACGTCAGTGATTATCGAAAGCATTAGTAATTGATAGCGTCATTAATATTACATTCAATACCTATTAATTTTTCTTAATAAGATTTCCTTTCGTAACACGAGTTAAAATAACAACACCGTCTTAATGGCGGTGTTGTTATTTTCGGCATATTCTCATTTCTTTATTTATTATAACGCTAACCTCTCTCCTATAATTAATCACTCACGTCATTATTATTCCGTAAACTGCATCCACTATATGTCGTCTTGCCTTATTTTCTTCGCAGAGATGCCCCTCTTTTGTCAGAAAAATAGCTCGGCACAATATCTATTTCCGCAAAACATTCAGAACTAAATTGAATAAAATATAAATTTAAATTCAAAAAAATTGTTCATGATTATGATAATGTTAAAATTGAAAAATTTATATTGCTTTTATGTTTTTCAATGATTAATTATTAGCCACCACAATGTTATCGTTAAGATAAGGAGTTCTCATCATGCTTTGGCGTAATACCTCTTTGCGTTACGGCCATATCAGCATTCTTCTGCACTGGATTGCAGCGTTGGCTATCTACGGAATGTTCGCTTTAGGACTATGGATGGTCACATTAGGATATTACGATATTTGGTATCACCGAGCGCCAGAAATTCATAAAGCCGTTGGTATGCTGCTCTTTGCCATCATAATTTTTCGCGTGGTGTGGCGTTTTATCTCCCCCCCACCCGCGCCGTTAGAAAGTTACTCTACATTGACTCGCGTCAGTTCGACGCTGGCTCATATCGCTCTTTATGTTGTGTTATTTGGCATCCTCATCAGCGGATATCTCATTTCCACAGCGGAAGGACACCCTATCTCAGTTTTTGGTTGGTTTTCTATTCCGGCCACTATTAGCGGTTTGACGGATCAAGCCGATATCGCAGGCGACGTGCATCTGTATCTTGCATGGGCGGTGGTTGCTTTATCAGCGCTACACGCTTTCGCCGCATTAAAACACCACTTTATCGATGGTGATAACACGTTGAAACGGATGTTGGGTCGCAACGTCCCTTAACTTTTTGTACTTATGGAGAAAAATCAATGCTGAAGAAAACACTACTGAGCCTGACCGCGGTATCCATGCTTGCTTCTGCTGGCTCGGCCCTGGCAGCAGAATATAAGTTTGACAAGGAAGGCCAGCACGCGTTTATTGAATTCCGCATTAAGCACCTTGGTTATAGTTGGCTTTACGGTAGCTTTAACGACTTCGACGGCGCTTTTACCTTTGATGAGAAAAACCCATCTGCGGACAAAGTAAATGTCACCATCAACACTAACAGCGTTGATACTAACCACGCGGAACGTGACAAGCACCTACGTAGCGCGGAGTTTTTAAACGCCTCCAAGCATCCGCAAGCAACGTTTACCTCAACAGAAGTGAAGAAAGACGGTGACGATTATGATATTACCGGTAATCTGACCTTAAATGGCGTCACCAAGCCCGTTAAGCTGGATGCCAAACTCATCGGTCAGGGGGATGACCCATGGGGTAACTATCGTGCAGGCTTTCAGGCCGAAGGTACGATCAAGCTAAAAGACTTTAACATTACGACAGATTTGGGTCCTGCCTCACAGGATGTAGAACTGATTATTGCCGTTGAAGGCGTTCGCCAAAAATAAGGCACCACCACGCATCTGACAGCAAAAAGCCCTTTCTTTTTGAAAGGGCTTTTATATTAATGTCCAAACCGTTAACTATTGCGGTTTGTCTTTCGCTACAGGCGCTGGAATATGCAGCGTTGACTGCAATAATCCTTTAGATTTATTAAAAATCTTCATTCCATTTTCACGCCCGCTGCGTATTGCTCTTTGTTCTTCCAACGGAAGTTTCATTTCATCCTGACACGGTGTGCTACAACAGCCGTCATATTTAGCGGCACAGCTCGGGCATTGAATAAACAGAAGATGGCACCCTTCATTACGGCAATTCGTATGGCTATCACATGAAGCACCACACTGATGACAATGCGCAATAACATCATCAGATATACGCTCTCCCATACGCTCATCAAACACGAAATTTTTTCCGATAAACTTCAACGGTAACCCTTTCGCCTTAGCCTGACGCGCATATTCAATAATACCGCCTTCTACGTGATACACATTCTTAAAGCCATGGTGCAACATATAGGCGCTGGCTTTTTCACAACGAATCCCACCCGTACAGTACATGACAATATTTTTATCACGTGCATCATCAAGCATATCCACTGCCATCGGTAACTGCTCACGAAATGTATCCGACGGCACTTCCAATGCATTCTCGAAATGCCCGACTTCATATTCGTAATGATTGCGCATATCAACGAATACGGTATTAGGATCGTCGGCCATCGCGTTAACCTGATCGGCTTTCAGGTATTGCCCGACATTCGCCGGGTTAAATGTGGGATCATCGATCCCATCAGCAACAATCCGTTCGCGTACTTTCATGCGCAATACCCAGAAGGACTTTCCATCGTCTTCCAGAGCGATATTTAAGCGAATCTGATCGAGTGCCGGATGTGCGCTGAACAAGGTCGCTTTAAAAACATCGAACTGACTATTCGGGACGCTGATTTGTGCATTAATGCCTTCGGTTGCAATATATATGCGACCAAAGACTTTATGCTGCTCAAGCTGGATATACAGACGATCGCGAAACGCTTTTGGATCATCTATCGTAAAATATTTATAGAAGGAAACTGTGGTACGTGGCTCGGTTTCCGCAAGCATACGTGCCTTCAGTTCCTCATTGGAAACCCGGTTATGTAACACTGGCATGGTGTACGTTCCTGTCTTCATTGAGGTTAGTGAGTAACATTTATAGCCGAGCCGTAGCCTGGCATAGTGAATCGCCCGGCATCATACCTGATAGCATCGAAGCTGTCAGGGCATGAAATGCATAGCGAAACGATAAAGAGTGATCTACCGTAAATAGATTATTCTTGAGATTCACTTGCGCTTTCATGAAGCATCATCATCGAAGGATCTGTCATTATGAGCCAGCTTTTCTCCCCTGTATCTCTTGGTCAACTCAAACTATCCAACCGAATCATCATCGCGCCAATGTGTCAATATTCGGCTGAGGATGGCAAGGCGACAGCCTGGCATACGATGCACTTAGGTAACCTGTCACATTCTGGAGCAGGCCTGCTCATTATTGAAGCCACGGCAATCTCACCAGAAGGTAGAATTTCTCCGCACGACCTTGGATTGTGGGATGACACAACCGAGCAAGCACTTGCCAGTGTGATTCAGTCGGTCAAAACTTATTCTTCTATGCCTCTTGGTATACAGTTGGGACATGCCGGGCGCAAAGCGTCAACAGGCGTTCCGTGGGGAGGACGTGCATTCCTGCGTCCAACACAGGGAGGATGGCAGACTCTCGCGCCATCGGCTATCCCTTATAACACCAGCGATGATGAACCATTGGCGATGTCAGAACAGCACATCCGCACGTTAGTTGAGTCCTTCGTTGACTCAGCGAAACGTGCAGACCGTTTGGGCTTTGACCTGATAGAGATTCACGCCGCTCACGGTTATTTACTGCATCAGTTCCTTTCTCCGCTGACAAATCAGCGCGTAGATAACTATGGTGGCTCACTTCAAAATCGGATGCGTCTGGTCATTGAAATTTACCGTGCGGTACGAGACGTTTTCCCTGCGCATAAAGCCGTCGGCGTGCGCATTTCTGCAACAGATGGGGTTGAAGGTGGCTGGGATCTGGAACAGTCCGTACAGCTTAGTAAAACGCTACACGAGTTAGGTTGCGATTTCATCCATGTATCCAGCGGCGGACTCTCACCGTTACAACAGATTCATCCGGCACCTAATTATCAGGTGCCCTATGCGCAGAGGATCAAACAAGAAGTTGGCATCACCACTATCGCCGTGGGGTTGATAACCGAGCCGGAACAGGCGGAAGCCATCGTTGCAACGGGTGAGGCAGACGCGATTGGTCTGGCTCGCGCTATACTTTTCGATCCTCGTTGGCCATGGCATGCTGCCGCCAGGCTAGGGGCACAGGTATCGGCGCCCCCTCAGTACTGGCGCAGCGAACCGCGTTATGCCAGAGGTATTTTCAAGCAATAATGGTAAATACGCTGTATCAGGCGGACGATGCTGTTGGGATCGTCCCTTTTCTATTTCACTACGCGTATGCCACCAAAGCCCGAAAAAACACGTTATGGATAGAATGCCGTTAACGCTGCGTTTAGAATAAAAAGCAGTTAATAATATGGCAATAATTTGTTTTATTGGCGGATAACCGTAATAATCCATCTTACTGCTAACCATTAACTCGTTTTTAACGATTCACGTGCTG
This sequence comes from Pectobacterium punjabense, assembly GCF_012427845.1. Lineage (NCBI taxonomy): Bacteria > Pseudomonadati > Pseudomonadota > Gammaproteobacteria > Enterobacterales > Pectobacteriaceae > Pectobacterium > Pectobacterium punjabense. The sequence continues at coordinate 2,874,481 of NZ_CP038498.1, forward strand.
GCTCGCACCCGTACCACAATGTTGATACTGAGACTATGACACAAATCCCTTCTTTTAATCGCTCATTGCTACATCCACGCTACTGGCTCACCTGGTTAGGAATCGGTATCCTTTACCTTATCGTCTTGCTGCCCTATCCCGTTCTTTACCGTATCGGTGTCACGCTTGGCCATCTCGCGACGCGCCTGCTGCCGCAACGAGTCAAGATCGCCGCCCGCAACCTTGAATTGTGTTTCCCAGAGATGTCACAGATTGAACGTGATGCGTTAGTCAGGAAAAATTTCGAATCTGTCGGCATGGGTGTGGTTGAAACGGGCATGGCCTGGTTTTGGCCGAATTGGCGTCTTGAACGCTGGTTTACGGTCACGGGCCTTGAGCATATACGCCCAGAGAATGAACGAGAACAGGGTGTATTACTCATTGGACTGCATTTTTTAACGTTGGAACTCGGGGCTCGGGTCTTTGGTATGCACAACCCAGGTATCGGCGTGTACCGCCCGAATGATAACAAACTGATTGACTGGTTACAGACATGGGGCAGGCTACGCTCTAACAAGTCCATGCTCGACCGGAAAGATCTGAAAGGCATGATACGAGCCCTCAAACAGGGTGATATCATCTGGTACGCTCCGGATCATGACTATGGCCCACGCAGCAGCGTATTCGCGCCTCTGTTTGCAGTAGACACAGCGGCCACAACCCGCGGTAGCTATATGCTGATCAAAACGGCACGCCCGGCAATCATTCCTTTTGTACCGCGCCGATTGCCTGAAGGAAAAGGTTATGAATTGCGAATCCAACCCGCTGAGCAAGGTGCGCCTGTAGACAGTGAAGCCGCGACAGCAGCATGGATGAACAAGGTTGTTGAAAAGAATATTCTGCTCGCACCGGATCAGTACATGTGGTTGCATCGCCGTTTCAAAACCCGCCCAGAAGGCGAACCTTCCCTTTATTAACGCATACGTTCTTGTTACTCATTTCAGGGATAGCAGCGTCTTGTTAGGGGCAAAAAAAAAGCAACGGCGACTGCCGTTGCTTTATCTTTTATGCTACCAATCTTTCACACGACAAACTGTTAGCTTTTGATATGAGGTGCGGGTAATTTTTGGTAAGACTCAACCCACGCCGCATAGGCTTCCGGTTTTTGCCATACATGGTAGTGCAAGCGTGAGATCGTAACGGGATCGCTAAGCAACGCCAGACGCTGATTATTGCTCACCTCTTCCGGTTTTCGATTCAAAGCATCGCGAACATTCTGCTCACGCACGTCCTCGATCGCCCGACTAAAGCGGTGACGCGCCGTCGCCATTGCGCTGGCAAGGGCATTAACGGATGGATCGAAAACAGCCTGCATAAATCCGTCATCGAGCCTACGCTGGTGGTTCAATCGGCAATATTCATCCGTAGCAACCAATTCACGCGGCGGGTTGAACTCTTCCGGTATCATCAGCAGATTCGCACGCTTACAACTCAATCCCAATGCTGCACGACTTGAATAAACCGACACAAACGGCGACAGAATCAGTGAGAAGACAATCGGAGACAACCACCACAAGAAACGTAGATCCAGCCATGCCATGCCTATCGCCCAGACCAGCCCCAGAACCAATTGGGAGCCGTGGCGTACAAACGCTTCGCTCCACGGCGTCGCATCATCATCACGCTGCGGAGAATTCCACTGCACTGACCAGCCGAGGAACGCGCTAACCACAAACACCGTATGGAACAACATACGAACCGGTGCCAGTAGAACCGAGAACAGCATTTCCAACAGCAGGGAAAGGAATACGCGGAAAGCGCCGCCGTACTCTTTTGCCCCTTTCGCCCACACCAGAATCACGCTCAACAGCTTTGGCAAGAACAGCAACACCAGTGTCGTTGAGAAGAGTGCGATAGCCAATTCTGGCCGCCACTGTGGCCAGACGGGAAACAGCTGTCGGGGCTGCAAGAAGTACTGAGGTTCCATCAGCGTATGCACAACCTGCAAGGCCGTAGAGAGTACCAGAAACATAAACCACAGCGGAGCAGACAGATAAGACATCACGCCAGTCAGGAAAACGGCACGGTGAACCGGATGCATGCCTTTAACCAGGAACAATCGGAAGTTCATCAGGTTCCCATGGCACCAACGGCGGTCACGCTTCAGTTCATCCAACAGGTTAGGCGGCAGCTCTTCATAACTTCCTGGCAGGTCATATGCAATCCACACCCCCCATCCGGCACGACGCATCAGCGCCGCTTCAACGAAGTCGTGAGAAAGAATCGCACCAGCGAACGAACCTTCACCCGGCAGTGGTGCTAACGCACAGTGCTCGATGAACGGTTTCACGCGGATAATCGCGTTATGCCCCCAGTAATGCGACTCACCCAGTTGCCAAAAATGCAGACCCGCGGTGAACAAGGGGCCATAAACACGCGTTGCAAACTGCTGGCAGCGCGCATACAGCGTATCCATGCCGGAGGCTTTCGGCGAAGACTGGATAATACCCGCGTTCGGATTCGCTTCCATCAGTCTGACCAGAGACGTCAGACACTCGCCGCTCATGACGCTATCGGCATCCAGAATCACCATGTAGCTATACTGATTACCCCAGCGACGGCAGAAGTCATCAATATTGCCGCTTTTACGCTTAACACGACGACGACGACGACGATAGAAAATGCGCCCTGCTCCACCAACATCACGACACAGTTCCATCCAGGCTTTTTGCTCTGCCACACAGATATCGGGATCGTTACTGTCGCTCAGAACGTAAATATCAAAATGCGCAAGATTACCTGTCGCTTCAACCGACTCATACGTCGCACGTAACCCCGCAAACACACGTTCTACGTCTTCGTTACAAATCGGCATGATCAATGCCGTACGATGCTCAGGATTCAGTGCCTCATTACCCACTGTCGTGGAAGAGATACTGTATTTATCCCGCCCAATAAGCAGTTGCAGGAACCCCATCAGCGCCGTCCAGAAACCAGCCGATACCCAGCAGAACAACACCGCAAATAAAACGAGTATGCCGCTTTGCAGTACGTAAGGCAGCAGTTGCATGAGCGAGCGCGTCCAAGGCTGACCCGCCATCTCAAACGGATCGATCAACGCCCAGCCCTGATAAGGCAGGATCGTTTTCATGTACCAGGTTGCAATTGCAGTCTGGAACAACGTCAGCGCCAGCAGGATATAGCGGCGAATGGTTCCCACCAGACGCCAGCGATTTTCGGAAATTTTCTCTTCCGGGCTGTAATGAGGACGAGGTGGCACAGTCCTGCCTAGCAAGCTTTCCCACCAGCGAACCAGTGGATTAGTGCGCCAAACATCGGGGAACATCGAAGCGCGGGTAATAACAGGCATCGCTTTTAATGCCGTCCGCCCTTCTCTGTCTGTACCGAGTTGCTTACCCTTATCCAAACCATCAGACCAAGCCATGTCTAAACGTGCCTGCACGGAATGCAGCGCCACATCTTCCTCGGCCTGAACATTAACCTGATTACCTTCAGACGGGTTACCTTCAGACAAGACCTGATGCAAAACGGCCTGATCGTTCCAGGCCGCTTGCGGTAATTTTTCGCGAAGAACCTCTGCCTGCTCAGCAGGCAGAGGGAGTTTCTCAATATAATCGAGAGAAGAAGTTGACTTATTCATTAGCAGGCAGCTGATTGCTCCAGGTTTCAGTCAGTGTCGTCTCGCCATTAACCAATGCAGCTCTCATTTCAGTCGGCTGTTTCGCATCTTTCACACGCAAACGCAGCGTCAGACGCCAGCCATGAGTTACTGGGTTATAGCGAACATTATTTTCTACAATCTCGCCGTTATCGCCAATGCTGACCTGAGAGGCTACCGGAGCGTTCTCATCCAGCTCTTTTAAATTCGGCCCAATGAAGTCCACAATATAAGCGATCGTGCCGTCAGGCTGGCGGATCAGGTTAGATTGTTTGACATCACCGGCAGAACGGCGCGTCTGCTGAACGTAGGCAACGTCTGGAGAATGCAGTTGATCTTCATCGCGCGTAAAGTGCAGACGATATTTAATATCCAGTGGTTTGCCCGTTTCTGGCAGTACATCAGGCGTCCAGAAAGCAACGATGTTGTCATTGGTTTCATCCGCAGTAGGGATTTCAACCAGCTCAACTTTTCCTTTACCCCACTCGCCTTTCGGTTCAACCCAACCGCTTGGACGTAGATCGTAGCGGTCATCAAGATCTTCATAGGCAGTGAAATCACGACCGCGTTGCAGCAGACCAAATCCTTTCGGATTTTCTACCGCATAGGTGCTCACAGACAGATGCTTCGGATTATTCAGCGGACGCCAAATCCATTCACCATTACCGGCATGAATTGACAAACCGTTAGAGTCATTCAGCGCCGGACGATAGTTCAGCGTCGGTGACGGCTGGTTCGGCCCAAACAGATACATACTGGTCAGCGGGGCAATACCCAGTTTGCCCACTTTATCGCGCAGGAAAACTCTAGCCTGAACGTCTACGACGCTGTCACGCCCCGGATAAACGGTAAAGCGGTAAGCCCCTGCGGCACGCGGAGAATCCAGCAGTGCATAAATAACCAGATGTTTATCATTCGGCTTTGGACGTTCAATCCAGAATTCACGGAAACGAGGGAACTCCTCACCAGAAGGCAACGCAGTATCGATAGCCAGACCGCGGGCAGACAAACCATAGATCTGACCTTTCCCTACGACACGGAAGTAGCTGGCACCCAACATGCTGACGATTTCATCATTCTTATCCGCTTTATTGATCGGATAGAGAACTTTAAAACCGGCAAAGCCGAGATTTTTAACCGCTTCAGGATCGTGATTGACGGAACCAAAATCAAAATACTCAGGCGAGTATTTAATCTCATCAACCGTGGTCGCCGTGACTTCATTAATTTTCACCGGAGTATCGAAATACATCCCCTGATGATAGAACTGTAACTTGAAGGGCGTCTGTACATTATTCCAGTATGATTTATCGTTATTGAAACGAATTTGCTGGTAGTCCGCAAATTTCATATCACGGAATTGCGCTGGAAGATTACTTTTCGGCGCTTCAAACCCCTTTTGTGCCAGCTTTTCAGCCTGCTGTGCCACATCATCAATAGAGAATGCCCAAGCAGGCACTGCGCTTACAGACAGCATAATGGCGGCGGACAGCCAGCGAAGGCTGGCAACCCGCTGTTTAAACCCAAATTTATTATCCAGCACAGCTCCCCCTGTTGGTGTGCTTCAATCAACTAAAATCCATATTAATGGATAAGTTAGCTTTCCTACAACTTGATAAAGATATTGTTCATCATAATAGGTTAGCGTTTAAACAAAGAGAACGCTAAAGCATGATAAATCGGGTTGTAAAAATGGAAAACAGCCACGGACTATAGCGAATATCGATCTATACGGGCGTAGGATTATTCCGTTTACGTCTACACCGTCTTCTCTAACTCCACCGATAAAAATCGGAACATACGGCTACGCTAACACACATACAGCCTAAAGCATGATCGGCATAAACATTTGTGTAACAAAGCAAGGACAAGTAAAGTATCCCCCTGGCTGAACCCGGTATTATTGAATTAAGACTGCTATGCTTTTGTCCGCACTACGACGGCGAAGTTTCCCAGCCTGGGTCGGCATCTTCGCTATTTTGACCATCTTCATTGCGCCAGTGATTTCACAGACACTCGTGCCTCGTGAGCATGGACTTTATGATGGTATAACCACACATAGTACTACCACGCATAGTAATGCGGCCTCTCACAGTAGAGACGTACATGATATAACCGCGCCCGTCAGTAGCAGCAGCGATATCGCTGAGCAGCATCATAATCATGCTGGACACGCGATGTCTGGGCATCACGCGACGCAATCACACCATTCGCACTCATCGCCATCCATGATGATGGATCATGCCGCTTGTGGTTATTGTGTTCTTTTTGCGTATACCCCCGCGCTGTTCACTACAGGCTCTCCTAATCCCATATTGACCGCGTCTTTATCTGAAGCGCTAGCTATACATTTTATTTCCCGGATTGCTCTTCCCGAGCGTTACACCTCTCCTGTGGTGCGCGCCCCGCCGTTCTGAATGCTGCATTATCATGCCTGCGGGCATTCATAACGCATTCGCCATACCCCTTCCGGTATGGTGTTTGGGTCTTTTTTTGCTAAATGATTTCAGAGGGTTCTATGTCACACCCTAATCAGGCATCCGTCACGACTGCCGCTTCCGGCACGCGCCTAGCTGGAGAAACGACGTTGGATAAGCACGCAATGGATAACATATCGCCACGTGCCGCAATCATTGCTCTGTTCATCCGGCTTCACTTTTATATTGGTATTTTTGTCGGTCCTTTTATTTTCGTTGCAGCCCTGACAGGAACGCTATATGTCCTTACGCCGCAGATTGAAAACCGGCTGTATTCGCACCAGCTTTTCACTGAAAGCCAGGGCACGCCACATTCGCTAGCAGACCAAATTCATGCGGCGCAGGCAGAACTTACTCATCATCAGGGCGCAAAACTGCTTGCGATACGCCCTGCTCCCGCCGCCGGAGAGACGACCCGGGTCATGTTCGCTTTACCGGAACTGGGTCCATCAGAAAGCCGTGCTGTTTTCATTGACCCCGTCTCACTGGAAAATCGCGGCAGTGAAATTGTCTATGGCACCAGCGGCATTTTGCCATTTCGTACCTGGCTCGATTATCTGCATCGCGGGCTGCTATTAGGCGATGTCGGGCGTAATTACAGTGAGCTGGCAGCATCCTGGCTGTGGGTTGCTGCCTTGGGTGGTATTGTCATCTGGTGGTCAACCCGGCAGATATCATCAGCAACCAAACGGCGGAAGTTAAAAAATAGCCAGACGACAGCAGCGAAAACGCAGCGTCTACGCCATTGGCATGCCACGATGGGACTCAGCCTCGTGCTTGGTTTGCTCTTTTTCTCCGCAACAGGGTTAACCTGGTCGCAGTGGGCAGGAGGCAATATCTCTGTCGCACGTACCGCTTTAGGATGGCAAACTCCATCGGTAAAAACCCAGTTGCCCGCACCGATGTCTCACCATGACATGATGCACGGCCACGATATGACGATGACAACCGATGAACATGCGGAGCACCATGCGTCAATGCCAATGGGGGATGCCGAAACCTATTCACCGGCGTTATTTGATGAGGTGCTGGCTACCGCTCGTCACGCGGGGATTGATGCCAATAAAATCGAAATTCGCCCCGCCACTAAGCCACATAGTGCGTGGACCGTCAGTGAGATCGATCGTTCCTGGCCAACGCAGGTTGATGCCGTATCGATTAATCCTGATACGTTGGAGGTTGTAGACAAAACCGATTTCAACACCTTCCCACTCGCCGCCAAACTCACCCGTTGGGGAGTGGATGCGCACATGGGTGTATTATTCGGTTTACCAAATCAGTTGATTCTTGCGGCATTTGGTCTTGGGCTTTGTGCGATGATCGTGTGGGGCTATCGGATGTGGTGGATACGCCGTCCAAAATATCGCCATGGCGCGAATCCAGTCAATACGCTGACGGCCACACTGTTGCAGGTTCCGGTTTTTCACCGGGTACTGATTGCGCTCATTACGCTGATGCTGGCACTGAGTTTACCCGTTATGGGGGTTAGCCTACTGGTCTTCCTACTGATTGACGTTGTTCGGTGGTATATGAACCACCCCAAACAGGCTATTGTCAAAAACTGATTCCTTTACGGCTATCATCATTCGATTCAGCAATAAAAACCGCCCTTGTGCGACACTCTTTGTGCAACACAATGGCGGTTAATCAGCAATACACGACTAGCAATAATAAATTAGAACGTGGTCCAGTCCGCCAATTCACCTTTGCCAGACGTTTTTTCTGCACGATTATTTTTAGGTGCAGACAGCGCAGGCATTTCTGCCTTTCTCGTTAACGCCGCACTTTTATAAGATGCACCAAGATTGAATACGCTGACCGTACGCGCGAGACTATTTGCCTGATCCTGCAAAGAGAGAGCCGCCGCAGCAGATTCTTCAACCAACGCCGCATTTTGCTGGGTTGTGGTATCAATCTGCCCAACGGCCAGGTTGATTTGATTGATGCCGTCACTTTGCTCACGGCTAGCCTGCGCAATTTCGCTGATGATTCCTGTTACACCCTGCACGTTTGTCACCAGTGAATTCATCGTGACGCCGGTTTCTTCCACCAGCCCCATGCCATCCTGCACTTTCTTAAACGAATCATCGATAAGTTCTTTGATTTCTTTTGCCGCCGTAGCGCTTCTCTGAGCCAACGCACGAACCTCACTGGCAACAACGGCAAACCCTCGCCCTTGTTCACCCGCACGCGCGGCCTCGACAGCCGCATTCAGCGCCAGGATGTTGGTTTGGAAGGCAATGCCATCAATCACACCGATAATTTCCGCCATACGCTGCGAGGAATCGCGAATACCACGCATTTCCTGCGTTACCGTTTCCATCATCGCGCCACTTTTCTTCACGGTTGCAGAAGCGCTGGCCGCAAGATCTGTCGCCTGCGTCGTATTATCCGCAGTATTTCTTATTGTCGACGTCAACTGTTCCATTGATGACGCCGTTTCTTCCAGCGAACTTGCCTGCTCTTCCGTTCTGGCGGATAAATCCTGATTCCCCGCAGCAATTTGCGATGCGGCACTGGAGATCGTTTCTGCACCATCACGCACCTGACTAACAATCTGTCTCAAGCTACCGTTCATGTTATTCAGGGCGGATAACAACTGACCCGTTTCATCTTTACGGTCAGTATAAACTTCAGAGGTCAAATCGCCTTTTGCGACATTTTCAGCAACAACGAGGGCTTCCTGTAGCGGTTGAGTGACGCTGCGGGTAATCAATGAAGCAATAATCAGCCCCGCTAGCGCACTAATTATAATGATCGTAGCGAGAACCATCAGCGCATTTTTATAGCTTTCACCGACTTCTTGCGCTGAAGATGACATCTTATCATCCTGTATATCGATGAACGCCTTTACTTTGCTAGTGTATTTCTCTTGAGTAACACGCGTGACGTTGAAATATTCTTCAGCAGCTGCATCCGTATTTCCTGCCGAGACCAATGAAGAAAGTTTGTTCGCTGAACTAAGAAAATCACGTCGGATGTCGCCGATATCGCGCAGTACTGCAATAGATTTATCGTCATTAACGGATTGATTCAGATATTCCATGAGTTCAGATATCGTTCCTGAACGTGCTTTGTTCAACGACAACTGTTTATTGATTTCACTTTCTGATTTAAGTAATAACAACAGTTGCTGATTGTTGAGGTAACCATTTAGCTCATCAATGAGTTTATTGCTCTTGACAGTTAATGGGTAGTTTTGAGAAACGATATCATCCATTTTCTCATGAAAATCACTTAGCTTTGAAATTGCAACGCTGCCAATGATCAGAAGCATTAACACAAGAAAAGAAAACCCTGCTCCTAATCGATATCCTATACGCCAGTTGGACAAACCCATTAACATCTCCTTAACTAATATTCTCTATCTGTATAAAAATACGCAATTTAAAAAATTAATATTTATTAATAAATGCAGATAGTCCCAATATTCTTTTTCATAACAAAAAATACACATCTCTGAACAGATCGTTTATAGGCTTTTAAACAATATGCAAGTAGATATGCTCATCAAACCACAGGCATCGTGGCGTGGCCGCCTGACTTTTATCTACTCACGTCCCATAAAATTTGGGAGAATTACCGTCACTAAAATTATGGTTGAATAGCAACGACAAATACCAATACAAGTCAGAGCAAATCTTCCTAACGCCGAAGGCGGTATCGGCCTTTTGTAGATAATCTTTATATTTTCTAACTTATGGTATTCATATCTATTTAATCGATCATTTTACAAAAATCTATCTATTTATAAGATATAAGCATTTTAAATAAACAGAAATATTGCATTTTGAATGTAACAATAAACCCAAAAACAAATAATAACAATTTGTCATAAATTAAAACAAAAACCACTTGAATTGATATTATAGCGCGGGCAGGAAATAGAGATGGAAGTAAACGAATGATATACGGTAACCCTCCTTACAATCAGGTTCACTTTCTATAAGAACATCACACCTTGGGTAAAAAAAGACTCACCCAGCCATCTTTTCATCAAGATGGCTGGGTGATTTAATGTTTTTATTTATGTTTACGCTGCTCAGAGAGCCGAGTCATATTCCAGCATTACTTTTTCTTAGACGTTACTTTGGATTTACCTTTCAGCAATTCCCGAAGTTTTTTGAGTTCTTTTTGCGTCAATGGCGCTTCTGTACCCACCTCTTCCGTCCCTTGGCTGTCTACTGATTCAGGAGACAAGGCAGAGATTAGATGGCCTTCATCAAAGCTCCGCAGTAACCGAGCACTGACTTCCGCACTGATTGATACTTCGTTTTCCAATGCCGCAGCTTTGATTTTTTCTTTCAGCTCTGGGGAAATTTTCAGGGACAGGCTAGATATCTCACTCATTTTATTACCTTTCTCATGGGGTAAAAGAGTAACCTATGACACCTAGTCAGCAATGTCCATACTGAAATAAAAATTTAATATTTCTGTCACATAAATAACGCCATTATTTTCTTAGCAAGAAGATTATTATTTCGCTATTTTAATTTCCCTAACATGGACTATTTATTTCCGTTTTTCATTTTCCAGTCGTCAATCATTTTTCTGCTCACATCGCCTTTGTAACAAATTGGCGAATAGCCCCCTGCCCGACTCCATGCACTACGCTTACCACACTGACTACCATTACGTGCTGAATTATAAGGACAAGGGCAATTTCCTGAATAAGCAGAAATCGATGCCTGGATGATCTTTTCTTTGATCTGCTCGTCAGAAATCCGAGAATTTTTCGCCATACTGGGTGTAGAAAAAGAAAGCAAGGTCACAGCGAAAACCATCGCAACAGCCAGCGTTATTTTCATACCGAAGGTCTCACTTTAAGCAGAGGTTGTTAACTGTAGTACAAAATAAGTACCACCGAACAGAGTCTTACCTGACTACTCATTATGGGTTAAAAAATTGATCATAAAATATTAACGACATAAAATGCAGGCGCTGCGAGAATAAAAGGAAACAAACGTGCCACATCACTCCCTATGGGAACTCATTAAACTTACCTACATGATCGGTTTTGTCGTTTCCTTGATCGTTACTTTCTTGTTAAGTAAAGACAAATCCCTATTCATTCGCTTTTTTGCTTCGTTAATGGTAGCTCTCACCTGGCCGTTGAGCTTTCCCGTTGTCTTGCTGTTCTCCATTTTTTAAAAGCGTTTATCTTCCTGATGACAGGTTTAATGACTCAATGCCGCAACGCCTATACTCACCTTCTAGAGAGAATGCCCCGCGATGAGTAACATTCTGATCAGTGCTTGTCTATCAGGTTTCCCCGTGCGCTATAACGGTACTGAAAAGAAATCTGTCGGAGACTATCTTGCCCAGTGGCGACAACAGGCGCGGTTGATTACATTTTGCCCGGAACTAGCTGCGGGTTTCTCAACCCCCAGGCCTTCAGCGGAGATTATTCCGGTCTTTGGTGACCGTTCCGTCATCAAAGCTGGCGCCCGAGTTGTTGAAGCAACCGGCAACGATGTGACCGCACGTTATATTCTGGGAGCATGGTTAACGCTACAAATGGCACAACAACATAACTGTCGCTTTGCTCTCCTTACGGAAGGGAGCCCTTCCTGTGGCAGCAATATTATCTACAGCGGACAATTTGATGGTTCGCAAATGGCTGGTAGTGGCGTTACCGCCGAGTTGCTACGTCACCATGGTATAGAAGTATTTTCCGATTGTGAGATCGAACGATTAATCGAACGTGTTGAATATTGCGATCGTCATACTGACGTATAACAACGCTGCTGTCGGTCACCAACCCCAAATGAGCAGCAGCGTTAGACAAAGAATTAACGAACCACTAATACTGACATCTTTGCATGGCGAACGATGGCGGCAGCATTTGAGCCGAGTAAATAGGTTTTCACATCAGGCCGCCGCGAACCAATTACAATTAAATCCGCATTAATCTCCTCTGCCAGCGATAGCACTTCGTCTCTGGCCGAACCAAAACTAACACTGCATGACACACGTGACGCAGGAAGCTCGATCGTTTTCATCAGTGATTTAAGCTTGTCATTCGCTTTCACCACGGCCTCATTCTCAAACTCTTTTATTCCAAAGGAATAAGCAGATAAAAATGCTGACGCATCAGGAAGGGAGTGAAAGAGGTGTATTGCAGCACCCGACATTTTGGCCAACCTGACCGCATGCGTAAGCGCGTGTTTGGTGAGTTCATCTTCTTCTATATCTACTGGCACCAGGATGCTTGTGTACATAATCACCTCTCCTTACGTGGATAACTGATTATCTGTCAGTATGTAAGAAGCGTAGTCTGCTCGTCGTCAGCAGAATATGATCCCGTTCACTTTTACGCATGTTGCCCGCAATTTTTAACCTAATGGGCGCATAAAATGCACGTTAGCTCACCGCCGATTGGCTTTAAAGCGATCGGGTATAGATGCGTGACGACTCTCCCCAAGGGTGATAGCCCATTCCAGTAAAGTGGAAGCCATATCGCTCATAAAAGCCGAACAACTCAGTGCACAGATGCAGCGTAGAAAAACCAACACGCCGAGTTTCCTGAGTAAGGTGTTCGATCAATTGCCCCGCATACCCCTTCCCACGGTGGCTCTCTTCAATGTAAAGCGCACACAACCAGGGATAAAGATCCATACGGCTAATGAAATCATTGGTAACTAACCCCGCACCACCAATAATGAGTCCATCCTTTTCCAACAAATACCAATCAGGCAGTGGGTTTTCGGCATTAATACAGTGACTAATACAGTCTTCATAAAGCATCAACGTTTCCTTTGATGCCCAGTGCCGTTGGAAATAATGGATCGCCCGTTCTTTGTATTCGGGGCGATTTCGGATAGAAATGATATTCAACATGGCGTTAGCGGCTCATCTTCCATGAAGCAACGATGTGTTCCGTTGTTTCTAGCGTAATCGTGTTGCCAGGAATAATAAAATTCCGCCACACCTCGTTGTAGTGCGTGATTAACTGTTCTGCTTTCAGTTCACCACGATTGGCCGTCGTGTGTGCATCGGCTGCAATCGTCAACGCATAGCCCCGGCTGGCTGCATTTTTAATGGTTGCATCAACACAATAATCCGTCGCACACCCACAAATCGTGAGGTGGTTAACATTCAATTCAGCCAGCACATCAGCTAACGGCGTACGATAAAACGCGTCGCATGCCGTTTTAGTAACAAACAAACTGCCTTCGGGTTGATGGAGCTCAGGTAATAATTGCCATCCGTCACTGCCTGACAACATACTGTCCCCTTCATGCTGAATAAAAATCGTCTGGTCTGCTGCGCCTGAAAGTTGGTTTATCAATGCAACCGTCTGCGCCTGTCGCGCTCTCGGCGTTGCAAACACGGCATTCTGCATATCAATGACCATTAATACGTGCATTTTGTTTCCTTTTTCGGCGCTTAATATCAGCATTTCATCATCACACAGGCAGTACCGAGCCATCATCCTGGCCGTTCGATACCAGCTAGATCATGTCCACTATACCATGAGGATAAAAGTTGATTTTCCCGGAACGCAGCAAATCAATATCAAACCAGCGGGTAACGATCGGAACGCCATTTGTCTCTATGCCATGAATGATATCTTGCTGATAAAGCATTTCATCCTGAAAACGAGCTTCATAGACAAAGACAATTTCATGCCCTGCCTTGCCATTGTAGGAAAAGATATTTTCTGAAACACCCAATAGCGAAAAGTCCTTGGTCGCTGCGCTAATTTCCTCCTGAACTTCTCTCTCCGCAGCCGCCTGTGACGACTCTCCAAATTCAATGCCACCGCCGAGTGGCAACACATAATGCTCATCTTTTATAGGGTCATACCCTTCAGCTAATAGAATTTTGTTATGGTTTCGGAAAAGACAAACTGCTTTTGCTCTAATCTTCTGCATGCCAACGCTCCAGGTAAACTACCGCACTGTTTTTGATAAAAAGACATTTTTGATAAAACGATATGTGCCACAGGAAAAGGTCACCACCTTGTACAGATAAAGGGCTACAAGACGAGCTCAAATACATTAACAGTCTTTATGTTCAGCTAATTTTTTCCTCAACCTCCGAGCATCCCGTCATGTTTAACTTATTGAAGTCATGTCATCTCGTATAATTATTCCAGACATATTATTGGTGAGAAATAGCAAATTCATATTTATTCACCTGACCATTGATCGCCGTCATCCTTTCACGCTCGTACAAGCGGCTGGGTAATGCTGTGTTTATTTATCATCTTGACTGGTTTTATGCGCGTGATGCGCTAAAGTTAACTAACCGTGTCTTCACACTTGGTGGATGGTGTATTAACGCTGTCTGACAGTGTGCGTAAACTCAGCCCAAAGTGTGAAAGTGAGGAGAGGTCATGCATCCAGAGGTGTCCCAAAACGAGCACCCCACATCGGGTGATCCTGGCCTTGATTCTCAGGCTAGTGATATGGAGATACTCGGCAACATAGTGGAAGAAATCATTCAATCCGGCCATTCCGTTAGTAACAAGGCTATCATTGCTAAATTAGTGAACAAAATTGAAAAAGAGGCCAATATCGCTTTTCAGGAAAGATATCGCGCATTGCTGGAGTTAGTGGTTTATAAAACTCAGGACGACTTTCTTATTTAATGTCCCGTCAATACATTCGACCATCAACTCGGTAATATTCTCGTATTATCGAGAGACTATTTTATTTAATCAACGGCATCATATCGATAATGAATAGGCAGGGTTGGAAGAATGAAATACATTCATTGCCCTATTTTTGTTCATTATGGATGAACATATTAAAACCCCGAAATGACATATATTTATTTTTTGCTAATCGTTAGTATTCATTTCAGAATAAACAAGCGATGAATAATTCACGCACAGGTTTAAACCACTTAGCACACGCCGACTCTGGCAGAGATGACAACGCCACAATAAAAAAAGACTATATCGGATTCGACAGCAGAAACGAAAACGGGCTAGCCTAAGCTAACCCGTTGAATTTTGTGGCGGAGGAGTAGAGATTCGAACTCTAGAACACTTTCGCGTCGCCGGTTTTCAAGACCGGTGCCTTCAACCACTCGGCCACTCCTCCGCAATGACGCGAACTATAAACAGTGTGTGGGATCTTGTAAAGCATCACGGCGCTCAATTGCCTGAAAAACAATCTAACACAGCGTAATTGTGCGTAAAATAGTCACGAGGCACACAAAATAGAGCAATTTATCCCCACCATCATAAGAATGACAGGGTAAAACACGAATGCAGGTACGGAGTATGGCGAATTTGCAGCGTAAAGAAGGGTAAACCATCTTTAATAACGTCTTGAAACTATTTATTCTTTGACATTGAATAATAGCACCCTGAAGAGAGAGAGTCGCTGATATGGATCGTATTGTTGTTTCTTCTACCCGTGAAAGTTCGTTACTCAGCACTCACAAAGTGCTGCGCAATACCTATTTCCTGCTGTCGCTAACACTGGGTTTTTCCGCCGTTACCGCAACGGCAAGTACTGTACTTAACCTGCCCGCACCAGGTTTAATTCTGATGCTCGTTGGGTTTTATGGTCTGATGTTCCTGACACATAAACTAGCGAACAGCCCTGCCGGTATTTTGGCGGCATTCGCACTGACTGGATTTATGGGTTATACGCTGGGCCCGATATTAAGCTCACTGATTTCTTCCGGTGCAGGTGACATTGTCATGCTGGCGCTTGGCGGTACGGCGCTGGTGTTCTTCTGCTGCTCAGCCTATGTCTTAACCACGCGTAAGGATATGTCCTTCCTGTCTGGCATGATGATGGCAGGTTTTGTTGTTCTGATTGTTGCCGTCATTGCTAATCTGTTCTTACAGATTCCGGCATTGCATTTGGCAATCAGCGCCCTGTTTATTCTGTTCTCAGCAGGCGCCATCCTGTGGGAGACCAGTAACATCATCCACGGCGGCGAAACCAACTACATCCGTGCAACAGTTAGCCTGTATGTCGCGATATACAATATCTTCGTTAGCCTGTTGAGCATCTTGGGCATCATGCGCAACGACTAAAGGTAGTAAGTCCCGCACTGAGAAAAGCTCAGCGGGTGCACTAATGAGATAATCATTCCACCCTGTGAGCAGTACGCTGACAGGGTGTTTTTTATTCAGGTACATCGCGAAAAGTTTGTTAAACTACGGCTGAGATACCGCAGTCGGAGAGAAGATGTTGGAGTTTGAAGGGCGAACGATCGCAACAGACGCACAGGGTTACCTGATGGACAGCACGACGTGGAGTGAAGCATTGGCTCTCGTGTTAGCTGAACAGGAAGGCATCGCGTTGACAGAACCACATTGGGAAGTCGTCCGATTCGTGCGGAATTTTTATCAGGAGTTTAACACCTCACCCGCTATACGCATGTTAGTTAAAGCAATGGCACAAAAGTACGGTGAAGAGAAAGGAAATAGCCGCTATCTGTATAAACTGTTTCCAAAAGGGCCGGCAAAACAAGCAACCAAGATAGCGGGCTTACCCAAACCAGTGAAATGCATCTAGCTTCCCCGTTTCAATAACGGATCGCAAAGCCTTCGTAGTCTATCTTGCCATGCGGCTCAATAAGCACCCTATCAACTCTGGCGCTTCGTGGGCCCCCTTGTTTCAGCCACTCAATTAACGCATCTACCGCATGAGGTTCACCGCTTGCCACCACTTCCACGCTGCCATCATTACAATTGCGAGCATACCCAGTAAGACCAAGCTGTATTGCCTGACGTTGCGTACTGTAACGAAAACCGACCCCCTGAACCACACCATAAACATAAGCCGCCATCGCTATCGTTGTCATCTTCCCCACTTTCCCCCTAAGCCACCAAACAACATTTATTAGCCGGACTGTATCTTCTAAAAATTTACACCATACTGTTAATAATGAGTTCAGCCAGTGATGCACTAACGAACACATGGCATCATCGCTTGAAAAAACCTCTGAACGCTAAAAACATTATCGGATGCGGTTATCCTCTCCCCGCAAAATCCGCAGCGAGTAGAAAGTATAATCAATTTCCAGGGGGTTATATGATCGTCAGCAAATTTGGCATCGGACAACAGATTCGTCATAAGCTTCTAGGGTTTCCTGGGGTCATTATCGATATCGATCCCGAATATTCACTAGAAACGCCCACCTGGGAAGAAATTAGCGGCAATGACACCCCGCGATCTGAACCGTGGTATCACGTTGTGATGGAAGATGACGAAGGCCAACCGATACATACTTATTTGGCGGAGGCACAGTTGATGAAGGAAGAGCTTTCCGAGCACGATCACCCTTCGTTAAATGAATTAGCTGAGGTCATTCAACGCCGAGCCCCCCAGTTGCGCCACTAAGTTTCATCAAAAATAAATATTGGCACTACAATCAGACATCGGCGATGTTGTGATAGTCAACATCGCCCAGTGCCTACAGCTTATTTATCCAAACCCAGTCGTGGGATTTCAATTTTCGGGCAACGATCCATCACAACTTTCAACCCTGCATCGTGAGCCAAAATTGCCGCTTGCTCATTAATGACGCCAATCTGCAACCATAGGACGGTAGCGCCGATGGCGATAGCCTCTTTAGCCACCTCATAGGCTGCCTCTGGCTGACGAAAAACATCAACCATATCAACAGGGTTAGGGATGTCTGCCAAACTGGAATACGCTTTTTGTCCCAAGAGCGTCTGACCAGCCAGCTTAGGGCTGACGGGGATGACGTTATAGCCCTGCTCAAGTAAATAGGCCATGACACCATAACTTGGACGGGACGGTTTATCGCTGGCACCCACTAACGCAATGGTTTTTACCGTTTTCAGTACCGATTCAATATCACTGTCATTCATGCTATTCAGCCTCTCTTGCGTGATTTATTACAGTGTATCTTACATTCAACGAATGGCGTGAAATGACTTACAGCACCCGTGACCTAATGCAGCATGGCACGAAAAATGCCATAACAGCCTGTTTCAAATTGAAACCTTTGACACATTCAGACAATTCCTCAACAATACCCGAAT
The DNA here is from genome assembly GCF_012427845.1 of Pectobacterium punjabense. NCBI lineage: Bacteria > Pseudomonadati > Pseudomonadota > Gammaproteobacteria > Enterobacterales > Pectobacteriaceae > Pectobacterium > Pectobacterium punjabense. Next base: position 2,892,599 of record NZ_CP038498.1, read on the forward strand.
GACGTACCATCTGAGAAAATTATGAAATTCGGCTTCATCACTGTCTGCCTTTTTATTGCAGGTTTAAGCACCTCGGCAATTGCGGCAACAACGTTGAAATTAGATCAGAAAATCGATCTCCTGATGGTTGACGGGCAGAGGATGTCAGGCTCGTTGCTAAAGGGTGCCGATAGCCTCGCGCTTGGCAGTGGACAACATCAGATCTTGTTCAAAGTTGTCGATACTGTTGATACTCAGACTGGCGCACCAGCGACCTATTTTCCTTCAACATTTATTGCGACCTTTAACACCGAAAAAGTGGCTTCGGTGTCATTTAAGCTACCGCCGCTGCAAACCCTTCAGGATCGCAAAAACTTCACGGCCCTTCCCCAATATCAATTGCTTGATGAAAAAAATCAGGCTATCCCCGTGCGTACCGATGCGCTTGTAATCGCAGACAATGAGCTACTCGATATAGAGCGAAAAATGTCGGAATACAACGCAGCAGCAAAAGGGGCTTCAGTTGCTGGTTTTGCTAGCGCGCTGAATGAATCCGTAACCTGGTGATTTAACGCGCAGTCACATCAGATTTTTGATACCCGTTCGCCTTTTCCTGCTTTTATTGCTTTGCACTGAAACAGCGTTTCCGTAATCTGTCTGTACCCTAGCGTCAGCTTTACTACACCAGATTGAAGGACGTAACCATGGAGTTCACCACCCGTACCACCCCTGCGCAAAAACATATTGCGCTGGTAGCACACGACCACTGTAAACAATCCTTGCTGGATTGGGTTGGTACGAATAAAGAACAGCTCAAAGAGCACACGCTTTACGCCACCGGTACTACCGGGAACCTGATTCAGTTAAATACGGGTCTGCCCGTAAAAAGCATGCTGAGTGGGCCGATGGGGGGCGACCAGCAAGTTGGTGCACTCATCTCCGAAGGGAAAATTGATTTAATGATCTTCTTTTGGGACCCACTTAACGCCGTACCACACGATCCCGATGTAAAAGCGCTGCTGAGGCTCGCGACCGTCTGGAACATTCCGGTTGCCACCAACCGTGCAACGGCGGATTTTCTGGTTAATTCTGCGCTATTTAAAGAACCGGTGCAGATAACTATCCCCGATTATCAGCGCTACCTGCAAGACCGCCTCAAATAGCGCTAACACATAGAAATAGACCAGCGGCGAGTTGCACACCCGACGCTGGCCTCTACTGTTCTACTTCTCTATTTTCCGTTATCCAGGCTTACGCTGTGCTGGCACGCCTAAGCGCTGAAGATGCTCAACAAACACTGAGGGAGTTGTCGTATCCTGTAACAGCCAGACGCGATGCTTTGCTCTCGTCAACGCGACATACAGTAAGCGACGCTCTTCCGCATCGGGAAAATTCTCTGGCTCAGGTAACAGCGCTGCCTCAATCACAGATTCTCTTGCCGGAGCCGGGAACCCATCTTTACCCTCATGCATCCCTACAATAATGACATACTCAGCCTGCTGACCTTTACTGGCATGCACCGTCATGAAATCAATATGTAAATTCGGCCATTTGGTCGCAGCCTTCTCTAAAATAGCAGGGCGCAAATGGTGATAACGAGCAAGCACGAGAATACGCTCATCGGCTTTAGCAAAACCGCTCAACTTATCCAAGAGTGGTTCAAGCTGTTCCTGAGGTAGGATAGTCACCGCTTTTTTATCCCCCTTGCTCAAGCTATTAAGCGGTTTCTTCAACTGATACGGATTCTGTTGGATGAACGTGTTGGCAATTTCACCAATGCGTTCATTAAAGCGATAGGTCGTATCTAGCGCGCACTGTTCACCTACGCCAAAATGCTGTTCGAAGCCCGTCGTCAACGCCAATTCCGCACCGCTGAAACGATAGATTGCCTGCCAGTCATCCCCTACGGCAAACAGGCAGGTACGGCTATTTTGTCGCCGCAGCGCAGCAAGCAAACTCGCGCGCTGTGGTGAAATATCCTGAAATTCATCGACCAGAATATGTTTCCAGGGACTGACAAAACGTCCTTTATCCAGCAAGTTCACAGCCTGATGGATAAGGCCGGAGAAGTCGACTGCGTTTTCGTCCTTAAGCGCTTTTTTCCAGGCTTTCAATAACGGTGCCATCAGGCGAATACGTTGCTGAAATTCAGTCCTAATCGATTCTGGCGCTTGTTCCACCATTTCGCTCTGGCTACCACCGTGCATACGCATCAATCCCAGCCAGCGCTCAAGTCGTCCAGCCAACCGAGCCGCCAGCTTCGAATCGTTCCAGAAATCGCCATCTGGCACATCCCACTCCAGCTCTTCCGTTAACCAACGACGCCAACCATTAGCCTGCGTTTTTTTCTCGGCGCATTGCTGCTGCCAGTGTGAAATCAACAGCTCGCGGCGCTGTTTTGCATCACTTTCAAGCTGGCTTACCATCGGTGCCTTACGGCTAGCCTGCTGAATGATGTGCAATGCCAGCGCATGGAATGTCTTAGCCTGAATCTCATCCGTATGGAGCCGTTCCTGAATGCGCTCGTTCATCTCGTCTGCCGCTTTACGGCCAAATGCCAGCAGCAAAATCTGATCGGGCGCCGCTTCTTGACGATGCATTAGCCAGGCTGCACGAGCCACCAGCACGGACGTTTTACCACTGCCTGCCCCTGCCAACACTAGCACGCCCTCTTCGCCATTCATCACGGCTTTGCTCTGAGACACATTTAATGGCGAACTCTCTACCGTTTCAAAGAAAGTCTGCTCTGCCGCCAACGTGCGATCCGTCCATGCCTGGTTCGTCGCAGTGCGCATCTCGTCACCCTGCTCAAGCCAACGCAGGCAATGTTGGTAGTTATCACGGCAGTTATCAAAGGAATCAAGGCGAGCAAGAGGAAGAGGCAGAGACTCCAGCGAATTGCGGATAGCACTCTGCAACGTTGATAGAGCCTGACGACTAAACCATTTATCCTGCTGCGTCAGTGTATGGATACTGTCCATTTGACGCAGCAAAACCTCAGCACAGATCAGGCTCATCTCCTCGCTCCAGCCAAGCCAGGATTTGAGAAGATGGCGGTAAAAAGCCTGCGTTTCCTGCCACTCAGTACCATGCAAACGCACCACTTTTCCGGCTGGCAATTCAAATTCCAGCTCACCCCACACCAGCCCTCTTTTACAGTGAATATTCAGCAACTGATTAAAAGGAATCAGGTATTCATGTTTATCGCCACTCACTTCGACACCGGCATTCAGTAACCGCACCCGGTTGTAAGGATGCTGAGCCAGATGTTTACCTAATGAGGTAGATTTCAGTTCCATGATGTTCGCGCCATGACTATGTGAGAGGGACATTGGTACATTTGTTAGCGTTTCTCAGTTTCCTAGTTTACCCGTTATCGGACTTCACGCTCTAGCCTTAAAAACAGGTTAGGATATCCTGATGCTTAATGTGATAATTCTTTTACCATCAGCAAGTTTGGTTACCTTGCAAGCACAGGAGAAACTATGCGTACTGCGTTGAACATCCTTAATTTCGTACTGGGCGGCTTTTTCACCACATTAGCCTGGCTTCTGGCAACCGTCGTCAGCGTGCTGCTGATCTTCACTTTGCCGCTAACACGCTCATGCTGGGAAATCACCAAATTGTCGCTTTTTCCTTATGGCAGTGAAGCCATCCATGTTGATGCGTTACGCCCCAATGAAAAGAGCGCCATTCTTAGCGCTGGCGGTTCTCTACTTAATATCTTCTGGTTCATTTTCTTTGGCTGGTGGCTTTGCCTATCGCATATCATTACCGGTATCGCTCAATGTATTACGATCATTGGCATTCCAGTCGGCATCGCTAATTTTAAAATTGCTGCCATCGCGCTATGGCCTGTCGGACGTCGCGTGGTTTCCGTCGAGCTCGCGCAGGCTGCGCGGGAAAATAATGCCCGTCGTCACTATCGCTAACGGCATCTAAGGATATTACGTTGCTCACCTTCGCCCCAGGAATTCGTCGCTATGTCTATAACAGCAGTTGGCTGTATAGCATCCGCATCCTTATTGCACTCAGTGGTGCAGCGGCCGTTCCCTGGTGGCTAGGTCAGCCAACATCAACAATTCCGGTCACTCTGGGGGTTGTCGCCGCGGCTCTTACCGACCTCGACGATCGCCTCACCGGACGGTTACGTAATTTATTTATTACGCTGTCCTGTTTTTTTGTTGCTTCCGTTTCGATCGAATTGCTTTTTCCTTATCCGTGGCTATTCGGCATTGGTCTGGCGGTATCAACCTGCGGTTTTATCCTGCTCGGCGCATTAGGGCAGCGCTATGCGACAATCGCATTCGGTGCACTGCTGATCGCGATTTACACCATGCTAGGAATATCCCTTTACGACAATTGGTATCAGCAGCCCATCATGCTCTTGATCGGAGCCTCCTGGTATAATCTGCTGACGCTATTCGGACATCTACTCTTCCCGATCCGCCCGTTGCAGGATAATCTCGCACAGTGTTATCAACAGTTAGCTCGCTACTTAGATGCAAAAGCCAACCTATTCGATCCCGATATTGAAGAAGAAACTGACAAGCCCCTTATTGATGTTGCCATGGCAAACAGCCAACTGGTTGCGATGCTCAACCAAACCAAATCATCATTGTTAACGCGCCTGCGTGGCGATCGCGGACAGCGAGGAACACGCCAAACACTGCACTACTATTTTGTCGCCCAGGATATTCACGAACGTGCCAGTTCTTCGCATGTTTACTATCCACAGTTGCGTGAAAAACTGCGCTATAGCGACGTCCTATTTCGCTTTCAACGTCTGCTAAGCATGCAAGCCAAAGCCTGCCAGAAGTTATCGCAATCCATTCTGCTGCACCAAAAATATCAGCATGACAGCCGCATTGAGCGAGCTTTTGTGCATCTTGAATCCGCTATTGCGCGCGTCGCTGCCAACAACATGGCGGATCCCGCACAAATTAAGGCACTCACTTATTTATTGAATAATCTGCGTGCTATTGATGCGCAATTATCGACCATCGAATCCGAGCAGAGCATTGAGCAAGAAAACAATCCAGAAAACACGCTAGCCGATGACAACATCACGGGTTGGAGCGATATCCGTTTACGCATTAGCCGCCATCTAACACCACAGTCGGCGCTGTTTCGCCATGCCATCCGCATGTCAGTCTTACTCTGTAGCGGCTACGCGTTGATTCAGATAACGGGTTTGCAACACGGTTATTGGATTTTGCTGACCAGCCTATTTGTTTGCCAGCCCAACTATAACGCAACCCGGAGACGACTGACGTTGAGGGTTATCGGGACATTGACCGGTATTTTAATCGGCCTTCCTATCCTGTACTTCGTCCCTTCACAGGAAGGACAACTCACGCTGATCGTCATTAGCGGTGTACTCTTCTTTGCCTTTCGTAACGTGCAATACGCACATGCGACCATGTTTATTACGCTGCTTGTCCTACTTTGTTTCAACCTGTTGGGCGAAGGCTTTGACGTCGCGGTACCACGTATTATTGATACCTTGTTGGGTTGCGCCATCGCATGGGCGGCAGTGAGTTTTATTTGGCCAGATTGGCGTTTCCGCGGCCTGCCTACCGTTATTAATAAAACATTAAATGCCAATTGCCGCTATCTTGACGCGATCATGATTCAATATCATCAGGGGAAAGATAATAGTTTGCCTTATCGTATTGCCCGTCGCGATGCGCATAATTGCGACGCAGAATTGGCATCGGTTGTGTCAAATATGTCCTCTGAGCCTCACACCACCAAGAACAAGCTGGACAATGCATTCCGCTTCATGTGCCTGAATCATACGTTATTAAGTTATATCTCAACGCTCGGCGCACACCGTGGGAAAATAGCTTCATCGGAAACGCTGCAATTTCTGGATGATGCCGTGTGTCATGTTGACGACGCGCTACACTGTCGGGAAGAGGACAGTCTACGAATCAATCAGGGATTGAAAGCTATTGCCACCGGCATTCAATCCCTTTCACTTGAGTCAGACAGTAAAGAACCATTAATTATTCAGCAAATCGGCCTGCTGATCGGCCTCTTACCTGAACTCGTACAGCTAAAAAACGACATAATTTCACAGTAAAACAGGGAGCACGCTCTTAGTGTTTTGGCCCTTTGGAAAGAGTATTATTTTTATACCACTCTAAAAGCTCATTACGAATACCGCGGGGGAGCGCGGCTTGATGCGTGCCACAAATTGCGCCAGCAAGCGCCAATAACACGTTCACGCTTAAATTAGCGCGCACCTTTCGCAGCTCAAGATAGCTGTTTTTCGCACCATAATGCTGTAATTCATCAATATTCTTTATTCCCGCTTTCCACAGCAGCCTTTCGATGTCGTGGTTAAGATTAGGGAGATCTTTTAAACGCCCGCTCGTACATTTAAGAGCCTGATCATGCTGCGCACCTGCTAACGCCAGTCGGGCAAAATATAATAACTGCTGTGGCTCTTGCCATAATATGTCATCAACAAGGAAGTAGTTCAGCGGTAACGGCATACCGCGTTTGGTATAAATCAGATGTGGCATATCACGCTGCTGAAAATATTTTTCATCTTTTTTACTGGCGCGAAGATAAAGCTCCCCTTCCGACACCAATCCAAAAATCGTTTTATTTGCTGCGATACTGTAGCCACCAAATTGGGAACGTGAAGTGATATCCCCTAAAGAGGAAAACGAATGTTGAGATTGCAAAATCCTTTTTTTGCATAATTGCTTCATTGCCATAATCCTTAGTATTGAAATGATCTCTTCCTGAACAGTTAAATATTCGTAGCAGGAATAAATAATTAACCACACCCCTGAGGTGGCTTCAAACAGTAAATGTGTTTACTGTCTCTTGCATAAAGAATATGCGAAGCGCTTTCAAAAAATCAGGTTGATTTTCACGCACACAGCAGTTACTGTACATTCATACAGTAACACTATGGGTAGAACTCATTATGCGTACGCAATCAATCAGCTCTCACAACGTCCCGTCATCATCGTTTTCTGCCAATCAACACACAGCAGAATCTTCGGCTGTCGCGGGCGGTATTATCAGCGAAGTCGTGTACAACGCCGATCAACCCATAGTCACACACCTGTTACTTCCACTCTTACAGCAGCTAGGCACACAGTCTCGCTGGCTGCTATGGCTTTCTCCTCAGCAAAAATTGAGTCGCCCTTGGGTACAGCAATCTGGATTACCGCTGGATAAAATAGTGCAGCTCAACCATATCAATCCCTTGTTTACTGTTGATGCCATGGAGAGAGCGTTACTGACAGGAAATTACAGCGCCGTTTTGTGCTGGTTGCCGCACGAATTGACGGGAGAAGAGAAGGTTCGGTTACGGGACGCCGCACAGGCAGGGAATACATACGGCTTTATTATGCGACCAGAAAATGCCAGCGGGGACGCCTATAGACTGTTTCCCAGCCTTAAAATTCATTCGACATTGTATCATTAAGTAAATTAAGATTTTTCTCAGCTCAATTACGTTATATGCCCCGTGGATCGCCGCAAAGCGGTATTCTGCGGGCTTTTTGGCTATATTTAATACACCCCAAAGACGTAAGATCTGTCAAAACCATCTACTATTTGTTAGTAAGTGTGTATGATTCGTGCGTTTTTCCTATGACGCAAGTCACATCATACTTGTAACTTTCTCATCACGTTGTAGACTTTAACTCGCTGGAGTTGCTCTTTTATAACGTCAGTTGACTGACAGTGAGTCATAAATAAGGGCAAAGTCTCCAACCAAAGGATTTTAACCAAAGGTTTATTAGCCCTCCAGGTTAATTGCCGATTTGGATGATAATGAGGCGTAAAATGAAAAAAACAGCTATCGCAGTTGCAGTGGCACTGGCTAGCTTCGCGACTATCGCGCAAGCAGCTCCTAAAGAAAATACCTGGTACACCGGTGGTAAACTGGGTGTGTCTCAATTCCACGATACGGGCTTCTATGGCAATGGCTACAACGGTGTCATCAATAACCCGATCAAAAGCAAATTAGGCGCTGGTGCTTTTGTTGGTTACCAAGCCAACCCGTACCTGGGTTTTGAACTGGGCTACGATTGGTTGGGCCGCATGAAGTATGCTGGTTCTACTTCTAATGCAGCAGACAGTGCTAGCTTCAAGGCACAAGGCATTCAACTGGCTACTAAACTGAGCTACCCAGTGATGCCAGGTCTGGACGCCTATACCCGTCTGGGCGGCATGGTATGGCGCACTGATAGCCACGCTGACAGAAGCGGCACCCACCTCAACAACAACGATACTGGCGTTTCTCCGCTGGCTGCGATCGGTGTTGAATACGCTATCGACACAAACTGGGCTGCCCGCGTTGACTACCAATGGGTAAGCAACATTGGTGATGCTGGTACCGTTGGTGCCCGTCCAGATAACCTGCTGATGAGCGTTGGCCTGTCTTACCGTTTCGGTCAAGATGAGCGTGTTGCACCCGTTGTTGCTCCGGCTCCAACTCCAGCACCAGCTCCAGTTGTTGAAACCAAGCGTTTCACCCTGAAATCTGACGTCCTGTTCAACTTCAACAAAGCAACGCTGAAAGCAGAAGGCCAGCAATCACTGGATCAACTGTACACCCAGCTGAGCTCTCTGGACCCGAAAGACGGTTCCGTTGTTGTTCTGGGCTTCACTGACCGTTTAGGTTCAGAGCAATATAACCAAGCTCTGTCTGAAAAACGTGCTCAGAGCGTAGTGGATTATCTGGTTTCTAAAGGTATCCCTGCGAATAAAGTCTCTGCTCGTGGCTTAGGTAAATCTCAACCAGTTACCGGTTCTACCTGTGACAACGTGAAACCTCGTGCTGCGCTGATCGACTGCCTGGCACCAGATCGTCGCGTAGAGATCGAAGTTAAAGGCATCAAAGACGTTGTAACTCAGCCTCAGGCTTAAGTTATTAACGAAAAAAACCTCGCTTCGGCGAGGTTTTTTTATGAAGGACATCTTTGTCTGTCACCCTACGGGCCGTTGCTGCGCAACGTTGGAAAACGCGCCCTGCGCTTTTTTATGTCCGTTTTTCAGCAAGATAAATGACAAATACCGATCATTTTTCGTCTTTATTATTCAGAATGTCTTTAAGATCCTGCTTGAGCAGCGACATCTGGCTGGCATATTTCTCTTTATGCTCGGCATCTTCAATTAACTGCACAATCGTTTCCGACAAGGTCACCCCACGCCTCTGAGCAAGAGCCGCCAGACGCTGCCAAACCAAGTATTCCAAATCGATTGATTTCTTGCGCGTATGTTGGTGTTCCGCATTAAAATGACGTTTACGCCGTGCGCGGATCGTTTGCTTCATCCTATTTTCTAAGATGGGATTCATACATTGCGCAATCCACTCCAACACTTTCACTGGCTGGTTTTCCATTTTAAGCAATGCCTGCACCGCATCATCCGCCGCACTTTGCTCCAGAAAACGCGTAACCGCTTCTCCCTCGCGATGTTTTTTCACCAGGTATTTCCATTTCCATCCGCACTCAAGATTTTCTAGTTGTTGATATTTCATATTAAATTCTTCAGTGACCGCGTAACGTTACTTCCAGCATAACAGTTTTCCCTGATTTTGGCCGCTTTCTGGCGGTTTTCTAGCGGCTTTTAAGACGATTGGCCAATCAGGTTCTGATCTTCGACGAATGAAAGATGACGGAGAGATGACTCTCCTTATGCGCAGTGCGCATTATTCTTGTATAATCACGCTTTTCCTTTAGACGATTACATTGATACTTTGACCAGTAACCGACTCTCATGGCAGCACTTACTGCCCAATAATACGCCTTATCAAACGCTATTCACTCAGGCAGCTCAGCTTGCTCCTGCTGAATTCTCCGCTATTCAGTCGCGTCTGGCAGACAGTCTGACGCTCTTTTGCCACCCTCGTTCCCCTTCCCGCTTTATGCTATTAAAAGCGCAAGAGAACGATGAATATATGGCATTGATCGCCCGTGCGCTGAGCGCCATCAGGCCAGACTCCGGGGCGATACATGGCAGTAAATATATCATTGAGGGTCGTCATATCCGGGTCGAGCCCGCCACACAGCTAGCGGATAACTTTGCCGCCCAGCAGCTCTGTGGCTATCAAGAATGGATTGAACCTGAGCAACTCTTCGGCTGTCTGCGTAATTTCCACGATGAAATAACACTGCATCCAGGGCTGGTTCATCAGGTTAATGGCGGTACGTTGATCCTGTCAGCCAGAGCACTGCTGGCTCAGCCGTTAATGTGGCTGCGTCTGAAGCAGATTATGGCTGAGGGAATCTATCGTTGGCTGTCCCCAGACGAGCGCAAACCACTTCCCGTTGATGTACCACCAATGCCACTTGATATTCGTCTAATTATTATTGGGGATCGGGAAAGCCTGGCGGACATTCATGATATGGAGCCAGAGTTAGGCGAACACGCGATTTACGGTGAGTTCGAAGCGCAACTACAGTTGATTGAAACAGATGACATGGCGCGCTGGTGTACTTACATCAATGCGTTATGCAACAAAAATCAACTGCCGCTACTGGATGCCGATGCCTGGCCAGCATTCGTAAACAGTGCGGTACGTTACAGCGGCGATCAGGGTAATTTGCCATTATGCCCGCGCTGGCTAGTCAGCCAGTTAAAATATGCATCGCTATACGCCAGAGACGGTCAGATCACAGAACAGGCGCTGGTCGACGCGATTGCCGCACGCCAATGGCGTGAAGGCTATCTTCGTGAGCGCATGCAGGATGAAATAGAACTCGGCCAGATCCTGATCGAAACGGAAGGTGATGTTGTCGGTCAAGTTAACGGGCTTTCCGTATTGGAATTCCCGGGCTATCCCGTTGCTTTTGGCGAACCGACACGAATCACTTGTGTCGTTCATGCAGGCGACGGCGAGTTCACTGATGTCGAACGCAAAGCTGAACTTGCTGGCAATTTACACGCCAAGGGCATGATGATCATGCAGGCGTTCCTGATTACCGAACTGGAACTTGATCAACAGCTTCCTTTCTCAGCATCCATGGTCTTCGAGCAATCGTACAGCGAAGTTGATGGTGACAGCGCCTCGCTGGCAGAACTCTGCGCTCTGATCAGCGCTCTGTCCTTGCGGCCAATCAATCAGCAGTTTGCCGTTACCGGTTCAGTCGATCAATTTGGTCACGTACAGCCAATTGGCGGCGTGAATGAGAAAATCGAAGGATTCTTTGAGGTTTGCCAGCGTCGTGGGCTAACGGGAACTCAGGGTGTGATTTTACCTGCGGCTAATCTACGCCACCTCTGTTTACAAGAGGATGTCGTTGAGGCGGTACGTGAAGGTAAATTCCACTTGTTCCCAGTAGAAACTGCGCCGGAAGCGGTATCATTACTGACCAATTTTGCTTATGACGATGAGCAGCAGCCAAATCTGTTAGCGGCGATTCGTGAGCGAATTGGACAACTCTTACCGCAGGAGCGTAGACGTTTTCCTTGGTTTTTCCGTTAAACCAACTGGTTCAACCAGACGCAACAGACTTGCTCAGCGTACAGGTGTACGCTAATCTGCGTGCTTCATTAAAACAAGGCTTACAGAGACCATGGTAGATAAACGCGAATCCTATACAAAAGAAGACCTCCTTGCCTCCAGTCGTGGTGAGCTGTTCGGTCCACAAGGCCCTCAGTTACCCGCCCCTAGCATGCTAATGATGGACCGCGTCGTTAAAATGACCGAAGACGGCGGTAAGTACGGCAAAGGCTATGTGGAAGCCGAATTGGATATCACGCCTGATCTGTGGTTCTTCGGTTGCCATTTCATTGGCGATCCGGTGATGCCAGGCTGCCTTGGTCTGGATGCCATGTGGCAGCTAGTCGGCTTCTATCTGGGCTGGTTGGGTGGCGAGGGCAAAGGCCGCGCACTCGGTGTGGGTGAAGTCAAATTCACCGGGCAAGTTCTGCCAACAGCGAAAAAAGTCACTTACCGCATTCACTTCAAACGCGTAATCAATCGCCGTTTGGTAATGGGTATTGCTGATGGTGAAGTGCTGGTCGATGGTCAACAGATCTATACTGCTGACGAACTGAAAGTTGGTTTGTTCAAAGATACCAGTTCTTTCTAAGTATCAGACTATATTGCGGGCGAAGCGTTTTTCGCCCGCGTTATCTCTTCTATTTATCCGATTACATCCAACCTCAACCCTAAATCACTCGACTTATCATGTTGGACTTTTAAGTTCATTGGTGATCGACTGTCGAACGTCTTGCGGTATCTTCAGCTCTGTCGCTAACGCATCCAGATAGCTTTTCTCCATGAAGTGATCAACATCAATGACCGCACAACTGAGGAAGTAGACCTCAAGCGCCTCTTCTTCATTCTTTACATCTTTCGCTAGCAAAATCGGATCAAGCGGTTGTTCTATCGCTTCCTGCACCCAACGTTGCGCCTCGCTGCCCAATTGCAGTTGCTGAATATTGTCATCAATACGCTGCTTTTCAGTTGCATCAATATGCCCATCGCTCTTGGCAGCAAAAACCAGAGCCTGAATTAAACGCCGTGCACGAATATTGTCAGTAGAAGACTGAGTGCCGAACTGCGGATCATCCTGATGCGTGTCGCGAACGCGTTTCTTGTATTGGTTCCATAACACGACACCCGCCGCCGCACTGCCTCCAATGATCAGGGCATTTTTACCCAATGAACCTATGATTTTCCTCGTGGATTTATTTGACAGTAAGACGCCAGCCAAACCACCCAGCGCTGCGGGCTTCAACATGTCCCCCAAATTACCGTTTTTTCCCCCTTGATGATGACTCCCCTGCTTGCTAGCGGAACCTAATAAGCCCTGAATTTGTTGCAGCCAATTATTCATTTTCATTCCTCAAGGAAAAGTGACATCACTGATGGTGTTGTCACTCATAGTAATGGTGCGGAAGGCGTTTGTTTGTCAGATTGTGTATAACAATGAAAAGTATGGACCGCGCTTTCTATGCGGTCCATCTGACTATGCTGGGAACATCACGAGGCAGGTTTCAGCGGGTTTTTTCTCACTGGTGCATTGCCAGCAACATAGTAGCGTGCTTTGCTACGCGGCAGCGGCTGACGCCGGCGGATTCGGTCGGCAATTTTCTCGGCAATCATGATGGTTGTCGCATTCAGATTACCGGTAATAATTTGTGGCATAATGGAAGCATCCACCACGCGTAATCCTTCTATACCGTGGACACGGCCTTGCCCGTCGACAACTGCCATATCGTCCTCTCCCATCTTGCAGGAACAGGAGGGATGGAATGCCGTTTCAGCGTGAGTGCGGATAAATTCGTCCAGTTCCTCATCCGTCTGAACCTCTAGGCCAGGGCTGATCTCTCGTCCACGATATTTATCCAGCGCTGGCTGTGCCATGATTTCACGCGTAATACGGATCGCATCGCGAAACTCCTGCCAATCTTGTTCTGTCGACATATAGTTGAACACAATGCTGGGATGCTCATGTGCATCTTTCGACCGCACCTGCACACGCCCTCGACTCAGTGAACGCATGGAACCAACGTGCGCCTGGAACCCGTGCTCTTTCACCGCATTACTACCGTTGTAATTAATCGCGACCGGGAGAAAATGGTATTGAATATTCGGCCAGGTGAACTCATCACGGCTGCGAATAAAACCACCCGCTTCGAACTGGTTACTGGCACCAATACCCGTACCATTGAACAGCCATTCCGCACCGATTTTCGGCTGATTAAACCACTGCAACGCCGGATATAGCGATACCGGTTCTTTGCAAGCGTATTGCAAATACATTTCCAGGTGATCTTGTAAATTCTCACCGACACCGGGCAAATCATGTACCACAGGAATATCGAGCCCTTGGAGCAAATCTTTCGGCCCGACGCCGGAACGTTGCAGGATTTGCGGCGAGGCGATTGCGCCGGCACATAACAACACCTCACGACGAACCTTCGCCGTCTGGGCACTTTCGCCTTTAAAGTAGGCCACGCCAACAGCACGTTTTCCGTCAAAGAGAATCTTGTCGGTTAAGGCATGCGTCACGATAGTCAGATTCTTACGATCTTTTGCCTGATCCAGATAACCTCGCGCGGTACTGGCGCGACGCCCCTTCGGCGTGACGGTTCTGTCCATCGGCCCAAAACCTTCTTGCTGATACCCGTTGAGATCGTCCGTACGCGGATAGCCCGCCTGTACGCCCGCTTCAACCATCGCGTGGAATAGTTCGTTGTTTCCCATCTTCGGCGTTGTCACCGACACCGGCCCCGCCGCACCATGGTAGTCATTCGATCCCACATCGCGCGTTTCCGCTTTACGAAAATACGGCAGGCAATCAAGATAACTCCAGTCTTCCAGACCCGGCATCGTCGCCCAGTTATCAAAATCCATCGCATTACCACGGATGTAACACATGCCGTTAATCAGCGATGATCCACCCAATCCCTTTCCACGGCCACATTCCATGCGGCGATTATTCATATGGGGTTCGGGATCGGTTTCATACGCCCAGTTATAGCGCTTCCCCTGCAATGGAAAAGCTAACGCGGCAGGCATCTGTGTACGAAAATCCAACCGATAATCCGGGCCACCCGCCTCAAGCAGCAGCACGCTCACATCGCTTTCTTCTGTTAGACGCGTTGCCAGCACATTACCAGCGGAACCAGCTCCGATAATGATGTAATCATATTCCATTAGGCTTTCTCCCCTTCGTTTAAAATACCGAGCGGAATTCACCCAGTTCAACCTGTACAGATTTAATTTGCGTGTAGTGTTCCAACGTTGTTATGCCATTTTCACGTCCGACACCAGAATGTTTGTAGCCGCCCACAGGCATTTCAGCCGGAGATTCTCCCCAGGTGTTGATCCAACAAATCCCTGCCTCAAGCTGATGAATAACCCGATGTGCTCGATTTAGATCGCGGGTCACGATACCGGCCGCCAGACCGTATTCGCTATCATTAGCGCGGCGTATGGCCTCCCCCTCGTCCTGATACGTCAAAATACTCATGACCGGGCCGAAGATTTCTTCTCGGACAATCTTCATGTCATCCCGACAGTCAGTGAACACCGTAGGAGCAACGTATGCACCTTGGGCATAGTCACCGTCGGTCATGGGTTCACCACCCACCAGCACACGTGCGCCCTCACGTTTTCCACTTTCGATATAACGCAGTACGGACTCCCGGTGCGGGAAGCTAACCAGAGGACCAAAATTCACCAGCTCGTCAGTCGGATCGCCGATACGGATGCGTTGAACGCGCGCCAGAATTTTCTCCTCAAACTGCGTCTGCAATGCATATGGAACGAAGACGCGCGTACCATTAGTGCACACCTGTCCTGAACTAAAAAAATTCGCCATCATGGCGATATCTGCGGCCTTATCCAGATCGGCATCATCAAAGATAATCAGCGGCGACTTTCCACCCAACTCCATCGTGACTTCTTTCAGTGTCGAGCCTGCGGCATTAGCCATGACCGTTTTCCCACTGGCGATCCCTCCGGTGAAAGAGACTTTGGCAATCCCCGGATGTGTGGTCAGCGCCTGACCAACGGATTTCCCCGTCCCCGTCAGCACGTTGAATACGCCGGCCGGTAACCCAGCTTCGGTGTAGATTTCCGCCAGCTTCAGCGCGGTAAGCGATGTGACTTCACTGGGTTTGAAGATCATTGCGTTACCTGCCGCCAGCGCGGGCGCCGATTTCCACAATGCGATCTGGATGGGATAGTTCCAGGCACCGATACCGGCGACAACACCAAGCGGTTCGCGCCGGGTGTAGACGAATGAGGTATCGCGTAAGGGGATCTGCTGACCTTCCAGCATAGGAATCAACCCCGCGTAGTACTCCAGAACATCCGCCCCAGTGACAATATCGACGGTACGCGTTTCTGAGAGTGGCTTGCCTGTGTCATGGGTTTCAAGTAAGGCGAGTTCGTCGTTGCGATCGCGCAAGATATCCACGGCACGGCGTAAAATACGCGAACGTTCCATCGCCGTCATCGCCCCCCATATCTTCTGCCCTGCGGTAGCGGCGCTGACGGCGCGATCAACGTCAGCGGCAGTGGCCGACTGAAGCTGGGCAATAATGTCGCCATTTGCAGGGTTCACCGCATCAAACGTATCGTTACCCGTGCTATCGGCATAGGTCCCGTTGATATAAAGCTGTTGTAAACCGTAGCGAGACATAAATTCTCCTGTCATATAACTGCCCGACCACATGCCCGGGCAGAGAAGGCAAAATAATAAGGAAGGATTACGCGCGAATGAGCTGCTGATCGATATAGTCGCAGGCAATGCTCAATGCTTCTTCGCGGTTGAAAGCGTCATGACTTAACGCACCGCGTAGCCACAGCCCATCGATCAGACCAGCCAGCCCTTTTGCCGCAATACGCGCGTTATCTTTCGACAAGCAATGGCTAAACTCGACACACAGGTTGGAGTAAAGTCGCCGATCGTTAACCTGCTGTAAGCGATGGAGCATAGGGGAATGCAGGCTACTGGCCCAGAATGCCAGCCAGGTTTTCATCGCCGCGCTATTCGTCTGGCTATCATCAAAATTCCCCTGAACAATTGCCCGCAAACGCGCACGAGGCGTATTTTCTGTCAGGCTCAGCAACCTTGATTTTACCGCCAGCCCCAGATGGCTAATCAGGTAACGCATCGTCGCTTCCAGTAAGCCATTTTTATCGCGGAAGTAATGACTGATGATTCCATTCGACACCCCTGCACGTCGGGCAATCTGCACGATCGAGGCATCATGCATGCCCACATCGTTAATCGTTGCCAGCGTCGCTTCGATGAGTTGCTGCCGTCTGATGGGCTGCATTCCGACTTTAGGCACTACACGTCCCCTTCATTTTTTCCCTTCATTTCTGCACGATGGATCACTGTAAAAGACGATGATTCGTGATCCGATTTATCCCATTAAACTTTTTTTTGATTGAACGTTCAATAAAAAATGAATATCTTTTATTGCTGAAAGGTTAAAAATCTGTATCAATTATCACGAAAAGTGGCGTCAGTTCAGACGATAACGCCAACTTAAAAAGAATAATTTCTTTTTTGTTCTGAAGACTATCTTCAACCGAAAGCGTACTCAGCGGATGCCCTGCGACCGGTTCTTGATATGCGCTAAGCGCGCTTCGTGGAGAGAGGAGTCAGAGTATCGGTTCACATAACGCAAGGGATAACCATGCCAGCCACAGAAACTACGCCCCAACAGGATCGCCTAAATCCTGTCGTGTTCTACACATCAGCGGGATTAATCCTGACCTTCTCGCTGATGACCATGCTGTTTAACAAAGAAGCGAACGACTGGATTACTCACGCGCTCAACTGGGTTTCCGCCACATTTGGTTGGTACTACCTGCTCGCCGCCACGCTCTACATCGTGTTCGTCATCTTCATCGCCTCGTCTCGATTCGGCTCAATTAAGCTCGGGCCAGAACAATCGAAACCTGAATTTAGCCTGATGAGTTGGGCTGCGATGCTGTTTGCGGCGGGGATCGGTATCGATTTAATGTTTTTTTCCGTCGCAGAGCCGATTACGCAATATATGATGCCGCCTGAAGGACAAGGCCAGACGATGGAAGCAGCACGACAGGCTATGGTCTGGACGCTGTTTCACTACGGGCTAACAGGCTGGTCAATGTACGCGTTGATGGGAATCGCGCTGGGCTACTTCAGCTACCGCTATAATTTGCCGCTGACAATTCGCTCTGCCCTCTATCCCATCTTTGGCAAACGCATCAATGGTCCGATTGGACACAGCGTCGATATCGCAGCCGTGCTCGGAACCATTTTCGGTATCGCGACCACGCTGGGCATCGGTGTCGTTCAGCTTAACTACGGACTGAAAGTGCTGTTCCAAATCCCAGAGAATCTCACCGTTCAGGCTTCGCTCATTCTGCTTTCCGTGATCATGGCGACCGTTTCCGTGACGTCCGGCGTCAATCGCGGCATTCGCTTTCTCTCCGAGCTGAATGTTTTGCTCGCACTGGGTTTGATTCTCTTTCTGCTCTTCTGGGGCGATACCGAGTTTCTGCTGAACGCGCTAGTGCTTAACGTTGGGGATTACATCAATCGCTTTACCGGTATGACACTCAACAGTTTTGCGTTCGATCGCCCGACAGAATGGATGAATAGCTGGACGCTGTTTTTCTGGGCATGGTGGGTCGCGTGGGCACCGTTTGTCGGGCTGTTTCTGGCACGTATCTCACGCGGCAGAACGATTCGCCAGTTTGTTGTCGGCACGCTGATCATTCCGTTTGTCTTTACGTTGCTGTGGCTCTCCATTTTCGGCAACAGTGCGCTTTATCAGGTGATCCACGGTAATCTGGACTTTGCAAACGAAGTTATGCAGCACCCGGAACGTGGTTTCTACAGCCTGTTGGCACAGTACCCAGGCTTCAGCCTGAGCGCTTCTGTCGCGACCATTACCGGCCTGCTGTTTTATGTTACCTCTGCCGATTCTGGTTCACTGGTGTTGGGCAACTTCACCTCTCGCCTTGGTGACATCAACAACGATGCACCAAACTGGCTGCGGATTTTCTGGTCTGTAGCGATTGGCCTGTTGACGCTGGGTATGTTGATGACAAACGGCGTGTCAGCATTACAGAACACGACCGTCATCATGGGGTTGCCGTTTAGCTTTGTGATGTTCTTTATTATGGCGGGGTTATATAAATCACTGAGGGTTGAGGATTACCGTAAAGCCAGTTCCTTGCAAACCTCAGCCCCGATGCCAATCTCAGGCGACGATCGCCTGAACTGGAAACAGCGCATCTCACGCGTCATGAATTTCCCCGGCACAACGCATACACAGAAAATGCTGGATAACATCTGTAAAGCGGCCATGGCGGATGTTGCACGTGAATTACGTCTACGGGGTGCCAGCGTTGAAGTCAACGAATTGCCGCCTGTCGAAGATGAGCGCTTGAACCACCTTGAACTGCTGGTGGATTTAGGCGATGAACAGAACTTTCTTTATCAAATTTGGCCACAGCGTTATAGCGTCCCGGCGTTTACCTACCGTGCTCGGTCAGGAAAATCAGATTATTACCGGCTTGAAACCTTCCTGTTGGAAGGAAGTCAGGGGAATGATCTGATGGACTACAGTAAAGAACAGGTGATTAACGACATTTTGGATCAGTATGAACGCCATCTGAATTTTCTTCATCTTAATCGAGAAGCTCCCGGCAATACGCTCACCTTCCCAGATGCATAATCTCCTCCCCGATGGCGCTGAAATATAGCGCCATTTTTCAATTAATTACCTCTTCATCATGCATTTTTTCTTCATCGTGTTTTTCCCGAATTTATGGGCTGTGCCGCATTCTTTGCTTCCACGATTTGCGCTTTATTTTTGAAACGGTATACTGCACACATCAAATTGAAATACAGTTTTAAAAAATGTATTTGTCCGTCACAGAAAAGGAACGAACATGAAAATTGCACTGATTAACGAGAACAGCCAGGCTGCCAAAAACGCTATCATCGCCGAGTCACTGACCAAAGCGGTTGCACCGTTGGGCCACACTGTACACAACTACGGCCAATACGCCGTTGAAGATGCAGCGCAGCTGACCTACATCCAGAACGGCATTCTGGCAGCTATCCTGCTGAACTCTGGCGCGGCTGATTTCGTTGTGACCGGTTGTGGTACTGGCCAGGGCGCAATGCTGGCTTGTAACTCTTTCCCTGGCGTAATCTGCGGTCTGGTTGTTGACCCATCTGATGCTTACCTGTTCTCTCAGATCAACAACGGTAACGCGGTATCCGTTCCTTACGCTAAAGGCTTTGGCTGGGGCGCTGAACTGAACCTGGAAAACCTGTTTACCCAGTTGTTCAAAGAAGAAGGCGGCCGCGGCTATCCGAGCGATCGCGTTGCTCCTCAACAGCGTAACAAGAAAATCCTGGATGCGGTAAAAGCCGTAACCTACAACGATCTGATCACCATTCTGAAAGGTCTCGATCAGGATCTGGTTAAAGGCGCGATTGCTGGTCCTAAATTCCAGGAATACTTCTTCGCTAACAGCAAAGACGAAGCACTGACCAGCTACATCAAAACGCTGCTGGCGTAATCGCCCTACGGTTGACAAAAAATCCACAGGCCATCGCGGTCTGTGGGTTTTTTTATGCTCATTTCTTGCCCATTTTGCCTGCATTTTCACGACATCGTCATGCGGACTATCCGTTACCGTTCAATGCTTAGCCAGACGCATCGTTCGCGCTAAATACTGCTTGACCGGAGCTAAGTGACTCCCTATAGTAGCGCCCCGTTGCCCCCTATAGGCAACCCCCGGTGAGGTGTCCGAGAGGCTGAAGGAGCACGCCTGGAAAGTGTGTATACGTGAAAACGTATCAAGGGTTCGAATCCCTTCCTCACCGCCATATTTTGCACAAAGTCGAAAGTTCACGTAGTGTTTTTGATTTTGTACTACATAAAGTAATACATAGAAAGTCCGCCTCAGCGGGCTTTTTTGTTTACGAAATCCAGTATCCTCTCTTTTTCCTTTGCACTGACTTATCAGTCATACACGCCAAGAAAGGTTCAAGATAACGCTCTTTCCACTTTCATTATTAGACATTTATCACGTCACTGTTTGCGAATGCAGTCAGGTCGAACAGCATGGGATGATGGGACGTGTTATGGTGTGAA
Organism: Pectobacterium punjabense; assembly: GCF_012427845.1. Lineage (NCBI taxonomy): Bacteria > Pseudomonadati > Pseudomonadota > Gammaproteobacteria > Enterobacterales > Pectobacteriaceae > Pectobacterium > Pectobacterium punjabense. The sequence continues at coordinate 2,913,191 of NZ_CP038498.1, forward strand.
TCAGCGCTTTCCTAACTCGTAGCGGGAGCATTAATAATATTTTTCCCGCAATTTGTTCATTTGGTGAATTTATTGACTTTACTACAACAGGAGTCGAGCAATGATAGTAAGAACATGGCATGGTTGTGTACCACTGGAGCACGCAGAAGGCTTTGCAACTCATCTTCAATTAACAGGTGTCACACATTCGCAAAGTATCCCAGGTAATCAAGGCGCGTTTGTTAAACGTGTAACGCAGGGAAACTGGGAACATTTTTTCCTTGCCACGTACTGGACTAACATTGATGCGATTAAGGCTTTTGCAGGCGAGGATTATCATACCGCGGTAACTTATCATGAAGATGATAAATTTTGTCTTTTGTCCGATCCGTATGTTTTTCAACATGAAATTGAGGCCGTACATCCGTTGTAAATACAAGATGAGTATTATTTGATGTTGCAGAGTGGGCAAATCTTCTCAACGCCAACCGAAAAGGGATGGCCAACCCACTCCCACACAAATCAGCCAGACTTCGCGATTGATCTCGTTAATAAAACTCATTATCATTAAGGCGGGTTTATAAGATAAAAACATCCGCGTACTTTTAGGTATGTAAAAGGGAGGAAACGACGATGGAATTAACATTCCGATCATTCTTAGGTGACGAGAGTGGCGCTACAGCAATCGAGTACGGTATTCTTGCGGCGCTGATAGCCGCGGCGATTGGTTTTATCTTTGGTGATAGTGGTATTTTAATTAATGCACTTAATGATAAATTTGACGAAACCCATCAAATAATTAGAACGTGTGGAACAGACGAACCCGGAATTTCGTGCTTTGCAGCAAAAAAATAAAACGGATAATAATATTAAGAAATATTTTTCAGAACATGACTAGTGCGATATATTTTCCTTTAGCACTTTATTCAGTAATAACGTTCAAGATTTTATATTATATACCCTAAATAATTCGAGTTTCAGGAAGGCGGCCAACACACATGCAACTTGAAGTATGACGGGTATATGCTCTGCAAACTGCATATTCTCGCTTACCGAATTAAGCCTTTAGCTGATTAAATTTTTTCCCTGACCAACCTTTTACTGCATTGCGGCCTGTAATTCGAATGACTTAAGGTGCACTACTCATTACTAGATTTAATTTTAATAATAGGCAGCATGATATGAAAACGCCCTTAACTTACGCTAAGGGCGTTTTTTGTGATGATGGTACGGAAACTTTTACTCCCATCCCACACAGACATCAACCATAGGCATGAAGCGTACGCTGACACAGCGCCGAGCGTACACAGTCCTCTTTACCGAAAGAGACCACGCCAATCATGTCATCCTCAACAAAACGCTCCAATGCGTCACGCAGGCCAGACTTAACCCCAGCAGGCAAGTCGCACTGTGTCACATCACCATTAACGATAACCGTGACATTCTCTCCTAAACGCGTCAGGAACATTTTCATTTGGTTCACTGTCACGTTTTGCGCCTCATCCAGAATTACAACCGCATTTTCAAACGTCCGTCCGCGCATATAGGCAAAAGGCGCGATTTCGACTTTGCCGATTTCCGGCCGTAAGCAATACTGCATAAAAGACGATCCCAGCCGCCGCAAAAGTATGTCGTAAACGGGCCGGAAATAAGGCGCGAATTTCTCTGAAATATCTCCGGGTAAAAAGCCAAGATCTTCGTCAGCCTGTAAGACTGGCCGCGTAACAATAATACGCTCAACCTCTTTATGGATTAGTGCCTCCGCCGCTTTCGCAGCGCTCAGATACGTTTTACCGCAGCCAGCTTCACCTGTGGCAAAAATCAACTGTTTGTTTTCTATCGCAGACAAGTAATGTTCCTGGGCGACGGTACGAGCTTGAATCACGGAATTATCACGATTCTCACGCGCCATTCCGATTGCTTCAATCCCGCCCATCTGTACCAGAGAAGTGACCGATTCTTCCTCACGCTGACGATGGCTACGCGAATCACGACGGATAACACGTTTGGCTTCACGACGAGCTTTGATCACTGCTTTTTGTCTTCCCATAGTGGCACCTTACAGTTTGTTTCACTTACCGCACTGCTTTGCAGCGCGTGACGTTTAACTCACTAACGAGGTTAGGCTTCCTTATTAAGCCAATAGCGGACTGAAAATACACACGAGCCATCCACGAACCGAGTGAAAACTGGGTCGAATATTCATGGATAAGAAAAGAAAATAAACGAAGGGTTTGGGTGAAAAGAGAGTGGCACAGTGTAGAAAATAAGTGGGAGGAAAATCCCTCGCATCGGCGAGTCAGCAACGTAGAATCTTGGCATCGACTACAAAGTCCAAAAAAGGACATTACCATTCGCGTTCCTCACTGTGACAACAACTATTCCACTGAATAATGATTGATCGCATCGTAGAACTACTACTAACCCTTACCTAAAAATTAGTGCCGAATGATTTCAGTAGTATGACAGTGCAATAATTTGCCCCTGCAATGCAAGCATTTTTTACACTGTCATAACATTTACATATAAATCAGTCTCCCATGGCCGGCAATCTCAACCTGAGAACCACACACTTTACGTGTCAGAAATGTCGCTGCCAGTCCAAATACTGATCGTATTTTCTTAGCGCGCTGCGGTAGATATTTTGCTCAATATCAGGAAGGTAGTCACATACTCGCTGTTGTACCCCATCACGATGCCGGGAAAAGGTTTCCGCAGGATAATCATTTGCAGCCAACAGCTCGTCCAAACGCCGTAAACGAATGACATACTCGCGCATCGTGCTATGGCGAACTTCAGTTTGCTCGATCAGATATTGCGTGAAAGCTTTTATATCGAAATAGCTAGCAGTAGTATTGCATAATATTTCGCTACAAAAGCGGCAAAGTGGGATTAATTCCTGTTGCAGGCCAGACCATATTTCGTCATCGATAAGCCTGTCGATGCTGCCAATCGATTTTTTATTAATAAGCTGGTTGCGAAATACCAGTGAAACACGATCGAGCTCTTTATCACACTGGGAACAGTTGGTCTGTCTATGTTTGAAATCTTTCAGATAACGGCTTAACAGCTGTTTCTTCCGAATTGATGAGTGCATGAATCCATTCCATGACAATACATAATCTCAACGTGAAGCAGTAGCATTTTTCACGACGCCAGAGAATCTGGCGAGCTGAAAACAGGTAGCATTAATCAGTTGAATACTGGTGCAAGGCACATCTCGATATTCAAAAATTGCTATGGCTTACAACTTCAGTGGCTGAAGATATATGTTGATAACAATATTCCTACGCGGCGCAATTAGACATCATTCATTAATTTCACGCGCAGGCGCTTTATCGCCTGGCTATGCAACTGACTGACTCTCGACTCTCCGACTTCAAGAACGGCGCCGATCTCTTTCAGGTTCAACTCCTCCTGATAGTAGAGCGTCAACACCAATTTCTCACGTTCTGGCAGGCTTTCAATCGCATCCATCACGCGATGGCGCAAATTGCCTTCCATCAATTGATGCAATGGATTCGCATCTTCATTGCCTTCCAGTAAGGCCTCCGCGCTATCACCATGTTCTTCACGCCATTCATCGTAAGAGAAAAGCTGGCTATTGTTCGTATCCAGCAGTATCTGACGATAATCCTCAAGCGTGATATTCAGGGTCTGCGCAACTTCCTGCTCCGTTGGAGTACGGCCGAGTTGTTGTTCAGCCTGCTGCATTGCTTGTGCCACTTCCCGTGCATTACGCCGTACGCTGCGTGGAGCCCAATCACGACTACGTAATTCATCCAACATCGAGCCCCGAATTCGTTGAACGGCATAGGTGGTAAACGCCGTACCTTGTAACGAATCATAACGCTCAACAGCGCTTAACAAGCCAATGCCGCCAGCTTGTAGCAGATCGTCAAGCTCAACACTCGCGGGGAGACGAACCTGTAAACGCAAGGCTTCATGGCGCACTAATGGAACATAGCGCTTCCAAAGGGAATTTTTATCCATTGTGCCTTCGGCGGTATACAAATCGCTCACAGTGACAAATACCTACGATGATAATGTTATCGACACTATTATGCTTTTAGGTAGGGTAGCCAATCGCCTGAATAGCGTCAAAAAAAGGGGGTTATTTGGGATACTGAAGTGACCAGCTTTAACCTTGAGGTGCTCCTGAGTCAGGAACTAATTCAATTGTATCACGACAGCCGGGGAGAGATTACAGCATTGACCTGCCCCCAGTATTAAACACAATAGCTAGTTAGTCATATCAGTTTGTTTACCTTCATTTTTTCCATTTAGCTAACTCGCTGCAAACTCCGCTGATGTCAGATAATTCAGTGAGGAATGAGGCCGACACTCGTTATAATCCTGCCGCCAGTCGTTAATGACTTTTCTGGCGTGAACAATATCGCTGAACCAGTGCTCATTCAGACACTCATCTCGAAATCGACCATTGAAGTTTTCGATAAACCCGTCCTGAGTCGGTTTGCCCGGCTGAATAAGCCGAAGCTCAACGCCACGCTCAAAGGCCCACTGGTCCAGTGCCCGACAGGTAAACTCTAGTCCCGGCCCGGCTCTGTTCTGATCGTTGCCGGATAGTCACGAAATAACGCAATACCGTCCAGAATACGTGTGACCTGAATCCTAATATACCGACAGGCATTCCTTCGTAAAATCATCGACGCAGGCCAGGCACTTGATCCTGCATCAGGTAGCTAAATAACTTCGCGCATTGATGCTTCACTTCTCATCGAGCGAAGCCAGAGTTGGTAGGCGTTACCACACTGCAAGTGTAGCGCTATTATGCAAAGCTATTTAGTGTGTCCATGAAGAAATCCATCGACCACGTTAGGTTAGGAGCAGCAGGACGGAGCAACGGAAGACGTTCTGTTGCCAATCCTTTTCGACATCGGCTGTGCTTAACACCTAGGCCGCTGAGATGATAAAGGCGGTACGCGCGCTTGTGATTAACATGCAGGCCTTCTCATCGCAGTAGTTGCCATATACGGCGGTAACCGAAACGTCGGTGCTCAAGCGCCATCTGAGTGATGCGCCCGGATAAATACGCATCAGCCACCGGACGCTACAGCTTCCCGCTTGTGGCCTGTCGTCAGTACTTTCGGCCCAAAGCCACCTGTAATGCTGCCTTATCCAGCATGGCTTCTGCAAGTAACTTCTTGAAACGGGCGTTCTCTTTTTCAAGCGACTTAAGGCGTTTTACTTCAGGTACTTCCATGCCACGTAACTTCTTACGCCAGATGTAAAAGGTTGCGTCAGAAATAGCATGCTTACGGCAAAGCTCACGGGCGGAAATGCCAGCCTCGGCCTCGCGGAGAATACTGATGCTCTGTTCGTCAGAAAAACGCTTCTTCATGGGGATGTCCTCACGTTGCTAATGAAGACATTACTAACATAGTGGTGTATTAATCAACGGAGAGCAGGTAAGAGTAAAGAGTTTATCAGCAGAGAACAAGCGATGGACACAATATTTGATTATATTGAGATGTTTTATAATCGTCGTCACAAATATTAGACACTGAGTTATCAAGCATTTATCAATGCATGGATAGACTATATGAAACGCAGTGTAAGCAGGTCAAGATAATCTCAGGGAAAAATAAAGCCTAATCGTGAGAATAGCATGTAAAAAAAGGCCTTTTTCTACCATAGGGTCTAGTTTACTCATGTTAAACTGTAGCCATAACTTTAAATAGACCAACTTGTTGGCAACATTCATCCATCCTCGAGACAACGAATGACTTTGTTTATCATATGCCACAATCGATTACCTGATTATCGTCCACCTAAAAATTCCAAAATCATCTGGCTAAATCCTACGCTGCCATCTAATTCTGGCGGACTGGAAATCATCCCTGGATATGATTTCTTTGAGAACCCGGAATCTTTACACGAAAAACTATCCGGTGCATTCGGGACGATGGTTATCCTTAAATTACTTGAATCTGAAGAGATAAAAACAAAATCTGTAACAGTATGGCAGTATAGAAAATTTGTGACAACTCGTCAATACGGAAAACCAAGTCTTGAATTAAACAGTATGTATATGGTAGATAAGAAAGCATCCCAAAGGATAAATTTCGCTGCAGAACTGCGTACTATAGATGATTTTCTTATTCCGTCCCCTATTAGCTTCGATAGTTTGTATGCTCAATATTTATCATGCCATAATATTTCCGATTTACTGCGTTATACAGCTATCGCAGTTGAAAACAAGATACTGACCCCCCAGGACAGTATGCATTTTTTTAATCGTTCTTATTTTAGTATAGGTGGTTCTGAATTAGGTACTTATCCAGCAGATTGGTGGATAAAAACCTTCAAAGGTTTATCAACCATTGCTTTAGATTTCATTAGTAATCATGAACCATCACAGAAAGATGATCCTTATCAGAAACGGGCTGTCGCATTTTGCCAAGAGCGACTAGGCAGTTTTCTATTACTTAAACACATTTGTGAATTATATAATAATACACTGCCATCATCTTTATTCGGAACTCTACATACCATTGCAGAAGATGGTATCTACAGGCATGGCATATAAAATATAGATTTGTCTAATAAAGTAAACAAAAGCTAGATCCGACAAATTTTGTAATGAGGGTGCTGAATGAAAGTTGTCATATTGGCTGGTGGACTCGGTTCTCGGTTGGCAGAAGAAACAGTCATAAAACCTAAACCATTGGTTGAAATTGGGGATAAGCCTATTATCTGGCATATTATGAATATCTATGCTCACCATGGCTTAAAAGATTTCATCGTCTGTGTCGGGTACAAGGGCTATCTACTAAAAGAATATTTTTCTAATATCGTCTTGCATCACAATGATTTCACTGTCGATCTTGCTAGCAACACCATCGAATATCATAACAAAGCAGCTCCCGACTGGCGCGTCACGTTGGTAGATACTGGATTGACCTCCATGACTGGTGGTCGGCTACGCAATATTCGCCAATACCTCGATCCCAATGAACCTTTTTGCATGACATATGGTGATGGAGTTGGTGATATTGATATCACGGCAGAGATTGAATTCCATCAACAGCACGGACTCAAAGCCACAATGTGCACAGTAGTGCCTCCCGCACGTTTTGGCGCCATTCATTCCGATGGCTACCGAGTTACAGAATTTCGAGAAAAACCCCAGAGTGATGGAGCCCGAATCAATGGTGGATTCTTCGTTCTCCACCCTTCCGTGCTGGACTTGATAAAAGACGAGAATACGTCATGGGAAAATGAACCGCTTGAAGCGTTGGCTACTAGTGGACAACTTGCCGCTTTCATACATGACGGGTTCTGGCAACCAATGGACACTTTGCGTGAACGTACGTTGCTGGAAGAATTATGGCGTTCAGGAAAGGCACCGTGGAAAATATGGGATTAGATCATTTCTGGGCAGGCAGGCGCGTATTCGTCACGGGACATACGGGTTTCAAGGGGGCTTGGCTTTGCCTATGGCTGGAAAAATTAGGAGCACATGTGTTCGCAACTTCTCTCCCAGCAAACACATCCCCATCGCTGCATAATTTATTGACTGTCGAAAGGAAAACCGATGGTAGCATCGTCGATATCCGTGACGTATCAGACCTGACAGCCAGCCTGCTACGAGCGCAACCTGAAATCGTCATCCACTTGGCTGCGCAGGCACTAGTTCGCCATTCTTACCGCGACCCTATCAACACCTATTCGACTAATGTAATGGGAACCGTTAATTTACTCGAAGCAGCAAAATTAGCAGATTCAGTCAAAACAGTGCTGGTAGTGACTACAGACAAGGTATATGCGAACAATGGTGCAGGCATTCCCTTCGTGGAAACCGATCCGCTAGGGGGGGAAGATCCCTACAGCAATTCTAAGGCGGCGGTAGAACTGGTATGCCAAAGCTATCGACATAGTTTTTTTGCCCAAAGAGGAATAAGGTTGGCAACCGTCAGGGCTGGGAACGTGATCGGCGGAGGGGATTGGTCCGAAGACAGACTAGTCCCTGATTTCATTCGTGCACTCGAAGCCCATCAGACGATCATGCTGCGTTACCCGTATGCTATACGTCCTTGGCAACATGTGCTAGAGCCGCTACGCGGATATATGACATTTGCTCAACTATTAACGGAAGGAAAAGTATCGTTGCCTCAGGCGCTTAATTTTGGTCCCAACCCGCAAAATTTTGCCACAGTGAGCCAAGTTGTTGACACACTAGCCGCCATCGGGAGCAACCCTACTCCGTGGCAACAAGATCCCGGCGAACACCCGCAAGAGGCGAGTTTCCTGACTCTGAACTCCAGTTTGGCTAAAGAGACGATCGGCTGGGAGCCCTTCCTCGATCTAAATCAAACACTTAGCTGGACGTTGGCTTGGTATAAAAATTTTCAGCTTGGCGCAGACATGTATGAGTTCAGTTTAAAGCAGATCACAGACTATGAAGACATAATCGAGTCACGCTACAGTTAATGTCGAGGCATTCAATGAAATTTATTCCAACAGCCGTTGATGGCGCCTTTGAGATCGAACTGGAAGGATACAGTGATGAACGAGGTTTTTTTGCGCGGGCATTCTGTGCCAACGAATTTGCTTCCCAAAACCTCGTCACCCATTTTCTCCAGTGTAATTTATCACTAAATCCACAACGAGGAACGCTACGGGGAATGCATTTTCAATACTCCCCTCAAGCTGAAGTCAAATTAGTGCGGGCGATAAGAGGTAGGGTTTTTGATGTCGCACTGGATTTGCGCCCTGAATCCCATACCTATATGGCATGGGCAGCAGTAGAACTGGACGCTAGTCAGCATAATGCGTTTTATATCCCACAAGGATGCGCGCACGGCTTTTTAACGCTGGAGGATAATTCCGACCTGTTTTACCAAGTTTCCGAATTCTATACTCCGACCTCGGAAAGTGGCGTGCGATGGAACGACCCAGTGTTTGACATCCAATGGCCTAACGACCCTACGTTGATAAGTCAGAAAGATGCAAACCATTCCGATTATCGGCGATAATGGAGCGGTTTCTATATGAAATGGGACGAAGCATGAAACGCATATTAATCACGGGGGCTACTGGTTTTGTGGGAAAGCACATACTAAATGCCTTAGAAAAAGAAGAAGTCTCGGTCCGTGTCATTTCCAGATCGGGAGAAAATGGGCTGTTGAGCACACACTCGAACGTTGACGAAGTCATTGTCACGCACGACCTATTTAATGAAAGTGAAACTTGGTGGTGCGAAGTAGCGAAAGGCATCGATATTGTGATTCATGTGGCTTGGTACGTCGAGCCTGGAAAATATCTGAGCGCGATGGAAAATATCGATTGTCTCAAGGGCACATTGGTAATGGCCAGAGGCTGTGCTCAAGCCGGGATTAAACGTTTCATTGGCATCGGCACATGCTTTGAATATGATGCTTCGTTCTGTATGCTATCAACGGAAACTCCACTAAAGCCCAATACGCTATATTCCGATAGTAAAGCTGCCGTGTTTTTTGCATTATCAAACTTATTACCTATTTTCAAAGTTGAATTTGCCTGGTGTAGACTCTTCTATTTATTTGGCGAAGGCGAGAACGAGCATCGTTTTGTTCCCTATTTACGCAAGCAACTGTTAAAAGGTGAGAAAGCCCTTCTCAGCAGTGGTAATCAGATTAGAGATTTTCTGGACGTTACCATCGCCGCCAGTAAGATTATCGATACAGCTTTAGGTAGCAAAACAGGGGCTGTAAATATTTGTTCCGGTATTCCTCTTACCATAAAGCAGCTTGCTGAGAAAATTGCCGATGAGTACAACGGAAGAAAATTGTTAAATTTCGGTGCCCGGCCCGATAATCTCATGGACCCTCCCTGCATTGTAGGGGTTCCCTAAAGAATGATAGAGGCAAACATGTCTGCTGATAAAAATCTACGGGTGCTGTACGAACAACACCAATTCCCCATATTTCAAAACCGCATGTACTCCAGTGAAAGAGAGGCGCTAGAATGTCCACGTGGTGATATCCGATTGGTAGAAGACCTGCGGACTGGGCTTGTCTACAACGCCGCATTCCTGCCCGAACTTATGGCTTATGATAAAAATTACCAGAATGAGCAGGGTAACAGTGGCTCTTTCCGCCTTCATCTGCAGGAAGTTGCAAAGATCGTAAGCCGGACGCTCGGAACAGAATCCCTGGTGGAAGTCGGATGTGGCAAGGGACTATTCATTGATATATTATCGCAACATCATAACGCCGAGATCGTGGGTTTCGATCCAACTTATGAAGGCGACGACCTACGCATACAAAAACAGTATTTCAGTCATGAAACAGGAATTAGCGGAACAGGGATAATCATGCGCCATGTTCTGGAACATATCCAGAACCCTGTCGATTTTCTCATCCAAATCAAAGAAGCCAACGGTGGGAAAGGCAAAATTTATATTGAAGTTCCCTGCTTCGACTGGATATGCAAACAAAAAGCATGGTTCGATATTTTTTACGAACATGTCAATTACTTCCGGCTTGCCGATTTCAAACGCATATTCGGTCACATCATTGAATGTGGACACTTGTTCAACGGTCAATATATTTATGTCGTTGCAGATCTTTGCTCCATAAATAAGCCTATTTTCGATCCTTGCGACAGACCCGCTTGGCCCGCTGATTTCCTTGAGGTGTTGAACAAATTTTCTCACCAGGGACCGTCAGACGGCATAATTTGGGGTGGGGCCTCCAAAGGAGTAATATTTTCTCTAATATGCCAGAGATATGGTGTTGCAATAAATCAGATTATTGATATCAACCCCGCCAAACAGGGGAAATATATAGCAGCCACGGGGCTACGAGTTCATTCTCCAAATGAAGTCATCCCTTATTTGTCAAGCGATGCGACAATTCTTGTTATGAATTCCAATTACCTCGAAGAAATAATGGAAATAACGAAAAAAAGATTTAATTACGCAATTATTGAGGAATGTTAATTTGTAACTCATAATAAAAACCACCTACTATATAGTAGGTAAACATGCTTTTTGCTCTCGAAAATAAATTTTAAAACAGGAGTCCTCTATGGTGTCTATCGAAAAATTCAAGCAAGAATTGTAATCCCTCCGGTTTTTAGTACCACCGCCAATGAGGGTTTCCGGCGAGTTTTTGCCTCGCATAGATAACGGGTGGCATATCACCCAGTGAGCTATGCGGACGTTCTTCGTTATATTCTAGGCGCCAGTCTTCTGTGAGTTCGCGCACTTCAGACAACGTTCTGAACAGATACATATCGCGTATTTCTGTTCGCAGCGTTTTGTTAAATCGCTCGATAAACCCGTTCTGCATCGGCTTTCCGGGCTGAATAAAGTCGAGTATCACACCGTGGCCTGCTGCCCATTCGGCTAAGATGGCGGCGGTGAGCTCTGGTCCATTGTCACTTCGTATAAAAGCCAGGTAGCCTCGTTCTGCGCTTAATCGCTCCAGAATGCGCACAACACGATGAGCCGGTATATTCAAATCAACCTCGATGGCCAGCGCTTCCCGATTAAAGTCATCAACGACGTTAAATAATCTGAATCGCCGCCCGTCGTTCAAGGCATCACTCATAAAATCAACTGACCAACAGTGGTTCATTTTATGCGGAATAACCAACGGTTGTGGATGCCTGTTAGGTAAGCGTTTTTTCCCTCTGCGTCGAAGATTGAGTTTTAACAGACGATAGATCCGGTAAACCCGTTTTGCATTCCACCGTAATCCTGCCTGGCGTAACTTATTGAACATCAGTCCAAAGCCATAGGCCGGATGCTGATGCGCCAATTTTTGTAGTGCCTTGACCACCGGCAGATCCCGTGTCGTGTTCGGGCGGTAATGCAGCAGACTTCGACTAATACCGATAATGCGGCACCCGCGTCGCTCACTGGCCTGATGTTCCGTCATGACATAACGCACCAGATCACGCTTTTTAGGCACCGCTAAAGTTTTTTTGCTACAACATCCTTAAGAATTTCATGATCTAAGCTGAGGGATGCGTACATCTGCTTTAATCGGCGATTCTCTTCTTCCAGCTCTTTCATTCGCTTAATATCGGAGGACACCATGCCGCCGTATTTGGCTTTCCAATTGTAATAGCTGGCTTTCGACACACCGTTTTCACGGCAAACATCCTTCACGTGTCGACCCCCTTCAACCTCTTTCTGAACCCGCAGGATCTGAGTTTCAGTGAAACGCGCTTTCTTCATGATAAGCCTCCGTTGGTTGTATTTTAACCAGATAACTCTATCAAGCGGTAAGACTAAATTCAGGGGGGGACTACAAGTTCACGAGCAGCAGTAGCGATTCCAATACGCTCAGCCAGTTTAAGGGCTTCATCGCGAAATTCGGGCATGTACTGTTTACGGGGCGCTTTACTGGTTGGTACTGGTTTTGTCATGAGTAATCACCTTTGGTTGAGAGTTTACTCACTTAGTCGCGTGTCCACTATTGCTGGGTAGGATCACACACTTACAGTTCTCCAAGCGGATCATGTGCCATTCTCCTATAAGGATACTCAGAAGAACGACACTTCATTTTTTAACTATCCGATGTGTAATATCATTCAGCTATTATATTATTTCGATAACGTTCATAATCAGTAAATTTTATTTAGGTAGCCAAGCTTTCATCCAATCAATCAATCCATCACCTTCCAGCATCCAATCTTTATATACGGCATCACGTAGTTTATCGCCCATCCTTTGAGTTTCATCAATGTCATCTAAATGCATTTGTATTGCCGCCATCCAATCTTTGAATCTATTATTAACCAGAGTAACAGGCAGACCACATCGATAAGGTTCAATATTGGTACAAATAATGGGAACACCACAAGAGCCTAATTCAAGCAACCGTAAATTGCTCTTACACTCATTGAACTTATTTATTTCCAACGGTACCAAGGCCATATCTAAATTTAAATCAGCCATCTTACGTGGATAATATTCGATAGGCACTCCTACATGAAATTCACATTTAATGTTCTCGGGTTTCATTCCCATAAAGACCCAGTCAACTTCGTTTTCCAAAGCTTTAATTATAGGACGAAGAATATCAAGGTCGCCCGCATGACTGCTTCCCCCAGCCCAGCCAATTCGGATTTTCTTGCTTACACGGCGCTGGCTCTGTAGATTTTTCCACCATTCAGGGTTTAACCGGTTTGCTGCAACACGCACATCCTGATGATATTTATTTAGCTCATCTGCAAGTGGTTGGGTTGAAGCGACAACCCAATCAGCGGCTTCAATACAACGCCGAACACCGGACATCACACGCTGAGAAAAATCCTTACGGTGTATTGATTTAATAGGAATGCTAGACAATAAATCATCGTACTCAACAACAATTTTTGTATTGGTATACTTTCTATATTGCTGCATTTTTTCCGACATCATCTGAGTTGTCGCACGTTGAATAATAATAGAATCAGGGTTCAAGCGCTCTAAATCCACCAGACCAGGATTGATATCTTTTAATCCTCCTTCTATTAGCATTTCTCGTTCCATAGATTGAAACGGGTGAATTATACGATAATATCCACAACCAAATCTGTCACCATGAACCCCAAGTACGATCGGTAGAGGACGCCCCGGCAGAGCACTTTGGCAACGTGCCATTTCCTGTGTTAACGCAAAACCTGGCGCACATTTATCGTATGCTGGATGGTAGCATGGGTCGTTGGCTAACTGCGGTAACCAGCGAGCATAGAGTGCATCGATATCTGCAGGTTGTGGTAATGAAGGTAAATTAAAATGCTGCTGCAACAGGCGTGATGCTCCCCCCAAATGAATCAGCGTGGCATCCGGTGTCCAGACAACCAGATAGCCTTTCCGTCGAGCCTTCAACGCCAGATCAACATCACCGAAATAAATGGGATATTGTCGTTCATCGAAACCACCGAGATCCATAAAAACATCACGTCGCAACATCATACAAGCTGCGCTCACCGCACTAACATTATGCGCTGTACGTAAGCGATTCATATATCCTTTTAATTCTGCTGCTTTTCCTTGAAACGCAATGCCTGCAGTATCGTTCATTCCCAGTACGATACCACCATGCTGTATACGACCATCTTCAAACACTAGTTTTGCACCAACAACGCCGACTTCTGCCCGCAATGCATGATTTAGCATAGCATTCAACCAGTCTCCATTAGTAATTTCCGTATCATTGTTGAGGAAAAGTAATACATCTCCCTTTGCTCGTTCCGCAGCAAAATTATTAATAGCAGAGAAATTGAATGGATGTGGCCATGATAAGACCCGAATTTGCGTCAACCCCATTGCAGTGAGTTGGCTAAGATACTGGCAAGCGTTCGGATCTGTCGACTGATTATCTACAATTAATAGCTCATAATTCGTGTATTGGGTCTGCGCCATCAGCGTTTCAATACAGCGACTGATTATCGAAAAATGGTCTCGGGTAGGAATAATGATGGAAACAAGGGGATTGCTCATATGTTGATACTGAATACTGCACGTTCCCTCCTCATTATCGGTAGATACTTTTGCATCAACATTGCACCGAACAAGATGCCGCTGAATAATATGTGGGTAGTCACTCATTACTTGGGTATTACGGAACCAATCAAAAAGTGCTTGTTTTGCAAAAACCAATACCTCAGGAATATGCCCTAACGCCTGTGGCCCCTCCTGCTCAATAAGTTGCCAAACCACATCATACAATTCAAGGTCGCCAGCGAGAGAAGGAATAACTCCCTGTGAGCGCACGGATGACACATCAAGAGCTAAGTTACACCCAATATATGGATAACTACGCAACATATCGATATTGCACTCAGGCTTCAGCATCGGGTTATCCGCTTCACCATCTTTAATGATGGCTTCATCAAAATAAAATGCACGTGCCGAAGGAAAGCGTAATCGATGTTCTGCCAATAGTAATAATGCATGTGGAAGTAAGCAATCACCTGCCGACAAAACCAATAAGAACGAAGACGACGTTTGTTCAATAACCAAATTCAGCGGGCTACTAGTGCAAAAATTGGCAGATAACCAGCAAGTATTATCTGAGGTAGGGCTGTGCACTTCAGCGTTGTCAGTCAGTACATAAACTTCGCTGGCTGCATAATACTGCTCCCGCACACTAGCTAATGATGCCAATATTGATGGTTCATCACTCCCTTGGGCCATGATAGCAACCCCTATATTACCGATTTCGGGGTAAGCCTGAATGAATGCCTGTAATAGGTCACGACGCGCAGGGGTAATAAGGCGTTCATTCAACCATTGATCAACAGAGTAAAAAGGTTTGGTTTTATCGCGTAATGTCAGGTTATGAAGTGAAAGCCTCTGCAATTCTTGATCGGTTATCGTTTTTAGAACAGGAGCAGGTAATAATTTCAGTACCTCATCCAACATATAAGGGAAGCACCAATATTGATTGTAATAAGTAATTCTTTGCTTCGTATATTCAACCGCATCCTGATAGCCATCGATAATATCGTCTGCCAATTCTTTAGCTGAAAACACCTTCCCAGCCGTCTCTTCACGAAACACGTTGCCTTCAACCAATTCAGTACAGATATAACCAATAAACTCACTATCACGATACAAATAGACAGGAATGCCTGAGCACAGCACATATTGTGCAATGCGCCCGTTGGTAAGAACAGCATCATAGCCTTGCAGATTATTGCTCTGGAGCCACTGCTCTCGACTAATAATATCGCAGCTAACAGAATATGGCAGCAACTCATCAGATAATGAACTCAGGCTCGGAGCCCAGACATCAACGATGACAAGTAATTTTTCAAGGTTGGATCTTGCTACAGGTAATGCATACTCATGATATTTTTTAGCAACAGGGTTGGAAAATATCTGAATAACTGATGGTTCAAGGCCACTATCACACAAAAAGTTGCTGAGCCGCGGCAACGTAACTAGAGATTTATCTGCCAGGCGGTTTTCCAGCTTAATATCAGCCGGCATAGTTTCTAGACGCTGCAATGACTGGTGATCAAAAATAATGTTTGTCGTTATACCACCGTTTAACATTCGATTCAGCAAACTGGCGTTTAGCGATGTGCTCTGTATCCAGAGGAGTTCGTAATTTTCACTAAAATCGTGTTCCACACTATCGGTGACAAACAGCGAATCCTCCGTATACCTTTGTTCAATAAAGTTTTTTATTGTATTGCCATACTGATGGCAGTATACATCGACACGCCACCCTCTATCGATAAACGCGCCGATAAGATCAAGCATTGCTAATGTTTCATCTTGGTAATCGGTAAGCTGAAGTGTGCTGATGAAAACGCGTGACATAAAAATACCTTCTGCAGAAGGGAATAGAAAAATTCTACTATAATAATAAGGAAGGAATGTATTTATCTATCAATAAACTAACTAATAACGGCCTTATTTGGAACATAAAAAACCCAGCACATAGCTGGGCTTATAGAACACATTGTTTTGCTTACAATTAACGCAGTAAAGACAGCACAGTCTGAGGAACCTGATTCGCCTGAGATAGGACGGAAGTACCGGCTTGTTGCAAAATGTTTGCTTTGCTCATATTAGACACCTCAACGGCATAATCAGCATCCTGAATTCGACCACGAGCGTTAGACAGGTTGTTGATAGTGTTGTTCACGTTGGTGATTGTAGATTCAAAACGGTTTTGGATCGCACCCAAATTACTACGCGCAGTATCTACCGCTTTCAAAGCAGTATCTACAGCATCAACGATTTTCTGTGCCAAACCACCAGAACCACCAATACCAGTTACAGCAGTACCTGCAGCAGTTCCGCTAATCGCACCAACGGCAGATGCTACACCAGAAGACAGACCACCGCTAGTCTTAGCGTTAACCAGTGCACCGGAGGTGATAGTGATAACTTCGTCGGCACCGCTGTTTGCACCTACCTGAATGTTGATACCACCGCTCGCAGAACCATCCAGCAATTTTGTGCCGTTGAAGGAAGCTGAATTAGCAGTACGGTCGATTTCATCCAAACGTTGCTTCATTTCAGTGTAAATTGAACCACTGTCAGTAGTACCGTTGGTATCGTTTGCGACCTGAACAGCCAGCTCACGCACACGCTGTAAGTTGTTGTTGATTTCGTTCAGGTTGCCTTCAGCGGTTTGCGTCAGAGAGATACCGTCATTCGCATTACGAGCAGCCTGAGTCAAACCTTTAACCTGAGCGGTCATACGGTTAGCAATCGCTTGACCAGCAGCATCATCTTTTGCGCTGTTGATACGCAGACCAGAAGACAAACGCTCAATAGCGGTGCCCAGAGAAGATTGTGATTTGTTCAGGTTGTTCTGGGTAACCAGAGACATGATGTTGGTATTGATAGATGCCATGATAAGCGTTCCTTAATCAATGAGATGTAAGTTTCGGGTTAGACCCACGGGTTCATCCCCGTCGCTAACATTTATCGGAACACTTTTCAGAAGCTTTAATTTTTTTTGCCAAAATTTTTAGGCGAACAAAAAATCAGTACATGTTTCACCCTACTGCACCAGTGTCGAATGCTTGCCCCACTAGATCAATACCGACATCACATTGGCATTAATGCTAAACTTATTCCCAACTCTGCCGATATCCATTCTGTAGACCAATGATTCTGGACAATACAAGGATTCGATCATGGCAAGTATTTCTTCTTTAGGGGTAGGCTCTGGCCTAGATTTAACGACGCTGCTAAATAATCTAAGAACAGCTGAAAATCAGCGCCTCACTCCAATAAAAACTCAGCAGACTAGTTTTAAAGCACAGGTTACTGGTGTTAGTGCCTTAAAAAGTGCGTTGGATAAATTGAACACTGCTAATAATGCGTTGGCAAAGTCTGAATCATTCGGCATTACCAAAGGTTCAATTGATGGAATAACCAACACCAGTATCTCAGGAACGAATAAAGCCTTTACCGCAACAACAGGTAGTAAAGCTGCCCCTGGCACCTATAGCGTTGAAGTACAACATTTAGCCCAGGCGCACTCAATCACTTCCGCAGTTAAAACCAGTGCAACAGATGCATTGAGTGCAACAGATACAAAACTCGTTATCACTCAAGATAATGGTAAATTTGCCGTCCCTGGCTCTACAACTGGCCAAACCCAAAAATCGCTAGAAATAGATATCAAAGCAGGCGAAACATCACTAAACGATGTCCGTGATGCCATCAACAAAACGAATGGCTCGGTGACTGCCAGTATTGTTAAAGCGAAAGATAATGAGTACTACTTAATGCTAACCGCAAAAAATAGCGGGACAGAGAGTAAGATGACGGTAAGTGACAGTGATAGTCTTCTTGGAACAACTACCGAGAAAGTCGCCGCGCAGAATGCTGTCATCGTCGCCAATGGTATTACTATCGAGCGCCAAAGCAATACGATCGAGGATGCGCTGGAAGGTGTTACATTAACCCTACAGGCAAAAACAGAAACAGATAAACCAGAAACACTGAGCGTTACGCAAGATATTACTGGCATGAAAGATGCTGTTAAAGCGTGGGTTGATGCCTATAATGCACTGCAAGACACAGTCATTGCACAAACTAAATTTACTCCGGTTAAGCTTGGCGAAGATCAAAACGCGACCAATGGTGCTTTGATTGGTGACTCAACCGTTCGCGAAATCCAGAACAAGCTTAAGCAACAATTAACGACACTTCAGCCCCAAGGCGGCGAATTCCGCATTCTGGCCGATCTGGGTATTACTCAGAACGCTAAAACCGGTAAGCTGGAAATCAGCGATACGAAACTAGATAAAGCCTTAAAGGACGAACCAGGTAAAGTTAGGGAATTCTTTGTTGGTGATAGCGATAAGACGGGTTTCGCAACACAGACCCGAACTTATATGAAGTCACTGCTTGATAACATCGATGGTGTTATTAAAACCAAGCAGGATGGTCTCGACAGTACAATAAAAAAATTAGATACCCAATTAACTCGCGTCACTAACAGCATCGAAGAAACGATCGCTCGCTACCAGAAACAGTTTACAGATTTAGATAAAGCTATGTCTGGTATGAGTAGTACGACCAACCAATTGACCAGCATGTTCTCTAAACTCTAAGTTTCTGATAAAAGAAAGATAGGTAGCGCGATGTACAATATGAAAGGCAGTCAGGCCTACGCTCAGGTAGGCCTTGAAAGCAGTGTGATGAGCGCAAGCCCTCACCAGCTTATTGTCATGTTGTTTGATGGTGCGCGCAGTGCAATGTTGCGCGCGCGTATTCTCATGGAACAAGGCGATATACCAGGCAAAGGCATGGCGTTATCTAAAGCAATAAACATAATTAATAACGGGCTCAAAGCTGGGCTGGATATGGACAGAGGCGGCGAGTTGGTTGAAAACCTGTCCGCCCTATACGATTACATGTCTCAACGATTGTTGATTGCCAACTTACATAACGATCCCAAAGCAATAGAGGAAGTTGAAGTGTTGTTGGAAAATATCGCTGATGCCTGGCGACAAATCGGCCCTAATTACAAACCAGAGCAGGAAGTACGCTAATGGCCTCCCCCCATCGGCTTCTAAAAGATTACCAACAGCTTTTGTCTCTGAGTCAAAAAATTCTTCATTTGGCCGTCAGTGGTCAGTGGGATACGTTGGTTGAGCAAGAGATTGTTTATGTTCAATCCGTCGAAGGCTTAGTTAATGCGCCAATTCCTGACGAAATTGATAGTATGATGCGACTGCATCTGCGACAGATTTTACAGGAAGTGATGGATAATGAAGCGAAAGTAAAACAACTTCTGCAGAAGCGGATGGATGAATTAAGTTCGTTAATGGGGAAATCACTGAAGCAAAAATCAATTAATACGACTTATGGTGAATTTGCAGGCCAGCGACTGCTACCTGGTGAACCCTTGCCTGACGAAACGCGATCGTAGTGTTCTATAAATTATACCGCTCTCACCGACGCGCTTCTGTTTATACGAGGCGCGTTTTTTATCCATAGCGGAAACTTTTGATGCAAATTCTCAGCAATTAGTACAGCAAGAGATCAGTTCGTGGCGAAGAAGAAAAGGAAGATCGTAGGCAGAAAACTACTACAGATAAAAATCGCACATCATCCCATCGCTGAACAGTGAGATGACGTGCAATAACTTTAATAATTACAGCCGGATATCGTTAAACGATATCAAACAGACATATTCATTACTTCCTGATACGCCGACACCAGTTTATTACGCACTTGGATGCCCATCTGCATTGAAATGGATGACTTTTGCAAATCCACCATTACATCATTCAATGCCACACCCGGCACGCCCATGGTGAATTTTTCACCTTGCGCACGAGCTACCTGTTGCGTATCGCTGATCTTATCAATCGCCGCTTTTAACTCACTGGCAAAACCAGGTTCTACCGACGGTCTGGCTAGTGGCGTACCCGAGGCTTGCAGAGCGTTTACCTGCATTTGTTGTAGAACGCCATTAATACCTTGAATCGACATATTACCTCGCTAAACCTTGCTAATTAGGCTTTCTATACACATTTATGACAACGATACCCTACCACACCCCATTTAGTCTAAATGGGGTAATTAGCGTGAAAAATGCCACCTTATCGACCCATCGATTTTTCTTTTACGGAAAATAATGACATGCCGATAAATGTAGGCGAAATGTTTTATTGATTGCGCAATCAGGGAGTTCTGTTTTGTCACGTCACAACGTTAAGTATATCGTTCAACAACCAAGCAGAGATAGAGTATGAACGCCTCATTAACCGGCTCCGCTACCGGTAAAAATAGCTTTGGCGAAATACTCAACCGGTTACGCGCCAATCCGAAGATTCCGCTCCTCATCGCAGCAGCCGCGACGATTGCCATTGTCGTCGCATTGACGTTATGGGCTAAAGGTCCTGATTATCGAGTCCTTTACAGCAATATAAATGACCGGGATGGCGGTGCGATTGTCAGCGAATTAACAAAGCTGAATATCCCTTATCGCTTTGCGGAAAACGGCGGCGCAATCATGATTCCCGCCGCGAATGTCTATGAGACTCGACTCCGACTTGCCCAGTTGGGGCTGCCAAAAGGCGGCGCTGTTGGGTTTGAATTGCTTGACCAGGAAAAATTTGGCATCAGCCAATTCAGCGAACAGATTAATTATCAGCGTGCATTAGAAGGTGAACTGTCCAGAACGATAGAAACGCTGGGTCCCGTTCAAAACGCGCGAGTGCACCTTGCCATACCGAAGCCCTCACTGTTCGTTCGTGAGCAAAAATCCCCCTCATCTTCTGTCACCCTGACATTACAACCGGGTCGTGCTTTAGATGAAGGTCAAATTAACTCGATTGTTTACATGGTTTCCAGCAGCGTTGCTGGTCTGCCACCCGATAATGTTACTGTCGTCGATCAAACCGGACGCCTGTTGACTCAGGCGGGCGGAAGCGGCCGCGATCTGAATGCGGCGCAGCTTAAGTACAGCAACGAAGTCGAGTCAATGTACCAGCGCCGTATAGAATCAATCATCGCGCCAATGGTTGGTATGGGCAACGTGCATGCTCAGGTTACCGCGCAAATCGATTTTTCTGCTCGAGAACAAACCGATGAGCAGTATCAGCCTAACCAACCACCTGATAAAGCAGCTGTTCGCTCTCAACAGACCAGCCAGAGTGAGCAGAAAGGCGGCCCGAATGTAGGTGGTGTTCCTGGCGCATTGACCAATCAGCCAGCACCAGCGCCGACAGCACCTATTACAACCGCGCCAAACAATGCCAATGCGAACAATCAGGCAGGCCAGCAGAACCCAAACAATGCTGCGGGCACACAAGCTAATTCGGCCAACGCAGTCATTCAGACATCAAATGTTCGCAATGATGCCACCACAAACTATGAAGTCGACAAGACTATTCTGCATACCAAACATAGCACTGGTGGCGTGAAACGCTTGTCTGCGGCCGTTATCGTTAACTATCAGCCTCCTGGTGAAGATGGTAAACCCGTCGCGTTAACGGAAGATCAGATCAAACAGATTGAAACGGTAGCACGCGAAGCCATGGGGTTCTCTGCTGAGCGTGGTGATACATTGAATGTCGTTAACACGCCATTTATGGACAGTGCCGAAGGCTCTAGTGAACTCCCCTTCTGGCAAAAACAAGCCTTCTTCGATCTCCTGATGGAAGCGGGTCGTTGGCTGCTCGTTCTGATTGTTGCCTGGATTCTGTGGCGTAAGTTGGTCCGTCCGCAACTACAGAGAAAATCTCTGCAACAAGAAGCGGCATTGGCGGCTGCCACCCTTAATAAGGGCAATGATGATGTCGTTGTTAATCTCAGTACCTCTGAAATTGAGCAACAACGGAAATCTCAACAACGCGTTAGTGCGGAAATGCAAAGTAACCGGATACGTGAACTGGCCGAAAATGACCCACGCGTGGTTGCTCTGGTGATTCGCCAATGGATGAGTAGTGAACTATGACCCTGACAGGAACAGAAAAAAGCGCCATCTTATTGATGACCATCGGCGAAGACCGCGCGGCGGAAGTGTTTACTCATCTTTCAACCAAAGAAGTCCAGCACCTCAGTGCCGCAATGGCGAGTATGCGCCAGGTGTCACATCAACAACTGGTAGAAATCCTCAAGGAATTTGAGGCTGACGCTGAGCAATATGCAGCGCTTAGTGTCAATGCTGGTGATTACCTGCGTTCTGTTCTGGTTAAAGCACTGGGTGAAGAACGCGCGTCTAGCTTGCTGGAAGATATTCTTGAGAGTCGCGACTCCACAAGTGGGATGGAAACTCTAAACTTTATGGAACCGCAGATCGCCGCAGACCTCATTCGCGACGAACATCCACAGATCATTGCCACAATTTTGGTACACCTGAAGCGTGCTCAAGCTGCCGATATCTTAGCCCTGTTTGACGAACGCCTTCGCCATGACGTTATGCTACGTATCGCAACCTTTGGCGGCGTACAGCCTTCCGCGCTGGCAGAATTGACAGATGTTCTGAATGGCTTACTCGATGGCCAGAACCTTAAACGCAGCAAGATGGGTGGTGTGCGTACTGCGGCTGAGATCATCAACTTGATGAAAAGCCAGCAAGAAGAAGCCGTTATCGATGCTGTACGCGAGTTCGATGGCGAATTGGCACAAAAAATCATCGACGAGATGTTCCTGTTCGAAAACCTGGTGGACGTGGACGACCGCAGCATCCAGCGGCTTCTGCAAGAAGTCGAGTCCGAGTCTCTGCTGCTGGCATTGAAAGGTGCCGAAGAACCTTTGCGCGAGAAATTCCTGCGCAATATGTCCCAGCGTGCAGCGGAAATTCTTCGCGACGATCTGTCTACACGTGGTCCGGTACGTATGTCGCAGGTCGAAAACGAACAGAAAGCGATACTGCTTATCGTTCGTCGACTGGCAGACAGTGGCGAGATGATTATTGGTGGCGGCGAGGATGCTTATGTCTAACGCCTCAAAAAATCTGGCCTGGCAGCCCTGGCAGCTCAACGATTTGGCTGATCCCGTGTCAAAAGCTGCACCAACGTACCAGGTAAATGATGAGCCTGATTTTCCTGATATTGAGCGTTTAAATGAAGAGAGCGACCAATTCTCCGCAGAGGATGAGTTGGAGTCTTTGCGCGAAAGTACAATGCAACAAGCTCGAGAAGCCGGTTTTGCACAAGGTCATCAACAAGGATATGACTCAGGTTATCAGGAAGGTTTAGCGAAAGGGCAACAGCAGGGTTTGCAAAATGCCTTACAGCAACAGCAACCGATCATTGAACAGATGCAAAATATGGTCACTGAATTCCAACAGACGTTGGATACTCTTGACAGTGTTATCCCCGCTCGTCTGATGCAGTTGGCACTGACCGCAGCCAAACAGATTCTGGGGCAGCCTCCGGTATGTGACGGTAATGCCCTGCTCGGTCAGATACAGCAATTGATTCAACAAGAACCTATGTTTTCAGGTAAAACACAATTGCGCGTTCACCCTTCAGATTTGGAGCGTGTTGAGCAACATCTTGGCCCAACGCTCAGCTTACATGGCTGGAGATTGTTAGCTGATAGCCAACTCCACCCTGGCGGTTGTAAAGTCAGTGCAGAAGAAGGTGATCTGGATGCTAGCCTGGCGACGCGCTGGCATGAACTTTGCCGTTTGGCCGCACCGGGAGAACTATGATGACTTCACGCCTTGGGCGCTGGCTTTCTTCTCTCGATTCATTTGAGAAGCGTATTGATGACACCCCTTCAGTGCGTCGTTACGGTCGCTTAACCCGGGCAACAGGTTTGGTATTAGAAGCAACAGGGCTACATATGCCGCTGGGAGCAACCTGCCTCATCGAACGGCAGAATGGCTCTCAAGTTGAAGAAATCGAAAGCGAAGTTGTCGGTTTCAACGGACAAAAACTCTTTCTTATGCCGCTGGAAGAAGTTGAAGGTATTACCCCTGGCGCGCGCGTTTACGCACGCGTTGGCCAAGACAGCAGCAGTCAAGGAAAGCAATTACCCTTAGGCCCTGAATTGCTGGGACGAGTGTTAGATGGTAGCGCAAAACCACTGGATGGTTTACCCGCCCCTGATACAGGTTATCGCGCACCGCTGATTACACCGCCGTTTAACCCATTGCAACGAACACCAATCGAAAGTGTTCTTGATGTGGGTGTCCGGGCCATCAATGCCTTGCTCACCGTAGGTCGAGGGCAGCGAATGGGCTTGTTTGCTGGTTCAGGGGTTGGTAAAAGTGTGCTGTTGGGCATGATGGCGCGCTATACTCAGGCTGACGTCATTGTCGTTGGTCTTATCGGCGAACGTGGCCGAGAAGTGAAAGATTTTATCGAGAATATTCTGGGCACGGAAGGACGAGCACGCTCTGTCGTTATTGCCGCCCCGGCTGATGTTTCTCCATTATTAAGGATGCAAGGGGCAGCCTATGCCACGCGTATTGCTGAAGATTTTCGCGATCGTGGTCATCACGTACTGCTAATCATGGATTCGCTCACACGCTATGCTATGGCACAACGTGAAATTGCTTTAGCAATTGGTGAACCACCGGCAACCAAGGGCTATCCACCGTCTGTCTTCGCCAAATTACCCGCGCTGGTAGAGCGCGCAGGGAATGGTATTCATGGAGGTGGTTCTGTCACCGCCTTCTATACCGTTCTGACAGAAGGTGACGATCAGCAGGACCCTATAGCAGACTCTGCTCGTGCCATCCTTGACGGACATATCGTACTATCTCGTCAACTCGCAGAATCTGGCCATTATCCGGCAATTGATATTGAAGCATCGATTAGTCGTGCGATGACAGCACTGATTGATGAAAGTCACTATGCTTCTGTAAGGCAGTTTAAACAGTTATTATCCAGCTACCAACGTAACCGTGATTTAGTCAGTGTTGGTGCTTACGCCGCAGGCAGTGACCCTATGCTTGATAAAGCAATTCGGCTCTATCCCTACTTGGAAGCCTTCTTGCAACAGGGTATGTTTGAACAAAGTGACTATGATGAATCCTGCCAAGCGTTGCACACTATTTTCCCTCGTAACGAGTAGGAGAGCAGATGAAAACCCAGTCACCGCTGGTTACACTACGCGAACTGGCGCAAAAGGACGTTGAGAAAGCCGCAGGTCAATTAGGCCAGGTGCGTCAGGCTCATCAACAGGCTGAGCAGCAACTCGATATGCTGTTAAACTATCAGGATGACTATCGTCAAAAGTTAAATTCGACGATGTCCTCTGGTATGGCGAATAATAGTTGGCAAAATTATCAGCAGTTCATCCGAACGTTGGACAGTGCAATTGAGCAACACAGGCAACAACTCTCTCAATGGACATCACGTTTAGATTTAGCAATGAAAACCTGGCAAGAAAAACAGCAGAGATTGAATGCTTTTGAAAAACTGCAAGATCGTGAATTGACAAGACAGCTTGCAAAAGAGAATAAAATAGAACAAAAACAAATGGATGAATTTGCCCAACGGGCCTCACAGAGGAAAACAGAATCATGAATCTGTCCGCACTACCTATAGCTGCTACCACTGCCAGTGAGACGAGCAGTTCCTCTGCTTCTTTGCTGACACAGGGTGAGCTGCCAAAAGATTTTGTTGATCTGTTGAGCAAACGCATATCACAAGCAGCTGATACATCGAGTAAAAAGACGCTTGACAAAGTGGACGAGGATGCTTTGTTAAATGCCTTGGGTAAGGATAATACTTTGCTCAGTCGTGACGATTTAAATGCCTTTCTTTCTTCATTCAGCTCTCTAACTGGGGTAGCCGTTGCGTCTAATAAGCAAAATCCAGAAATTGCTGATCAGGTGAAGTTGAAAAATATAGACAAAAAAGATAGCGACGATAGCGCAGGCGACGCGATTGCAATGCAGACACTGTTTGCGATGTTGCAAACAACGCCATTGCCTACGCAAACTGCCGCAGATACTGATAGTATCGCCACGGCAGCAGTAAACACCGGTTTAAACATTCCAGGACTCATTAACGCTAAACGCCAAAGTGATATCCTCCCATCTGCTGCATTAAGCAGCACAGATGAAAATGGCAAAAGTACTCTGGCAACGCTGCTAGGCACATCAATAGTGTCGGATAAAGGTGCTGACCTATCACGCGATCTTCCGCATGTAACTAAGCAGGCGTCGTCGACTTCGACCGAGTCTAAGGATGATGTGGCAAAATTCTCACTGGCTGCACCACATTCCTTTGCAGGCGATCGCAATGCATCTGAATCGATTTCCACTTTAGGTAATAGCGCGTCTCAAACAACGTCGCCTGTCGTTCAGGCTATGCACGTTCAGCCGGCAACGGTGGGAAGCACCGCTCCAGCCCCTCAGGTAGCAAACGCACAACTGAACGCACCGTTTGGCTCCCCACAGTGGCAAGACGCATTGGGGCAACAAATCGTTATGTTCAGTCGTAATGGTCAGCAGACCGCAGAATTGCGTTTAAATCCACAAGAACTTGGCCCCCTACACATCAGCCTAAAAATTGATGATAACCAGGCCCAAATTCACTTAGTTTCAGCAAACAGTCAGGTTCGCTCAGCGTTGGAGGCGGCATTGCCACATTTACGTAATACGATGGCAGAGAGCGGCATTAACCTTGGGCAAAGCAGTGTCGGCAGTGACTCATCAGCCTGGCAGCAGCAAATGGCTAGTAATAATAATGATGGCAACAACCGCGGCCCGTCTTACCAACAACAATTTGGTCATTCATCAGAAAGCACAAGTGAGTCATTAAACGTACCAGAACAGCTAAAAGCAATGGCATCATCAGTCAACGGTGTTGATATCTTTGCTTGAAAGTGAAGTAAACGAATAAGTTAGCACGGTTTTCCCTGCCTATTCTCTGTATTGAACATTGCAATAGGCAGGATAATCATCGACATTACGCATTTATTTATTGTTAATTTCACCCTGCAATAAATATCGATAAGTAACGGGAACTATCTTTGGCTATGTCTGATATGCAAGTTCGACCAGGACGTAAACGGTCTGTTTGGCTAATACTACTGATAATCGTTGCTCTCGCTGCGAGTGCTGCTGCGGGCGCCACCTGGTGGCTATTAAGTCAGAAAAATGCAGCTACGTCTGAGCAGGAAGCACCGCCACCGCCAGAGCCTGTTTTCATGCCACTGGATACCTTTACCGTTAATCTCGTCAATGCAGATAATGACCCTGACCGTGTATTATATGTAGGATTCACGCTGCGTTTGCCAGATGAAGCAACTCGCACGCGATTTACGAATTACCTGCCTGAAGTTCGCAGCAGGCTGTTACTATTGCTTTCTCGTCAGGACGCCATCGCGCTTGCCAATGAGCAAGGTAAACAGAAGCTGATAGAGCAAATCAAGCAAGTACTAAGCCCACCATTAGTTCCTGGTCAACCTAACCAGGTCGTCACTGATGTTCTGTTCACGGCCTTTATACTGCGGTAACCATTATGGGCGATAGTATTCTTTCACAAGCAGAGATTGATGCATTATTAAACGGTGACAGCGGTGATAGTGACGCTGATACAAATGCATCATCAAAAACGGATGGGGATGTAAAACCCTATGATCCGAATACTCAACGGCGCGTTATCCGTGAGCGTTTACAAGCATTAGAAATTATTAATGAGCGTTTTGCTCGCCAGTTTCGTATGGCTCTGTTTAACCTACTGCGCCGTAGTCCTGATATCACTGTGGGAGGGATTAAAATCCAGCCTTACCACGAGTTTGCCAGGAATCTTCCAGTACCGACGAACCTGAACTTGATTCACTTAAAACCACTACGTGGTACCGCGCTGTTTGTCTTCTCGCCAAGCCTGGTGTTTATCGCCGTAGATAACCTCTTCGGCGGCGATGGACGTTTCCCGACAAAAGTAGAAGGGCGTGAATTTACCCATACTGAGCAGCGCGTCGTGAAGCGTATGTTACGTCTGGCACTGGAGGCCTATGGTGAAGCCTGGAATGCGATTTATAAACTTGATATCGAATACGTGCGTTCAGAAATGCAGGTCAAGTTCACCAACATTACGACATCACCTAATGATATCGTTGTGACCACACCGTTCCATGTTGAAATCGGTTCCTTAACCGGTGAGTTTAACATCTGTATTCCTTTTTCAATGATAGAGCCGCTACGTGAACTGCTCGCGAACCCACCATTGGAAAACTCACGACAAGAAGATCAGAGCTGGCGGGATACCTTAGCCAAGCAGGTACAACATTCCGAGCTGGAGTTAGTCGCAAACTTTGTAGATATTCCGTTGCGCCTTTCCAAAATTCTGAAGTTACAACCCGGCGATGTGTTACCGATCGACAAACCTGAAAAAATCGTTGCCCATGTTGATGGTGTACCCGTGCTGACCAGCCAGTATGGTACATTGAACGGGCAATATGCTCTACGTGTTGAACATTTGATTAACCCTATATTGAATTCTCTGGATAACGAGGAACAGCCCCATGAGTGACACCAAGAAACCGTCCGACGACAAGGAATCAGTGGACGATCTGTGGGCTGATGCATTTAACGAGCAGCAGGCTGCAGAAAAACCGGCCGCGACAACGGAAGGCATTTTTAAATCGCTAGAAGGTCATGACCCGCTGGGTGCCCTGCAAGATATCGATCTGATATTGGATATCCCGGTCAAACTTACCGTTGAGCTTGGCCGAACCAAAATGACGATAAAAGAACTCCTACGCTTGACTCAGGGATCTGTTGTTGCGCTTGATGGCTTAGCAGGTGAACCTCTGGATATCCTGATCAATGGCTACTTGATCGCTCAGGGAGAGGTCGTCGTCGTCTCTGACAAGTATGGCGTTCGTATTACCGATATCATGACACCTTCTGAACGCATGCGCCGCTTGAGTCGTTAATGGCAACCGTTTCAGTATCGTCCCCCACTTCAGTAGCAAGCCAACAATCAACTCTTGTTACTGGGCCACCACTTACTGGCAGCATGCTACTGACACAGGTCGGTAGCGTACTTGCCGGCATTTTGTTATTTATTCTACTCATTGCCTGGCTTGCCCGTAAACTCGGTTTTGCTCCGCAAACCAAACAAAACAAGTTGCTAAAAGTCGTATCCAGTTGCTCTGTCGGCCAACGCGAGCGTGTCGTTATTGTCGAAGTGGATAATACCTGGTTAGTATTAGGTGTTACTCCTCAGCAAATCACACCACTGCATACGCTCCCAGCACAACCAACCAATGACAGTTCATCTGTAGGCGATAATAAGCCGGCAGATTTTAATCAACTGTTAAAGAGAGTTTTAAAGCGTCCGGAAAAATCGGAATGAGAGCGTTGTCTAGATATTGTCGTCCCACTACCTTTCTTCATACACTGCGCTATAGCTTAGCCATCGGTTTATTATTCATGGCGCCGTCAGTATGGGCACAGCTTCCAGGAATTGTGACTCAACCGCTACCTAATGGCGGACAGAGCTGGACGCTATCAGTACAGACGTTGGTTTTCCTCACGTCATTAACTTTTATTCCCGCCGCATTGCTAATGATGACCAGCTTCACCCGAATCATCATTGTATTAAGTTTGTTACGCAATGCGTTGGGTACACCCACAGCACCACCAAACCAAGTGTTGCTAGGATTGACGCTGTTCCTGACATTTTTTGTTATGTCACCGGTATTAAATCGTGTTTATGACGAAGCCTATCTTCCATTCAGCCAGGATAGAATCAGCATGGAAGTCGCCATCGAACGCGGCGCGGAACCAGTACGCGAATTCATGCTGCGACAAACGAGGGAAACCGATCTAGCTCTGTTTACAAGGCTGGCAGAAATTCCAGAAATTCAGGGGCCTGAAGCGGTGCCGATGCGCGTACTTCTTCCCGCGTTTGTGACAAGCGAATTAAAAACAGCTTTCCAAATTGGCTTTACCGTCTTTATTCCCTTCCTTATCATCGACCTCGTTGTTGCCAGTGTATTGATGGCACTGGGGATGATGATGGTTCCTCCTGCTACCATTTCTTTGCCTTTTAAACTCATGCTTTTCGTATTAGTCGATGGCTGGCAACTGCTACTTGGTTCATTAGCCCAAAGTTTTTACAGTTAGAGGAATGCGACTATGACGCCAGAATCGGTGATGGCACTTGGCTATGAAGCAATGAAAGTCGCATTGGCACTCGCTGCACCGCCTCTGATGGCGGCTCTGCTCAGCGGTCTGACTATTAGCCTCTTGCAGGCAGCTACTCAAATAAACGAAATGACATTATCGTTTATTCCTAAAATCCTAACCGTGTTTTTCACCTTAGTGATCGCTGGCCCTTGGATGTTAAACCTGATGCTGGATTACATGCGTACGCTATTCGGCCAGTTACCTAATATTATTGGGTAAACATGCTGACGTTTAACAGTTGGGACATGGTGAATTGGGTTAGCCAGTTTTTCTGGCCTTTTGTCAGAATTCTCGCACTGATCAGTACTGCGCCAGTCTTTAACGAAAGAGCTATCGCTAACCGAGTGAAAATAGGTCTGGGAGTGCTAATTACCCTACTCGTCGCGCCCTATTTACCGCTAAACACAACGCCCATTTTTTCTGTCGCGGGCGTGTGGCTGCTAATACAGCAAATCCTTATCGGTGTAACTCTCGGTTTATCAATGCAGTTGGCATTTGCCGCTATTCGTCATGCGGGGGAACTCATTGGTTTACAGATGGGCCTCGCCTTTGCGACTTTCTTTGATCCGACTGGTGGTCCGAATATGCCAGTAATAGCTCGTTTCCTGAATATTCTCGCCATATTACTATTCTTAACCTTTGATGGACATCTCTGGCTGATCTCGTTATTGGCAGATAGCTTCTATACCCTGCCTATCAGCACTGCTCCTATTAATAGCCATGCTTTCCTCGCACTGGCGCGTGCCGGTGGATTGATTTTTATTAACGGATTGATGCTGGCTCTACCCATCATAACCCTCTTGCTCACTATAAACCTGGCGTTAGGCATGCTTAACCGCATGGCCCCCCAACTCTCAATATTTGTTGTTGGCTTCCCGATTACCCTCACTATCGGAATCATGACGATAGGCTTATTACTCCCGCTAATCCCACCATTCGCAGAACATTTATTCAGTGAGGTATTCGATTTACTCGCTGATATTCTTACCCAACTATCAGGCTCTTAGAGATATCTATAGAAAGTGCGTACGACACGAATTCCGCATCGGTAATTAAATGCGTTAATCCTAACTCGTTACATGGGTACACAGACTATGATTGAGATAAATGGTGTTCAGATAATAGCTACGCGGATATAGGTATACTAAGTGGTGAGAATGACATGATAATGAATAGTGTGGAGAAGTTAAATACATTACTAGTAAAAAACGGCATGTCACGATTCAGTATAATGAAAGAGTGACATGCCTAAAAAATACGCCCGGTTTAAGCGTATTCAAATTTGAATGCAAAGAGTATCGCTCAGTTTTACTTATTACCGATTTATCTGAAATAACGACATGCCTTGCATATTCTGAAATGCAGTATAAGAAGCCTGCAAGGAATCCCGTTGCATCATATAGGATGAAATAGCTTCAACCCAGTTGGTATCCTGCAACTGCGACAACGTCGATTTGTTTGTCACATCACGATCTTTACCGATAGCATCAAGGCTATCAATTTCGTTAAGCTGAATACCTAGCTCCGAACGGACAGCAGAAATATTATTTATAGCATTATTTAAACCACGGTTAGCCGTAGCCAATTTGGCCTCAACACCAGTTTTTGTTGCATCATCGGCACCATCAAGCGGGGTTTCCAACGCTTTAATTGCAATATCTAATGTTTCAAACAAGTCCGCCTGAATATCACCATTCGGCTCTTTTTTAGCATCACCAGTGATGCGATTGAAAACATCAGAGCCAATATGGCTAACATTAATATTTCGAGCCGCATCTACACGTTGTGAAATCGCCGTATCTCCACCAACGTATTCGACACCTGCTGCACCATCTACGAAAGGTGTTTTATCAGTTTTATAGCCCGCAAATATATAATTACCATTGCCATCGGTACTGTTTGCCAAATTTAATAGCTCGGCTTTCATCCCACGCAGCGCGGTCGCATTTGATTTACGGTCATCATCGCTCTTAATTCCACCACCGCTAATCACCTCCGTCAATGCACTAGTAATAGTAATAACGCTACTATTCAGAATAGAATCTTCCAACGACATACTTTGCTTAGCAAACGTACGTGCCAGTGTGTACTGGCTGTTTTCTGATTGGGCCTGACCAAGCATAATCACATTCGCTGCCGCTATCGGATCGTCCGATGGATTCACAACACGTTTACCGGTTGATAGCTGCTCACCCGTCTTTTGCCATGTTGCCTGACCATTAACAATGCCTTGCATATTTTGCTGGTATATCATGCTGGTACTTAAGCGCATGGTATCAATTCCTCTTTCTTAACTGGTCAGATTAACCACGGGCTGCTAAAAGGGCATCAAATATAGATTGTGCTGTTTTGATGACCTGAGCATTTGCCATATAATATTGTTGATAACGCATCAGATCGCCGTACTCTTCATCTAGATTCACACCAGATACAGATTGCTGTTCTGCCGTCAGTTGCTTGACAACGTTTTGCTGCGATGCATTATTTATCTTCAGCGTGCTGGCCTGGTTGCCAATCGAACCAACTAGCCCTGCATACGCGCCAGATACGCTAGCTTTGCCACCTACGATTTTTTCATTTTGCAGTGCAAGTAACGCTTTGGCATTGGTGTTATCACTCACACCACCGAAAGGTATAGAATTGCCATCTGCATCAAAAGCGGCGGCGGCGGCAATTTTATCAGGATCAGAAATAGCTACCGACATATTAATAATGACATCATTCACTGGTTTAAGTAGGAAACTGTCATTCGCTGCAGAAGTTCCCGTGATAGTCATCTTGATACCATCAAAATTCAGGCTGTTATCAGAAGCGTCTACTGCTGCCGTAAAGGTTGAATTGTCAGATAAGCGAGTCACTTGCCAGTTGGCGCCGTCATATTTAACCGCGTAATTGGTCGCCTGTACGTCTTTGGTATCAGTGTAAGATGGTGTTAACGTAGCTGTGCCGCTATTTTTGCTGTCATTTAGGACAGCAGCTTTACCAAACGTGAAGAAATCTCTCTCCGCAACACCATCACGACCGTAACCTTTTTGGTGTTGAGTATTAAACGCATCAGCAAATGCCAGCGCTAATTGTCCTAGCTGATTACGCGTTTCATCCAGCGTCTCTGAACGGAAAGAGAGTAATCCTCCTAATGAACCACCGGTTAACGTGTTTTCGTTCAACGTTACAACACCACTTGTCTGGTCTTTATAGCCGATGGTGAGGCGAGTCGCATCATTGCTCGAGCCTATTGCAACCAATTGATTACTGCTACCAGCCTGAACTAAGTTAGTCCCATTTTTTAACGCGACGTTATAAACAGTTCCATCCTGAATAACGACATCAACACCAACTAATTTATTGAGTTGGTCAACCAAGTGATCGCGCTGATCGAGAAGATCATTAGGCATCGCACCGCTATTTGCGCCAAGCAACCGATTAATATCGTTATTCAGCGATGCAATTTGATTGGTGTATGTATTAACCTGGCCGACAATACTTTGAATTTGCGTATTCAGGCCACTGTCCATGTCACGCAAATATTTATCAGTAACTTTAAACTGGTTTACCAGCCCTTCAGCTTTACCCAGCACGGTTTGGCGAGTAGCGGAATCGCCAGAATTACTGGTGAGGTTCTGTAAATTAGAAAAAAAGCCCTGTATCGCTGATGAAAGACTGGTGGTACTACTGGCCAGCAGATTATCAATCTTAGAGATCTGATCGTAATACGCAGAAACTGAACTGCTTGTCGTTTGTGCAGAACGCAATTGATTGTTAATAAATTCATTATATTGGCGATCGACGCTAACAACATTAACACCGTTGCCCATATATCCAGCTGAAGTGCTGCTACTAATTGCTTGTTCGATTATCGTATTTTGCCGACTATATCCAATAACAGCCTGATTACTAATGTTATTACTCACGGTACTCAGCGCAACCTGTGCACCTTTTAAGCCACTCATCGCGGTGTTAATTAAATTGGACATAGGGTGTTGTTCCTTTTACACAGGCTCTCTTCGCTCTGCGCAGTTAACTAAATGCTGAAAGCAGCAAATCTGCTACATAAGTTAATTACTTTATCGGTCAGAAAGTGCAAATCTTGAATAAAAAAATCAAAATAGCCGACTCAAATCGTGGGTATAAGCTTTCGCTACTTTCTCACCTGAGTTTTTCATTTGCTGGATCATGCTAACCAGTTTCTGAGCATATTGTGGGTCTGTTGCATAACCCGCTTTTTGCAACGCATGGGCCGCTTGCTCAGCCGTTCCTGCACTCATCACAGCAGAATAGCGTGGGTTATTAGTCAGCAATTTCACATAGTCGCCAATGGCCTCAATGTAGGAATCATAAACCCTGAAACTGGCTTTTACCTTTTTGGCCACACCCTGCTCATACTCTGTCGTAGTTATCTCAGTTGTCGGCCCATTCCAACTGCCGCCAGCTTTGATACCGAACAAATTGTGGCTTGGTCGCCCGTCTTCGGTAGGAATTTCACGCTGCCCCCAGCCAGACTCAAGCGCTGCTTGGGCGATGATAAGGTGATGAGGTATGCCACTACTCTGGCTGGCAATCTGAGCAGGCAAGGAAATCTGAGATACAAAATTACTATTAGATAATGGCAGAGCTGAACCGGTACTTGGCAATTTGGGGAGCGCTTTACGCACCATTTGCTCCACTGCCGCGATCGGCATACTTTTGAGCATATCACCATCGAATGTTAATGGAGCAGAAGGTATAGCAGCTTTAGCTGCCGTGGCATCTGGAGATTGTCGGGTCAATTGCTCAACCATAACATCCGCGAGCCCAAGCCCCTTGCCCTTTGTTGAAATCTCTTGAGCAATTTGTTGGTCATACATTGAGGTATACAGACGCGTTTGATCGCTGCTAAAGAGTCCATCCTGCGGAATCGCAGAACGCATGCTTTTCATCATCAATTGAACAAACACGCCTTCCATCTGTTGCGCCACAGCCCTGATACCCTCTTTACTTTGAGGATTACCTGAGACTTCACGCTTCAACGTATTCAGGGACTGCGCATCATAGGCCGCATTATTCAGCGTCTGCATATCACTCATCAGATAATTTCCAGTTTGGCGCGCAAGCAGCCAGCACTTTGCATCGCCTGCAGAATAGACATCAGCTCCATCGGCGTCGCACCTAGAGAATTCAGTGCACGCACGACATTATTGAGGTTGGCACTGGAGTTAACTCGCTGTAATGCACCGCCAGCTTGCTGAACTGAAATCTCTGTTTGCGGAGTCACAACGGTCTGTCCCCCGCCGAATGGAGTATTCGGTTGGCTGACATTAGCTTGCTGGTTAATCGTCACAGAAAGGTTACCCTGAGCAATAGCACAGCTATCCAATGTGACATCGCGATTCATTACGACAGAACCTGTGCGAGAATTGATCACAACCTTGGCATCTTGGATACCGACGTTGACTTCAATATTTTGGACATCGGCCAAAAAGCGAACCTGGGAACTGTTACCATGCGGAGCCATTACCTGAATAGTACGAGAATCCAGCGGAGTAGCCGTACCACCATATCCAGAACGATTGATCGCATCGCTCACTTTCTGCGCCATTGAGAAATCGTCATTTTTCAATTGCAGCATAATCGTATTTGATGTGCCAAACGTACTAGGCAACTCTCGTTCAATAACCGCACCGTTGCTGATCCGTCCACCGGCTAGTTGGTTCACTTGAACGCTGCTTCCGCCAGCGGAAGCGCCAGCGCCACCGACCAAAACGTTCCCTTGAGCCAAAGCGTATACCTGATTGTCTACCCCTTTCAATGGGGTCATCAACAACGTCCCGCCTCGCAAGCTCTTCGCGTTACCGAGTGAAGACACAACAATATCAATATTTTGGCCTGTTCTGCCAAACGGTGGAAGTTCCGCCGTTACCATCACCGCCGCCACATTCTTCAACTGCATGTTAGTGCCGGCAGGGACAGTAATCCCTAATTGGGAAAGCATGTTAGTTAAGCTTTGCGTAGTAAACGGTGTCTGCATGGTCTGGTCACCGGAACCATCCAAGCCAACCACTAAACCGTAACCAATCAATGCATTACCACGTACGCCCTGGATATTAACCAGATCGCGAATTCTCTCTGCCGACGCAGGCGTAATATTCAGCGTCAGTAACGTCAGCAGTACAGTGAAAAATGATGCAATCCGCATGGCAGGCCTCTTAAGCTTAGAACGGAGAAACATTGAGGAAGAACCGCTGTAACCAGCCCATGTTTTGCGCTTCATTGATATAGCCATTCCCCACATATTCAATACGCGCATCCGCTACCTGGGTTGATGGCACCGAGTTGTTACCACTAATGGTTCTCGGATTTACCACGCCAGAGAAACGGATAAACTCTGTTCCCTGATTAATTGCAATTTGTTTTTCACCAACGACACTCAGGTTGCCGTTTGCTAATACTTGCCCCACCGTGACCGTAATCGTACCGCTAAACGTGTTATTGGCATTGGCACCGCCTTGCCCTGTGAAATCATTCGTCCCGGTAGCATTCAGCGCTGCACGGTTATTACCTAGCGGCCCTTCAAGATAACGCGGTGTTGTCGCTACCCCAAACGTTGATGCCCCATTACGCGCAGCATTCGCTGATGAGCTTTTACTAGCGCTGACATTTTCCTGCAATACGATCGTCAATGTGTCACCAATATTACGTGGGCGACGATCCTCAAACATCGGCTGATAACCATAATTCATCGGCTGCACAGTTTGGAAAATAGAGCCATTAGGACCTGCGAGTACTGGCGATCCCGGCTGGGCTGTTGTAGGCCCAGTGACAACTTTATCATGCGGAATATAGGCGCAGCCGTTAAGTGCTAACATCGCGATCAATGCCAACAGACGGGGTCGGCGGAGTGGTTTGATAACCGACTTTGCATTCATTATCACTGCGGATATCGCCTTAAATTAATCTATTTCACATATTCACGGGGTAAATCAAAACCACATTCCCCATTTGGGTTGCTTATGGTCTTCATTACCCCGTTAAACGCTATCTATGCTGCCACCGCCAAACCATCAGAGCGCTCACTCTCATTACTGGAATTAGCGGATTACAACATTACAGCTGAGTCAATTTCTGCAACATCTGATCAGAAGACGAAATTGCTTTACTGTTGATTTCATAAGCACGTTGAGTCTGAATCATCGACACCAATTCCTCAGCCACATTGACATTGGAGGTTTCGACATATTTTTGATACAGCAGACCCGCCCCATTCAAACCTGGGTTCGTTTCATTCGGCGCACCAGAGCTGGCCGTTTCCAAATACAGATTTTCCCCCATGCTCTCAAGACCGCTATCATTAATAAAGGTCGTCAGCGTCAACTGACCAATTTGGTTTGTTGCCGCCTGCCCCTGCAATTTAACGCTAACAATACCGTCACGACCAATATTGAGTTCAGTTGCATTCGCTGGAACAGTAATGGCTGGCTGGACCTGATAGCCGCTGGACGTCACTAACTGGCCGTTACCGTCAAGCTGGAAAGCACCGTCACGCGTATAAGCAGTCGTACCATCTGGCAACTGAACCTGAAAGAACCCCTGCCCTTTAATAGCAACATCCTTAGAGTTACCCGTCTCGGAAAACGTTCCTTGAGTATGAATACGCTCTGTTGATACCGGACGAACCCCGGTACCTAACTGCAAACCGGACGGTAGCATGGTTTGTTCTGAAGACTGAGCTCCGGGCTGACGAACAGTTTGATACATCAAGTCTTCAAACACCGCACGCTGACGCTTGAAACCATTAGTACTGACGTTTGCCAAGTTATTGGAAATAACGTCCATGTTGGTCTGCTGAGCGTTCAAGCCGGTTTTTGCAATCCACAAAGAACGGATCATTTATTCACTCCTGTGCGCACTCGGCGCTTAACCCATTGCTAATATCTGATTAGCACGTTGTGCATTATCGTCAACGCTGCTAATGATTTTCATCTGCATTTCAAAGCGACGAGCATTGGCAATCATATCGACCATCGTATCGACCGTGTTCACATTACTGCCTTCAATTACACCCGGCATAATACGCACGGTGGGATCGTTTTGCAGCACATTACCACGTTGTTGCTGAGTCTGTTGCGTTAAGCGGAATAATCCATCATCAGATCGCTCCACTTCCTGACCAGTAGCCTTAACAAGCTTCAGACGACCTAACTGGGCAATAGTATTCGGCGGGTCACCCGCATTCAGTGCAGAAATCGTACCATCAGGTGAAATACTGATTTGGGCTTGAGGAGGGATATCAATCGGTCCACCATCCCCCATCACCACTCGTCCCTGAATGGTCAACTGCCCATCAGCATTGATTTCCATATTACCATTACGGGTATACGCCTCACCGCCATTAGCCGTTTGCACTGCCAGCCAACTCTCTTTCGGTAAAGCGACATCCATTGCACGACCAGTATAATTCATCACGCCTTCGGTCATATCAGCGCCAGGCGTTGAAGCGACAACCAGCGTTCGGGTGGGCAGGGTTAACCCATTAACCGGCACAGCGCGCAGTGCTGAGAGCTGTGCACGGAAACCCGGCGTTGAAGCATTGGCCAAGTTGTTCGCAGTAATCGCCTGCTTTTCCAATGACTGGCTCGCGCCACCCATTGCCGTATAAATCGCGTGATCCATGCAATGTCCCCGTTAGGATAATTAACGCATGCTAACTAACGTTTGCAGAATAGAATCCTGCGTTTTAATCGTCTGCGCGTTTGATTGATAATTACGTTGCGCAACGATCATGTTGACCAATTCTTGCCCCATATCAACGTTTGAAGCTTCCGTCGATTTACCGATGAGCCTGCCTAGATTCCCAGACCCCGCAGTACCGACAACCGCCTGACCAGAACTTATTGTTTCAGACCAGACGTTATCCCCATTAGGCACTAAACCACCAGGGTTAGCAAAGCCCGCTAATACAATTTGGCCTAATGCTTGCTTCTGGCCATTGTTGTAGCTGCCTTCAATGGTACCATCCCCTTGGATGGCAAATCCTGTCAGAGCACCTGGCGCGTAGCCGTTTTGAACGGGGCTTTTATAGCTATAATCCGTGTTCTGCTGCACACTACCAGTAAAATCAAGTGTGAACGTACCCTGCGCCGCACCATTAGTCCCCGCGAGATTGACAGTAAGGGCTCCAGGCGTTGCACCATTAACAGGCGTCGGATTCTGGGAAAGTAATGCACCATTGGCACCAAACGTCAGCG
This sequence comes from Pectobacterium punjabense, assembly GCF_012427845.1. NCBI lineage: Bacteria > Pseudomonadati > Pseudomonadota > Gammaproteobacteria > Enterobacterales > Pectobacteriaceae > Pectobacterium > Pectobacterium punjabense. The sequence goes on from NZ_CP038498.1 coordinate 2,952,930, forward strand.
TACCAACATCTTGATATGCTGGGGATGCCGCTGAAGCATCTCGTGCATAGGTTTTCCAGTTGTTATCGCTCACCTTAACGAAGTACAGCGTAAAATTGTGCTTATTTCCTTGACTGTCATAAGTCGTCAACGACGTTGAATTGTTAAAGGTACCTTCTTGCCCCTCTGTGCTTAATACCGGAGGTGTAGCTGTAGGGTTTGCGGCAACCCAAGGCTTGGCTGGTACAGCGTCAGATGATTTCAAGCTGGCAATCAGAGATGCGGCAGTCGTCGCACTCGCAAACATATCGCCATCAGGAATGGTTAGTGGCTGTGGGTCGCCCCCAGTTTGGATAACTGGCGGAGCTCCGATAGCGGGATAACCCGTCAATTGCATACCTTGAGCATTGACGATATTACGCCCGTTCAGCATAAACTGACCATTGCGGCTATAATAAGTGGCACCATTGGTATCTTGCATGCGGTAAAAGCCGGCACCGTTACTAATCGCAACATCCAAGTCTCGAGAAGACGAAGTGATCGTGCCATTAGAGAAATCCTGCAGTACGGCTGCAACTTGCACACCCATACCGACTTGTGACCCTGCAAACATATCACCAAATGTCACATTACTAGATTTAAAACCCACTGTTGCAGAGTTAGCAATGTTATTACCAATAACATCCAGGTTCTGAGATGCTGCATTTATGCCACTGATTGCCTGAGAAAAACTCATGTTGCTCTCCAGATAAATTGATTAATCATATTCCAGATTATGGGTACCACTGGAATACTATGAAATTTATGCCGTTACAGAATTTGCCTGACATCGTCCATGGTGGCTCTGCCGCGCAGCCCTAAATCCAGCAATGCACCGCTATCGCCACGAACAACACTATTCACAACCGCATAGCTCAATGGCTGAACAACCTGCTGCGCACCACCAGTGCTGGCAGCAACCGTAAAGGTATAAGCACCATCAGGCGCAACAGAGCCATCAGAAAGCTTACTATCCCAGTTGAATGAGTGAACTCCCGCAGAAAGCGTCCCCAGTTCGATCGTACGAACCGCTTTACCCGTCGCATCATTGACGGTGACGGTGACAACTTCCGCTGTTTTTTCCAGTTCAACACCAAAAGGAGTGCTGGTTTCTTTACCAACGAGGATTTCTTTTCCTGGAACCATGACACTGCGACCAATCAGCGTTGTTGCTTGCATGGATTGGTTGTTATTGATCTGGCCGGAGATAGAACCCAGAGTGGTGTTCAATTTCTCAATACCGCTGACCGTATTGAGCTGAGCAAGCTGGCTTACAAGCTGGTCGTTGCTCATCGGATTCGTCGGATCCTGATTCTTCAACTGCGCAACAAGAAGTGTTAAAAACTGATTCTGGAGGTCAGCGCTGCTATTCTTCTCTACCGCCGTTGTCGACGATGAACTCTGTGTTTTAGCTGCCGAGGAAGTATCATTAGTTGTGATAGACATTATTTCGTCTCCCGATTATTGCCCGATCGTTAACGTCTTCAGCATCATCGACTTGGTCGTATTTAAGACTTCGACGTTTGCCTGATAACTACGCGATGCAGAAATGGTGTTCACCATTTCTGCCACTGGGTCAACATTCGGCATGCGGACGTATCCCTGTCCATCAGCCAGCGGGTTGCCCGGTTCGTAAACCAGACGAGCAGGCGATGGGTCTTCGATAACATTAGCAACGCGCACGCCGCCAGTTGACTGCCCCGGGGCTGCATTCACTTCGAATACAACCTGTTTGGCACGATAAGGTTCGCCATCAGGTCCCGTTACGCTGTCTGCGTTAGCCAGATTACTGGCACTCACATTCAGACGCTGTGATTGCGCAGACAGTGCTGAGCCTGAAATTTCGAATATATTTAATAACGACATGAATCTTTACCTTCCCATCGCGCGATGATCATGAACCTGACTGCAGGACCGACATCATGCCTTTAATCTGCCCACCCAGAACAGTCAGGCTGGTTTGATATTTCAGGCTATTGTCGGCAAAATTAGTGCGTTCCCGGTCCATATCGACTGTATTACCGTCTAATGCAGGCTGATCGGGTACGCGATAGAGCAAATCAAGCTCCGGCGGCTGAAAATTCTGTGCCGGTATATGCCGTACAGATGTCGTTTTCAGCGCGATACCCGTACCATTCACCCGCCCTTGCTCCATCGTTTTACTGAGCTGGCTGGCAAAATCTATATCTCTGGCCTGATAGCCAGGTGTATCCGCATTAGCAATATTCGCGGCCAGAATTTCCTGCCGCTGGGCACGCAAGTTCAACGCTTCCTGCTGAAACCGCAATGAGGCGTTTAATTTATCAAGCATGCTCCCTCCGCAAGTTAGAATTTGGAGTGGGTAGGATAATTCTCATTATGGCTATGCCATCGAACGAATAGGCACCAAATGCAGCGCTATTTATTGCCTTAACCTTATGCTGACATCGTTACACTTATGCCCGACACGATCGGAATCAGGAGAGCTGAACTGGAATGAAAACAATATATTATTATCTCTGCCTGGCAACGCCCTGTTTTTTCATCCTGTGTGCCCCAATCAATGCGAGCAACCTTCCAGCACAGATCAATCAATTTTTTGCCTCGCGCTTTCAGGGAACCACCAATACCGTCAACGTTCTGATAAAGTCGCCAGAATCACAATGGCCACAGTGTGAAGCGCCCCAAATCACGCAGCCCGGAAATACAAAAATGTGGGGAAATGTAAGCCTGTCCGTACGTTGTGAGCAGCAGCGTCGCTTCATTCAAACCGAAGTCCAGGTGACAGGGAACTATGTCACCAGTTCGCGACCTATAAATCGTGGGACAACGCTGACGGAAAAAGATATTGGTTTGACAAAAGGCAGGCTCGATTTATTACCACTGCGCCCTATACTGACGTTACAAGGCGCGCAGGGTGCGGTTCTTTTACGCGATTTAACACCCGGTCAGGTTATTACTGCCTCCATGATCAGACGCGCCTGGGTGGTAAAGGCAGGCCAGTCGGTGCAAATTATCGCCCAAGGTGACGGTTTCACAATCAATGGCGAAGGGAAAGCCATGAACAACGCGGCTGCTGGGCAGGCAGTTAGGGTCAGAACGGCAAATGGACAAATAATCAGCGGCATTACGAACGAAGATGGGATTATTCTGATCTCACAGTAATTAATTAAAGATTTACTCAGGTTTGCCGATGATAGTTACTAGAGTCATTGCTGACGACGTTTTAAAATTGAATGCCAATGTAGTGAACATTTCGTAACACGTTGGTGACTAACTATTTATCCTCAAATCAGAGGGATGTATTATGAGTATTGATCGCACACAATCACTGAAGCCGGTCAGTCAAGTGCAACAACGCGAATCTGGCGACATCGTTAAAACCAAGCGTAAACAGGCTGAAACTCAGTCTGAAGTCAGCGCAACACAGGTAAAGCTGAGCGATGCGCAGGCAAAATTGATGCAGCCTGGTACGCAGGATATAGACATGGCTCGCGTTGAAACTTTGAAACAGGCAATTCGTGATGGCTCACTCAAAATTGATACCGGAAGAATTGCTGATGCGTTACTTAAAGAAACGCGAGATTTTTTAGCAGGTAATTAACACGTATGGAAAATCTACAATCGATCTTGGAGCAACTGCTCAACAACCTACGTGAACTTGATGTAGTTATGGCTGAGGAGCAAACGTTACTTTGCGCTGGTCATATTAATAGCATTGCTCTGCAACAGGTAACAGAGAAGAAGACATCGTTGCTGGCGACTATGCAGCATTTGGAAGTTCGACGCCATGCAACAGAATCGACACTTAAGCTACAGGCACCTTATGACGGTGTTGAAAAACTATCTGATTACTGGCAGCAAGTGCAGGAATTAACCAGACGCTTAAATGATCAGAATAAGCATAATGGCCTTCTGCTTAACCGCCATATTGCCTATACCAATGAAGCCATCAATATACTGAAGCCTCGCCACGGTCAAGGGCTGTATGGTCCTGATGGTCAGTCGAAAGGTGTTATAGTAGGTGGTAGGAAAATCACATTCTAAAGTCTCTGCGTTTCAGCAGAGACTTCTCATTGTCTAAGACAGCTCTTACTTAAAACCACTATTTGTAGTTGACCGCAATATCGATCGTACGGACGATGAACGTCTGCTTAATGCGCCCTTTTCCTTCAATGTAGTATACAAAACGAAACTCATTGTTAGCCGCTAATCCATCAAATGCCTGAGTTTGCCCGTCACCGCTTCCATTTAAGTCAACACAACGCTGCGGTGATTGCGAACAAAGCTTAACGACCAGCCCCATAGGTATCACTGAATCAATCGCATATCGCCAATATATTGTCGTAATGGTTTCATTCGGCTTAACCATGGTATTAGGGACAAAGGCCGATGTCGTAATCATTTCACCACGGTAATCAAGTTTTATCCCAGGCTGACTTCCGTTCCAACTACCCGGCGTTGCGATAGCGCCAAGCGGAAAAACCATCATTGCTGCGACCAGAGAACGTATCAACCTTCTCATTGTTGAGCTTCCCCTATAACTGATGTCATGCGGATTTGGCGATGATCGCTAATTTCCAAATTAGAAAGTACAGCCATGTTTGGCAGACTACGGTGCAAGAATCGGGCAAGTAAAGCACGCAAAGCATGGTTCACAAGCAGCACAGGTGGAGCACCCAACATTTCCTGTCGTTGTAGCGCTTGTTTCGCCTGCTCGAGTAGGCGATCGGCAAGCCCCGGTTCGAGACCTCCCCCCCCCTGGAGGGCCTGTAGTAAAAGGCGTTCCAACGACCCTTCCAGCCCAATAACCTGAAGTTCGCTGTCTCCCGGGAACCACTGCTGAGTGATAGCACGCCCTAATGCAACCCTGACAACCGTGGTCAATTCATAGGGATCTGGTTGCACAGGCGCATGCTCAGCCAATGTCTCCATGATAGTTCGCATATCCCTAATCGAAACCCGCTCGCTGAGCAGATTTTGCAAAACTTTATGCAATGTGGTTAGCGTCACAACGCCTGGAATAAAATCTTCTGTCAGTTTTGGCATTTCCTGCGCCACACGATCCATCAACTGCTGAGCTTCTTGTCGACCAAACAGCTCGCTAGCATGTAATGCAATTAAGTGGTTCAAGTGTGTTGCCACCACCGTACTGGCCTCTACAACCGTGAACCCTTGAGCCTGAGCCTGATCTTTCAGAGCATTATCAATCCAGACTGCTGGTAGCCCAAACGCGGGGTCCTGTGTGATATCTCCAGATAAAGAGCCAACCGCATTCCCTGGATTTATTGCCATCCACCGACCAGGATGAGCCTCACCGCTCCCCACTTCAACACCTTTCATTAATATGCGGTAGCTGGCAGGTTGGAGCTCCAGGTTATCCCTAATATGAACCACTGGAGGTAAGTATCCCATTTCCTGAGCAAACTTCTTCCGGATACTACGAATTCTGCCCAATAGTTCTCCATCTTGCTGCGCGTCAACCATTGGGATCAAACGATAACCCACTTCCATACCTAGCGGATCTTCAAGCTGTACATCAGACCAACTAGCTTCAACAACCTGATGCTTCTCCATTGATGCAGGCATGGGCTGCATAGCAGGTTCTTTTGTCTGTTCCCCGCGCATCCACCAAGCAAGCCCCAACAAAGATGCGGTGAATAATAAAAAGACAAAATTAGGCATTCCAGGAACCAGCCCAATAAGCCCAATCACTGCCGCACTCAGCACCATAACCCGCGGATTATTGAATAATTGAGTGACCATCTGCTGGCCAACATCCTGATCGGTACTCACACGAGTAACAATAACACCCGCAGCAGTAGAAATAATCAGAGCAGGGATCTGAGCAACCAAGCCATCACCGATAGTCAGCAACGTATAGCTTTCCGCCGCCTGCCCTACTGGCATGCCGTGCTGCGCAACACCAACGATCAATCCACCAATGACGTTGATGACCATGATAATCAGCCCAGCGACAGCATCACCACGCACGAACTTACTGGCACCATCCATGGAACCATAAAAGTCTGACTCCTGTGTTACCTCTGCACGGCGCTTTTTCGCTTCTTCCTCACCAATTATCCCAGCGTTAAGATCGGCATCGATCGCCATCTGCTTACCTGGCATGCCATCCAATACAAAACGGGCACCAACTTCGGCAATGCGGCCGGCACCTTTGGTAATAACCATGAAGTTGATTAAAACGAGAATGATAAATACCACAATACCAATGGCAAAATTCCCACCTACAAGGAAGTGTCCAAATGCTTCGACAACCTTCCCTGCTGCGGCAGTCCCCGTGTGCCCTTCCAGCAAAATAATACGAGTAGAGGCGACGTTAAGTGACAAGCGCAGTAATGTAGAAAACAGCAGGATTGTAGGGAATGCAGCGAACTCCAGCGTCCGTTGCGTAAACATCGCCACCAGCAAGACCATGATTGATAGTGCGATATTAAAGGTAAATAGCAGATCCAGAATGAATGGTGGCAGCGGCAATACCATCATGGAAAGTATCAGCAGGATCAGTATAGGTCCGGCTAATATTTGCCATTGGGTACCTTTCATATTACTCGGTAAACGAAGCAAAGAGGCCAAATTAGCCATCAGTAGTATTCTCTTTAGCAAAATCCAGTGCATCGGGCACCGGTAGATGTTTCGGTTTTCTAGGAATTAATCCACCTTCGCGCTTCCAGCGTTTCAGTTGATAAACCCAAGCTAAGACTTCTGCAACGGCAGCATACAAGGCAGCAGGTATATGCTCTCCAACCTCTGAATGACGAAATAACGCTCGCGCCAACGGCGGCGCTTCTAAAATAGGAACGCGATGCTCAGTTCCCAGTTCACGAATACGTAAAGCGACTTCACCAGCCCCTTTAGCCAACACTTTCGGCGCATTCATTTTTTTATCATCATATCGTAATGCCACCGCATAATGCGTCGGGTTAGTGACTATCACATCCGCCTTAGGAACATCCGCCATCATCCTACGTTGGGCAATTGCCCTTTGTTGCTGACGAATACGACCTTTAACATGAGGATCGCCTTCGTTCTGCTTATGCTCGTCACGAATTTCCTGCTTCGTCATCCGTAATTTTTTGATATGACTCCAGATTTGCCAGAATACATCAAATGCAACCATGGGGATAAGGCCCATGATGATGAGAAAGCCACACATTACGGCCAATTCCAATGCATCACCTAACGCTGCAATCGGCGCTTCGGATACCAAATGCAGTATTTTCGGCCAGTTATGAATCAGGAACAAGGTACTAATGATCCCGACCATGACCGATTTTAATATCGCCTTGAAAAGTTCAGCCAATGACTGGGCAGAAAACAAACGTTTTAAACCAGAAATAGGATCTAGTTTTTTGAAATCAACTTTTAATGACTTCGTGCTAAATAACAGTCCCCCTAGCAGCATCGGAGCAGACAACGCCACCAACACAGCCCCTAGCATAATCGGTATCAATGCAAAGGCAGCCTGGTGCAATAATGAACCGACATGGCGTAGCATTTGGGTATCATCGCTAATCGTTGCATAATCAAAATTTAGTGACTGCGCGACAATTCTGGTCAGCCTGCCAGCCATCGCATCGCCTCCCATCCACAAAATAGCCAATCCTGCGACCATCATCAAAACGGAAGTCAACTCTCGAGAACGCGGAACTTGACCTTCTTCGCGCGCCTTCTCCTCCTTTTGGGGAGTGGGGGCTTCTGTTTTTTCCAGATCGCTATCTTCAGCCACGGCGATGTTCCTGTTACGACTTCCGGGATAGGAATTTGCTGCCTAGCATGACAAATACAGAAAAATTTTATGGCTGGAACAACGAGAAAAACCAACGCTTCTTTAACGCATAGTGAAAAGGAAAGGGGAAATCAAGAGTAGCTATTTATGGCCATAAATCTGGCCATAAATAACCGGAACAGCGGCACTCTAGCCTTTTAAAAAAGGAAATGATTCCTTTTCTTAAAGCAAGGCTCATTAGAACCCAAGACTATCCAGAAGATCATCAACCTGATCCTGATTGGCTACAATACCTGCCGCACCTTTGTCCAATTGTGGTCCATTCAGAAGACCATCATTAGCACGCTTAGGCGCATCTGGTTTTTCTGGGATATTTTCCAGCAATACCATCAGCAATTGTTTTTCGATCTCCTGAACAACATCCATCATTCGCTTGATGACCTGGCCAGTAAGGTCCTGGAAATCTTGCGCCATCATAATTTCCAACAGCTGGGCGTTGGTAAATGAGGTATGTTGTGGCACATCTTCAAGATAGCTACGCGTATCCGTCACTAATTCGCGCGCATCCGCGAGTTCGATTGGATTTTCAAACCATTCATCCCAACGAACCTTCAGAGATTTTGCGCCTGATTCTAGCTGGTTCTGACGTGGTTGCGCAGCTTCTACACAGTTCAGTGCTCGCTCCGCCGCTTGCGCGGTCATCTGGACAACATAGTCAAGACGATCGCGGGCATCAGGAATGGCCTCTGCTGCTTCTGCTATCGCATTATCCAGACCCAGCTCTTTCAAACTGTCACGCAGCATACGAGTCAATTGGCCAATGCGCGAAATGATCTCGGTTGCTGAAGCTGTGTCGTTAACTGACGGCATATGTGGCGTCATAAGATCCCCTTACATACCCAGTTTTTCGAAAATCTTACTTAGTTTTTCTTCGAGGGTAGCTGCAGTAAATGGTTTAACTACATAGCCGCTAGCACCCGCTTGTGCTGCAGCGATAATGTTCTCTTTCTTCGCTTCTGCCGTTACCATCAGTACAGGGAGGCTGGAAAGCGCGCCGTCAGCACGGATAGTCTGCAACAGCTCAAGCCCATCCATATTAGGCATATTCCAGTCAGAAATGACGAAATCAAAAGCACTGGAGCGAAGCTTATTCAGTGCATCGGCACCATCCTCTGCCTCTTCTACGTTATTAAAGCCCAGTTCCTTAAGCAGGTTACGGACAATTCGGCGCATTGTCGAAAAATCATCCACTACCAGAAATCTGAGTTCTTTATCGGCCATACCTACTCCTAAAATATTTATTGCTCACCGAGAGCTGCTTATATACGTAATGCCTGTCCGGCAGAGATTTGTGCCAACATTCGCTGGCTCACCTGGTGCAAATCCACCACTTCATCGACACCACCCATCGCAATCGCTTCGCGTGGCATCCCGAAAACCACACAACTTGCTTCATTTTGGGCCAGCGTATAAGCACCAGCCTGATGGAGTTCCAGCATGCCTGCTGCCCCATCATTCCCCATTCCAGTAAGGATTACCCCTACAGCATTTCGCCCGGCATATTGCGCAACCGAACGGAATAACACATCAACTGATGGACGATGCCGATTAACTGGAGGCCCATCATTTAAACGTACTTGATAATTTGCCCCACTACGAGCCAATTCAAGATGGCGGGCTCCTGGAGCAATGTATGCATGGCCAGGAAGCACACGTTCCCCGTCTTCAGCTTCTTTCACCGTAATCTGGCATAGCTTGTTTAAACGCTCGGCAAAAGACTTCGTAAAACCAGGGGGCATATGTTGTGTAATCAATAGCGCAGGGCTTGTTGGTGGCAGAGGCTGTAATACATGCCGTATCGCTTCTGTTCCCCCCGTGGATGCGCCAATCGCGATCAGCTTCTCACTACTGAGCAGTGGCATGTGCTGAATAATTTTCGTCGGCTCTGCTACTGTGCTACGTTGCGGCAGACGCGCTTTCGCTGCCATACGAATTTTTTCCGCAATCAGTTCGCTGTATGCAAGCATCCCTTCGCGGATACCCAGTTGCGGTTTGGTGACGAAATCAATAGCGCCAAGTTCCAATGCGCGAAGCGTAATTTCTGAACCCTTCCCCGTCAGCGACGACACCATTACAACAGGCATCGGGCGCAGACGCATAAGTTTTTCAAGAAAATCCAGCCCATCCATGCGCGGCATTTCAACATCCAACGTTAATACTTGAGGATTAAATTTTTTAATCAAATCACGAGCAACTAATGGATCTGGCGCAGTTGCAACAACTTCCATGTCAGGATGGCTATTAATTATTTCAGTCATGATCTGGCGCATTAGGGCAGAATCATCAACGCATAATACTCTTATTTTGCTCATTATCTTTCCTTAGCCAGTCCATATACAGTTTGCCCACGCAAATAGAATTCTCGACTAATCTGGCTGAAATTCTCTGAATGTCCAGCAAATAACAATCCCCCCGGCTTGAGCATCGGGACGAATCGACGGAGAATACGCTCTTGGGTTTCTTTATCGAAATAAATCATTACATTGCGACAAAAAATAGCATCGAATGGTGCAGGGACAGACCAATCGGGGGCGAGCAGATTGAGTTGTTGGAAATGCACCATAGACGCAAGTTCCGGGCGAACACGAACTAAACCACTATGCGGCCCGGTACCGCGTAAAAAAAACTTCTGTAGCTGCTGTGGAGAAAGAGAACGTAATTCTTCCTGACGATAGATACCAGCAGTTGCCTTTTCTAACACTTGAGTATCAATATCACTGGCCCACACCTGACATCCACTCGCTTTATTACCTAAGACCTCGGCAAGTGTCATGGCCAATGAATAAGGCTCTTCACCCGTGGAAGCCGCTGTACTCCAAATCGTATAGCCATTTGGACGTTTTCTGGCATGTTCTGCCAATATAGGAAAATGGTGAGCTTCGCGAAAAAATGCCGTCAGGTTAGTCGTTAATGCATTAACGAAAGCTTGCCATTCCGCGCTGTTAGGATCTGACTCCAAGAGCGCTAAATACTGGCCAAAATCATTGATTCCAAGTAAACGGAGACGTCTAACCAAACGGTTATAAACCATTTCTCGTTTGTGATCGGCCAAGACAATTCCAGCGCGCTGATATATTAATTGGCTGATTCGTCGAAAATGTGTGTCCGACAGCGGCAACCGATCAACCATCTGCGTCAGGATAGACGCAGATTCGGGGCGATTTTGCGATGGTATACTTTTCATATCAAACCGCTCGAATAGTGTGTTTTGCTATGGTGTTTTTCAATCTGAACTTTCCTTTACAGCTAACGCAGGTTTTTATTGTCATTCGTCAATTGCTCATCGCACTGCGATTAAAATTGACACTGTATTGGTAATACACTCCGCAAGTTCTGAAAGCAGAACGCTCAGCGTGTCTGTTCTACCAAAGCCACATGCTGTCGGGTGGCATTGTCCCTCTCGTCACAGCTGTGCTACCTGCTTGCTTTGCCTCTGGTTTTATACCAAAGTCAACGTCACCCCATCATACCCATAACATAAGTTACAGATTGAACAATACCATGAATTACCCTGCTTAAAAGCACCAAGTGCTATATCGCCGTCAACAGCAAATGTGCACAGATAAATTACGCTCACGCTTATCTTTTAAATTAATACAAGTAAACAATCACCCAGCCACCGATACGTAAGCGGCTGGGCATTAACTCACGAGAAGCTTTACATATTGGGTTTACTTATAGCCGCTATACCACGTTTTTTATCAGAATGTTTCCCAATTATCATTAGAAGAACCTTCTTTCACTTTCTTACCGCCATTTGCTGATGGAGCCAACAATACAGGCTTTTGCGCGGTTGCTGCTGACGTTGTTCTTCTAAACGAACCCGTCTCTTCAGACAGCCGGAATACAGCAACAGCTTGGTTTAACACTTTAACTTGCTCTTCCAAAGCAACTGCAGCGGCAGCAGACTCTTCAACCAAAGAGGCGTTCTGTTGCGTTACGCGATCCATTTCAGTAACAGCCTGGCCAACCTGATCGATGCCTTTACTTTGCTCATCAGAGGCCGAGGCAATTTCGCCCATAATATCTGTTACACGAGTGACCGCACTGACGATTTCTCCCATCGTCTCGCCCGCACTTTCAACCAGAACAGAACCTTCATCGACCCGGTTGACTGAATCTTCAATCAGACTTTTTATTTCTTTCGCAGCCTGAGCACTACGTTGTGCCAAATTGCGAACTTCCCCTGCAACAACCGCAAACCCACGCCCCTGCTCCCCAGCTCTGGCAGCTTCAACCGCCGCATTCAGCGCAAGGATATTGGTTTGGAAAGCGATACCATCAATCACACTAGTAATATCGGCAATTTTTTGCGAACTTCCAGCGATATTGTGCATGGTTTTGACGACATTATCGACAACCTTGCCCCCTTTCTGCGCAGTCTCTGACGCACTTAGTGCCAACTGGCTGGCTTGGCGGGCATTTTCCGCATTCTGTTTAACCGTTGCCGTTAGTTGTTCCATGCTGGCAGCCGTTTCTTCTAACGAAGCAGCCTGTTGTTCTGTACGTGAGGAAAGATCGTTATTCCCGGCACTAATTTCCGTCGCGCCAGTATAGATAGCATCGGCACCTTGTCGGACCGCACTCACCGTTGAAACAAACTCGCTTTGCATATGACGAATACTGTCAGCGAGAATACCCATTTCATTGCTGCTATGAAAATTGGTTGTCTTTGTCAAATCACCTTTCGCAATATGACGAATATGTTCAACAATATTATTTAGCGGCCTCATTAATAATTGTTGAATACCAATCCAGGAAATCAAGGCTAACGCAAAAACCAACACGGTAATGAAGCCAAGTATCCAAAGTGCCGAATCGTAAGCTTCATCATTTTTAGTTATGCCAGCCTGATAAAGCTTGTCGCTTTCAGCTTTATAGGTGTAATACGCTTTTTCAAAGTTATCCTGAAAACGCTGTGTCGGCTGATCAATAAATTTCTTAAATTCCCCTGCGTTCAAGAACTGAATTAATTCAATCAACGCGCCATTCAAAGCCACATAATTCTCTTTTACGCCCCGGGCAACACTTTCATCTTGACGTGAATCCTGCGGCACTTTCTCATACCGTGAGAAAAAATCGTTTGCTACAGACAGTTGCTTTTGAGCAGAAACCAAAAGCTCTTTCCCCCCGGCTCCCGTGCCCGCACCACTAGCATCAAGAGCAAAACGCGTGCCAGCACGGTTAAGTGTATTGCGGGTCTGTAATAAATATGACCATGCTGAATCCAGTTCAGAACGCTTCTGGTTAATAACCTGCGTTGAGCTGAAGATATCCTTATCATTTTTTAATGCACTAAAAAATAAACCACCAGAAATAAGCTGAAGGGCTCCAAACAACACCAACACAAGCATCAAACCTGTGACAACTTTTATACGGTTAAACATACAACGCCTTTTGAGTAGACCAACCACCGATAATATCGGCATTATTCTGGATATCTTTACGAATTTCTGAACTGACAAGGATATGGCTAAGGAAGGTTTTCGGGGCCACTTTCGTAGCCCCTGAAGGCCGATAAATTAGACTTTCAATACACTATCAACCAGCGCCATTTCTTCGCTGCTCAACAGTTTTTCGATATCAACCAAAATCAGCATTCTCTCACCCAGAGAACCCAAACCAGTCAGGTACTCTGTTGACAGTGTTACGGCAAACTCTGGTGCAGGTCGAATTTGGTCCGCAGTCAATGACAATACATCGGACACACCATCTACAACGATACCAACAACACGCTGCCCAAGGTTCAGAACAATAACAACCGTGTTGTCATCGTATTCAACATCTTGCTTGGCAAATTTAATGCGCAAGTCAACGATAGGGACAATAACACCACGTAGATTGGTCACACCCTTAATGAAAGAAGGCGTGTTGGCAATACGCGTTACTTGGTCATAACCGCGAATTTCTTGTACTTTTAAAATATCAACGCCGTACTCTTCGTCACCCAGCGTAAAAATCAGGAATTCCTGTCCTACGGTTTCGCCAGTTAATTTGGTGACGCTTGCAAGTCCAGTCATGTTTTCCACCCTTTATTAACGATCTGTTTTATTAAGCAGCAGTTTCAACCACACGCTTTTCACGATTAAGCGCTTGTAACGCTGAAACATCCACAATCAGCGCAACGCTACCATCACCAAGAATGGTAGCGGCTGAAACGCCTGGTACCTTGCGATAATTACTTTCCAAGTTTTTGACGACGACCTGATGTTGCCCAATCAACTGATCGACCAACAAGGCATAACGTCGACCTGCACTCTGTAGAATAACGACTATACCCTGAGTCGCATCCGTTTTAGCACCATCCACATCAAAGATATGGAATAGTTCAACGAGAGGTAAATATTCACCACGAACTTGTAGCACACGCTCACCACCCGCTAACGGGTACAGGTCTTCAGACTGAGGTTGCAAAGACTCCATCACGGCGTTAAGCGGTAGAATAAAGACTTCATTGTTAACTTTAACGGACATACCATCAAGGATGGCCAACGTTAATGGTAACAAGATTCTTATCGTTGTACCTTTTCCAGCCTGGAAGTGGATTTCAACATGTCCGCCCATTTCCTGGATATTTCGCTTGACGACATCCATGCCGACACCACGGCCAGAGACGTCAGTGACCTTCTCTGCTGTGGAGAAGCCAGGAGCGAAAATCAACATGCCCACTTCTTCATCAGACATTGCATCGCTCACCGCCAACCCTTGAGACAGGGCTTTAGCAAGAATTCTTTCACGGTTAAGCCCGGCCCCATCGTCGATAACCTCAATGCAGATGTTACCGCCTTGATGTTCCGCAGAAAGCGTCAGGTTACCCACAGCAGACTTACCAGCAGCAACGCGTTTATCTGGAGACTCGATACCGTGATCTAGGCTGTTACGCACCAAGTGTGTCAGAGGATCAATAATACGTTCGATCAAACTCTTATCCAATTCAGTCGAGCTCCCCATCAGCGTTAACTCGACCTGCTTATCCAACTTGGCAGCCAAATCACGCACCAAACGAGGGAAGCGACTAAATACATATTCCATCGGCATCATACGAATGGACATAACCGACTCTTGCAGATCGCGGGCGTTGCGTTCCAATTGCCCCATGCTATTGAGCAGATCGCCGTGCGCCACAGGGTCAAGTTCACTTGAGCGCTGTGCCAGCATAGATTGCGTAATCACTAACTCACCAACCAGGTTGATAAGTTGGTCAACTTTCTCAACCGCTACACGAATGCTGGTATCACCGGTTTTTGCTTTATTTTTTCCATTTTCTGGGGCAGATTGCGGTTTTGCTGCAACAGGTGCAGACGGTGCTATTGGCGCAACGGGGGCTTCAACAACAGTTAACGTTTCTGCGACTTCAGCGACAACGGGTTGACTGGCTACGGCAGACTTGAAACTGATTTGCTCTGGTTCAAGAACAAAACACAGTACAGCGCTAATATCGTCTTCACTTTCAGATGTAACTAATGTCACTTCTACGCTAGTGTCAGTCTGGTGGGGATCTTTAACGGTTCCCAGATTACCAAGTTCTTCCAGCATCTGAGGTATTTCCTGAGATTTCAGGCCAGTTAATGCGATACGCATTTCACCTTTACCTACATCATTAGATGTTGGGCTGACCGAGTACAGGGTTGTAGACGATGTGTCAGACTGGGTTGCGCCACCATCTGCTTTAGACTCCAGAGCAAGCTGGCGCAAGGCCTGACAGATATACTCAAAGCTCTCAGCATTGGGTTCCTGTGCGGTTTTATAAGCGTCCAACTGATCCTGCATGATGTCTTTTGTTTCCAGAAACAGGTTAATGATATCAGTGCTAAGACGCATTTCACTACGTCTTGCCCCATCGAGTAGATTTTCTAAAAGGTGCGTAGTTTCCTGCAAAATTTTAAAACCGAATGTGCCCGCACCTCCTTTTATGGAGTGAGCCGCACGGAAAATCGCATTTAATTGTTCGGTATCAGGCTCTGAAGGATCCAACAATAATAAATGTTGTTCCATATCTGCCAGTAATTCATCTGCTTCATCAAAGAAAGTTTGATAGAAAGCACTCATGTCCATGCTCACGTGGTCACCTCAGCTGTGAATCGCGGCTTATTGAGAAGGCGTCGCCTGGCTATCCGGCGCAGCAGGCAACGCAGTAGTTGGCTGTTGACGCTCTGGAGCAGGAACTCCATTTGTTGGTTGTGGCAATGCCTCACCACTTCCACCCGTATTGTTATCACTATTTTCGGCAGTCGGCGTGGTAGGTTTAGGCTTATCCAACCCCATATTTTGTAAATTTTCTGCTTTGTCTATATTTACAGCAGAGCTTTCTGCATTTTCTTCTTCAATATCCTTCTGAGCTTGTTTGCTCAGTACCAAGAGACTGATACGTCGATTAATCGCATCATTTCCGCTTGTCGCCTGCTTGAGGCTCATTGTCGCAGCCATGCCCACAACGCGCAAAACTTTTCCATCAGACAAACCACCAAAAATAAGCTCTCGACGTGATGCATTGGCGCGATCAGCAGATAATTCCCAGTTGCTATAACCGCGTTCCCCTGTCGTATACTGAACATCATCGGTATGGCCTGAAATACTCAGTTTATTGGGGAAGTCATTCAAAATAGGGGCTATCGCACGCAGGATATCCCGCATATAAGGCTCAACCTGCGCACTCCCGGTTTTAAACATTGGACGGTTTTGGCTATCAATGATTTGGATACGCAACCCTTCCTCAATCATCTCAATCAGCAAATGTGGACGGAGTGCACGTAATCGGGGATCGGCCTCAATTAACTGATCCAAACGCTCGCGTAGTTTATTCAGTCGAGCCTCATCCAGTTTCTTTTCTACGTTATCTGTTTTGATGGCCTTTTTCACTTCACCATCTTGTTGAGTTGGATCGTTTCCCCCACCAGGGATTGGGCTGGAACTGTCGCTTGATTTAGAGCCTGAAGTTAATGCAACCTTTAATGGGGTACGAAAATACTCCGCGATTTGGGCCAACTGCATAGGTGTAGAAATCGCGATGAGCCACATAACCAGAAACAATGCCATCATTGCTGTCATAAAGTCAGCGTAGGCAATCTTCCAAGAGCCACCATGGTGACCCCCATGCCCAGATTTGCGCTTTTTGCGAATAATGGGATGCTGATGTTTCATGCGTTACTATCCGACGCTTGCTGGGTCGGCGATTTTACACGACGAATATGTTCTTCCAATTCTGTAAAAGAAGGACGCTCCGTTGAGTACAGCGTTTTACGTCCAAACTCCACAGCAATCTGCGGTGCATAGCCATTAAGGCTCGACAGTAAAGTCACTTTAATACACTGCAATACCTTGATTTTTTCTGCATTTTTCTGCCGCAGCAAGGCTGCTAATGGAGAGACGAAACCGTAAGCCAGTAGGATACCAAGAAAAGTTCCCACCATGGCATGGGCAATCATCATCCCTAACTCAGCGGCAGGCCGGTCAACATAGGCTAATGAGTGAACAACGCCCATAACTGCTGCAACAATACCAAATGCTGGGAGGCCGTCGCCCATCATTGTCAGGCTGCTCGCGGGGACTTCACTTTCATGTTCAATCGTTTCGATCTCTTCGTCCATCAGCGTTTCAATCTCAAACGCATTCATGTTACCACTGACCATCAAACGCAAATAATCGGTGATAAACTCAACAATATTGTTGTCGGAAAGAATATTCGGATAGCTCGAGAAGATCTCGCTCTCGCGAGGATTATCAATATCAAACTCAAGCGAAAGCATCCCTTGCTGGCGAGACTTAGCCATCACACGAAAGAGCAAGGCCATAAGATCCATATACAAAGCTTTATTATACTTGGAGCCTTTGACCAAAAGAGGCAGCGCTCGAAGCGTTGCTTTTATCGCCTTTCCATTGTTGCCAACAATGAAAGCGCCTAACGCTGCACCACCGATAATCAGTAACTCCGAAGGCTGATAAAGCGCACCCAAGGCCCCACCGACCATGAGATAACCGCCGAGTATCGAGGCCACAATCACGATATAACCCAATATAACCAGCACAAGAAATCCTTATAATAAAAAAGGTGGGCGGAAAGTGAGATAAAACTGCGGAGCCGTAGCCAAGACGTTCTTGAGGAAAAAACCTATCACTGCTTTCACAAGCAACAGTGATAGATTCACAAATCGCGCTACAGGCTCAGACTGCGTGTTTTACCTGTTCATCCAGCAGTTGAGGTATTATATCGGCAAGATTTTGCGAAAGTTTACGCCTTTTTACCGCTCTGGAAGGCGGTTGGCACAAACTACAAACAAAACTGTTTTTAGGCTGATGAGCGTGAGTAATAAACATCCCTTTACAGCAATTGCATGACGACAGTTGCAGCATACCGCTGTCAACAAACCGGACTAATGTCCAAGCTCGAGTCAATGCCAACAGAGGAGAATCACTCTGAGGTGCACACTGTTCCAAGTACAATCGATACGATTTAATGACTGCTTCAACACCGCTACACTGCCCATTCTTAATTAAAAAGCTATAAGCGTTGTAGAACATTGATGAATGAATATTCTGTTCCCAGGTCATAAACCAATCCGTTGAAAAAGGCAACATTCCCTTTGGTGGCGGACTTCCTCTAAGTTCTTTATACAGCTTGATCAAACGCCCGCGACTTAACTGAGTCTCACTCTCTAACATCTGTAAACGAGCACCAAGCGAAATGAGCTCCATCGCCAACTGGATATCTTTCGCTTCCTGAACAATACTTTTCTCCGCCATCACTTATGCCCTTTTCTTAGGCAGGTTTTCTTCTTTCGAAGTTAACTGTTGTAATAAGTGGCTCGACAACAAAATCCCCGTATGAATTTGCTGTAAATCATCCACACGCGATTCCTGAGTCAACACTTTGATTGTATTGTGATCGTTAAAACGAAAATGGCATATTAGTTGGTTGGTTTCTGCCAGTTTTACCATCTGCGGCAGAGTCAGTTGCATCAAGATATCAGCCATCTCGTCATTGATTCCTAGACGAAACATCGCAGAAGCTTTTTCATCATTAATTAAGCGTTGCGCCAGTAACAAATAAGACAGATTAATGTCATAAATGTGTTTGAGTAATTCAGAGGTACCCATATTTCCCATCCCGACAGGCTATGTTTAAAACATAAGTTAGGTGATAGACCATATCGCCCAGTTCGAAAATCACTCTCCATTGATGGCATAAAAAACTATCGGTGCCAGATACTGCAAGTTACTACTTCATCATTTCTTATTCGGGCAATGCTACTTGCCAACTTTAGCCAACTTTGCGCATCACGCGGAGAATCCGTTCATCCGCTGCTTTCCTGATCCTTCGATGAAGACTCACTCAACCAAGAGCATAGGATTAATCCTAAAACAGCGCAACTGTACCGCCTAATCCATAGCACACACAACGCGACTGAAGAAGAATTTTGGCCATTATGTGACGCAAGTCACACAAATGAAAGCATTATGAATCAAGCTGCCTCTGGTCAGATCACTTTCATGCGTATTTTCACACCCAAAATGCACAGTAAACGTTACAAAAAGAGCGTTGAAAATAATAAAAAAGAAACAATTTGCTTGCTATGTAAATGATACATATACAAAAATATCATCATACCCGATATGCGCGCCGTCATGTAAGTTTATACCTTTCATGAAAAACTTACACTTTTTCCCCAAAAAACTCTCAACGATATGTTTTGATGCAAAATGTACTCATTCTTTACCAAGCTATTACACGTATAAATGTAACAAAAAAGTCGAAAAAAGGATAATTTATTGATTTTAAATAAAATAGTAAGTCATCGGGATTAGTTGCAACCGCTATGGTATGAGGTCATACAAAGCACAGCATGACCTTAGCGATCTCAAACGTTACCCCCAGAATGCAACATTAGGAAGTTATCTGGTTGTAATAAAAATAATTTTCTGATCACATCTTCGTAACCCGGTTAACCAACCAAATACCTGAACATACCAAGATGAGTGCAAAGAAATATTTCCACTCCAGAATACTTTCATTAAGAAACAACGCTGACAACGCGGTACCGGATACGGGAATGAGAAAATTAAATGGTGCGACCATGCCGACCCGATTATATTTCAGCAATTGACTCCATAATGAAAAAGCGATTGAAGATAGCAAAATAAGGTAGCCGAGCATCAGCACTGCTTTCCAATCGGGTATAACTAGCGATCCACCTGTACAATACCCTGACACCGTTAAGATAACGCCACCAATCGCTAATTGATAACCCGTCATAATAGTTGGGTCCATCGTTTGTGATATCCGCTTACCATATATTGTCGATGCTGACAAAATAAATGCAGCAATAACAACGAACCCATCACCTAACAGCGTAAAACTAATACTCATTTCATCACTGCTAATATTAACGGCCATTACACCAGCGAAACCTAATATACAGCCAGTTAGCTTATTAGCATTTAACTTATCATTCTTGTACAGATAATGAGCAAGCAGTACACTGAAAAAAGTACTGGTTGCGTTCATAATTGAACCTTTAACACCCGTGGTATATGCCAGACCGATATAGAAAAAAACATATTGCAACGATGTTTGAAATGTTCCCAAGATTGTCAGTTGGGCTAACTGCCTCGGCCGAAACCGCCCGATAGACCGACCGCTTAGCACGGCTAGCACCAACAGTAACAGCCCAGCAAACGCGAAACGGTAACCCGCAAAAACAAGTTTCCCAGGAATATCATTATCCGCAATGTGAAACAGGTCATAGCCATTTTTAATGGCTGGATAAGCACTCCCCCATAGTAAACAACATAATGTGGCGATAAAAAAAACAACTTTTTTATCAGAAAAAAAATGCGTATGCTTTTCCAAGAAAGATCCCTCCGAAGATAGATTTCACACAATAGCGTTGAAGCACAGACAAATAAAGTTAGTGTGTCAGACTCTTCGTTTTTATTATCAATTTGTATGATTTCGCATCACGTGATTTTCTTTTCTTTTTAAAGCGTTAAAAACGTGATCGGGATCGCATCGAATTTGATTAAGGTTTCCCAATATATGCCGATTATCTTTTACATTGGTTGTTTAGATAATGGATTGTCATTAATGTAGACACTAAAACCTAAACGCTAATGCCGCCGCTAGTGGCATGGTAAATCATAATTTCCTGAGAATGAGTGAATGGATATGAAAATAACTTCAAGGTCTGAGCAGCACGTCGAGGCTGGCATGCTGAGCAATTTACGGCTAGTTCCCTTATTCATCATTATTCTGGGTGGTATTATGCTGCTATTTGCAGCATCTATCAGCACATCCAGCTACTTTTTACAAAGCAGCAATCAATCATTAGATGACGTTACACAAGAAATCGACACCCGAATGGGGATTTCGAACAGTTCTAACCACCTTCGCACTGCCCGTCTGTTGCTAATCCAAGCAGCAGCAGCAGCACGCATTGGTGACTCTCAGGTCTTCAATGACAACTTGAAGCAAGCAGAACAACGTCTGGAGCAGTCAAAAAAAGCCTTCCTCATCTATGAAGAACGTCCGGTTAAAACACCTCAGGATATAGCGTTGGACGGTGATCTACGTAAATCCTATGATGCCTATGTCAATCAAGGCCTTATGTTAATGCTCACTGCGGCAAAACAAGGGCTATTTGAAGAAGTCATCACCCTTGAATCCGAAGAAACCCGAATTTTAGATTCGGCCTATAACAAATTTCTACTCGACGCTGTCGCTTACCGTACGCAGAGAGCGAAAGAATTAAACGAAACCGCACATAAAAATGCGCTACTCGGATATTCGTTAATGGGGAGCAGTTTCGCTCTGGCCACCATTTTAACGCTTCTGACATTCTTCCTTCTGCGGGGAATTCTCATCAAACCGATGAACCAACTGGTCATGAGAATTCAACGCATTGCGCAGGGCGATCTGACTCAAGTCTCGGATCGCTATGGCAGGAATGAAATTGGTACGCTAGCCAGCAACGTTCAACAAATGCAATCCTCGCTGGTCACAACCGTCACTACCGTTCGGGAAAGCGCAGATTCTATTTATCAAGGTTCGACAGAGATCTCATCTGGTAACACAGACCTTTCCTCACGTACTGAACAGCAAGCGGCGGCACTTGAACAAACTGCGGCAAGCATGGAGCAACTTACCGCTACCGTGAAACAAAACTCAGAAAATGCGCACCATGCAAGCCAACTCGCCGCGAACGCTTCTGGGAAAGCTAAACAAGGTGGCGAGATCGTTGCAAACGTTGTCAATACAATGAACAGCATTTCAGGTAGCTCAAAGAAAATATCTGAAATTACCAGTGTCATTAACAGCATTGCTTTTCAAACAAATATTCTTGCGCTAAATGCAGCCGTTGAAGCAGCCAGAGCCGGAGAACAAGGTCGTGGTTTTGCTGTCGTCGCAAGTGAGGTTCGTAGCCTCGCACAGCGTAGTGCGCAAGCAGCAAAAGAGATAGAAACGCTGATTTCCGAATCAGTCAGCCTGGTCAATAGTGGTTCTGTCTTGGTTGATAACGCGGGTCAAACAATGAAAGAGATCGTCGATGCCGTCACAAATGTCACCGACATCATGGGTGAAATTGCTTCTGCGTCTGACGAGCAAAGCCGAGGAATAACTCAGGTCGGCCAAGCGATATCTGAAATGGATAGCGTCACACAGCAGAATGCTGCGCTCGTTCAGGAAGCTAGTGCCGCTGCGGCCTCGCTAGAGGAGCAAGCCGCATTACTGACCCGTGCCGTTGCAACCTTTAAGTTATCCAGCCATCTATCAAGTACGCCTTCAGCACCCGCTCGGCCAAATGCTCTGCACACGAAGGGTCATTCATCACTTGCCCTTCCCCGCCAAACCAATACGGAAAACGGTAACTGGGAAACATTCTAATACTGGATACTAGAACAGCTACGAGCATTGTTCACTCGGACAATGCTCGTATATTGACATACCCCTTTACTCTTTTTCCGGCAAGATCTTTGGTTCAACAAACGTCCCATCCTTACTGTTCATCTCATTGAAAAACCAGATACCAGCAGGGTAATCTTTTAGTCCAACTAAATACATTACCCCTTCCTCAAACGTCTCCACAGCCAGAACAGTCCCTTCCCTGCGAGTCTTCCCATCGGTTTTAACAGTAACCAAATCATTAACTTTCATAAATTTATCTCAAAATAACTTCTAACATCAAAAAAACGGCATTATCATTTACAGCGGCGGTAATAATAGTACCTATATGAAATGATTAATTTTATTAATTTTTAGCAACGACATGCCAACCCTCTCTGTCATTAACTATCGATTATTCAAGCAAAAAATTGATCATTTCTATCTTAGTACACCCGACATATTTGCAAAAGAGATGAAAAGTTGAACGAACTACTGAACGTTAATGAACAGAGAGATAACGGTGAGTCAGACTACAACCAAGTTGTAACATCAGAGTGGACACAATTGATAGCCACGACCTCACAAAAATCTTTTGGTCTATTGCAAACTCTCGCCGCCCAAAAAGCATCCGAGTTTGCTGATAAGTTCTATTCCTACATGCTCAAAGATCAAGAAGCTTCTCTTTTTCTTTCCAGCCAGCAAGTCCATGATCGACTCCATGGGTCTATGAGCAAATGGATAGTAGACATTCTATCAAACACTGGGGATCACCTAGCAGATTTGATTCTTTATCAAAAGAAAATTGGTCAGATTCATGCGCGTATCGGTATTCCGATCGATCTGGTTGAACGTGGAGCCCGGCGTCTAAAATGGCAACTCTATGACAACATCACACAAGTGACAGATGATAAATCACTCTGTTTTGATGCTATGCGTTACGCTTCTATTTCCATGGATATCGCCATAGAGATAATGAATAAAACCTATTCACAATCACACGATCTAGCAGCCAAAAACGAAGAATCTTATCGGTTATTTTCTATTCTGGAAAATGCCAGCATAGAGAGAGAACGACAGAATGCATCACTGCTAAATTGGGAAAATGCTTTTATTTTTAGCGTTGCTACCGGTACACCACTTTCCAGCATCCAAGACCTAAGTGACTCAGAATTTGGCCTGTGGTTTAACCACAAAGGGAAATCCAGTTTCAGTAATATTCAGGGAATACGGACTATTGCAAAAATTATAACCGAAACGGATGACTACATTCGCCACTACAGTAATATCGCACTACTCACACAGCAAGATTATGCTCCACTACTTAAAACAGTTAGAAGCAAAATTTATAAAATAAATATACTGTTGGGCTCACTATTCGACGAAGTCCAAAAACTGGAAAGCGGTAAAGATACGCTAACCCTCTTGCTAAACCGCCGTTTCCTGCCAACCATACTTCGACACGAAATATCGCTGACAATGCATTCAAATACGCCACTCAGCATCGCTATGATTGATATTGATCATTTTAAAGCCGTCAATGACACATATGGCCATACCGCTGGCGATAATATTCTAAAACGAATTGCGGAAATTCTGTATGAGAGTACAAGGAATAGTGATTATGTTTTCCGTTACGGAGGAGAAGAATTCATGATCGTGCTCATTGAAACGCCCAAGGTTGCTGCTCACACCATCATCGAACGACTACGAAAAAAAATTCAGGATCACACGATTCATCTTCAAAACGGTGAAAGCGTGACAATGACCATAAGTGCAGGCATCGCCGTGTATAATGGCCATCCGGATTATGAATGTTTGATAAAGGCTGCGGACGATGCACTCTATCAAGCTAAAGCAAATGGCAGAAACAGGATCGAATACGCGCCAGAGTAACTATTCTGGGTTGCTGCAAATCTGCGTTTCAGACTAGATATGAAAAAGAGTAGCCCGCTATTCGTCATCGTAGATTTGCACCATTCCCCTTGCCAAACAGAAAGACTTACCGTCATTGAACTGATCCTACCCACGTAATGTGGACACAGCCCTAAGCGAGGTTCTGGTTTTCAAATTGTTCCGGGCTGAGACCGCCACAGGCACTGTGACGGCGCCAGCGATTGTAATCGCACTCAATATAATTAAATACCGTTGAGCGCATCATTTCCCTGCTACTAAAGCGTTCCCCGTGTATGCATTCCACTTTCAGTGAATGGAAAAAGCTTTCCACACAGGCGTTATCGTAGCAACAACCCTTTGCGCTCATGCTGCCATGTAGCCTATGTCGTTTCAGCAATGCCTGATAATCCGCTGAACAATACTGCCCGCCTCTATCTGTATGAACAATGACATTCTCTGGGCGTTTACGTCTCCAGAGCGCCATCTGTAACGCATCACAAGCCAGTTGTGCCGTCATTCGGGATGACATCGACCAGCCAATTACCGCCCGTGACCACAGGTCAATCACAACCAGATAGAGCCAGCCTTCATCCGTGCGAAGATACGTGATATCACCTGCCCACTTCTGGTTCGGGCTGCTGGCGATAAAGTTCTGCTTCAGCAGGTTTTCCGATACCGGCAGGCCATGTTCACGGTAGCTGACCGGACTGAATTTACGGCTGGCTTTCGCCCGTAACCCCTGACGACGCAGACTGGCTGCGATGGTTTTAATGTTGTACTCAGGCAACTCATCAGCAAGGCGTGGCGCACCATAGCGCTGTTTTGCCTCAGCGAAGGCTTTACGGACCGCTTCATCACAAGTGAGCCGAAACCGCTGACGCGAGTTAACCTGATGGCGGCGACAACACCAGACATACCAACCGCTGCGGGCAACCCGAAGCACCCGACACATCGCTTTAATGCTGAACTCAGCCTGATGCTTTTCAATAAAGACATACTTCATTTCAGGCGCTTCGCGAAGTATGTCGCGGCCTTTTGGAGAATGGCCAGTTCCTCGTCTCTCTCTGCCAGTTGGCGCTTGAGGCGGGCAATCTCTGCAGCCTGTTCACTCTCTCGCTCAGAGGTAGTTGTCTGGCTCTGTTGCTTGCTACGCCAGTTATAGAGCTGGGATTCGTGCAGACTGAGTTCACGAGCAGCGGCGGCAACACCGATGCGTTCTGCAAGCCTCAGGGCTTCGTTACGAAATTCAGGCGTATGTTGCTTACGTGGCTTCTTACTGGTTGATACGGATTTTGTCATGTGAGCTACCTCTGGTAGAGAGTTTACTCACTTAGTCGCGTGTCCACTAATGCTGGGTAGGATCAAACAAATTCACAGCATAAAAATGATAAAGCAACGATTTTACTAACCAACCTGCCAAAAATTTGATACATATTCAATAAATAAGCATGATCGTCGACAATGTATCATGCAGTAACTCTTTTATTATTTGAGCTGATTTTACACAGGGGAGGAGCAAGCATTGCAGCGACAGCAGGTATCATCGTCACGAATTGATTCCATTGGGTATGACCCAAAGACGCACATTCTTGAGATAGCATTTCATAACAAAGATATTTATCAATATGTTAGCGTACCTGAATCTATCTATAAAAAATTTATTTCTGACGCTGTCGTTTCTAAAGGCCGTTTCTTTGATGGCGTGATAAAAGATAAATTTCTATGCCGAAAAAACAAATAGATTAAGTTTTAGCAACAATCATTGTGCTACTTGTCGCCGTATCTTAACGGCGATTAAAAGGTCGCTGTGCTTCCGTATCAATTTGTCATTTCATCCACCAGTCTGCCAAAAATCATAGCTATCATATGAATTAAATAGATATGTAGATGGTATCTACACGATAGTATCCCTCCAAATTGTGTAAGTATCTATCCTGTCTAACTAAGGGGAGTTCATATGATCACATCGGACATTCAAGGGGCTAATGCTTTATTTACCCAGAACAATAAGCCCCCCATTGCGCCAAATGAAGATACCTTCAAAATGGCACTCGAGAAGGCAAAAGATAACGGACAGCTAATCAGACATGAACCTAGCGCGAAAGTGGAGCCTCAGCGCTCGCAGGCAGCACAGGAGTTTATGGACTGGGTTTCCATGTCTTATGAGGAAAAACTATTCTTCTCCGTACTCGCATCCATGGGTATATCCAAAGAACAATACGAAGCAATGTCGTTAGAAGAACGGATGGGGTTAGAACTCAAAGTACAAGCGCGTATTAAGGAAATGGCGGAGCAAGACCAGCAACTCGTTTAGCTACTGATGTGGTCGGCGAATATGCTGTAACACATCGAGTGCCTATTCCAACGCTATATTAATTTTACCCACGTAATGTGGACACAGCCCTAAGCGAGGTTTTCGTTTTCAAATTATTCCGGGTTGATGTAAGCATCCCGGTAAACCGAACCATTCACTTTTAGAGATCTTCCGACATACTGATTATGTCCCGTTGAGGAGATCGCTATGCGCAAAGCCCGATTTACAGAACATCAGATCATCGCTGTGTTGAAGTCCGTTGAAGCCGGACGTACCGTCAAAGACGTCTGCCGCGAAGCTGGCATTTCCGAATGCCAGCTATTACATCAATGGTGCCGGGGCGGGACTTGAAAAACATGCTATAAGCATTGTATTTAAAGGATTTACCTTAAAATATAACTAGCATGTACCCGCATTTGTACCCACAACCCACATTGCTTCATTCCCTACCCTGCCGTTCGCTACGATACCTAGCAGTGACGCCAGTTGTTGAACTGCGACAGCATATTACAAAGACTGGCTATTGTCAGCCTGTCTACCGACCCAGTTTTCTACGCGCAATCCTGGCACACGCTCAAATTCACGCACATTGTTCGTTACCAGTATTAAACCTGCGGACCGCGCGTGACCGGCTAACATGGCATCATACGGGCCGATGGGGGTTCCTTGTCTTGCCAGTTCCGCACGAATTTGCCCGGTATGTACGGCAGCGTCAAAGCCATAAGTTTGCACTTCCAGACGCGCAGAAAACCCTTCAATCACAGCGAGATTCTTCTCTGGATTTACCGATTTCTCCGCGCCATAAATCAGTTCCATCAGCGTGATAGAACTGATAGCAAACTGCCCGTAATGGCGGTAGAAAGCATCCCTGACTTCTTGCGGTTTGTTCTTGATAGTGTAAATACAGATATTGGTATCAAGTAGATATTTCAGCATCAAAAATCTTCCCGGATCTGATCATTGGGTTGCTCTCTGGTGATCATAAAGTCGGAGGTTACGCCCTCCCCTTCAAACCAGCTATCCCAGCTTTCGCCTGCCGGAGTGATAATACGTGTACGGCCAATCGCGACGATATCAACCTGCTTCACATCATCGGGCAGTGCAACCGCTTTAGGGAGTCGTACCGCCTGACTGCGATTGCTTTTAAATACTGTAGTTTTTTCCATGGCAGTCTCCTTGGAGAAATTTTGTGCTATCGATAGCATAGAATATTGATGGGATATGTCAATGGGATATACGCATGTGACATGATTGGTTAATCACCTCGCCGCCAACATCCCCGGATAATGTTTGGCGATAATATCGTTCATCCGATCGATCAAGCCAGGGCGTTTAAAGGTGAGATGCCCAGTGCCTTTCTGAAAGTAACGCACACTAAAGAACTCATCTTCGTATTCCTGCTCGTGCGGATTATCACGGATATGGTCCATCAACCGGATGGTTACATCGCCCCGATTGTCGGGGAGCGGTTTGCCATCCAACAGATACAGCATACGTTCTAGATCGGCCAGTTGATCGCGTCGCCAGCCCCAGTTCAGACCAAAGCCCCAGCGGTTGTATGTCACCAGATTGCTGATGATGATTTTCTTGCCAAAGTAGCAAGGGTGATTGGTCTTGTAATCCCACGATAGCCCTTTGAATACGTTGATGACCCCACGCTCGAATACTTCCAGCTTGCTTTGGTGAAGTTGCTCAAAGGTGCTGAGGATATTGGCTTCGCTGATGGCCGGTAGTTCCCCCTCATCCAGATTCTTGTGCCACTGACTACGCGCTTCGGCATCCATCAGCGACAACATGCCAGATTTCAGCATCAGGTCGCGCCAGATATTGCGATCCAGTGTGCGGGTGATGGCGGGCATCGCCTTGTTGGATGCTTCTGTTAGCCAGCAATCGTAGCGATGCCCTTGCTTTAACGCCCAGTCTTCAGCGGTGCCACCGCCGATAGTCGCCGTTAGCGTTGAAATAGATTGTAGCTGATTGAGGAGCTGCTCTATCTGTTGCAGCGCGGCATCACGTCCGGTGACGATGCGTTCGATATTGGTCGAGCAAATCAGCTCGGTGTGTTCGGTTAAAACCTCGGGTTCAATTTGCATCATTTGTGGTCCATACATAAAAGCAAATGCGCCAGCCCTTACCGGCTGGCGCATTATGCATCGGAGAGAGGAATAAACAGGTTTGGTGCGATGTGACTGGAAAGCCGCTCGCAATCTTTATGCCTTGAGCAAGCCAGTAGCACGTCTGGCACGGAGAACATCAACGGCGGTAAGAAACGGCGATTGCTCCTGCCAGTTAAAGCCGTTGCGATCGATACGCACCAGTTCGTATTTCTCCACCAGAAAATTGACGGCATTGACCAGCGTGATGCCAGCATCGATATGCGCCTGAATCACGTTTTCCTCACAGAACGGCGTGTCGTTCAGCGTCAGGCCGTAGTGCTTTTCCAGCAGGTAAGTCAGTAGTTGCTGCCAGACGGCTATAGGTGACGGACAGGGGTTATCCTCCCGTGGAGGGATTGCCGGTGATGTTTGCATGAGAATACTCTCTACAGGTTAAGTCGATAAAATCAGGGAAATGTTCAGGATGGGAGAGAAGTTGCAGGTTATTCTGCTGCTGCCGAAGAGGGATAGATAACAATATACACGTAGCCAACACTGCCCAGCGTATCGGCTTCACAGATCCATTCGTTGCAATGCAGCGTGACGCAGTTCTGCTGACGGGGATTCAGTTCCCCCATGCGTAGCTTCTGTTCCAACAACTTAATTAGCTCAGGGAAGCAACGTTCCAGACTTTGGGTTTCTGTTTTACTGAACGTACCGACAATGCTGGCCCGGTCTGCCAGATAGTGCAGACGGTTACCTTCCTGCACCAGTCTGGCTCCGAATCGCGGCGTGACAGCACTTTTTAGTCCCCATTCCGGGGTCTCCGATGATGGCATGATGGTTTCCTTATAAAAGAGCGGTAGTAAATGTGAGCATCACAACCAGCCACGTTCAGCGAATGACACCACGTCAGCACCGCCGACAACCAGATGATCGAGGACTCTGACGTCGAGTTGTGACAGTGAGTCCTTCAACTTGTCGGTGATATGGCGGTCAGCCTGACTCGGCTCGGCACAGCCGGAAGGATGATTGTGTGCCAGTATCACGGCGGCGGCATTATGGCGCAGTGAGGCTTTGAGGATTTCACGCGGATGCACTTCGGTGCTGTTGATGCCACCCAGCGCGATAACTTCCTTTTCTATCAGGCGATGCTGGTTGTCCAGATACAGCACCATAAAGACTTCGCGCTCCAGGCTACTGAGTTCCAGCATCAACCAGCTTTTGGTGTCCTCAGAGGTTTTGAACTGTCGCGCATTTTTACGCACGCGTTTTTCCAGCAGGCACAGCGCCATCTGGATAATGCGCTGCTCTCTGGACGCAACGCTGCCTGTCAATGAATTGCATGACATGGTGATTCCTTATCTAAACGATGGATGATGAAAAAGAAGGATGAAATGGATGACAAGAGCACAATAAATACAATGCCTCGCACAGGCGCACGAGGCATCGGAACCGTGAATAAGGTCAGTCGTTATTCCACCTGGAATTCCCATATGCCCTGATCGGTCTCGACAATAATTTCAAGGACATGACAGGCGGCTCCCCAGTTTTTTGACTTAAACGTCGTTTCAAAAGTGCTACCGAAGCGGAGTCGAACGGGCTTCCAGGATTCTTCGGAAAGGTGCTGGCAATTTCCCCGATTAACCGCAATGTCTTTGACGACGACAGAATCTGTCAACGCTGTCACGGATATCCTTGGATAATAGGGACCGGCATACCAGTTTCCTGAGGCAATACGGGTTTGCACTCTGACAGGCGCTTTTTCTGCAAAAACGCTTAGCGAACACAATCCCAGACAGAGCGCGACAAATGCTTTTTTCATGATATTTTCCTTTACTCGACAGGCTCGAAGCCTTCCGATGACCAGAGGCGGTAACACTCAACGATGGCTGAATGTCAGCATGTCCTTTTTGCCGTTGTAGTGAGTGAGGTTAAGCGTGGTGTTGTTGGCATCATGGGTACTGTCAACCTTCACGATTTCACTGCAATCCTTGAGGTCAATCACCTTGATTTCAGGCGCGGGTTTCGTTTTATCGACGGCGTACCAGTTCCCTGCCGGGCAGGCCATCCCGGCACTTTGCTCCAGAAAGGCGTAATACGGCGTATCGGTCAGACGGGTATAAAGGCTGGCGGTCTCCGCGCCCTGAACCAGCACATCTTTGCCACTGTCACCGCAATTCCGGCAGAAAAGCTGGTCCTGCGTGTTTCTCAGTATGTGTGCCTGATACGCCAGAATCTGGTTATTCATCTGGAAACGGTTTTTCTCTCCATTCTTCCAGGTGACAGTGAGCAGCGTGTTGTTTTTGTTTTCTATCACCGACACCTTCGCTACAGCCGATAAATCAGAGCGGTCATCGTCAAACTCAATAAAATGAACGGTGGGCAACGCGGCATATTTATCGATGTAATAAAAATCGGGTGTCCGGTTAGCGGTGTAAGCAGGAATGGCATCATTCAGCAGGATGGTATAGCGCGTCATGTCCCATAACTTGCTGTACTGATCCGTTTTATTTTTATAGCCCTGTGGATAGTCAGAAATAAAGAAACTGTCTTTCCTGTCGGGTCCACAGAGATGGCAAACCATGTGCCCGTCGCTGTCGGTGATAATTTGCGGTTCATTGTCAGCAGGCTTTGCCTGTACAGACAGAATGGGAAGAACCATCAGGGAGGCCAGCAGCATTCCGCTGCATGGCAGTGCAGGTTGTGTTTTCATTGTGGTTTTCCTTCGGAAGGGCCCTCGGTTAAAAACCGGCCCATCCGCCAACGGTATTGATGATAAAAAGCAGGCAGGCCATAAAAATCACCGGCGTGATATACCAGCGCATAAAACGGCCAAACAGCTTCAACAGCGTTCGCATATTATTTTTCTCTGCAAATCAGGTAATACAACAATCCGGCCAGTAACGGGTCGATGACCATACCCAGAATAAACCAGCCCCAGAATGAGCGACCGCTGCTGGATGCCACGCATCCCAGCACGATTGCCAGCCCCCCCCAAAGCAGTAACAACGGTATCATTGCCCTCCAGACGTATACGCGTTACATGAACATGTTATTGATTCATAAAAGTAAAAAAGTCTCAGAATGGAATATCGATTTTATAGCGGGGAGAAATGGCGGTATAACAAATCAATTCGATCGGTTCGATCGACAAAATCGATCGGTGACGATAAAGAAACCCGATGGGAAGCAGCAAAAACGTTAGTCGAAGAAGAAAGACCACACGGCATTTGCCACTCTGGCAACGGAATGGGTGACGCCATGCAGCACCTGTTTTGCTACCTGAGGCAACGGCGCGTGGTCAATGACCCAATCCACCGCATTGACTACCGTGTCGGAAAACCCAGCCCGGGCCTGCAGTATCGCGCTTTCGGTTTGATGTTCAGCACGTAAATGAGGAATGACCGGACTACGAGCCTGCTTTGGGAGAAGGGTTATCATGGCCTCCACCATCTTTCCCAGTTGATAACGGCCTTTAACGGAAAGCGGTAAAATGTTCTCAGCCACGATACCGAGTTGTTGCCCGATAGCCGCCCGCTTTTGTGCCATATGTTCCCGTTGCCTGGATGACGGCTGCGCAGAGGCCCAGTGCCATTCTTCACTCGGTTCAATCTTGTCGACCTGATTGAGCAGCCAGAGTATCGGCGTGTGCTCCCCGTTCACGGAGCCGAACACGTCCCGATAAAACTGCTCCTCGGCAGAATAGGCGCGGTCATCCGCCTTCAATACCCACAGCACCATATCCAGCTCCGGCAACAGGGATTGGTACAGTGCGCGATATTCCTCATCCCGCTGCTGACTTTCACCCACGCCAGGTAAATCAACCAGCGTGAGATAATGACGCCCAAAACTCAGGCGAATGCGTTGTGGCTCACGGGTACAGGCTGCGACAGCATTCACTGCACAGACTTCGCTGCGAAACAGCGCATTGCATAAGCTCGATTTTCCGACGCCAGTTTTGCCCATAATGCCAATCACCGGTTCATAGGTAACCAGCCGGGTCAGTTCCTGCATAAGGGCATGACGTAACGAACGGGGATAGCGCCGCAGATGGCGGCGGATCAGGGAATAACCTGACGATTTTTTCATATCAGCCTCAGAATGAAAAAGGCCATCCGGGATGGATGGCCTGATGAATTGAAATAGGAGTAACTCAATGAGGTGATATATAACTGAGATTTTTTTATTTTTTCTGATTCATTTCTTCCCATGCTTTATCTATCAGAAATTCGATCACATCAGCCCTGTTACGGTTAAAATACTTCTCAAGTTTTACCAGCGTCTTTTTAGAACTGTCAGAAATACGAATATTGACCGGTGCTTTAGTTGCAACTTTCTTACGATGCTTCATATTTGCATAGCGTTTTCGCAACGTATTTAGAAAAAGCGTCTTTGTATCTTTACGCTCATTCCATAAATAGTAAATAAAAGGGATAGATCGAAACTGAATGTTTCTGTCAATATCCAAGGAACCGAAATCATTTAATAAATCATTATTTTTACTTAATTGATCCCATACCCATTCGGTATGAACAGATTCTGCTTCAGAAAACCAGGAAAACTCATCTTTGATGCTATTCCTTATACGAAAGTACTCCTTCCGGATTTCATCGAGGATATCCTGTAGATCGCCAAGATATAATGGAAGAACATCCAAAATATATAATCCGGCCATCAAGCATTGTTCAGCAGTATCTGGTGTACGAAGAGAGAGTTCTTCACGAAGGATTTTATGTTTATTTCTATTTCTACGATAAACACGTCGAGAGTATCGAGAAATTTCATCCAGAATGTTATTCTGGCAAGTAAAATTCCTGAAAATAAATAGCCAGAAATAAATACAGGCATTTTTATCATGTGCAATCCATGCTACCTGAGAGTCATCAATAAAACGATTTTTGTATCGTGCCTGATACCTAATAACCCGCTGAACAATGTCCATATTTCCATCGCTGTCTCTTAACATCCGATCAATACTGCTATTAATAACATCATTACATCGGAGAAGATCTCTCTTGCCTCCCAACGAAAATTGTCGAGCTTCATCCAAGAGGCTCATCCGCCAGAGAAGATAAACCCCCTCCCTAATGGACTTAACTTCAATATACCTAACCATCTCCTACCCCCATTGCTGGTGTCTTCATTTTTTAATGACACTACTACAAACATCATCAAAAAACTATGATTCATGAAGCTAAAATCAGGCTATCTAAAAGCATGAAAACGGCATTTTACCTTACGAATTGCTGATGTGTATAGTCGTGTTTTTTAGGTTATTCACGTATAATTCATAGCAGATATCATGCAATTTTATTTCAAGTAAAAAACACAAAATCAAATGGTTATAGATTTTAAATAAACTTATTGCGTGTGATAATTTAGTACTATTTGATTGATTTGTGTAAGCGTAGATATGAATCGACTATATGACATGAGGGGGATTCGTCGCTGATGTGGTTCATTAAGGAATAAAGTATTATTTAATGAACCCAGTCATCACTGCTAGATAAATAATAGCATCATTCACTTAGTGAATAGACGCATTATTAAAAAACATTCAAAACCAGACATATGGCTATAAAAAACAACCCGTATGGCATACTCCATGCCCCATTAAAAATTAACGCGCTGAATAATTATCATGAGATAAATCCACCGGAATAGACATCATGAAAAAACGTCAGTGTAAAAGCATCAATCCAAACTATCAGCATGACATGCATCTAAGCCAAAAATTTAGAGCACATCAGGAGATGTTGTTCCTGCGTTACTCAAAGTTACTGATGCTACGCGTAGACTTTGCATATATTAAAACTAGTTACGAATTTAAACACTCAGATAAGAATACCATTGTAGGGGACATGGTTAAGTTACTCCAACAAAGCGTGAGTATAAGAGGCCTTGTAGGGTACGTGTGGGTACTGGAATATACCGAACTTCATGGTTTTCATATTCATGCTGCATTTTATCTTAACGGCCAAAAACACCGTAAGACATGGAATACGTTTCTTTCTGTAGCTGAAGTCTGGGATGATATTACCGATGATGCGGGTTATGCGCATTGGTGTAACCCAAAGGAATATTATGAAGTACGGGGGGAGCGTGTTACCTCCTGGGACAACAATACCGGTCGAGACGACATGCTGTATATTCTGAGTTATCTCAGTAAAAAGGATCAGAAGACAGACAAGATTATTTTTCAGTGCAGCGATATTCCTTCCCGATGTAAAAGCGAGGGACGTAACAGAAACAGACGCCGCACCCATTTGTAAAAAATTACTCCACTGACGAATCGTTTGAAGGAATTCGCCAATTTCTATTTTCCGGTTCCTTCTCCATTCATCAGAGGAGAAAAAACGATGAGCACCACTACCGATTACCGCCTTCTTAACGACCAGTTCGTGGATATGGCATTTATCACCCAGTTGACCGGATTAACCGACAAATGGTTTTACAAGCTTATTCAACTGGGTGAGTTTCCAAAACCGATTAAGCTGGGTCGCAGTTCCCGCTGGCTGCAAAGTGAAGTCGAAAACTGGTTACAGCAACGTATCGATCAGTCTCGCCGATAGTCACATCTTCATTCCCCACTCTTTTATCAAAATGCGAATAACAGACCGCTATCCGATTCCACGGAGGACACCGGTTGTCTGTTATTCAGCATGTTGGAGACTTTTCTAAATGACACGTAATACAACGCTATCCACGTTGCTGGATAAGTACCAAAGCCACCTTGACGACAGTGCTGCGCATGCCATCCATCAGGGTATCAGTACGCGAAAAACTCATACTTTTCACCGGTTGAGCCTGACGGCAGTTTCCCTGCCAGACCAGCATAAGGCGCATCTGATTGTCCCCGCGAAACTAATGCAGAAATCAAGGGTGTCGCGTATTGAGGCTGCCAGCAGAGCCATTCTGCCTGTGGAAACCAGCCGCTACCTTCGACGGTATCCGATGCTGGGCGGTATTCTGATCAGCGAATGTGACCGACTACATCTGGATGAATTGGGTGACAGCCTTCAGAGGCTATTTGATCGGGAAAACGAACCCGGCATTCAGGAAACGTTAACACTCCTGTGCTGGTCTGAGCTACTTAACGGCCTGTCTTATCGTGAATGGACATCACTGGCTGATAAAACCGACAGACAGATTCAGGTGTGGATTAACACCCGTCTGCGCACTCAGCCAGCGCGTCGGGCAATGATTGACGAATACGTTTTCTTTGCCTGCTTTGGTTACTGGGCAGACTACCGACCTGCTTAATTTTCATACCGTTACGTGAACTCTGATTCAGAGCGCTTTTGATCGGTAACGCC
This sequence comes from Pectobacterium punjabense, assembly GCF_012427845.1. Classification (NCBI taxonomy): domain Bacteria; kingdom Pseudomonadati; phylum Pseudomonadota; class Gammaproteobacteria; order Enterobacterales; family Pectobacteriaceae; genus Pectobacterium; species Pectobacterium punjabense. The sequence goes on from NZ_CP038498.1 coordinate 2,989,237, forward strand.
GATCGATACGATCACATCGATCTATCAAAACGATTATCTTTTGATCGCCACCGTCGATAAGCTATTGCCGAGAATAACCATAACGTAATGTTTTATCTGTTTTTATTTCCACTATCGGGAAAGGTTAACTATTGCCTGTTATCCGGTAAATCAATAATCAGCAGATAAAAACCATTCGTTATTTTTGCCAAATCAGGACTGGTGTGCAATGACTCCGATTACCTCTCTTCATTTAACGATACGGAATCAACAGGATAAATCGGCGACTCGATTGAGCCAGGCGATTGAACGGCTTTCATCGGGTCTGCGTGTCAACAGCGCGAAGGAAGATGCCGCTGGTCAGGCGATTGCCAACCGGATGACCGCTAATCTGAATGCCAACAGCGTCATCACTAACGGAATGAAAGATGGCCTCAGCCTGATGCAAACGGCTGAGAGCGGACTTAATGTCATCAATAATCTACTACAACGTGGCAGGCAACTCGCGGTGCAGGCGGCAAATGGCACGTTGTCAGATACTGACCAGACCAGTCTGAACAGTGAGTATCAGCAAATCAGGGAAGAGATCGACCGCATCGCCTCATCGACACAGATCTTTGGCCGCTATCCGTTGGCTCCTGCTGAACCAGGCCCTCAGCCTGCCAAATTAGGGGAAACCTTGCCACTGGCTGAAAAGTTTCCCGTCCCCAATATCAATCATCAATTTCCTTCTGGGGTAATTTCGCTGGCTTACATTCCTGCTGGCGCAAAAAATATTACCATCACTATCGACTCATTAAGCGCCGATGACGATATCCAGCTCTTTGCGCGAGATGGCAGGCATCTGGCCGGTACGCCCGCAGAAGGAGTAGACGCCGATATCGTCTGGTCAGCAAATGGCGTAACGGGTGAAACCACCATGAATACCGCCGTGATTACGCAAGATAACGGCTTTTTACCTCATGCTACCTACTCGGCAGACTCATTACTACAAGCCGGGGAATACAATATCAACACAGGGGCGCAGACAACGTATCAGGGCATGACCATCACCTACAGTGGCGATGGTGACCGTTTTGAAGATGCCAACACCGGGGGATTTAACGATGGAAATGTGGGTGCAGCAAACCGACTGGAAAAAATTCATATTGATGAGGTAACGGAAGATCTGATTGTCATTGTGGTTGGCAGCGGCGTATTCAATAGCAGCGCAAGCTGGGATGAACTTCCCACACCGACAGAGCCAGCCCCGCCACTGCCGCCCTCAGTACCGATCAGCAAAGAAACGACGTTTGTCGTCGGGTCGAGTTTCGGTGATGCATTGCAAACGATCACCCTCAGTCCAACCCCAGCGGACAGCCAATCGCTGGGACTTTCCTCTGCCACACTAAGTACACCAGAGCAGGCCAGTGCGGCATTAGCCACGTTCGATAACGCGCTGAAAACGCTGGACGGTTACCGCAGTGAATACGGCAGCCAGATGAACCGCTTCGAATCCGTCACTACCGTGCTGTCACAGGAGAAAATTGCCACCGCTGCCGCTCGTTCCCGCATATTGGATGCCGATTATGCTCTTGAAGTTTCCGCTATGACAAAATTCCAGATCCTACAGCAAGCATCGATGGCAGTCTTGTTGTAGTCCCTCCGGTTTTTAGTACCACCGCCAGTTAGAGTCTCCGGCCAGTTTTTGCCTTGCATAGATAACCGGTGGTAGATTGCCAAGTGAACTATGTGGGCGTTCCTCGTTGTATTCCGTCCGCCAGTTTTCTGTTAATTCTCGCACTTCAGACAGCGTTCGGAACAGATACAAGTCGAGTATTTCCGTTCGTAATGTCTTATTAAACCGTTCGATAAATCCGTTCTGCATTGGCTTGCCCGGCTGAATAAAATCCAGTATGACTCCATGCCGTTCGGCCCATTCCGACAGGGCGGCGGCGGTGAGTTCCGGTCCATTGTCGCTTCGGATAAACGCCGGGTAACCTCTTTCTGCGCTGAGCCGTTCCAGAATGCGCACTACGCGATGCGCCGGGATATTTAAGTCCACTTCGACTGCCAGCGCTTCCCGATTAAAATCATCGACGACATTAAACAATCTGAATCGCCTTCCATCCATCAGTGCGTCACTCATAAAATCCACTGACCAACAGTGATTCATGCTAACGGGGACCGCCAGAGGCTGTGGACTCCGGTTGGGTAAGCGTTTTTTACCCTTGCGTCTGAGGTTTAGTTTTAACCAACGATATATTCGGTAAACGCGTTTCTTATTCCACGATAACCCCGTCTGACGCAGTTTGTTGAACATCAGGCCAAATCCATAGGCCGGATAATGATGCGCCAGATTTTGTAGCGCCTCGATGACCGGAATATCCCGTTCGGCATTCGGGCGATAATGCAAAAGGCTTCGGCTAATACCGATAATCCGGCACCCGCGTCGCTCGCTGGCCTGATGTTCCGTCATGACATAGCGCACCAGTTCGCGTTTATCGGGGACCGTTAAAGTTTTTTTGCGATGACGTCCTTGAGGATCTCATGGTCCAGGCTCAAAGAGGCGTACATCTGCTTCAATCGCCGGTTTTCCTCTTCCAGCTCTTTCATGCGTTTGATATCAGAGGACTCCATGCCGCCATATTTTGATTTCCAGTTGTAGTAGCTGGCTTCTGAAACGCCATTCTCGCGGCAAACATCCTTCACATGTCGACCGCCTTCAACTTCTTTTAGGACCCTCAGGATCTGGGATTCGGTGAAACGTATTTTCTTCATAGCGCACCTCCATAGGTTGTATTTTAACCAGAGGACTCTATTAAGCGGTAAGACTAAATTCTGGGGGGACTACATTGTCACAAGCCAATCAGCAGTCGGGAAACGTATTAAAGCTGTTACAGGGATGATGCACCGTCAGGAGTACCACTTTGCTATTTTTCTACTGAATCACTATCGTCATGAGCATTGAAATATACGGCAAATGCGTTTTTACCAGACTTGCATTTTCGCATCTAGCAGTAGTGAAGTACGGTAATGCCCAATAGCTGTTATTGATACTGAACACGGTATCGATGCCATACGATTAAACAATGTCAGTCATGACAAAAAAATAAAATTTATCTTCCTCTTAAATAACCGCAATCACTCCCCATTGGTGATCAACAACAGAGTGATAGTAATATCAAAGCGCTTATCTATTCGAACCTTAAAAAGTCTCATTTCTGCCGCATCTCTGTTCAAAGAAATAAAGGGTGAAGAAGTCCTTTTATCACCGATATGAGAAAATATTTTTTGACCATTGGCTTCAAGGTGTACCCATAAAGACCATCGCGAAAAATATGGCTGTCACCCACAAAACATCGAACAATATGCAAAACGGTATTTATAGAAAGTATGGATTCAAAGATCCCTTCACTTTTCTATTGATAGCAGAAATCTCGCGTATGCATAAGGCTGTTGACGTGGAGCATAGAAAGATCAGGTGTGACTGATTTAAGTTTTCATGCTCAATATGTTCCTTGAATTTCTCTGATTTTACGAGTCGTGATGTAGACTTAGTGTTGTTGTATTCTTTGCATTTTGGATGATTGATGGCAAAGATTGATGTGTTTTGTCACCGCAGTTCCGAAACTCAGGGGGTTATCCGAAACGTTCATTCCAGTTCTGGTGCGCAGCTTTATCGCTGTAATTAGTGTCTAAAGACCTTCCTGCTTAACTTTCGTTACAACGTTGCTAAACCCGAAATCCACCAGACCATTGTTGATATAGCAATGAATGACTCCGGATGCCGTAATACCTCAAGGATCTGACGGATAAGTCTTAATATCGTTCGCCATCATCTAAAAACTCACACCGCACCAATTAATACAACACATCGATATATAAAAATAAATTATCATCTACTGTGAAGCAGATGAACAGTGGTCATATGTGCGCAGTAAAGGCAATCAGCGCTGGTTGTTTTATGCCTATGACCTCATCCACAAGCACACCCTCGCACATGTATTTAGCTCGAGAAATACGCCGACATTATAGCGCCTTCTTGATTTGTTGACCCCATTTAGCATCACCCTCTTTATGACCGACGACTGGTCGGTATATCGGACTTTGCTGTCCTCAACGAGTCATGTTATCAGCAAAAAATATACACAACGCATAGAGAGACATAATCTGAATTTATGTAGTCATATCAAAAGTCTTACTCGCAAAAATATTTGTCTTCCGAAGCCAGAAGTGATGCGCGATAAAATCATCGGTTGGTATTTAACAATCAACCACTACCACTAAATCTGCGTCACGACTCAATTGATGAGAGCAATTTTAGCCAATTCATCGTTTACTTAACAACATTAAAAATGAAACTCTATATAATAGAGTAACCTGAACATCTATTGAAAAACTTAAATACTACGTTCTACATACTAAGTTGTTGGCTTAAACTCTTACTTTTCACTAATGCAATAAGTAAAATATTAAATAGAGATTATTATTGATATAACTTAATTATATAAAATATTAGCCATATTCAAAAATAAAAAGTTATATGCCTAATTAGAAATCATCCCCTAACAGTAAGGAAGTTAAATGTCTTTTAATAAGGCGTATTTTATAGCAAAATGAGACTATACAACAATCATCAACAACAACAAATGATTATTTATCAATGAATTATAAAAAAGCAATAGAAGATTCGGAATTTTTGTTACCGATGGCAGCATTGTCTGTTAACTCGCCAGATGGAGAGAATGGTGCAGAAATGCCGTCTCATGGAAAAAAAATGATTAAGAATCAATCACCCACGCAAGAGTTATTCGTCTTCAACGAGTCTGATGTCGATTCAATGGACTCTAAAAAAATCTCATCCAATGAAACAACGGAGGTGACTGAAAACACTGTGGTTTCATTCTTCTGCGGTTGCGGCGGTCTAGACTTAGGATTTTTGGGGGGATTTGACTATAAAGGGGAAAGCATTCCTAAATTATCATTCAAATTATTATCAGCCTACGATAATGATTCCAAATGCATAGACACTTATAATGCTAATATTTCTAATCATGGGGAAGTAAAGGATTTATCTAACTATAATCCTGAAGATGTTCCATCCGCCGATGTTTTAATCGGAGGATTCCCATGCCAAGATTTTGCAACATGTGGTCCGCGGCATGGTTTAACATCAGTGCGAGGGCGATTATATCAAGCTCTAATTAATTATATGAATCTCCATAAACCTCTCGTAGTCGTAGGAGAGAATGTTCCAGGCTTGGCAAATATGGAGAAAGGTAAAGTTCTAGAAACGATTAAAGATGATCTACAAAATGCTGGTTATAAAGTTCAGGTTTGGACTTTATTTGCACCAGATTATGGCGTTCCACAGCGAAGAACTCGTTTATTTATAGTTGCAGTCAGAGAAGACTTACATGGTTTCCCAACTAAGCCTATAGCTACTCATCATGAAAGTAACTATCTAACTACCTCTTGGGCAATAGCTGATCTTGAAAAGATCGTAGACGAAAGCATACCAAATCAATCTCAATTCTTTAAAGCAGCTAAAGCCAAAAAAGGTAATGGGCAGGGTGACGAGAAAACATTAGCGAATAGCCCATCTTATACAATAAGGGCGAATGCAAAATCTAGAGTACAATTCCATTATTCTCTAGACAGAAGATTAACTGTCAGAGAATGTGCTCGCTTACAAACATTCCCAGACAATTTTGAATTTCCACACTCTGCAACTTCGAACATTATGCAGATAGGTAATGCTGTACCACCACTTCTTGCAAACAAGGTTGCTCAGTCAATAGCCAAATTTTTGGAGAGCACAAAATGAATACAACAAAACTCGATGAACAACTTGTCGATATTACACCAACGCCTAAAATATTAAGAACCCTTGGTGATATTCCTTTTGCTGCGTGGCAATGCCTTGCCGAACTAACAGATAACTCTTTAGATGCTTTTGCTGATGCCGAATATCGTGGTCTCCTTATCGAATCCCCACGTATTGATATATATTGGTCAACAGAATCGGTAGCTGCAAATGAGCGAGAGATAGTTGTTCAAGACAATGGTAATGGAATGCCATTGAATATTTTACAAAGCGCCGCTAAAGCTGGTTATTCGAGTAACGATCCGATCCATAATCTTGGATTATTTGGAATGGGATTCAACATTTCCACAGCAAGACTGGGGGATGAAACAATATTCCTTTCAGCAACTCCAGATTCAAAAGAGTGGGTTGGGATCAGAATAAACTTCGAGCAATTGATTAAAGATCAATCCTTCACTGCACCAGTTATTCGTGTGCCTAAAAAAAATGACAGCGAATCAGGCACTAAAATTATTATTAGACACCTCAAAGAAGGTGTATATTCTGAGATCAAAAGGAAAGAAGGAATAATTAAGAGACAACTCGAAAGCATCTACACCCCTATATTAAGCAAAAATAAAGTTTCATTTTTTGTTCAAGGGAAAAAACTTTCACCCAAAAATTATTGTATCTGGTCAGATTCAAGATTCGTGATTCGTAAAGGCCAGAAAATAGAAGCGATTCAACATATTAACCGCGATCTTGGTGATACATATTTTGATAAATTGCGAAACAGATATTTAGTTGATGACGAAATAACTGAATTAGAAAGCATTTATGAAAAAACAGGAAATATCCCTGAACATATTGTCAAAAGAGCACGTAGGTTAAAGGGATGGATAGGTGTACAAAGATATTCTGATACAGTAGATTTTGGCATAGATTTTGTAAGAAATGGTAGAAAAATCCTTGTACAGGACAAATGTCTCTTTGGATTCGAAAATCCAGATACAGGGACAATAATCACAGAATATCCTGTAGAATTAGGTTCTACCGTTGGTGGACGACTAATTGGCGAGCTTCATGTAGATTACTTGATTCCTACATATCAAAAAAATGGATTCGATACTTCTGACAGAGCATGGAGACTAACTCTTGAAGCTGTTCGTGGAGCCGGTCCAATTCTTCCGAAAAGCCGAGCTGCTATGGGCTATGACGGTGATAATACATCACCATTAGGTAAGTTAGTAAATGCATATCGCAGAATAGACCCAGGAACAAAAAATCTGGCGATCGCAAACTCCTTAGCTAAAGAGTATTCGAAAAAATTCTATGCGGGTGAATCTGAATATGAGTCAGATGAAAAGTGGTTTAAAGTTGCGCAAGAAGCTGATCGTGCTCGCAGCGAAGGCACAGAAGGATTAACTCAAGTAAATCCAGGAAATAAACCATCAGACGATCTTGATGATTACATTCCACAAAGTAATATATCAGAAGAAGAAAAAAATATCGAAAATAAATCGAGTGAAAGTGCGAAACCAATTGCACAAGTAACTTCTTTGAGAGATGAGCTTATACAAAACTCAGATAAAGAAGAATCTCTATCAATGAAATACTCGTATGATCTGACCCCTGGTATGGATGTTACCGCATGGAGAGTCAAAGATATCTCAATAAAAATAAAAGGAAATCGGGTGCCATGCCATATTTTTATTGATGGGATTGAAATAGATTTTTTCTTTGATTCAACGCATCCCATATTGGCAGAATATCCTATTTCAGCAAAACAGCTTTTACTGCAAGGATTAGCAGAGAAATATAGTCTGCGCAACCAAACAATTTCAATTCAAGATGCTTTCATTGGTCTTGTGGACAATCATTTGGCTGAAGAAAGAATAAATTTCCAATCTCTTCAGGAGAGAGCTCAGTCCATATTATCAAGCATTAAAGAAAGACTTCCAACATTATTAATTCATCGTTTTAATAAGGCTAAAAAATTAATAAAAGAAGTAGAATCAGAAGAAGAAGAGTTGGCCAGAAGGCTGATTGATGAGGCTCCACACTTACTTGGTGACTATCAAAATGACCAGCTAAACGCTTCAAAAACACTGTCATATGTGTGCGATGCCACTGTTCAAAGACTTATTCAGTCCTTTCCAGAAGAGTTCTTAGATAATAAACTATTTGCGCAACCATATCTTCAATTAAACATTGGAAATGAATCAACATGTGAACGATTGAGAAAAGTTTCATTGGATAAAATACTTTCTTATCTTTCAGATGTGATTTTATTATTACAAGGAGGGCGCGTACATAAAAAACAAGAGTTATTGCGTCATTCTAATACATTGTCAATTCTTGAAGGACTTATGCATGAATAACGACATCACTTTCCTTGACGAGAATGTCATGTCTGGAGGAGATTGGCAGGCTTTGGAATTAGCCGTGGTCAGATTAATATCTCATTGTGGTTGGGGAAATATACAATATGTTGGAGGTTCTGGTGATAAGGGAGCTGATATTTTAGCTGTTAGATTTAATGACCATAGCAAGAAAAATGACTCATACCTCTTTCAAGTTAAGGCTATTACATCATCTTCTTACATCGGCGTATCGGCTATAAATCAAGCAATTACGGGTCAATCATACTACAGATCAAAGATTGTTGTCGTTGCTACAAATGGAGATTTCACAAACTCAGCCTATAAAAGGAGAGATCAGTTAAATAGTGAAGGTTTTAATATAAAACTTTGGAATGGAAGTTTTTTACGCCTATTAATAGAAAAGTGGGGGAGATATAGTTGTGACAGGAGAGAACTTCGTAATTACCAAAAGGATATCGTAGAACTCGTGAGGCAGAGCTATACAAATGGTAGAGGTAAAACATTGTTTGTTGTAGCAACAGGTTTAGGTAAAACTGTTATTGCAGCATACCTTACTAATCATTTTTACAAAAATGGCCTAAAAAAAGTTTTAGTGCTTTGTCATTCTATTGACCTCGCGTATCAACTACAAAAATCCTTTTGGAGCCAATTATCAAAAAACATTCCTACACGCTTATTTATGAGTGGAGATGCTCCAGTGCCTTATGAAGGTATTAACTTTGGTTTATATCAAACACTTTATGGGTATTTAGGGGGGTTACAACCGGATGCTTTTGATTTAATAATAGTTGATGAAGCACATCATGCTTTGGCAAATGCATTTTCGACTTGTATTGAACATTTAAATCCTAAGTTATTAATTGGCATGACTGCTACGCCCTGGCGAGGTGATGGGAGAACGATAGATTCAATATTTGGAGAACCTATAGCAAAAGTATCACTTATAGACGGAATGCGTATGGGGTTCTTAGCTGTCGTGGATTACAGACTAATGTGCGATAATATTAACTGGGAAGAAATACCTAAATTAGCAAAAAATAAACTTACAATCAAAGATTTGAACAAACGATTGTTTTTACCACAACGAGATGATGCGGTCATTGCGGAAATAATTAAGGTTCTTCAGAGTATAAATAATCCTCGGATCGTTGTATTTTCACCTTCCAAAAGTCACGCTGATTCGTTTGCCAGTAAACTAGTATCATCAGGTATATCTGCTGCCAATATGTCAATTGATGACAAAATTTTAAGACGTCAAATCCTTCTAGAATTCTCATCTGGAAAAATTCAAGCGTTGACAGCAGTAGATGTTTTAAACGAGGGTATTGACGTTCCTGATGTTAATGTCCTCGTTTTTTTAAGAGCAACACATTCCCGTAGAATATTTATTCAACAACTCGGTCGTGGTTTACGTTTGGCACCAGGCAAAGAAGAAGTAATTGTGCTGGATTTTGTTACAGATATAAGGAGAATTGCCGCAGTAAAAGAGTTAGATAATGAAGCAAAAAAATCGTCTTATAGACAAGAGGCAGAGACTGTATTTTTAAGAGATGGAGTGGTAACATTCAGTAACAATAGAGGGCAAAAACTCATTGATGCTTGGTTAGATGAGGTTGCAAGTTTACAAGATCAAGACGAAGCAGAAAGATTGATATTTCCTGACACGGAGGCTTGGATATGAGTAATATTATACCAGAAAAAGTTGCTAAAGCAGTTAAACAAACTGTTTATATTGAAGCAGATAAAGTGAATTATTTATCACGTTCTCGTACTGAAAATGGCATATTTTTAGCACAACTAGTTTCCATGCCTATGGTAGGGGGAAAACTATCACAATATATGCGAAAAGATGCCATTCGGACATACATAAAAGATGCAATTTTGAATAGATACTCAAAAGATAAAACTGGAGAAGCAAAACCGGATGATCTTAGTTTAATCATTTCTCAAACTTTTGGTGTTGAAGCAACTTTAATAGAAGAAAATTCAAAAATAAAAACATCTATTTTCTATGGAGAAAGCGGTACCCATATTATCGTTGTTGCTGATGGCACAGTCTTAAAATGGGAAACGGCATTGAGGAAAGCATTAATACTAGTAGCATCCACACCTTTAACAGAACGTTGTGAAACGACAGTATCAATACTTTTAACCCTTTTCGCAAGGCATCAAAAAGTATCACCTTCAGATGAAAAATGTATACAAAAAGCTCTTTCTATATGTAATGCAAAGGCCTATATCTATGGGGATGATTGAACATGGACAATATTAGTAAAGAAGAACGACATCGCATAATGGTGTCAGTTAAACAAAAAAATACCAGGCCAGAAATAAAAGTACGTTCGTTTCTTCATGCTAATGGTTTACGTTTTAAAATCCACGACGATAAGCTTCCTGGAAAACCTGATATTGTTTTACCTAAATATAGATTAGTTATAATGGTAAATGGTTGTTTTTGGCATGGACATATTAATGAAAATTGTAAACTCGCAAGAGTACCAAAGTCCAATGTTGCCTTTTGGCTTGATAAAATTCAGAAAAACAGACAACGCGATCAGAAGAACATTTCAGATCTTAACAAATTGGGTTGGACAGTGATCATTGTGTGGGAATGTTTTTTATTTAACAAAAGTTATCTTCCTCAACTAGTTAATTTTATCAAGTCAAAAACAGAGGATACATCTTTATTATTGGATGTGTTTCCCTCCCAACTGTAGTTAAATATTAGTCAACACATCCAGTCTTCATTTTGTCTAATCTTATTGCATAACTATCTGACGAAAGACAGAAATGAGAGTATGTCGTTTAATTTAAGTAAATAATTGCATTTATTTTTTTAATCACTATTTTCTCATACAAACAGCAAACGCTTTTAAATTTTTAGGGTTGTTGAGATGACTACAAATGTAGTCCCCCCAGAATTTAGTCTTACCGCTTAATAGAGTCCTCTGGTTAAAATACAACCTATGGAGGTGCGCTATGAAGAAAATACGTTTCACCGAATCCCAGATCCTGAGGGTCCTAAAAGAAGTTGAAGGCGGTCGACATGTGAAGGATGTTTGCCGCGAGAATGGCGTTTCAGAAGCCAGCTACTACAACTGGAAATCAAAATATGGCGGCATGGAGTCCTCTGATATCAAACGCATGAAAGAGCTGGAAGAGGAAAACCGGCGATTGAAGCAGATGTACGCCTCTTTGAGCCTGGACCATGAGATCCTCAAGGACGTCATCGCAAAAAAACTTTAACGGTCCCCGATAAACGCGAACTGGTGCGCTATGTCATGACGGAACATCAGGCCAGCGAGCGACGCGGGTGCCGGATTATCGGTATTAGCCGAAGCCTTTTGCATTATCGCCCGAATGCCGAACGGGATATTCCGGTCATCGAGGCGCTACAAAATCTGGCGCATCATTATCCGGCCTATGGATTTGGCCTGATGTTCAACAAACTGCGTCAGACGGGGTTATCGTGGAATAAGAAACGCGTTTACCGAATATATCGTTGGTTAAAACTAAACCTCAGACGCAAGGGTAAAAAACGCTTACCCAACCGGAGTCCACAGCCTCTGGCGGTCCCCGTTAGCATGAATCACTGTTGGTCAGTGGATTTTATGAGTGACGCACTGATGGATGGAAGGCGATTCAGATTGTTTAATGTCGTCGATGATTTTAATCGGGAAGCGCTGGCAGTCGAAGTGGACTTAAATATCCCGGCGCATCGCGTAGTGCGCATTCTGGAACGGCTCAGCGCAGAAAGAGGTTACCCGGCGTTTATCCGAAGCGACAATGGACCGGAACTCACCGCCGCCGCCCTGTCGGAATGGGCCGAACGGCATGGAGTCATACTGGATTTTATTCAGCCGGGCAAGCCAATGCAGAACGGATTTATCGAACGGTTTAATAAGACATTACGAACGGAAATACTCGACTTGTATCTGTTCCGAACGCTGTCTGAAGTGCGAGAATTAACAGAAAACTGGCGGACGGAATACAACGAGGAACGCCCACATAGTTCACTTGGCAATCTACCACCGGTTATCTATGCAAGGCAAAAACTGGCCGGAGACTCTAACTGGCGGTGGTACTAAAAACCGGAGGGACTACACAAAGACCCAATCTGAACCTGATATTACCTGATTAAACGATAAACTCGTTCATCAGATATACTGCCTTCTGAAACTGAATTTTCGTCATAAAGAAAAGCAACGTTTTCCAGTACGTGACTCAGCACCATGGCGGTGCAGGAACACCTGAATCAGAGTTGGTCAGTAGATTTTATGCATGATGCTCTGATGTGTGGCAGACGTTTTCGCACGTTCAAAGTGGTGGATGATTTTAATCGTGAAGTGCTGGCTATAGCAATTGACCTGAATATCCCGGCACAACGCGTGGTTCGTGTGTTGGACCGGATAGTGGCAAACCGAGAATATCCGCTTAGATAACGGTCCAGAGTCGCTCTAGTTAACGCTGGTACAATGGGTAGAAGAACATGGTGTAGCACTGGAATTTATTAAACCGAGCAAGCCAACACAGAATGCTTTAACCAGACGTACCGAACAGAAATACTGGATTTTTACCTATTCAAAAAACTGAATGAAATACAGGATATCGTGGAGCGCTCACTGCACGAATATAATAGCGAGCAGCCCCATGAATCCTTGAATAACCTGACGCCGGAAAAATATCGGCTGATTGCTAAAAACCCGAAAATTTCAAAAATGTGTGGAACTAAAACAGGTGCCCTTACATACCATGGATGATGTGGGTAAGGTACAAGCCGAGTTATATGGTCTTCATGGTGTGAGGAAAATCGAGGCTGATCATCTCCCAAGCTTCCCAAAATCAAACGGACTCACCGCCCTCTCCCGATTCGCATCCAGAAAATCCGCCCACCATTGCAGCATCAGTTTGCGCTCATCCAGATGCTCTGCCTTATGAATGTACGCAGCCCGAACGCCATTGCGCTCCTGGTGGCTCATTTGCCGCTCTACCGCATCCCTAGACCACAAGCCCGACTCAATCAACGAACTACAGGCCATGGTACGAAAGCCGTGACCACATACATCCGTTTTGGTGTCGTAACCCATAGTTTGCAGCGCTTTGTTCACCGTGCCCTCACTAACGGGTTTTCGTGACGAATGATCGCCAATGAAAACCAGTTCACAATACCCACTCACCTCTCTGATCTTTTTAAGGATCTCCAGTGCCTGACGGCTTAGTGGGACAAGGTGTGGTGTGTGCATTTTTGAACCGCGTTCGGAGAATTTCACTCCAGGGATTGGTTCACGTTCTGGAGGAATCGTCCACAACGCTCGTTCAAAGTCGATTTCAGGCCAACGGGCAAAACGGAGTTCACTGGAGCGGATAAAAATTAGTAGGGAGAGGTTAATAACCCACTTGGTAAACTCACGGCCTTTGTAACCGTCAATGCGGCCAAGAAGTTCAGGCAAACGTTCAAGCGCTAATGCCGGACGATGTTCGACTTTGCCAGGCATAATCGCCCCTGCCATATCCTGCGCCGGGTTATAGTCAATCAGGCCGTTTTGTACGGCATAGGTCATAATGGCAGTCACGCGTTGTTTTAGACGCTTAGCCACTTCTAAACGTCCGGAGCGTTCAACGCTTTTAATCGGTGTCAGCAAATCGCGAGTTTTCAGATTCGCGATGTGAGTACCACCGATGGCGGGGAAAATATTGTCGCTCAGACTTTTCAGGATACGTTCGGCATGTGAGTCTGACCATTTCTTGTTGTCGGCGTGCCAAGCGCGGGCTACAACTTCGAAAGTTTGCGCATCATCCTGTTGTTGAGTTTTGACTGCCTTTTTATGCTCGTTAGGATCAACGCCAGCAGCAATAAGTTTTCGCGCCTCATCACGTTTCTGACGCGCTTCAGAAAGGGAAACCTCGGGGTAAACACCTAGTGCCAGCGTCTTTTCTTTGCCACCCGAACGATAGCGTAAGCGCCAATATTTAGACCCATTGGTATGGACCAAAAGAAACATACCGTTTCCATCGGTAAGTTTATAAGGCTTCTCTTCCGGTTTTGCTGAACGTACCTTGATATCCGTGAGTGCCATAATGCTTTTCCTTCAATAAATGCGTTATTGAGGGTACAAGGATTTACCATACTGAAGTATACCCGCAATTGTACCCGCACAAGCAAGTTGATGTCAGTTGAATTGTGTTGACGTAGGAAGAATATGGAATGAAGGGGAAGCCAGTAAAACCGTGGGTTTTAGGCAAAAAAATAGACGTCGGTTGACGTCTATTGATTTATCAATGGTGCCCGGGGCGGGACTTGAACCCGCACAGCGCGAACGCCGAGGGATTTTAAATCCCTTGTGTCTACCGATTTCACCACCCGGGCTTAAATATTGGAGGCGCGTTCCGGAGTCGAACCGGACTAGACGGATTTGCAATCCGCTACATAACCGCTTTGTTAACGCGCCAAAATATTCAGGTCTTAGTAACCAACATCCGCAAGTGCCGATGCTTTAAATTGGAGCGGGAAACGAGACTCGAACTCGCGACCCCGACCTTGGCAAGGTCGTGCTCTACCAACTGAGCTATTCCCGCAACACAGAACCTTCTGATTTTTCTAACTTCTTACAAACCAGCGTTGCTGTTGATGCGGTGCATTCTACTGACCTGACGCAATGAGTCAATAAAATTATCAAGCAACTGCGTTCGTTTGCTGGTTTTTACGGCGCTTCGATCAAGGTTCAAGCAGATCGTGTCTTGCGGCGTTCAAATATTGAAACATGGACCAGAAAGTCAGTACGGCGGCGATGTACAACGCCACAACACCAACGCCTTCCACAATACGTTCCGGACGCCATAACAAAGCAAAAAGCGCCATCATCTGAGCCGTGGTTTTCACCTTCCCTACCCACGACACGGCAACGCTGCTTCTTTTGCCAATTTCAGCCATCCATTCTCGTAATGCCGAGATAATGATTTCCCGAGCGATCATCGTGGCAGCGGGCAGTGTAATCCACCAAGAATGATAGTACTCCGCAACCAACACCAACGCGACAGCCACCATCACTTTATCCGCAACAGGATCGAGGAAGGCACCAAAACGCGTGGTTTGCTTCCAGCGGCGAGCAAGGAAACCATCAAACCAGTCCGTCACGGCAGCAAATACAAAGATCAACGAGCAAAGCAATGGTGCCCAGACGAATGGAAGATAAAACGCCAGCACGAAGAACGGAATAAGAGCAACACGAAACAGGGTAAGCAACGTCGGTATATTAAATTGCATAGCGCTTAGGTAACTATCTGGCTGGAGTGGATACTAGGAGTATGTTGCTACATTGTCCCTAGTGTTTCAATGCATGGAAGATCTTTTCTGCCAATGCATGCGAAATTCCTGGAACATTTGCAATCTCCTCAATACTGGCATTCATCAAAGGCTGTAGTCCACCCATGTATTTCAGCAGGGTTTGGCGACGTTTAGGGCCGACACCTTCAATAAGCTCCAGCGTACTGGTATTTTTCACTTTTGCTCTCTTCTTACGGTGCCCACCAATCGCATGGTCATGCGAATCATCACGAATATGCTGGATCACGTGCAGCGCAGGGGAATCAGCTGGTAAAGCCATACCCTCACCTGTAGCCTCAAAAAACAGCGTTTCCAGGCCCGCTTTACGATCGCTGCCTTTCGCAACGCCAAGTAGCAGAGGCTTATTTTTATCCCACGATACTTGCAAGGAGTCAAACACGGCCTGAGCTTGGCCGAGTTGCCCTTTCCCACCGTCTATTACAATCACATCAGGTATTTTACTGTCATCTAACGCTTTACCATATCGACGTTGGAGGACTTGCGCCATAGCGGCATAGTCATCGCCAGGCGTAATACCACTGATATTATAGCGGCGATATTCCGAACGCAGCGGGCCATTAGCATCAAATACCACGCAAGATGCCACAGTTTGTTCCCCCATAGTATGACTGATGTCAAAACACTCCATTCGGTGAATTTCTGGCAACTGCAAGACGTTGGCTAATGCAGCCAAACGCTGATGAATAGTGGATTGCTGAGATAGTTTCGTGACCAGCGCCGTAGCAGCATTCGTCCGCGCTAATTTTAAATAGCGGGCGCGATCGCCGCGAGGTTTTGTCTGAATTTGTACTTTTCTACCTGCTACTGCGGTCAGGGACTCTGTCAGCAAATCTTTATCGGGCAAGGTGAAATCAAGCAAAATTTCAGCAGGAAGCGTCCGACCTAAGCTCCCTTGTAAATAGAATTGCCCGACAAAAGTTTGCACAACCTCCCCCAATTCCGTACCGCTAGGTACTTTCGGGAAATAGCTCCGGCTACCAAGTACCTTCCCCTGTCGGATGAAAAGGACATATACGCAGGCCATACCAGCATCGAAAGCGACGCTGATGACATCCAAATCTTCACCGTCACCGGAAACAAATTGTTTCTCCGTCACTCGACGAACAGCTTGAATCTGATCGCGTATCCGTGCAGCATCTTCAAAACGCAGATCACGACTAGCCGCTTCCATCCGGGAGATAAGTTGATTCAGTACTTGCTGATCTTTACCGGACAAGAACAGGCGAACATACTCTACCTGCTGCTGATAATCTTCTTCGCTAACCAAGCCGCTAACGCAAGGCCCAAGGCAGCGCCCAATTTGGTATTGCAGGCAAGGTCGAGAACGGTTGCGATAGACACTATTTTCACACTGACGCACCGGGAACAGTTTTTGCAGCAATAGTAGCGTTTCACGCACAGCATTGCCGTTAGGAAACGGGCCAAAGTATTCGCCCTTCGCGTGCTTGGCGCCACGATGAACTGTCAGACGCGGATGAGCATCACCGCTCAGGAAAATCATGGGATAGGATTTATCGTCGCGCAACAAGACGTTATAACGCGGTTGATAAAGTTTGATGTAATTGTGTTCCAGCAGTAAAGCTTCGGTTTCTGTATGCGTAATCGTGACATCAATATGATTGATGCTTTTGACCAACGCCTCGGTTTTACGGCTGGCGACATGACTGCGAAAATAGCTGGCAAGTCGTTTTTTTAAGTCTTTTGCCTTACCGACATAGATGACCGTATTGCCGGCATCATACATCCGGTAGACACCAGGCTGGCTCGTTACCGTTTTTAAAAATGCCGAAGCATCGAAACTCTCACTCACTACTTAACAATGTCTCCGCGGTAAAAAGCCCATGCTTGATAGCCAGATGCGTCAACTCGACGTCGCCATTGATATTCAGCTTGCTAAACATACGGTAACGATAGCTGTTCACTGTTTTGGGGCTTAGATTGAGCTGATCTGAGATTTCAGTCACTTTCTGTCCCTTCGTTATCATTAGCATAATCTGTAATTCGCGTTCAGACAAACACTCCAGCGGCGCGTCCGTCTGAGGTTCCAACTGGCTTAATGCCATTTGTTGAGCAATATCAGAAGCGATATACCGCTTACCTGCATGCACCGCCCGAATAGCAGAGATCACTTCCTGAGGGGCAGCCGCTTTACTAACATATCCCGCAGCGCCCGCCTGCATCACCTTAGCGGGCAATGGGTTTTCGGTATAAATAGTGAGCATAATGACTTTGATATCTGGCGTAAATCGTAGGATCTTACGCGTTGCTTCAAGTCCACCGATACCCGGCATGCTCATGTCCATCAAAACAACATCAACATCATTGCTTCGACACCATTTGACAGCATCCTCACCACAGCACGCCTCACCAACCACTTTCAGACCTTTGATATCGTCAAGAATGCGTCGTATCCCTGCCCGCACCAGTTCATGGTCATCAACAAGAAAAACGCTAATCAAAGAATAATTCTCCAAAAAAGGGAGTAACACTTACATGAAAAGTTGCTTGCAGGTGATACTACGTTGGTTTCAAACAATAATGAACACTGACTTATATGAATAAGTATTTTAAAATATGCCAAGAAGGAATAAAGCACATCCTCGATCATAACAATATATCGCTAGCCTGAAGACGCATGTTGATCACACTCTTAACATTTCAAATACGCCACACAGTATAAACCGGTTAATAATACAAAATGTGTAGAAAACAGATCAAATGGCATGCAATTGGCTTTATATCTTGAATGTCAATGAAAAATTACTATTGTAAGCAACATGTGATTAAGCATCACGCCATCGCCTATGACGATATTATACAAATAATATATTTATAGAAAAGCGTCCATAGTGAATATGGTATGTATTAAGCGCAACACATCTACAGCCCTTTCCACGAAATGGCATCCAAAATATAAGCGCTATTATAATAAATTAAATGCATAAAAAACAGTCACTAAAACGGTGTTATCCGCGAATAATATCAATCTACAATATGCTTTATGTTATACTCCTCACTATCTGATTTTGCCTGTCGTGTCAGCGGTAACGCCGCAGCAGGCGAAGGAAAACATCTTTTTCTTGTTGAGGAGAAAACATGAGCAACGTAGATTTTTCTACTACCGCATCCGCTGAAACCCTAGCCCATGAGGTTACTTGTCTGAAAGCGATGGTTACGCTGTTATTAAAAGCAATCGGCCAGGCAGATGCCGGTAAAGTGATCATCAATATGGAAAGATATATTGCTCAATTGGAAGACGCCGAGCAGGCTGCTGTTTTTGATAACACGATTAAGCAAATCAAAACAAGCTACCGAAAATAGCACTATTTGCTACACCGCCATCTCAGTAATTTGATCTGGCGGTGTAGCGATATTTAGCATGACTATTTTTAATTTAATAAATAGAGACTCTCGTCTATTTGTTTCCAATACTGATGAGTTTCAAAAGCAGCGCCTCTTCTTTCTTTTTATATTGTGTTAATTCCGTCACCAATGCCTTATCCAAAAACTGTTTCCTAGAGAGTGCCTTTCTTTCATCAACTAACTCCCGCAGTTCGGTGAAGCACGCATTTATCTTGTACTCTTTTGAACTTTCTGTACAAATTATCTCATGGATTGCCTGGCTAAGTTCAGACAACGAGATAACTGATTTTGGGTCCTGGTGACTTTTTTCTATGACAGCCAGTAATTTTTCGAACCCCATATGAACCTCCGAAATCAAGCAGAAACTTGCTTATGGCTAACCAGGAAGCTCCAGCTACTTCTAAATGCCGCCCCAGTGGATGTGAACACAGCCCAGTGCAAACTCGTAACATCACATACGATCTATCGTCTATTCCATCCATTAAGCATAGCACTTTCTCAGGACTCTTCAGGGCACAAGAGACACATCTTGCCCAAGCGGAACAGTGATTATCGGTTGTACCACCAATTGCGTTATATTTTCTCTCAGTGACAATACGTTATATGAATAACAAACACACAAGAAATCATCGAATGTATTAAGTGAAAAGAGTCGTAGAATGAAATAGAAAAGAAAGAAAAAGAGTTAGTAAAAAGGGAGAAATTAAAAAACAGGCGAGTATAAATTAGATAACAAATAAAAAAACAAAATGATAACAAATCAAAAAATAATTTGTAACCTATTGAAATTGTTGGTGGGTCGTGCAGGGTTCGAACCTGCGACCAATTGATTAAGAGTCAACTGCTCTACCAACTGAGCTAACGACCCAACGGGAGGGATTATTCTCCTCCCTAGCTCGCCTGTCAAACACTTCATATTAATTTTTTATGCCGCAATAATAGCATTGTTAGCGACAGGCAATTTTGTTAACCTGCACGACCTAATATCTACACTCCTCATTATTTTATATCTTCTTCATTACTAGGGCGAAAAACATACAGCAGCATCTGGCATCATTACCTGCCCTCTTTATGCTCGGCTATCTCAGACATCCGCTGTAATAAGTACTGCGGTTGCGCTATCTTATTCTCTTCGATTTTCGCAAACGAGAGCCGCCAAAGAGCTCAAAACACATCACAGACAGAAACAGGAAAGTGTACTTAAATGGTCGAACAATCAAAAGAATCCGCAGACCTTGCCCCTGAACAGGGAGAGGGACTGCAACGGAATCTGACTAATCGTCATATTCAACTCATCGCCATCGGCGGAGCGATCGGCACTGGGCTATTCATGGGCTCAGGCAAAACAATCAGCATGGCTGGCCCTTCGATCATTTTCGTTTATATGATCATTGGTTTCATGCTGTTTTTCGTCATGCGTGCGATGGGAGAATTATTACTCTCCAACCTCAACTATAAATCATTCAGTGATTTTGCTGCCGATCTGCTTGGACCATGGGCTGGTTTTTTTACCGGCTGGACTTACTGGTTCTGTTGGGTAGTCACCGGGATTGCCGATGTCGTAGCCATTAGCGCTTACTCTCAGTTCTGGTTCCCTGATTTATCACAGTGGGTATCTTCCCTGCTTTGCGTTCTGCTATTACTTACGCTAAATCTGGCAACGGTGAAACTGTTTGGCGAGATGGAATTCTGGTTTGCAATGATAAAAATTGTCGCTATCGTCGCACTCATTGTGGTCGGTGTAGCACTGGTCATGATTCAGTTTTCTTCTCCATCTGGAAATGTCGCCTCTTTTACTAATCTATGGAATGATGGCGGCATGTTCCCTAAAGGGATTAGCGGTTTCTTTGCCGGGTTTCAAATAGCCGTATTCGCATTTGTTGGCATCGAACTGGTAGGCACGACCGCAGCTGAAACTAAAAATCCGAAAGTCGTGTTGCCCCGCGCGATTAATGCCATCCCAATTCGCATCATCATGTTCTATGTTTTTGCGTTAATCATGATTATGTCTGTGACGCCGTGGAGTGCAATTACTGCGGATCGTAGTCCTTTCGTGGAAATGTTTGTCCTTGTCGGCTTACCCGCTGCTGCCAGTATGATCAACTTCGTCGTACTGACATCTGCGGCATCTTCCGCCAATAGTGGTGTATTCTCAACCAGTCGTATGCTCTTTGGTCTTGCTAAACAAGGTGATGCACCAAAAAGTTTCGGTATGCTATCTAAACGCTCAGTCCCCTCCACTGGGCTGATGTTTTCCTGTATTTGTTTACTCTCAGGCGTGGTGTTGATCTATCTGATACCGAACGTGATGACCGTGTTTACACTCGTGACCACCGTTTCCGCAATTTTATTCATGTTCATCTGGAGTATCATCCTGTGCTCCTACCTAACATATCGTAAAAAGCGCCCGCAACTGCATACAGAGTCATCATATAAAATGCCATTGGGGATTTTCATGTGCTGGGTATGCTTGGCCTTTTTCGCTTTCGTTATTGTACTGTTAACATTGCAACCAGATACACGCCAAGCGCTCGTTGTCACGCCGTTATGGTTTATTGTTCTGGCTATTGCTTATCAGTTTATTCGTCGGAAAAAGCGGGCTATTGACGGAAAGTAAAATTTGTAAATGCAAGAAAGGCGCAGACAATGTCGGCGCCTTTAATTTTTTTCGGGAAAATCACGCATAGCACAAGTACTCTCTATTATTGAATATAAACAATTCTCAATTGATGTACGGAAATTAATATGCGGTCAATTAATGTCGCCACCATTGATATATAAGAAAGTTATTCTCGTAATGAAACGGTTGTGATGCGATTGATGTTTTTAGCCAATAGTTCGAAGGCTAAGCAATTGCACTCGTCTTTCCGCTGTGAAGCATCAGCAACAACACCTTCTATTTTTCTATTTAACTCATTGATTTTTCCGTCATCTAGCGTTGAGACAATAGCAGAGATCAGCATCTCTAACGATTCAATCTTAGCGTTAAGCGCTTTTTCTCCAACTTCCTTTTCTGCCAGCTTTATTAAAAGATGAGAGAGGATATTATTCATTTGAACTCCTTAATCAAAAAATAACCGCCATACATCCATAAGGCAACACCCGTTCTTTGTCGCACAGGATTAGAGAAACATAACGAAGATTAATGTAACACTGTGAATGGCCTGACCGCTAGTGTCTATTATCATTTTAAGAAAATCATATTCACACTACAGTAATGAAATGAAGCTGCAGATAAATAAATCGAATAAATAAAAAAATTAAAAAAGCATTTTATTTTTTCGAACAAAAAATAACTATTTTGAAGAAAATCACCAAAATCATGAATGTGTGATGAAATTCACAGAAAAATAAAGATACTCATTTTTGACAGAATGCCAAACAAAGAAGCTAGATGAGTAGCCAGCTATAGGGAAACAGCTGGCTCTATAGTTACCTTTACTACGCACTCATTGATTGATGTGCGCCACTCACCGCATCCTTTGCTTGTTCACACTGTGACAATATCGTCTGTGCATGAGAATAAAGAATTTTCCCCGCTTCGGTAGGCGTAACACCACGTCGACTCCGCACCAGCAGTTGTTTTTCGAGTTCACTCTCCAGCGTCGCGACCTGCTGGCTCAGCGCCGGTTGTGCAATATGCAACAACTCAGCAGCCTGTGTAAGGCTACCGATATCAACGATTTTCACAAAGTATTTGAGCCGTCTAAGATTCATGTCTGCCTCCTGAGTAGTTACCCTAAAGAGGTAGCAAAAAGCGCGCCATATTATGTTCCTATGCCTAAGAAAAAGTGATACCTCCTTGATAAGCCACAGGTAAAATAAGGAAAAGAAATGATTCTGCTAACCAACTCGATTAGTTTTGTATGGGGAACTCGTCATCAAGCCAGTACCCGCCTGCACCATCCTAAAGCAAAACCTGCTATTTTAGGGTGCAACGCTGCCCGCTAACCGGCATATTTCATCGCTTTTCTATGTTCAACTTGAGCAATAATTTCAATATGTTGGTTATTAGTTCGGCAATCAAACACATCTATCGATAACATCCTTTGACAACCTGAAACGCTACCGCTATTATCCACCGCACTTAACCGATTCCTCTGTAGTTCAGTCGGTAGAACGGCGGACTGTTAATCCGTATGTCACTGGTTCGAGTCCAGTCAGAGGAGCCATTTTAGAGAAAGCAGACGTTCACTGACGTCTGCTTTTTTGCTTTTTATCAATTGGTTATCCCCTTCTTCAGGTTCGCCCTCGTTCACCCAAAAACACTCGAAGCCATACCCTTTTGCTGGTAAAAACACTGGTAAAGCTGGTTCGATTTCGTTTTTACCAGCAATCGGAGGGAACCGTCATGTCACTTACTGATACCAAAGTAAAAAATGCCAAGCCGTCAGAAAAGGTGGTTAAGCTCACTGACGGGTTTGGCCTCTATCTGCTGGTACATCCCAACGGTTCCAAATACTGGCAGTTAGGCTATCGCTTCGAAGGAAAACAGAAGGTGTTCTCCATCGGTGTCTACCCTGCCGTATCTCTGGCTGATGCCAGACAACGGCGAGATGAAGCAAAAAAGCTGTTAGCGGCTGGAGTCGACCCCAGCGCCAAAAAACAGGCTGACAACAAAATCGTTCAAGAGCGGCGTAACAACACCCGCGCTTTCAAAACAGTTGCCAAAAGCTGGTTTGCCACCAAAACCACATGGTCGGAAGATTATCAGCGTTCTGTCTGGACACGGCTGGAAACTTATCTGTTCCCTGATATTGGTGAAAAAGATATTGCTGAACTGGATACAGGCGATCTGCTGGTTCCCATCAAAAAGATAGAGAAGCTGGGTTATCTGGAAATTGCCATGCGGGTGAAACAGTACGCTACTGCCATCATGCGTTATGCCGTCCAGCAAAAGATGATCCGTTTCAATCCGGCCTACGATTTGGAAGGTGCTGTTCAGAAGCCGCAAACGGAACACCGTCCCGCTATCGAACTGGAAGAGATACCTACACTATTGGAACGTATTGAAGCCTATAAAGGCCGTAGCAGGCTGACCCAATTAGCGATAAAACTCAATCTGCTGATTTTTGTGCGTTCCAGTGAACTCCGCTTTGCCCGTTGGTCAGAGATCGACTTCAAAAGCGCCTTGTGGGTTATCCCTGAACAACGTGAAGCCATTGAAGGGATCAAGCATTCAGGTCGTGGGGCAAAAATGCGCAGGAAACATTATGTTCCTCTATGCGATCAAGCGCTGGCAATTTTGGAAGATCTTAAAGACCTCACCTATGACGTTAACGGTGATGAGGGTTTTATCCTGACAGGCTGTTATGATGCGATGAAACCCATGAGTGAAAACACCATCAACAAAGCACTACGCAAAATGGGCTATGACACCAAAACCGATCTGTGCGGTCATGGTTTCCGAACGCTGGCGTGTAGTGCGTTAATCGAATCAGGTATCTGGCCTGAAGATGTGGTTGAACTTCAGATGAGCCACATGGAAAAGAACAACGTTCGTGCTGCCTACACTCACAAGGCCAAACACCTTGAGCAACGCCGCCTCATGTTGCAATGGTGGGCTGATTTTCTTGATGCTAACAGCAACGGTATGGTTAGGCCGTTTGAGTTTGCGCAGAAATATTAGTTATATAGCCAAGGACGGCTAACTCAGCATTGGGACATAAAGTAACCTTAACTGAAAAGCTTAATTACTTAACAGTTTTCAATCATATGAATGAGGTCATATTAGAAAATTAATCTATTTCATACTTTTCTATTTCCGATTTTAAATATTGAACCATCCTCATCAAATTGTATAACGAAAAATATAATTGCTGACTTTTATCACTTTGTTCTTTTGAGTAAAAAGGATTTAAGTCTTGCCTTAAACCACCTTTCGCATCATTTAAAATCTTGATAGTTGAACACCAACCGCTATGAATAATTTGATTTAATAACGTTATAGTAGACATATTCATATATGCTCTTGAGTTTATCAATTTACTTGCGTCTTCTTCTATTTTATTGACTCCATATAAAAAATATTCAAACCAATCTGCAGATTGAAATGGCTGTGTATACCCCAAAACCAAAGGTGCATCTTTCTTAAACGGTGATATGTTTAGGATTGCTTTCCCAACATCATCTACTGATGAGTTTACATCCAAATCAATAGATGCTTTTTTACCAAACTCTTGGATATGAGTTTGGAATGAGGTAGTTATAATACGAAGGCGAGATATAACGAAAACCGAACTTCGGCATTTATCCTTATATATTTCAGGATAAATTGCTACAACATAAAAAATATAACTAGCAATAATTGATGCAAGAACCCCCTCGACAACAGCACTTACGTCATACATCCATGTGAAAGGTGCTGTTATTTTATTTAAAACCAAACACTTTACTATTAATAACAATAAAGCCCCAACGCCTATTTTATGATACAATGAATTTATAGACTTTATAAACTTACAAGTCTTATTAATTATATTTTCCACTTATTTCCCTCAAAATAAAAAATCGTATTAATAAATAATCATAACATGACCGAAAATGAAATATGATTGATATCTATCCCTTAGTCCAATCTTTTAAACTCTTGCCGAACCAATACATTAAATCAATTCTCCAGACTCATCGCAACAACGCCATCAACGGTTCACGCAGCTCTGAAACGATATGAATTTGAAAGTTAGGGAACTAACCAGCCGTAGATTTCCTTATATCGTGTTTAGCAATTGACTAGTACCAACCCTAGCCTTACATTGCAACCGATCAGGCACGAGACTTGACAAAAGACCACCTGAACACCTGTTTCGCCCCTGAAAGGTACTTGCGATACCAGACAAGGGCTAACCTCAACGTTATAAGGACTAACGCTATGGCTGTCTGTCAGTTTACCCATTCCCTTCCTGAAAATCTGCATCTGGCTACTGCTTTTTTTGCCACAACTCAACATCCAGCAACGGAGGTTTATCATGTTCGATAACACGCCGCTGGAACTGGAAGAAATCATCGATCAGTGTCGGGCATTGATTTACGCCGTTGTTGAACTGGATGAACCCAAGGCAAAAGAAATTTTGATCTTCGTCCTTTGGGAACGGTTTGATCTGTTATTTCGTACTTTTCATACGCCAGAAGTGATTCCAGTAGGCTAAGGAAACAGCCATGGGGATAACGCATTAAGGCCACAATTTTAATTGTGCGGGAAGTTGAGCAGCACATACAGATTGTTGTGCTGCTATTTAATTTTTTTGATTACAGTTCGTCGTTATGAGATTTTTATTTTAACAAGTAAATCATCAGACTACTTTTTAAAATCAACCTTACTGAAACAGTCTGGTGTTAATGTGATACAGGCCAGTGTCTCGCCATTATCATTGCAAAATTCTATCTCATATGCAGGGGATGGCTCATTATAAATGTGAACAATAGCCCCTAGCATTCCTTTTTTCAATCCTTCCTCTGGAAGATCATTTTTTAAAGAAATAACATCAAATAAAGAATAAACCATCATTACTTACCCTTCACATAAATTGTTGCTAACCGAGGAACATCGGAACCATTGTCAAAAAACCAACCTGTCCTAACAATAGCTGAACTCCCATTTATACCTTCAATCGGCATATCAACAATAACCTGCTGTCCATAGTTAGTTGCATTACCTAATGCCGCAGGACTTGATCCTGCGCCAAGTCTAACTTGCTCAATAAGGTCGTCCACATTGGATTGATTATAACCTAACGCAGATTCAAAAATTTTAGCTTTATGTCCTCCGACTGGATGTTCAGGATTTAATGCATAACCTGTCAGTTTATTTTTATCAATGGTTGCTTTATCTGAATTTTGAAGAACACCATCTTTAGTGATATATGGTGAATTATCCTCGCTCAGATAAACATAAATCGGTGGAAACGCATTCTCCGGGAACACCAGAATGTAATCCCGAAAATCCTTCTCTTCCGGCATTGGTGTCGCAAGAATACTGACATCATCCATCTCTGGAATTTCAAATCCCGGCACTGCTGACGGAATAACAGGCTGTTCACCGTGTGCCGTATCCGTGGGTAATTCGATACCCGGATTATCCGGTGTCCATAGAATCGTTGGTCCGGTTGCGCTCTCTTCCCAGAACTCGTAACGGTTATTGGGGAAATCATGTTTCAGTAATCTGACGCGAACCTGATCGCGACCACTTTCCATACTGGTGTGGTAGCCAACCGCCTTCAGCCTGCCAGTTTCTTCATCTTCCACCCACTGATAACGAACACGACTGGGGACGGTTCCCTGCTTCTTCGCTACCTCCAGTAGCTTTTCCTGTGTCAGCAAATCGTCTTTTTCACCTTTCAGATGGTGCTGAATCAATGCTCCCATCAGCAGGAAACTTTGCGCCATCTGCAACTGGCCTTGCCAGATTGATGGACCAGAAAGACGTTTCATCTGATGTGTCAGTGCCTTTGCTGCATCCTGATTGGCCTGCGCCACAGCGCCACCCGCAGCAGCGGTCGCCCCCGCCTGTGCTGCCGTACCTGCCATGACCACTGGTTGAGGTGGCGGCAACATTGCCGCATCCGCTTTACCCACTAACAAGTCAAAAACCGTTTTATACCACGGCTCCATCGGGGGTATCTGAGGCTTGTTAATCGCACCGGGAGAGGTCTTAGGTGACGGTTCATTTTTTCCGGCCAATGACTGAGGAGGAGAAACAGCAGAAGCCGTATTTTTCTTTTTCGCTGCCTGCGCATACTGCTTTACCTCAACTGATTTTTCTTGCGAGGGATTAGCCTGCTCAACAGGTTCAGCAACATAAAAACTCATTTCCCCGATGTTGTCCTGTGGCTCGTCTTCCTTTCCCGCATCGGTACAACCCGCACCACGTAAACAGGATTTGGCAAAAACAGGCTCAACTGCCAGCATCGGTGTTAACGCCAGCAATGGCGCACGGGTTAATGCTGCCTGTTTAGCACAGTCCTGAACGGGAGAACGATGGGGTGTATCACCAATAATGACATTGCCACTACCGGACGTGATGACTCCACCACAATTGATACCATCCCCAATACGCGCAGCGGGCTTGCCGTTAATAATAACGGTCGATGAACCTTCGGCGATTTTTCGGGAATGCACACCATGTGGTGTATTAGGACAAGGACAACCGTGAAGCAGAACAGCATCACCCTGTCGGGCAGCAGGCTGACCATTAATAATTACATCAGAACTGCCTTCGATTATCGGTGTTTCAGGGAAGCAGTCATGACCACTTCCGATATCATTAAGACGAGCAGCACCCGGCATTGTCATTTTCCTTTGACAGTAAAACACTCCTTTTGAGGGCTGAATGTTGGGCGCTTTTTATGGATGATTCAATACCGGAACCGTTAACAGATAAGGAAACAGCGATGCGTCATGATAATTTTACTTATATAAGAACATTATTTTAAATATCCTGTCTCAAATCACCCACATTTCACTTTTGTTATATTGATATATTTTGGTATCGGACGGCAACTTTCCTTTTCACCTTTTTCGCCCCCGCCGTGGGTCGTACAATGTGAACCCATTTCATTGATATTGTATTGAGGAACCCAAAGTTTCTCGTCACCATACGGATTGGTTCGTACTTGTCCGTTCCAAAATACAGCGTTCGAAGCATAATATAAAACAGGTTCAACTCCGGCAGGACATGTCCCTCCATCAACCGTGATTAGACCACCACTATTTGTCCCCCATATGCCAGATTGACAAGAAAGTGTAGCCCCTTTATCGTCCTTGCTAATTAGCCCATCAGGTGAACAACTTACTCCCGCCACAGCAGTCGATTTAACCTGTAAATATTGCCCTGAAACAATACCTGATGAAGCGATGTTTCCTGACGCAGAAATGGCCCCTGTCGTTTTTCCATCATTTGAACCCGATAAGGTAAGGTCGCCTCTCACTCTTTGGCTTCCCCAGATATCCAGCTTAACAGAGGAATTGTTATTCCCATTCAGGGAAAGATAACCATCCCCCGCACCACCAGATACATTTAACAGAATCATATTCGGATCGCTGGTGCCACCGCCACCAATCTGAAGTTTGCTGCTCTGGGTTTTGGCTGAAATGTAGTTTTCAGAGTTGATGCCGTTTTTTACCGTAAGCTGACTGTTCATCGATACGTTCTTACCAAATGTGGAAAACCCAATAACATTTAAATCCTCAGACACATTGACGTTCTTGGCAAAACGCCCATAGGTGCCATTAAATGAGGTCGCGTTCACGTCACCCGATGCGGTAATGTCTTTGGCGTTGTTGATACTCTGGCCTCCCATATTCAAATCACCTGTCATTGGTAATGTTCCATCACGACGTAGATAAACCGAATACATAGAACTGTTATATCCAACACGGTAGGCCAGCAATCCCGCTGCATTTATCCCAGCATAGTTACTTTGGTTCTCAGTCCATTGACCAGCGGTTCCCGATGCCACCGTTGTGGATTGCGTCATACCACTATCAATGCCAGCCGCCTGCATAGCACGGCCTAATAAGTCATAGCGAACACGGTTTCCTTCTGACCACGGCAATGTGGTGATAACCAGTCCGTTAATAACGTAATTAGGTGAACCTCCATCGCGCTTTAACATGATTTTATAAGATGATTTCTGCGCATTGATTCCGGTATAACTGACAGGCAACAGCCCTTCATTCACTAACGTTTGATAAGTGATTTCACAACCGTTAGCCGTACAGGTTCTTGGTCCCGGATCGCTGCTCTGGCTGCTGCTTGAAGTTAATGTTGAAAGTTTGTCATAACGGATACTGATATAACGATTAACCGCTTCTCCCATCTGTTTCATTTGAGCGCCTACGGT
Source organism: Pectobacterium punjabense (assembly GCF_012427845.1). Lineage (NCBI taxonomy): Bacteria > Pseudomonadati > Pseudomonadota > Gammaproteobacteria > Enterobacterales > Pectobacteriaceae > Pectobacterium > Pectobacterium punjabense. The sequence continues at coordinate 3,018,937 of NZ_CP038498.1, forward strand.
ATTCGCTATAATGTTTTCCTGATCGTTTTTCATGTCCTGAAACTTTATGAATGCCATTGCTGTGCCGATACCTAACACCAATGTGACTTCCAATAGGGAAAACCCTTTTTGATTTGTTATTTTCATTTTCACCGTCCTTTTTTATTTACATGAACTTTAATTAGCAAAAATAAAAAAGTGGTCAAGATATCATTTATCTTTATTTATTGAGCAAACCAGTTATTTATTAGCACAATGGAAGAAAAAAATAACTAATGACTACATCAATAACCAAATCCAAATGAGATAACATTCATCTCATTAGAACAATATTTAGTGACTTCATCGACATTTTTAACCCCCTGCTTCACAGTACCACTGGTTCCGACTTCATTACCTTCTTCATCATAACCCTCATTATCACCAACAGATATATTTGAAAACATGGATGCCGTTGCTAACACTAGCTTGGCACACTCAACAGAAGGAACATTATTGTAGGTAATATTAAATCCATTAGTGCTATAACTAAAGTTCACAGGCCCTTTCCATATATTAACTACCCGATAAGTATCCCCAACTCTCATTTGGCTTGGTATGATTTTCGCGTCAATTAATGTTCTTGCATTGATGCCTGTATAATTAGTACTGGAACCATAAATAGCATTTATCCCAGACACGATAGCGGTAATGTTTTTTACTTCAATCTCTGCACGCTGTGCCGCCTGAGCCTTGGGGTAAATCATAAATGCACTGACAATCAACCCGGCAATAACACCTAAAACCAATATTAGCTCAAGCAGAGAGAACCCTTTTCTATATTTTCTATTTTTTAATAACACCCTATTTAACTCCTTTTCATCCAAACGATGAAAAACAGATAAACGATTACATAGGATAAGACAATAGATAGCGGCATATAATTAGCGGGTTAACTGATGAACGGCTGACGCGAGAGAAATAGGTTCCATATTCAGAACTTTGACACACTCCTTTCTTCCATTAGGATACACTTTTACCAGTTTTCCTTCTGAAATACAGTGGATAGGCATTCCAGCCCTGAATGCCTCGTTGATCGCTTTCTGTGAGGCGTTTTTGGCAATTCGACTTAACACTGCCGTATCCTCAAGCGGATTTTTCTTTAATTTCTTCTTTTTCATTATTTCCTCCGTATCCATACTGATATATAATTTATTACTGACATGTGTCAAATTTCGATATACCCATCAATGATTCTTTATCACCATCAGGATAATAAGCTATGAGTGAAGCTCTCAAAGTATTAAATAACATTCGAACCCTGCGTGTTCAGGCACGAGAAACCGATCTGGCGACACTGGAAGAAATGCTGGAAAAGCTCACCGTTATTGTTGAAGAGCGCCGTGAAGAAGAAACCAAAGTTCAACAAGAACAGGCTGAACGTCTGGCAAAAATTGAAGCTCTTCGTGCCAAACTGTTAGAAGATGGTATCGATCCGGCTGAACTGCTTGGTTCTGTTTCTGCCACCAAGTCAACAAAATCTAAACGTGCTCCTCGTCCAGCCAAATATAAATATGTCGATGAAAACGGCAATGAAAAGTTATGGACAGGTCAGGGCCGTACACCAAAAGCTATCGCCGCTGCGCTTGAAAATGGTAAGACTTTGGAATATTTTGAGATCTGAGCCCCCCCCCCCTTTAAGTTTTATTTAAAGGGGGGTTTTCTAAAATTAAATATAAAAATTTAACTTAAGGACAAGAAATGACAGGCAGAGTATTACTTCTGGGAGCACTTTTTCTAGTGGGGTGTACCAATTTTTCCGCAAAACAACCTTACCGAACTCAGGATGACGAACAACTTCTAATTAGCGCAAACATGCCAAACGGTGTTTTAAAGCTATGGATAAATGAAACTCTGATTATAAATGAATCGTTCTTGAATCAAGATAAAAGTTTAGCCGGGGTCTTTAGCAATAATTACACCAATGTCTATACAGCAACCTACAACGGTAAAAAAGTCATGGCACGATGCAAAAGAGAAACCCATGCATTTTCAGCACCAGATCATGAATGTGATGTTTTTATCAATGGAGAATATGCTGCAAATCTCTTCCTGAGATAGTGTTGATAATAAATCAGCTACCGCGCCCTCTGGGGCTTGCTCAACAGCTCACCGACCTAAAAACAAGTTTTAGGTCGGCTCACCGTTCGGACGTGAAAAGGAAAACTACTGTTTGGATTTATTTAAAACATTTTCGATATAAGTTTGGCCTTGTGCTTTATACCTTTCAATATCACTTTCATGAAGATTTGGGATATCAAGCAGAATCCCAAAGACCAATTCCTTATCTACATAACCAATATCACATCCTAAGACTTTGGCAACCTCTGCACCGAAAATAATTTTCTGCCGTGTATTTTCTTTTTTCGTTTGCTGTTTCTTTTTAGCTTCCAAGAAGTATAGACGTTCTTGTGCTGAAGCAATTTGTTGTTTGATTGTTTTTGTTGTCATATGTCATCCCCCCAATATTTTCTATTTTTATCATAAGGAATATTCGCATAGTCATCATTATTCAGTTTTTTCTTGATTGATTTTATCTTCAATTTAAATTGCTGTTTAACCTGATGCTCTCTGAATTTCTCCCTTATCTGATTCACTCGTTTTTCTGCTTCTAAATAGGCTTGTTCTGTATCGGTATAAACACCTTCATCAAGAAGTTTTTTGGCTTCCCAATCAATGGCTTCATCATTATTTTTATACATTAAACCTCCTTGTATTTGTTGTATATTCTCCTTTAACATATTTTGAAAAATTATCAATACAGCAATATACTTTTATTTGATAAAAAACAAACTCATAAGGCTGATATTTATACTCCATGCCACAGCATTAATGCCAATTAAAACCAATGCTGTTTCATTCAACTCACCAAGTTTCATGTTATTCTCCCTTTTCACGTTTCACTTTATTTAACTGATATCCCCTATGTTGGCAAGTTTAGGCATTAGCCACTATATAATTAACTTAACCGCATATATATGATCGTTTAAATACGTTAAGCGCTTATATGTGAGCGCTTAACCTATTTTGTAACTATTGAATAATCAGAACCATTACCATTCAAATGTCTCGTTTCAAAAATTTTTCATTTAACTCCCATGCTGCTGTTCTATTACTATCCCATGTATTATATTTATTCAATTCCGAGTATTTTATTACAGTCGATTTTGAGTGTTCACAGCTAAGGTTTATTTTAGAATCTATAGATAATCTGATAGCAAAAGCATATTCAGTAACGGTATAGAAATCATTACTCCATTCCTTGTCACTGTCAAAATAACATCTTGGAATAGAACATATCGATTCAAGTTGTATAAGATCTGACTCTTTAAAAACATTCCCTAGTTCTTCAGTTGATTCACGAATCGCTGCATCCCAAATGGTCTCATTTTCTTCCACCCCTCCGGCAACCCATTGCCAATAATCCATATCTCTTCTTTTTAGAAGATATAAATAAAGTTCATCCCTATCAATTGAATAAGGAACAATTAGCACTTGCTTAGGTTCGCGCATAAACACCTCATACCTACAAAAAGAACGATTACCCTTCACATTTTACACCTTAACCATCTGACGTATATCACTATTTTATTTTACAGATTTAAACTCCTAAAACTGTTCTGCATGACAGCCATCATATGTAACCAATTGATTACATGGCGATTATCCCAATGACATTTCAGTATAAAATTTTCTGTGAGTGAATGTATTTATGCTGTAATGGTAAAATGAGTAACACAACACAATAGTAATCACTAACTATTTTGTCTAATACTCACCACGTTACTTAATTTTTCTCGTTAATGTTTTTCATTCCACCTGTTAAATTTTCATTCTGATTCATATGACCAACCTGTTAATAGTGCAACAGGGAAAACCACAGAAAAAGCTACTATTTTCTTGTTTTAGTTCTTTCCCGCCTTACGGCGGGATAAATTAAAACTTCCCTTGTCCTTCGGACACCATTTAAAACCCATCGAGGTAATATCGCGGAATACTTCGCCCGTTTATCCAGATTGCGCCGCTTAATTCGGCGTTTTGTTTTACAGACATTAATATATTTCGTATTAATTAATGAGAGGGGCTTTTACATTGTTTCTTTTTTTAAGAAAACAATGCCCACTTATACACTCACTTCGTGAGCGTGTGGGGTCTACCGACGGTTGCCTGCCGCAGGCTAAAAACAAAACCAAGGTCAACACCAGAGTTTTCCTTGCGAAAAACTAACAGCGGCATAGTGAGCGTTGATGTTTATTTTATAGTTTTTATTATATTGAGGTCTTTTATTATATGGCAATATTTCATCTGGAGTTTAAAATTGTGAAACGTTCGGAGGGTATGTCTTCCTGTAGGAAGGCTGCCTATCATAACAGGTCAAGAATAACAGATGAGCGTACAGGTAATACCTACGATTTCAGCCGCCGAACAGATTTATTCCATCATCAAATATTAGCACCAGTTTCCGCTCCTTCTCATATTATTGAAAGCTCAACAGCCCTATGGAATGAAGTCGAAAGGGTTGAACGTCAGAAAGACGGTCAAACAGCCCGTTATTTTGATGTGGCTATCCCTTGTGAACTTGGCAATGACGACAAGATAAAATTAGTAGTCGAATACTGTCAGAAAAATTTCGTTGATAAGGGCATGATTGCCGATATCGCCTTCCACGATTTGGATGGTCAAAACCCCCATGCACATGTGATGTTGACATTAAAACCAATCACCGATGATGGCTTTGGTAAAAAAGAAAGAAGCTGGAACGACAAGAAAAACGTAATCCTTTGGCGCGAATCATGGGCAGTAATTGCCAATCGCTATCTGGCTGCCGCTGGCAGTAGCGAGCGTGTTGATCACCGTTCTATTGATACCCAATACAATGAAGCACTCGAAAATGCCGCTATCACCTTAGACGTGGAAGAAAAAGCGCTATGGCTCGCCAAAGCAACAGCAACCAGCCGCCCAGCAATGCAACGTGTTCATCGCGCCAAGTGGAACAGCAAACAGGTTCAGGAGCAACGAGCTGCTGAGCAGGCTGTTCGTGATGAGATGAAACAAGAAGCTCAGGCCACATACAACACCTTCAAAGATTTAGATATGCAGATCGTTGTTGACCTTAGAAGTTTCACCGTGTCCGAAATGCCTGAACCTGTTGAAATCGTCTTACCTGAAATACAACCTCGAACAGAGTTCTCTGAAACGGGTTCGCAGTCAGCATCATCAGATGACCAAAAACCTGTTCTGGTTGCCCCTGCGCCTCATACACGTACCAAATTGAAAACCCTATCCTCTTCAACTGCCAGAGCGGTTAAACGCGCTCCTGTTAAAAGTAAGAGAAAGCAGGTTAAACCTCGTCAGACTGGTTTGTTCAAGCGTTTCACTTTACTGGTAGTGGAATATATAAAAGAGAAATTCGTCTGGGCCAAGAAGAAACCAGCTCCTGTTTCTGTTGATGCTGAACATGATAAACGTATTGCCGAAAACTATGTGTTTGATGAGGTGCAGGGTATCTATGTATCACGCGCTGAGCATGAGAGACGAGCCAGATTTAACAGTGACACTTATAGTCCAACACCAGATGAGATCAGACGTTTCCCACGTCGTCCGGTTATGCCAGTACAACCTGAGAGTAAGCTAGACTACATACCAAAACTCGCTGCAGAAAGGAAAAAACCGGTGTCTAAATTAAGACCACCTGATTATAATAACAATTAAACACAATCGATTGGTTCGAGATCATATAGTATAATTCCGTTAAAAATAAAATCGGCATTGTATTCAACAAAAATAATTAACCATCAGCATTTATTATAACCAGTTAACTCCCAGTTGGTTTTTACTAATATATTTAATAAGTTATTCTTTCAGGCTGGAAGCTGATCTACTATATTCTCCAGTCAGATCTAAAAAAATAATCATAGCAATGGTTAATGCAGATAAAAAATCAGAAAAAGATACAAACTTTCCGAAAGTGAAAGGCTGAAAACCATTAACTGACAACTCGAATAAAGACAACCTATAAATAAAAAATATTAAAGTTCGTTAATTATCCTTAAATAGGATATACATTAACTATTTAAGGATAATTAATACGACTTAGGCCTCTTCACTCTTATATTTAATTGATGTTATTCTATTAAACGAAATGACATCACGATTTATCTCAACAAAAAAATCCTCACATGAGACCGCCTCACTTTCTTTATATTGACTTTTATTAAATATAACATAGTTTACACCAGCGTCATTTTGTACGGATTTAAAAATTATTCCGTCAAAAATTTTTCCATTATGAAAATTTTTAATAACCTCAGCCAAAGCCTGACTGGCAATATATCTACTTGGATTATTTGCAGGTCTACAAATTTCATTACCAATGAATGGCAAAATTTTTTCTATTATATACTGCCTTTCATTTCTTTTGAATAAAATGCTCTCACCATATATATAACCTTGAATTTCTTTTTCTATTTTATAGAAATCAAAAAAAACGAGATCTTTTGTCGTAATAAACTCCCCGACCGCAAGAACATCACCCATTGATGGTCTCATTTCAGATATACTTGTTTCCTGATCTTTAGCAAGATACAACATAGAGATTGATTCAGCGCTCATTCGGTTATTAGCAGCCTTATTATAGGGGGCTGGGCCTAGCCTCTGAGCGGGATAGGCTAGAATATCCTCTCGCTCGTCTATTAATATTTTTCTTGCTCTATATAACTTTGAGCCTTTAGCTAATTGGCTTACTGCTAATCTTTCTTTGTTATTACTTTTTTCCACATGGTGATATGCCAATGATACTATTTCAGAAAAATAATTCTCTACGGATTTATTAAAAAAACGACTGGAATACATTAAATCATAATTAATTTCATTCCATTTATTTATTGCATCGATTTCATTCACATTATCTTTAATAGGTTTGTACTTATCTAACTTATCTATTGTTTTTAGCAATGACTCAGTAACTCGATTACTAATTTCTTTTTTACCAAGAAAGGATAGAACCACATCAAAAAGTGGAATGCCTGAGCTATCACTCACGACTTCGTAGTGGCAAGATAAATTTTCTTTAAATTTTGATGTAAGATAAGAAACAGAGAAACCGGAATTTATTTTTTTATGACATTCACAGCAAATTCGTTCATGATGAAGTTTTCGGTCATATAATTTGAGTATACTATCTTCGATACATTCTAAGCATATAAAATCATAATCATAATCATGTTCATCGAGATCGATTGAATCCAGACTATATAGAAAATTATTTCTCACTGTTTACTATTTCCCATGAAATTTTTAGAATTTATCATACATGCTTGAACTCCACTGATCCAACATGTTACATGATTATCTGAAAATCAGAACCTCGCTAAGTGATCCGACCCATCATTAGTGGACACGCGACTAAGTGAGTAAACTCTCAATTAAGAGGTGGCTCACATAACAAAACCAGCATCAACCAATAAGAAACCCCGTAAGCAGCATACGCCGGAATTCCGAGATGAAGCCCTGAAACTGGCAGAGCGTATTAGTGTCGCTGCTGCTGCACGCGAACTTAGCCTGTACGAGTCACAACTTTATGCATGGCGCAGTAAACAACAGCAACAAATGACCGCCTCTGAGCACGAAAATGAACTCGCGGCTGAAAATGCACGGCTAAAGCGACAGTTGGCTGAACAGGCTGAGGAATTGGCTATTCTCCAAAAGGCCGCGACATGATCCTACCCAGCAATAGTGGACACGCGGCTAAGTGAGTAAACTCTCAACCAGAGGTGATTACTCATGACAAAACCAGTACCAACCAGTAAAACGCCCCGCAAACAGTACACGCCCGAATTTCGCGATGAAGCCCTTAAACTGGCCGAGCGTATTGGAATCGCTGCTGCTGCCCGTGAACTCAGCCTGTATGAATCCCAGCTCTACAACTGGCGGAGTAAACAACAGCAACAGATGAACTCATCAGAGCGCGAGAATGAACTGGCTGCCGAAAATGCGCACCTGAAGCGCCAACTGGCGGAGCGCGATGAAGAACTGGCTATTCTCCAAAAGGCCGCGACATACTTCGCGAAGCGCCTGAAATGAAGTATGTCTTTATCGAACAGCATCAGGCAGAGTTCAGCATCAAAGCTATGTGTCGGGTGCTTCAGGTTGCCCGCAGCGGCTGGTATGTCTGGCGCAGGCGTCGTTGTCAGATAACCCCGCGCCAGCATTTCCAGCTCATTTGCGATGAGGCTGTCCGTAAGGCATTCGCTAGGGCAAAACAGCGCTATGGTGCGCCACGTCTTGCTGATGAGTTGCCGGAGTACAACATCAAAACCATCGCTGCGAGCCTGCGTCGTCAGGGGTTGCGGGCGAAAGCCAGCCGTAAATTCAGTCCGGTCAGCTACCGTGAACATGGCCTGCCGGTATCGGAAAACCTGCTGAAGCAGAACTTTATCGCCAACGGCCCGAACCAGAAGTGGGCAGGTGATATCACGTATCTTCGCACGGATGACGGCACAACTGGCTTGTGATGCGTTACAGATGACGCTTTGGAGACGTAAACGCCCGCAGAATGTCATTGTTCATACAGATAGAGCTGGGCAATATTGTTCATCAGATTATCAGGCGTTGCTGAAACGACATACACAGCGTGGCAGTATGAGCGCCAAAGGTTGCTGTTACGATAACGCCTGTGTGGAAAGCTTCTCTCATACATTGAAAGTAGAATGTATCCATGGCGAACGCTTTGCCAGCAGGGAAATGATGCGCTCAACGGTATTTAATTATATTGAGTGCGATTACAATCGCTGGCGTCGCCACAGTGCCTGTGGTGGTCTCAGCCCGGAACAATTTAAAAACCAGAACCTCGCTTAGGGCTGTGTCCACATTACGTGGGTAGGATCAACAGTGATGATTACAAGCCGACCAAGGAAGAGATCACACGTTTTCCGAGCCGTCTTGGGCAGGAACAGTCTGAGAAAGATAATCATTTGGATATCTCCCCATCCATATCACATAGAAAAATACTGAGTAGCCATTTTAACAAGCTGAAACCAGCATATTTCCGAGACAAGCAAGAAAAAAGCAATTAGTATAAGGCTGTTATGTTGCTCCAACATAACAACTGATTTTTATTAATTTATGTATTGTTGTTTATTACATTCCCTCTCATATTAGTTACGGAAATCTCTACATGAGCATAAATTATCACATCACTGAAAACCTTGATTACTATTTGAACCTTGATAATCCTGAGTATACTTTTCTTATAACGGGGGAATGGGGTGCTGGTAAAACTCATTTTATTGAGCATTACATCCACGATTATAATAAAAAAAATAAAAAACACAGGAAGATAATAAAAATTAGTTTATTTGGTCTAAACTCATTATCGAGTATTGATGAAAAAATATTTCAAGAGCTTCACCCATTCCTTTCAAACAAATATACGCGACTAACTGGTAATTTTCTTAAAGGAGCATTGAAATTTGGTCTAAAAATAGATCTAGATGGGGACCAGAAAGCTGATGGAAGTATTAATGCAAGCCTAGAAAAAATAAATTTCAGTGAAGTACTTCCCTCCGATAGAAAAAATGGGGAGATTATCATAGTGTTCGATGATTTAGAAAGAACTAATATCCCAGCCAAAGAAATTCTAGGTTATATAAATTATCTTATCGAAATATCTAAAGTAAAAATAATCTTAATAGCTAACGAGAAAAAACTGACTGGTATTGACAAGTCAACACTTACTGAAAATGACCAAAAAACTTATATTGACTTTAAAGAAAAACTTATAGGGAAAACCTTTGAAATAAAACACGATTTTGTTCTTATATTAGATGAATTCCTAAAAAACACTAATAGTGATATTTTAAAAAAACATAAAAAAACAATTGAATTTGCATATAAAAAATCAGAAAAAAAGAATCTCAGAGCGATAAAAAAAACAATACTTGACTTTAATTATTTAATAAATGAACTTGAACCAAAACATTTGAAAGAGAATGATTTCATAGAGTCATTGGTTAAAATATTCTTTGCACTAAGTATAGAGATCAAAAAGGGCAATATAAATGAGAGTGATTTACGGAAAACAAACTCATTCACTTTAAAGTTTAACCCATCTGAACCAATAGATAAAATAGCTCATTTATACTCTTTCGCAGGACATGGTCTATATAATTGCGATCTATGGGCAGATATTTTTTTCAATGGTGATATATCAAGATTAAAAGAATCTACTGAAAGTTTAATTTATTTCACTCACCCAAAGAGCAAAGAAAAACCCATTTGGCTTAAGTTATGGAATTTCCGTGACTTAGAACATAATGAGTTCATTTTACTTAGTAAGAAGTTAGTAAATGAATTTGAACAATTGAAAGAATATCCAGCAAATATATTATTACACAACTTATCTTTATTAATTTATTTCTCTAAGGAAAAAATGATTGATTTAGATGTTAGCAAGATTGACGAAAAAGTTGATGAGTATATATCCACCTACAAAAACAGTGATACATGGAATACTTCATTTCACCCTTTAAATTCCGTTATCAATGGTACTGGCTATGCTTACTTTGACAGTGAAGATGAAGATTTTATTAGACAACAAAGAAAAATAACAGCAGAGATAAGTAATATTCGTAAGGCGGAAAATGAGAATAATGAAAAATTGCACGCTGAGGCTATAGAACAGAATTTATTGAATTATTCAAAAGATAAGTTAATTGAGATAATTTTAAATAAATATCAGTTCAAGCCAATCTTCCACCATCTCAGCGCCAATAAATTTATTGATGCCTTGTATTTATCTAAAAATGAATCAGTTAATATGTTATATCAAATATTATACGAAAGATATTTCTCTGAAGATGTTAAAGACGATCCTCATTTCTGGCTCGGAGTAGAAACAGAAAATAATTTCTGGAGTGAATTAAACACTAAACTTATTGATAGGAAATGCCCCTCGGATTTAGTAAAAAATAACATCCTTAATGGTTTACTCATTAATCTAATTGAAAAAATAATTAAAAAAATAAATCAGCGCAGTAATTAATATATAGACTATAATTCAGAATGCGTTCCACTTTTCATATGGCTCGCATTCGAATTACATTAATATTCTTCAGTCATTAGAAGAGAATCGCTTCTCAATACGGTTCCGATAACGCTGTTGCTCAACAATGCTCAGATTGGGATCAGATAGGACACTCCGCCCCTTCACAGCAATATCGTAGTCAATTTGGGATTGTGTTTCATATTCTTTGGTCGGCTTAAAATAATCTGGTTGCGATGCAGAAGACTGTGCATAAGAACCAGAATATGTTTTACTCCCAGCACAACCGAGATAAACCAACAAACAGGCAAACAAGAAGAAAAATGTCCATGCGGCGTTGTATCCGTTAACCGTATATCCACTACCATTTCCAACTGAAAACACGCCGTGAAACCTAATGACATAGACAATCAGGAATGATGAAAGGATAACAGCCCTGCTTTTACCTATAGTTAAATGCTTACGCATGAATTTTACCGTTGGCACCAGCATGACCATAAATAGCCCAATGGCGGCAAAAACCAGCCATACCGGGAACAGTCCGTATTTTTGCGTGGTGTTTTGAGACAGCGTCACCAGCGATAGCAACAAGAAAATGTTAAGCAGGTAAAGCCTGACCGCCATCGATACTTTCACCTGTTTTTGTGTCTTTCGGAGAAACAGCACCGGTGCCAGTGATGGTATGTTCATCAGCAGGCCAATGAAAATCACCCAATAGATAGTGTTCATAGCGTTCTTCCTTTAATTACCGAGCAGCCCAGCCGTTATTGGTTTTCACCAGAACAATTTTGGCTTCTTCTGGTTCAGACATCCCCCTGACGCCAGAGAACGCATTTTCATCAACCCAACCCGGAACGCCATCGAGCTTCCACGTATAGGTCACTTGTGTGATTTTAGCGCCATTACCCTCACTCGGTTCAGTCCAGCTTGTGATCTCAGCGACAACTCGATGCCCAACACAGACACCTTCCTCACGGTTCCAAAATTCAACCTCTTGTCCTTTGTCTGTAACCTCCAGAACATCAACACTGCTAAAGCCATTCGCCTGTTGTGAAACATTAAGCAGCCCCTGCTCAACAAGCCCATTCAGGATTTCATCACCGGCACTGTATCCAGCAGAACGGTAGCCACGGTTAACCTTTACCGGAAAACCTTTGTTGAACACAATGTCGTTGTCTTGCAGTGAGTAGCACACCTTTAATTTTGAAATTTTCGCGTTAATCGCCTTCTCAAAATCGCCCTTCTCACCACATCCCGCCAGAAAAAGCGCTGTGCCAGCAACGAGTAAAATCGTCTTCATCTTTCTATCCATCCTGATAATCATAAATGCTGTTATGTTTTGACGCCTTTCGAGTTGCCTGAAGACGTTACAGCTTGCTCTTACAGGACGACCACAGCAAAGCCACCTGATTAACCAATTGATAGGATTCAATTATTTTTGAGGGTCGTCATATCGTTTGTACCGATCAAAATCAAAACAATAATAGACATTAACTATCAATTATTATTATTCGATCGATTAAAACAATTAAATCTCCGATCGAAAAAGCATTATTGATTGCCATAATCTATCAATATTAATTTATCGATCTGTTATACCGATCATTTTCTTGCTAGAAGAATCGTTACTGGATAAAGTGAGCGGAAGAGCTACAGAGCTGTTTACGAGTGGGTTCAAGGAGATGGAGCTACTGGCCGTAAGACAAACGCCTAAAGCTGTTTTATGGCATCTGCGCTGCTTCTATTAATGCAACATCAGGGAAAACAACATGAGCATGAGAGATGCCGTTAGCGGATTAGATAGAAAGACTCACAACATCTGATAAGCGGCTTTCTTCGCCAGTCATTAACACAAATTTAAATAGCCAGATTCGATATACCTCTGGCCCCGGCTTCTTTACGCCTGTTTCTACGTTTACTGTTTATATGGAGTTAACATGAAAAAACTGTTTATTGCTGCTCTGGTGATCTTACCTCTTACCGCTTGCACCACATATGGTAATAAATCCCTTAAAGACGAATCCCAACAAACCGTAAAAGCCAAAATCGTTAAAGGGAAAACTACCCAGCAAGATGTTATTAATGCATTCGGAGAACCGCAAACGCGAGCTACCAATGATGGTCAGGAAATGTGGTCCTATTCCAGCATGTCAGGCGAGACTCAGATCTCAAACTATATTCCCGGTCTGGCCCTACTGAAAAACAGCAACACAGCGCATATGAACACCCTTGAGATCTGGTTCAAAGGGAATGTTGTTGACCGATATAATTTCAGTCAGACGGCGAGTAAGGTTTCGCGTGGACTGTTGGATTAAATAACAAAATGCAATGAAATATAATAAAACGTAATTCAATATTGGCAGGTAAAAAACCTGCCATATCTAAATAAAAAAATAAGCTTGTGATTATTTATTGAATTGACATGAAATCAACTTCATACTTGTATGAAGTTACATCCTCATCAGTATTTTCAATTTTTAACTCTGCATTTGATGACATAACATGTGTCTGTAATTTTGCTCTAGCTGAAACATCTGCCGAAAAAATAGATTTTGAAGTCATCTCAACAGCGGCTCTGGTACAACCACCAATTTCTCTAGCAAGAATCAAAGATCCCCACTGAGGTTCAAATGGAAGCCATGAATACTCTTTTTTATCTAATAAATCGCCGCTAACCCATTTTTTACCGGCCAATTCAAACAGTCTTGCCTCACCCTCATAATCTTTCTGGTGAGATTGCTTATTGATACCAGCATCTACTGAAAATGGTACATTTGCTGAAGCTTCAACATTAGTTTCACATTGAATATTTTTACTATTTGTTTTATTACTAGTTTTAATTATTTTTATTTTTGTTGCACCTAAATTTATTAAAACCTTCAAAAGTTCCGCTTCTCTTTCCTGTAGTAGAAGTTGTTCATAGTACTCATCTGGAATATATAAACTTTCTTTTTCAGGATTTATTTTATCTAAAGGGTGAAGTCGATAAAAAAGACCAACAATGGGATGTCCGGGAGGGAATTTTAGTTTCCTCCCCCTTGTTTCTTCAATAGTTAATGAATACTTATTCAATGCCCCGTCAAGGATTTTAGCCTCTTCTTTAGTAATTTTTATATCGTCACTATCTTTATTAGAAAATAAATTTAAAACCATCGGACTAACAGTGGCAGCGACACCAATTAGTTTTATTGGAAGGTAGTTCATTGTTAGCGCCGCAGCACCCGCTTTTAATAAAAGGTCTGAATAAGATATCTCTTTCCCTTTATTTTTACTCTGAATTGCTGAAATGTACGACTCTAAATCATATTTCTTCTCTATTATATATATTTTTTCCATTTCCTTTTCCATAGATAGTCATCTAAACACACGAAGTATTATTAGCACAATAATAACATCAAAAAAAGACAAAGTATTTACTTATGATCTATGGATCAATAACATCGCATATAAATATAAAAAAGCTAAAGATTTATGTAGTATTACCGATAATATAAGATTAATTACTATGCATCCTTAAACAACGCAACAGCGATCTTAAGTCTATCAACAGCCTGAGATAACGCCTCATAGAGATCGCCCTCCATCTCATGCTCAAACTCACCGTTCCTGAACATTACCACATAGCCATTGGTCAGATCTTGCATATGGGCAAGGTTTATCGACTCAATGGCTATTCTGATGTCTGTACCTTTGTATTCCGCTACTGGATAGCCCATGTCGGTGTGAAGCACGATACCGCCAGAGGCTTCCAGTTCGGATAAGAAGTTATCTTCAGCTATGGCCTCACGCAAATCCTGCAGGCCAAGCACATTCATCAATGCAGATTCATCTGAGGTATTGGCTTTCACCCTGCTACAGTAATAGTAATCATCCAGAACACTAACGGGCGTGTTGGGATGCTGGCTGTTGTAGGTTTTGGTCTCTGACATCAGCAAGCTTATTGTTTCTTCGCTGACTTGACTGAGTTCAGAAATCAATCTCCCATACACATTTACCATTCGTTCCTTATCACAATCATTTGCTGATTCAGACAGGAAGAAAGAATCGTAATCTTTAACATAGATATTATTCCCGTTTTCAAGGATAAGTTTTATTCCGTGTTCGTTCTCTTCAACATCTTTAACAACACAATTCATAAATGGTATTTTATCATTAGTATTAAATAGAGTGATGATTTTAATATTAGTCATTTTTTATTTTCCTTTTTGTTTTATTTTTAATGCCATATTTATTTTAGGAAAATCAAATTTAACTTTTGGATAATAACGTTTTCCGTACTGTTTCAATCTTCTTTTGAAAAGATATTTATCTTATGAGCTAACGCTCATGTGCTGTAGAAAACGATTCATCGTTTTCATGAGCACGGCTACGCCCTAACTCTGAAATATGTATTTTTATCTTGATGAAGTACGTTTTTAGTATTGATAGCAAAAAGAGGAAATATCTTTTTCAGATCGTTTAATCATAAAAAACAAATTTGATCTTATTCTTGAACACAGAATTACCGCGATAACATATAGCATTTGATCTTAAACGTATAGAAAAACTATATTCAAAGAAGCAGCACTGAGTGATTGCTCGAAACAATCACATTGCTGAAACAGGGTTCATCCCTGTTAATGATGGATTTATCCATAAAGAACTTCGGCGATAGCCGATAAAGCAGAAATAGTATGATTAATATTACGACTTCATGGACGGTTTAGTTTTTAAGATATTATATATACCAGATTTACCCTATACTTAATTAAAACTTCATATTGAAAAACAAATCCTTTCTTATGAGCTTTCGCTCATGGCTTCGCCCTTTCTCTGCATATTAATGAGAAATGTATCAAATTATAGCATTTGCTCTTAAACACATAGTAAAACTATATCCCCAATAGCAGCACTGAGTGATTGTCAGAAACAATCACATTGCTGCACATAAAATAAAAAGAAAAATCATAAAAAATAACAAGGTGCCACTTATTTGGCACACTTCACGTTAAGGTTATTAAAAATATTACAGTATTAAGGACGCGTAACCTATTATATTTAAAGGAGATTTGGCGATAAAAGTTTCCTGTATGGAAATTTAAGTTTCCTCTGAGGAAATCGAAGTTTCCTGTACGGAAACTAAAATTTCTTCTGTGGAAACTTTACACTAATTTGGCATATCCAGAAGAGTGAACGCAATTTCGCAAAAGTGTATTATTTTTCCTTTTTTCACATTTATTTTTGACAAGATAACACTCTGCATTATATATAACAAACATTATAATAATGAAAGGAATACTTATGGGCATTGATTACAACACAATAATGAACTCAAGCAGTGAGGAAGTGGAAAACTATATCAACAGAAATCACTTCACAGATAAACAAAAACTGGAGGTTTACAGTTTCTATAACCGAAATAGAAAAGAAAAAATAACTGTTAATGTAAGGAAAGAGCACAGTTCTGATATACAACCGGGAATAGCCTATGTTCATGCTTTTTTAGATAATCTGGAAAAACTCGGAAAGAATATGTCTGGCGCAGAATACACAATAATGATCCGGTTATGTAAGCTTATGCAGCATGGTAATCTTATAGCCAGTATATCTCAATCAGCACTCGCTGAAGAACTGAACATGAGTAAATCAAATGTATGCAAATGCTGGAAAAAACTTATCAATAAGGGCATCCTTATCTTAGATGGTAAGCATACATTAATAAATGCTAATCTCTTTCTGAAAGGCCAATACAGGACGCTTAATGGAACACGAAAGGAATATGTAAAAAAATCGCTCAGAACTACCAGTGAAGGCGTAGAGAATGTTTTTTCTACCGTATATAAAGAGTCCATATTTGTAAATAATAAGAATGAAGAAGAATCAACAAAAAAGGAAGATGAAACACCACTGCTTTCTACACCTGATGATGATATTGACTGGGACTCTGTTTCATAAAACAATATGTTTGATGATTATCATGAAGAAATTGATGAAGAAGAAAATATATAGCTTTTTATCCACAGATTACTCTTTTTAATCTCCCTGCTGCATTTGACACTTTCTCTATATACCTTAACATATAAATATAACAACTATTAATAACGAGGTATTTATGAGAAATGTAAGATTAGACAACAGCGACTTGTTCGCATATTTTGAAACTGTAGAAAAGCTAAAACAACAACCATCAATGGATGAATATAAAGAAGGATATCGTAAGCTTCGTAATGACGACACATTTGAATATGAAATTAAGAAATATAGGTCTGCACATACCGAACTACGCAGGCTAGATAAAAAGAGACAATCACTTATGGGTAGTTTCATCGGTGAACTGAATCCTATAAGTTTTTCAACAGCTAACACATCTGCAAAATCGTCAGGGATCTTGATAAGTTTTATGAACGTAGTCTTTATAGGAAAGCAATTCAAGAAAAAAGCGATGAAGAAATTGTATCCCTAATTATAAAACAGCGTACAGAAGCAGCACTTAATTTTCAACGTTCTGTTGAGCAGAGTCTTGAACAACTTTCTCATATCTCATCAGATTGGGGAGCATCGAATACAAAACGCAGAAAAATGGCTGTTTAAATGGCTGACCCTACCCGGCAATGTTGAACATGCAAATCGGTGAGTAAACCCTTAATCACAGGTAGCCCACCAGTATGAAGCCTGTAATCAGGGCACTCCTGAGTTTTATCAGAAAGTCCTCAAGCTTGCTGTGTCCATGATTGCCGATCAAGATCAATTCATGTATAGTAATGCTCGATAGCGTCTGATCAGTATAGTAACAATGGCAGGCTAAGCCAGATAAAATTTGAGGAAAACAACCTCACCTTAAGGCTATTTCTATCCTTGTGAGGTATGAACATAAACAAATGTTTAGGAGGCAACATGCTGGACATGAATTATGTAAACAGTTTGATCGACAAGCATCAAATAAAAGCGGCAGAACATATTAAACAACTTGAAGGGAAAGTAGCAAATAATCAATTGAATGAACATGGTTGGGTTTATTGTGAAGACATTGCGTCATATTGGTCGCATTCAGAAGTAATGTATATTCCTTTTACTACTATAGGCTATCTCGATTTTTTGTCTAAACAGATACATGCACAGAGCTTTATCAATGAGTTACGAAAAATAGTTTCAATGGATAAAAATGAATTAGAAAAATTATACTTTGAGAATACTTTTTCTTATTGGAAGCATCGAAATATTACGCGATCAATAGTCAATGACAAAGCATCTGAAGAATTCCTAGATCGTGTGTTTAAATAAAATATTGCAATTAAATTGAGCTTGTTAGTAATTCTGTGTAATTGCCACCGTATTAAAGGTGAGCGCTCAGGCGGTCGGTAAGTGTCAAGGTAGTTGGCACCCCCGGTTGATTTAGGCTGCCTGTTTTTCCCGCTCTGGATTCAGCATCACCTTACCTGCCGGATGCCAGTTTCGTGTTCTGCCAGACCAGCGTTCAGGCCGTTGCGCTTTTGCCTTTTTGTACACCTCATCCCGATTTTTCAGCAACTCCCCGTCTTCTCCACGATGTCGCTGACCCGGCGTCACATACCTGATGCCGCTATGTCTATGCGTTTCGTTATACCACTGCATAAAATCCTCTACCCATTCACGCGCCTCATCCAATGTACCGAACCCCGATGACGGCCACTGCGGGATATATTTCAGTGTTCTGAACAGCGACTCCACATACGCATTATCGTTACTCACCCTCGGCCGGCTGTGAGAGGGCGTTATTGCCAGCTCGTGTAG
The DNA here is from genome assembly GCF_012427845.1 of Pectobacterium punjabense. NCBI lineage: Bacteria > Pseudomonadati > Pseudomonadota > Gammaproteobacteria > Enterobacterales > Pectobacteriaceae > Pectobacterium > Pectobacterium punjabense. Next base: position 3,037,745 of record NZ_CP038498.1, read on the forward strand.
CTTCATTTACAACGTCTGTGATTTTCATCGCCGCACCGTTGTCCGCATGCAGTACTGGCGGGTTTTGCCAGCATCCTTCCCGAAGGACCGTGCGTTGTATCAGGGCTGCCGCCTGCTCACCACTTTCAGTTTCATACACTTCATATCCCACGATTATTTAAAAATCGACCCAACAACTATTATTAAAATATCTCTATTTGGCTGTTTTATTCGCTTAATTCCTGAACCAAAGGAATGAGCCAGTTAGAGACACTTTGGGTATAATTGTTCCAATCAGGGTGTTTTGATGCAAGATCAATAATTTTAGCAAGTCCAGATGAACGTTCTAAACCTAATCTGATTATAATGTTCGTAATATAGCTATGCGGATCAATTTCAAAACGAATGCTGTTTGCAACTGTTATAATTTCCAGTGCATCATTCTCCAGTCCTTCGATAGGAATAGTTGTGATTAGTTGATGGAGGTATGCTTCGGGTTTCAGATCTACCGGAAGGTTAAACTGTATAACCTTTCCTTCCCCTGCAATCTTCATTTGCTGGGTCCTTTCCTCTGTACCTGTTAATACTCTGTTTAGAGCTGTAGCTTTTTGAGCATCTGTGCTGTATTCATCACCATCTAAGATGTAGATCCTTTTGAGTATATTTTCCCCTCTGATAAGTGAGCTAGCAAGTAATGTAAATGCGTTAATTGCCGCACCAAACATATATATTTGAACATATCTGCTACCTTGTAGAGAAGAACATATTTTCCTAGCAATCGCACTTGCAACATCATCCTCGACATATATTTCTATAGGCTTAACTTGCTCACCAGTCAATCTATTTATCGCGTCTGGTTTAGTTTCTTCAAAACAATACGAGCACGTATCAAGTGATAAAATATGACGTATGTTTACTTTGTTTTTCATACTAATTATTAATTCACGATGAGTAGTAAATATAATTTGTTTATTTTTTTCTTCTGCATGCTCAGATAAAACAAGAATTAATTTTCTCAAAGCTTCATCATGTAATAACAAGTCAAGTTCATCGATCAATATGAGAGCATTTTTATCTGCTTTAAAAACAGTATCAAGAATAAGAAATATTTTTTGTTCACCTGCGCTCATACTAAGAGATGAGTAGGCTAGCCCAGCAATTTCAACACCGATAAATTTAGTTCCATTAGGTTTTTGATGATGATTAAAACTGGTATATCTTTTATTTAATATATAAGATGCCTTGCTGAGAATTGTGGTAATCAACGTACTATTCACGTTGCTAGTTATGTACTGAACATTATTTTTCTTCTCCGACTCAATCATTGGTACACATTTATCTATACCCAAATAATAAACTTCTCGCATTGGTCTTCTGGCATATATTTGGACCCAGCGAGATCCCCTATCGTCAGCTTTTCCATAGTTTTTTATATCACTATCAATTAAAATACCATCGCGCCGATATGATATATTGACATTGAAATTACTGCCATTCCATTCAGCTTGCGGGCTGCGAGGAAAAAAATCACCTAGCTTATGATCCTCACCGGAAAATCCCTCTTCAGGCATATACACGCTTGCTAAAGCATGCAGGATAGTAGATTTACCACTTCCATTTGGACCAAGAATAGCGGTTAGCGCATGTGGATGAAAAAAAATCTCATTCAAATTGTTTATGCATTTCAGTTTCTGAATTTTTATTGATTTAATTTTCTGATTCGTAATGCTTTTATTTCTTGGAGGCATTGCACTCTTCCTGATTGAGATTGAAAAATGAGCGCATTGGGTTACATAGTGCGCTTCCACGATAGTATCAGATTCAATCTTCCAATTGAACATTGTTATATCTTGTATTTAACTTACAAATCGCGGTTTAAAAAGTATGCAAAGAGAGCTATCCTTTTTTGAAACTTTCCAAAAAAACGTGTTACCCATCAGCATCGTTGAGACTTAGTATCACTAATAAAATAATTACTTATCAATATGTTAAGTCCTAGACACATAAAATGGTAATCCTTACCTCCAAATTAATACACTTTGATATTTGTATAGCCCGCCTCCGGCACAAAGCTATCTGTTAGATTTGGTATGACCCTGAGTCAGAGAAGTTTTAGGTCAAGTCTGAGCCAATAGAGCATAGCTCCTCTGGTGATACACGATCACATTCCATTTTTTCAAGCAGCTTCTTTAATCTTTTCATCTTATATTTGTGTGCCTTCTTCTCACCAATCTCCTGATAGTATTCTTCACGGCGTTCCGCTACTACCTTGCGGAACTTCTTCAACAGTTGATTCAAGGTTTTTAAATCAGTTGTAGCCGCTTCAGCTTGGATTTTTCTATACATATACATAACGTGGAATTCATCAATCATATTAAACCTCATAGTGTTATCATTGATTCTATTTCCCTCTTACGAGGGAATACTCATTACATCTGAATATCAAACAACTGTCATTTTTAACTTCCAATAAACAGGGTCTTGATTTTCATCCTGATTGATATTTTTAAATACGAGGTCAATGATATGCTCAAGATGCCAATGTAAGATTTCATCCTTCAAATCATTTTTATTGATACCAGATACATCATTTTTAATAGAGTATTTCATTATCTCACGAGTTATCACCACATCATAAATAGACTCTGAAAGTTTCCCCCAACTCATAATATAGATTGCTGTTTCAGGATCATTTTCATAAATATTATATATCTCATCACAGAATCCTTGTAAGATGTTAGCAACAAGCTCATTTTTTGTTTTATCATGACTATTCAATACAATCTCTTTCATTTTCTCATCCTTACTTTTCAGTTAATAGTCAGTAAAACATTAGTTGTTATAACCGATATTGGTGATGGCACAGCTATACTCCAGCCCCAAATCATCTACTAGCTCGTTATTAATAAATCGATTTAACTCATCAAGTATATTCTTATCATCCATGATTTCTTCTACTGAATATCCAGTAATAGCAACAAATATTTCAAAACGCTCTTGAATAGTATTCATTACTTCTGGAGATCCATCACACAACACGCTTACAACTATAGATATTTTATTTGTCATAGAACTTTGTTCGTTGTTGTTTTTACGTAATATCGTAGATGTTTCGTTTTTCTTTATGTTGTTTACCATTTTTATTTTCCTCTTATATCTTTTGTTAGCCCCTTGCGGGGCAAGATAGTTCTTACTTTCTAAAGTTATCTGAATGCCCAACTAACATGGCAGCAACCAGTTCAAAGTTAACCTGATTAATATCACCACTATTACCTTCTTGGGCAGTGAACCGATCAAAGTTATTCTGAATATGATTAATCACATGGATAATAAATGGACTCATAAAATCTGGATCATCCAAATAATCATTGGCGTCACCATCACCATTAACTTCCATGAACATATTCCAGCTTGCGGCAAACGATCTACAAGCAAGCTCATAGAACAGTTCGGTTAATTTATTAATACCCACCGTATTTTTAGACATATTTATATCCTCATAGTTAAATGCTTATTTAATTCATTGTGTTTTTTATTAGCCCCTTTCGGGGCCGAATATGCTGTTGTTAGCTCATACTAAAAAGTAATGCTTGAGTATGAACATATCTCATTTCATGCATAACCTTATCCATATCAACATAAATCAGTCTTTCTCTCTTACCCGCTTCTTCCATATGTCCATCAAAACGCTTAGCCAAATAATCTTTAACATGTGAAAGATACGATTCCGTTCTATTATTATCTAACATAATAGATGCGACTAACTCATGATCTCCTTGCTCTTTATATATCAGCATTCCAGCCACATAAAGATACTTTGTCATATCATAAAATATTTTTGTGGATAACTGCTTGATAATTTCCATTTCTTTATTATTCATTTTATTTCCTCTTGTTATTATTAAAATATTTGTTATTCAGATACAGGACGTGAATCAGAAATGATTTTCTCAATCCATGCATCAATCTCACTTTCTATAAAGGCAATAGACCTTAAACCCGTTTTAACCTGCGGTGGAAAGCGTCCGGCTTTAATAAGTGTATAAATCCATGTCTTTCCAAATCCTGTTCTTCTAATCACTTCTGGTAAACGGATAAGACGTTGTTTTTTGTTTGCTACGATTTGAACCATATTTATCTCCTGTGTATTTGATGGAAATAATTGTATGGATATCGCTTGTAAAAAACGAGGTTGGTTCACCAGCCCCGAACAGAGGGGAAGTTCAGGACCAGTGAATTTAGGAGATTTTTATGAAAGGTGAATATCGGGGATGTTCAGGCTTAGCGACTGTCCCTTGTTTTCTTATTCGGTTCAGGTTTGTCATTCATGCCGATGACAGCAAGGATATCTGAACTCTTCACATGCATGTTTTTTATGAAAAAGTCATTTAACGACTTGAAATAGTTATCATTATTTAAGAATTCATAGGCCAGAGGGTAATCTGTGTCCTTGATTTGCTCACTACCTCTGGCATAACGCATGTCGGTATGAAGGATGCCAGCCAACACAGGATAAGGGATTTTCTGATTGTTGAGTTGTTCCCAACCAATGAGATCCATTAGAGGAATAATTTTGTAATCGAGTATCTTCTGGAAGGTTTTATGACCAAAGCGGAAATCTTTTTCCGCTGGCTTGGGCGCTTTGAGATGCTTCTGCCACTGACTGATAAGCACTTTTAGGTGTTCTGCCAAATCATCACTGCTGGCTTCATCCAAATCAATTTCAATCAGCATCTTGTTAGCGGGGTTTAACCCGCCCTGCTTCAAATACTCAGATATGTATTCTGAACTCACTGAAACGTCATCTTTAGCAACGTTGTTTTCCAGACGATACATAGCTCGCCCATAGTTGAACAACGAAGTCCTTGTCATTGGTCTGACAGCATAACTGTGTGCCAGCATATGGCTGTCAGAGACCCATTTAACCTCGTGTATAACCTTACCTGAACGGATCAGGGCATCATGGTAGATCGCCAGCATTTGATTCTCTTCGCCTGCTGTTTCCCACTGTTGCCTTGCTTTATAGGCAAAGATCCGTCTTTCCAGCTCGGCATAGATTTGTTCTAGCGTTAAATCCTTCAGCACATCATATCGACTTACGTCAAACCACTCACTTAGTGCTTCTACGATCTGCGCTTTAGGCATCTTTTTGGTCATTTTTTTCTCTATAAGTTTTGTTGTTATGTTATGATAAAACCATATTACTCAACAGCATAGATAAAGCGCAAAAAGATATCAGTCCACCGGAGCAAAGCTTTGAAGAAATTCATATGGCTTGGCACTCCTTTTGCCAATTGCTTAACTAATGTTCGTTATTCATTTTTTCACACATAATTTATTTATAGTTACAACTGTTTTTCGGCTAAGTGCCAGAAGCAGATATCCATACAATTATGTAAAATAGGATAGTGAGTCAGCATCCATGTAGTCCAGATCATCTATAGCTGAAATTACGATCGCTTAACAGTGATTAACTTATAACTGCTAGCGAGCAATGTTCTTGTTTGAACCTCAAATTGAAACCACAAAATCGATAGATTATATAATCGATTATACAAATAGAAGGCAGTTCAATGGGAAATCACAGCTTTATTAAATATATTGTATTATTTGGCTTGTCCGGGATAATGTTAGCTATGTTAGTACTTTTTATTTCCTCCATAGCATATTATTTTTTCAGCCATAATAAAGGAGTTCTTCAATATATAATTAAAACCATTTTCATAGGAATTTTAACTATTCCAGTCGCAATAATACTAATCGTTGCACTCGTCCGTTATATTGTCTGGCAAAAAGGGATTTTAACGGCATGGCGTTTTATATTCCCCCTGACTAAAACAACAACCGTGAATGATATTATTAATACTGAATCAGAAGAGGTGATTGTTCACCTTGTTCATGGAACATTCGAGCCGAATGCGTCTTGGACACAATCAGAGTCGGAAATGTGTAAATCAATTAAATCAAGAAATCCCAATATAGGTATATCTCGATTTAACTGGGATGGCAAAAACTCTGCATCCTCTCGTAAGCAAGCGGCATATCAATTAGAAAAGCATATTGAAAACTCTCCTGCAAAATACAATTATATTATCGCACATAGCCATGGGGCAGCTATTGTAAGAGAAATGTCTCATTTACGAAATGATATTGCACAAAAAATACAAGGTGTATGTCTTTTGTCACCACCGTTCATCTTTCGACGTAGGATAAAAAGAACGTCAGGTAATTTAATCAATCTTATTGATATTAGCGGAGCTTTGGCTATTCAATTGTTACTTGCGGTATTTTTAGTCCCTTTCAATCTATATAATATTAATTATGCAGTAGTGATTTTTTTCTTTTCAATATTTTCAGAGATTATAATTTCCAAAAAATATAAAAAAGAATTTTTGCAGGAAGTTGAGAGAGGCGAGCACTGTGAAGCGGTTGATTTTAGGAATGTTGTAATTTATCACGCAATTGGTGATGAAGCAGATTCAGGCTTGAGATTTGTAAGTTCACTTCACGAAGGGTGTTTTGCCATTCTTTCCCAGCTAAAAAAAGCTCAAGTAAGTCATAAAAAGCTAACACACTGGTCAGCAGTTTTAAGCTATCTATTTTATATTATCATGAGTGTGTTAATATGGTTCTTCTATCCTGAAGAAAAATTATGGATTTTAGTATTTTTAGTAAGCTTTGTATTAACTTCTATTTCACACATTTGGCAAAGATTGAAACCATCAAAGGATATCCCTCATGTTTTACTTATTGCTGCAATACCAGTTGCGATTTTTTCATTTTGGTTGGCTGTAGCTAAGGCTATAGCTTATGGGGATTTGCGATTGATATTTTGCCCGGAAGTTTTTATTGCATCATCTGAAACTCCAGCTGGAAATCATGAAGTTATTAAATTCCCCCCACAAAATGATGGTATGTTAATACACTCAACACATTCACATCCGGCGGCTATAGCTAATGTTTCTGAATGGTTATATTGTTCTGAGTATGAAAGAGAAAATGGTAAACCATAGCTTAATATAGCCACCATAAGCTAACTTATAATACACTTCCCTGCTAAGTTCGTAGGGAAGTTAAAAATATACTAACTCAGTAGTGTTTTGTAAGGCAAGCATATCAGATATAACTGATGTAAGACGAATTATTGCTGACTCAAATGTCAAATACTACACAAGTCACTTATACAGCGACAAATTCGATATTTTTTAAAAATATATAATTGGCAAGAAATTTATTCTTTTTCATTAATTATAATCTGATAGTAACTCACGTTCTATGAAACGTCCGTTCCTTGTCATAGCAGCCTATCGAATCGCATGTAGGTATCTCAGATTTTGCTAGTACTGATCGAGTGGATAAACATCCACAAGTATAGTGAATTCAGTTTCAATCTACATCAGCTCCGAACAGTGGAAAAAATAGAGTTATAACTTCATAAAAAATTGTTTTAAATGCATTAAAATCATTAAAAAACTGACAACATGATGTTGAGCATCAAACCTTGCACAAGCAGCAATAGACAACACGTTATGACAACAACCAATTGTTTTTAATTGACATTTTATGGTTATAGATTAAATAATGATGGTAAAAATGCTGGTAAAAAATCACAGTATTTAAACGAAGCCAATAATAACAGGAGATAAAGATGAAGTTCGAGTCCAGTCAGAGGAGCCAAATTAGAAAATCCCGCTTAAGGAAACTTAAGTGGGATTTTTGCTTTTAGCATTGTATTCAATACGTTCCATCTGAAAATTGTTCCCGATGTACATTCCATTTTCATCCCGCATCGGATGAATGTGGTGGTCAGATTTGGGGTCACGTTGGTTCGATGACGGCGTGACCCCAAAATGTCTTTTAACAACTCAAAAATCTCGGTATCAAGCCTTCAGATAAACGCCTTAAAATCCCCGTTCCACCCGGCTTACTCATGTATTTAAACCGCAGCTAAATAGACCTTGAGTTACCATTGAAGCCAGAATGAATACCTGATATTCATCGGGTAGTTTTGCATGAAAATACATCATCAAACACCAGCCAAGGTTAACAAAAATGCGACACTACTCTATGGCCAGCCTTACCGGAGTCATCGTCACCACAGCATTGTTTTGTATTACCTTTTCTTCCATCGCCGCACCACTGAATATTTCACTACAAAATCAGCAGTTTGAGGGTCTGATCAGAGAGCCACTTTCGTTGCAGGTAATACTGGATAATGGTAAGCCAGCAATACTGGACGCATTTGTTACCCGGCCAGTCGGCCAGACAACATTCCCTGTGGCGGTGATCACTAACGGTACCGTTGGTACTGCCGAATTTGATCGCTGGGAAATGAATCCAAACCGCGAATCGTCAACCGCACTCGCCTTTGCGCGCCACGGTTATGCTGCTGTTGCCGTTCTGCGCGAAGGGTACGGCTATTCAAGTGGCGGTGCTGAATATTCAGGTGGTTCCTGTAAGCAGCCTCTGCATAAACTGGCTGGTGAAAAAGACACCAAGGATATGCTGGCCGCGCTTGAAGCAATAAGACGTCAACCCTGGGCCTCTCCTGATAAAGCGGTTCTGGCAGGCATGTCAGCAGGCGGCTTCGCCGTTCTGGCAACTAGCGCGGTTAACCCTCCCGGCGTTCAGGCTATAATCAATTTTGACGGAGGCAGAGGTTCCATTGATGGTAAATCACTTTGTGATAAAGCTGGCTTGATTAAAGCCCTGACCACTTATGGCGCAACTGCACGTATTCCTTCTCTGTGGCTCTATTCCAGCAATGATCAATCTTTCACACCAGAAATAGGCAGAACATTTTATGAAGCCTATCGCCACGATGGAGGTAATGCTGAATTTATTGAAATGCCTGCTTTTGAAAGCAATGGACACGTCTTTATGGATACAGCCTCTGAGAATTTCTGGTGGAAACACGTAGCTACCTTCCAGGCACAACAGCACTTACCATCAGAGGAAGTCGTGACCTTACCGATAACACATCTTGTTTCTCCCGCAAATCTTAATAACCTCTCAGGCGAAAAGGCGTTCAGAAAATACGAAACAGCACGACTTTATGAGAAAGCCTTTGCGACAGGCAAGGATGGGGCATGGGGGACAGCATACTGGGGGCGAACAGGTCAGGAAGCGGCTGATGCAGCCATCAGGAACTGCGAAAAATTCCAGCACAAGGGAACAACCAACTGCACGGTATATGCCATCAATGATGAGGTTGTGGCACAGTAGCTCTGTCGCCAGCGCTTAATAAAGATTAAGCGCTGGCGACGTTTTTCATTCGATGGGTTCCCGGAAAAAACTGTCTAGTCATCAACATCCATAAAATCTGAAACTGTTCTTACAGAATTACGCCTGTGAATTCGTATTCACCTCACATGTGGGACAACGCGAAATAATACCAGCGCTATCAGGCAGGCCGTTGCCTGTATACCACCTAGCGTTGTGACGGCGGGAAACGTTAGCACCGAGCCTAGCCAAGTTGCCATCGCCGCCATTCCCATCGTCAAAAAACCAAGCAGAGCAGATGCCAAACCCGCTTCTTTCCCGAAAGGCGCCATCGTAATGGCTGTTCCCAGCGGATTAGCTAAGCCCATTCCCCAGAGGAAGACAACCATCGACAAGGTATACCAGCTCAGTTTTGGGGTTTCCGGCCCAAGCAATAGTAAACTCCCACCGACTAATGCGGTAGCAAGCCCCGCCGAAGCAATCCTTCGCGGGCCATAACGGCGAGCCAGCTGCGGCGCAGCTATGCCAGCACCAAAGACAACGAACACGGTGGAAGCAAAATATAGCCCAGCCTGGAACGAAGACAGCCCTATCCCACTCATCAGAATCGCAGGTGCAGCGCCGAAAGACGCAAACAATCCGCTCATCAACAGGCTCATCGACAGTGCCGGAAGAATAAATTTCCCATTCGCAACCAGGTTGCCGTACGTAAATATCACGCTCGGCATTGCGTATCGGCTCCTACGCTCCATGGGGTGCGTTTCCCCCAGTCCGTGAGCATAGAAGACCGCGATGGCAAAGGCCGCAAGCCCCACCACTATAAAAATCGCTCGCCACCCCAGTGTGGTGGTCAGTACGCTACCCACCAGCGGTGAGAATCCGGGGGCTGCGGCCGTCGCGATCATCGTCAGAGACAACGCGCGCGCCAGCGTTTCACCGTCAAATAAATCACGTGCAATCGCGCGCGCTAACACTGAAGCAGTGCATATCCCCAGCGCCTGAATGACTCTTCCAGCAATCAGTGTGTCAAGTGAATCAGCAAGACCACCGACAACCGTACCAACAATAAATATGGTGAGGCCGCCCAGTACGAGCGTCTTGCGTCCGTAGCGGTCCGACAATGGCCCCACAACCAGTTGAGCCAGCGCGAAGGTAATGAAAAAACTGGAAAGCGTCAGACCCAGTTCACGTGAGGATGCCCCAAGCTGCTCTCCAATATCGGGAAACGCCGGAAGAATGATATTTGTGGACAGTATGCTAATAGCCGAAAGACCTGACAATAACGCGACAATTTTTCCGGTTAATCGCGGAGCTTCAGAAGAATAGGGTTTCGCCATAATTTCAGTACTCATGGTTACCTTAGCGATAATGACTGGCGCGGGAATACGCTCCGCGCCAGTTGGGTGGTTTTCGTCACAATCTGTTGCCTGTGGCGATTGTCTTTTATCGGGGTGACGGTTTATGCCGATGCATGTTTATCATCATGCGTCTGATTATCGGGGCGTATTTTGAACCAGATAGCGTACATCGCGGGTAGGAATACCAACGTCATGATCGTTCCTCCCAACGTCCCGCCAATCAGGGTATAAGCCAACGTCCCCCAAAATACCGAGTGTGTCAGCGGGATAAACGCCAGAATAGCGGCCATGGCCGTAAGCAACACCGGTCGGGCACGTTGCACCGTTGCTTCCACCACCGCATGGAAAGGATCAAGCCCTTCCTTCTCGTTATGATGGATTTGCCCTATCAGAATTAAGGTGTTACGCATCAGAATGCCCGATAGCGCGATCAGTCCAACAAGCGCATTAATACCAAATGGCTGGTTGAAGAGCAGCAGCGTTGGCACCACACCAATCAGCCCCAGCGGAGCGGTGAGAAATACCATCACCATCGCAGACATTGAGCGCACCTGTAAGATGATGATCAACAGCGTTATGGCGATCATGATGGGAAACAGCGGCACCATCGCTTTGGTTGCTTTTGCCGATTCTTCAATCGAACCCGCTTGCTCAATGCGGTATCCAGCGGGAAGCGTATCAATGATGGGCTGTAGCGCCTTCACAATTGTCGCGGACACATCTGGTGGCTGTAGCGTTTCGGCTATGTCGCCACGGACGGTAATAGTCGGCGTTCGATCTCGACGTCGAAGTACAGGATCTTCCATTCGGACCTCAACATCACCGATCTGCGGAAGGGGGATGCGTTGACCGGATGCCCCAACTAACGTCAACCCTTCTATTTTGGCGGGATCATGTCGAATATCCCCCGCGGCACGGCCTACAACCTGTACAGAACGGATATCTTCACGCACAGAAGTAATCGGAACGCCAGAAAGTAGGAACTGGAGCTGTTGAGCGATCGCACTTGATGTCAGCCCCACCGACTGCAACCGATCCTGATCCAACGTGAAATGCAACGTCGGTACACGTGGGCCCCAATCGGTGTTGACCGTCCTCATCATTGGGCTAGCCTGCATCACCGCTTCCACTTTGTCTGCAATATCACGCAACGTGACAGGGTCCGGCCCCATTACACGATAGGCCACCGGGAAAGGTGAATACGGGCCAAACACCAGTTGCGTCACGCGAACCCGCGCTTCGGGCGCTAGCCCATCAGCCGCCGCTTCACGGAGCCGAAATTTAAGTGCCTCACGCGCTTCCTGACTGTCCGTTAGCACAACAATCTTCGCAAACGACGGATCGGGTAACTCCGGTGCCATCGCCAAATAAAAACGCGGTGACCCTTGTCCGATATAGGTCGTGACAATTTTTGCTTCATCCTGTTGTTTCAGCCAGTCTTCGATCTTCGCCGCAGTGATACTGGTCTGCTCAATAGAAGTACCATAAGGCATTTGCACCTCCACCAGCACTTCAGGGCGATCGGAGGTTGGGAAGAATTGTTTCTTGACCATCCCCATCCCGCCAATAGCAACCACAAACACGGCAATAACGGTGCTGGCCACCATCCATTTCCGCGCGATCACGCGCGTCAGTAAACGGCGAAAGCGGTTGTAATGCCGAGAGTCGTAGATGGCTGCATGCCCTCCCGCCACGGTTTTTATTTCCGGCAACATCTTTACGCCTAAATAAGGTGTAAAGACCACGGCAACGACCCAGGAGGCAATCAGGGCAATGCCGACGATCCAGAACATATTACTGGTGTACTCACCGGCGGTAGACTGCGCGAAACCATTGGGCATAAAACCCACTGCCGTCACCAACGTACCAGCCAGCATCGGTGCCGCTGTATGACTCCAGGCATACGCCGAGGCTTTAACACGGTCGTATCCTTCTTCCATCTTCACCACCATCATTTCGATGGCGATGATGGCATCATCCACCAGTAAACCCAGCGCCAAGATCAAGGAGCCCAGCGTAATACGGTCGAAGTTTTTGCCGGAAGCTTCCATCACCACAAAGACGATAGCCAGCGTCAACGGCACCGCGGCCGCAACAACAACGCCTACACGCCACCCCATGCTGATGAAGCAAACCACCATTACAACAAGCAACGCGACGAAGAATTTGATCATGAACTCGTCGACGGACGAACTAATATTCACTGATTGATCGGTGACTTTCGTCAACGTCATGCCGAGTGGCATACCTTCATTGATTTTGGTCGTCTCAGCATCCAGTGCCTGACCCAAATCCAGGCCATTCCAGCCCTCGCGCATCACAACACCCAGCAACAGCGCTGGCTCCCCCTGATTACGAACCAAAAAGGTCGCAGGGTTTTCGTAACCACGCTCAACCGTCGCCACATCCGAGAGCTTCAGCGATCTCCCCTGCGCAGCAATCGGCGTTTCTCGGATCTTCTCCAGCGTGTCAAAAGCACCATCCAGACGGATAAAGACCTGTGGCCCGCTCGTATTAATCGAACCGGCCGGCGTCAGCACGTTCTGACTGTTCAGCGCGGAGAAAATATCCTGCGGAGAAATGCCCAGCGTCGCGAGCCGATCATGCGAGAACGAGACGAAGATGCGCTCAGCCTGCTCCCCGATAATATTGACCTTCTTCACTCCCGGCACATGCAACAGACGCTGACGCAATGATTCGGCATCGCGGACCAACAAACGCTGCGGCTCCCCTTTGGCCTTCAGCGCGAAGAGTGCAAAGGTCACGTCTGAGAATTCATCGTTAACCATCGGTCCGATCACCCCCGACGGTAAATTCTTCGCCTCATCGCTGAGTTTCTTACGCGCCTGATAAAATTCTTCCTGTACTTGTGAAGGCGGCGTGCCGTCCTGCAATGACAGCATCGTAAAAGCTAGCCCAGCGCGCGTGTAAGTTTCACTGCGGTCATACCACTTGAGCTCCTGCATCCGTTTTTCAAGCGGTTCGGCTACCTGCTCCTGCATTTCCTGAGCCGTCGCCCCCGGCCAGGCAGAAATAATCGTCATCTGCTTGACCGTAAACGGTGGATCTTCCGCACGCCCCAGTTCAAAGAACGAGAGAATGCCCGCGACGGTTATCAGGATAATAAGAAACAGCGTGATGGAACGCTCGCGGACGGCGAGAGCCGAAAGATTGAACCGCCCTTCGCTCATGGTTGGCTCCCGGCGACGCTGGCATCGCGCTGTTCAATCACTCGGATCGCCTCACCGTCATGCAACAAATGTGCGCCTAAAGCCACAATTTGTTCACCGGGCTGTAAACCGCTGGTCACCCTCGCCGTGTCATCACCCAACGCAATAACCTCAACAGGCTTCCACGACACGTTGAGGGGCTCACCCGAAATACCCCATACCCCCGGCCCTTTTCCCGCGTCATAAATAGCAGCGATTGGCACCTGAAGAACCTGCTCAGGTAACTGATCCTCCGCAATATTGAGCGTGACCGTCGAGCCAAGCGGCGCACTCGCCAGTGCGCCTTCAAGTACATATCGAGCTTCGAACGTACGCGTCTGAGGATCGGCAGCGTCAGACAGCAGTCGCAGTTTCGCGGGAATGGACGGTTTAGCCGCACCGTATAACCTTGCCATGGCCTCGCTACCGACCACGGGGCGTAACGTCTCAGGCAAATGTACGACAGCCTCCCGTTGCCCCGCTCGCGCCAGCCGAACGACAGGTTGACCTGCACTCACCACTTGACCGGGCTCTGCCAGCGTATCGACTACCACACCATCGGCGTCGGCCATCAAAACGGCATACCCCGTCGCATTACGCGCCACATCAGCCTGCGCCTGCGTAGCGTTCAGATCCGCTTTTGCCGTCTCGGCAGCCGCCTTTATCTGATCGTAGGCTGATGCGGATATAGCACCTGCGGCAACCAGACCTCGATAACGAGCCTCGTCATCGGTAGCCTGTCGGGCACGAGCCCGGGCAGCGATAACAGCCTGCTGCTGGGCTTGCGCCTGTAAGTTGAGATCGATAGGGTCCAAACGCATCAAAGGTTGACCACGTTTGACGCTTTCTCCGGTATTGACCAGACGCTCGAGAATTTTACCTTGCACCCGAAAACCTAGATCGCTTTGAACCCGGGCGATAACAATGCCGGTGAACGCGCGAGAGGCATCAACGGCGCTCACCACGGTAGCCGATCTCACCAAAGGAGGCTGATTGCGCGGATCGTCAACGTCGGAAGCATCGCCGCACGCCACCAGGGCGAGAGGCAACAGGCAAACAGCGATAGTGGCAGATTTGAGCCGAAGCATGGGTTCCCTTATTACATTAACAGGACAGAAACCACATTCTCCAACTAGTGACCAATATTGTCAATGGTCACATCTTTAAGGTGCCAGACTACGTAATATCAACGACGACAGTAATACCGCTGCTGATGCAGCTGTATCAAGGTTGTATTGCAATTGAACAGGGCTGATATAAGGGAGCATGACCAGATAGATCGCATTCGCCGTCTCATCCAACGGTGTCTTGCGTTCAAATTCCCCGGATTGTCGTCCCTCAAGAAGAATTTGCTGAATAAGCTGGCGTAGCTTTTCCTCATATGCTGCTGCTGAAGGCCACCGATCGCGAGAGGATACCGCGGCAATATCATAAATCTTGCGGTCATGAAAAAATAAGTCGCTACACGCTTCTGTCAAGGCTCTGAACAGGCGTCTCAGTTTTTCTGAAGCCGTTGGCGCATCCGCGATCGCTGAATTGACAATATCCATAATCATCGCCAACCGATTAGCGCAGATCACCTCGCCGATAGCCTGTTTGGAATCAAAAAATTTGTAGATGTAGGCCTTAGAAAAACCAATCGCTTTGGCCAGATCGGACACGGCTGTCTTTTCATATCCAAAATGTCCGAAGTGCTCAGTGGCAGCGTCCACTATCTGATCGCGGACGCTATGGTCCGACGGGCCGCGTGGGGAATGTGTATTCATATGTGTAGTCATGTTTCCAGCTTAGCTCATCGGGTCTTGATTGACAACGAGTGACCAATACGTAATATGGTCACATTATTTTTGGCTCAAGGAATTACTATGTCATCCCTCCATCCCCTTGCCTTGGTTGTGGCCGCTAGCGTAATGGCGGGTTGCGCGGTTGGACCGGATTATCATCGCCCGGACGTTCCGTTATCGGATCGCTACCAGACTCCATCCGCCGTCCAGCAATCTGTCGCGAATCAATCCATATCAAATCAATCCATATTAAAACAGGGGAATGCAACTCAGGTTGCTACCTTTTCGGTCTGGTGGGAGAGCTTCAATGATCCCTTACTGAACACGTTAGTTTCAAGCGCACTGGTACAGAATCTTGATTTAGCCCAAGCGTCCGCACGAATGACTCAGGCACGCGCCGGGCTTGGCGCAGCAACAGCGGCTCTGCTGCCCTCTGGCAATATCAGCGGACAAACAGCACGGGCTTATCAGTCAATTGAAACGCCGCAAGGTCGGTTACTCAACTCGACACCTGGCTATAATCGCTACGGCAATACCTATGAAACCGATCTTAACGCAAGCTGGGAGCTTGATATCTTCGGCGGTCTGAGACGCGGCCATCAGGCCGCACGGGCTGACTATCAGGCTTCAGAGGCTGGCGTCGCCGCCACTCGTCTAACCGTCGCCGCACAGACAGCCGATATCTATATCACGCTGCGCGGATTACAAACTCGTCTGGCGATCGCCAACAGACAGGTCAACACCCAGCAAGACTTACTCGACAAGGTACAGCGACTCCACAGCAAAGGACTCGCCGCAGAGTATCAAGTCCGCCAAACCGAAGGCGCACTTTCACAGGTTCAGGCTAGCGTGCCGGTTCTCCAGATAGGGATAGATAGCGCGATGAACGCGCTGGACGTTATGCTCGGCACGCCTCCCGGAACCCATCGCACTCAGTTGGCTTCTTCGGGCGCCATTCCACAGCCCCCACAGCGCATATCAACAGGGACACCTGCCGATCTGCTGCGTCGCAGGCCCGATATCATCGTAGCCGAACGCCATCTCGCGGCATCCAACGCGCGTATCGGGGCCGCCATCAGCGAGTATTATCCTAAATTCTCACTCAGCGCATTGCTTGGCAGCGCAACGTCAGTATCGAGCAGCAATCTGTTTTCCAACGCGGCCAGTCAATCGGCAGGCATCTTGGGATTGCGCTGGCGACTCTTCGACTTCGGCCGCATTAACGCTCAGATCGATCAGGCTAAGGGACAGGAAGCCGAAGCATTGGCAGCTTACCGTCTGTCAGTCTTAAGCGCGACCGAAGACGTTGAGAACGCGCTCTCGGCACTGCTCAATCGCGAGACGCAGACAGCAACCTTAACCGCAGGCGAAACTGCGTTGGCTAGCGCACGTCAGTCATCTTTCATCGCTTACCAGAAAGGGACAGCAAGCCTGATTGACGTCCTGCACAACGATGAGACCCTGTTGCAGACTTCCGACGCCAGAGCGCAGGCTCAGGCAGAATCTGCACGCGCAGCAGTCGCTGCATTCAAAGCGCTCGGCGGTGGTTGGCAGCCTCCAGAAGCCGCCGAGAGGATGCCCTAGGATACTCGCGTAGTTGTGCACAAACATGCCATCGACTACCACCTGTACCGTTCACAATAAACCACCGGAGTGATTAACATGACAGCAAAAAACAACGCCTGGGTGCTCATCACAGGGGCTTCAGGCGGATTTGGTGAAGAATTCGCGCGTCAATATGCCGCACAGGGAAAATCACTCATCCTGGTGGCACGGCGGCTCAATAAACTTGAATTGCTGGCTGCCGAATTGCGGACGCGTTTTAACATTGATGTGAGGGTTGAACAGGCCGATCTTTCCGTGGTTACCGCAATTAGCGATCTGCACAGTCGACTACGGGAACAAAATATTGTGGTTGATATATTAATTAACAATGCTGGTCATGGTCTGCAAGATAGCTTTTTGGATCAACCACTTGATGACGCGCTGAACATGATCAATCTGGATATCACCAGTTTGACAGCAATGACCCGGTTCTTTGCAGAAGATATGCGCGTCAGGCGTAAAGGATATATTTTGATGGTTGCCAGCCTGTTGTCCTATCAGGGCGTAAAAAATTTTGCCGTTTACTCAGCAGCGAAAGCGTATGTGCTCAGGTTCTCTGATGCTCTGCATCGTGAGCTTAAAAACGACGGTGTCACTGTCACCGCGCTTTGCCCGGGCATGTCTGACACTGGCTTTGCTGCAACCGCCAAACAGAAACTCACCCCAGCCTTAAAAGGAGTCATGATGCAGCCTAAGCCTGTTGTGCAGGCTGGCATCCGAGCACTTCAGGCCGGACGAATGAGCGTTGTCCCGGGTATGGGAAATAAGGCAATTGTATTTCTGACCTGGGCCACTCCGCGCTGGTTACATCAGGCCATCATGGCCCGTGTGATGGGGGTTTAAAGAGAATACCGAAAACCTACAAGAGCAAACAGCCCTCGTAATGAAATACGCCTATCAATCGCCGTGCATCACTTTTCAGGGAGCAACTCACGTCAAGAATTATGACTTGCCGCGGCAAAATAAAACGCGCTATCATCGCCGCGGCTATTCACTTTTACATCTTTTGATTTTCATCTTCGCTGAATTTTTTCAGCGCGAATTTCTCTGTCTGTCCTCAGCGTCGCACACGATCCCGAGCCAGACATCATGATGTGAAAGGCTTTTTCTATGTGTACACCTCGAATTCGTAATTTCTGCATTATTGCTCATGTCGATCATGGCAAATCCACCCTCGCCGACCGTTTTATCGAACTGACTGCAACCGTCGCTCAACGCGACATGCGCGAACTGCTGTTAGATTCGATGGAGATAGAACGGGAGCGCGGCATCACTATCAAATTACAAACCGTGCGCATGCGCTATCAGGATGAAAACCACCAGCCGTACCAATTCAATTTGGTAGATACGCCAGGACACGTTGATTTCTCGGCAGAGGTCTCCCGCAGTCTGGCCGCCTGCGACGGCGCGATTCTTCTGATTGACGCCACGCAGGGCGTTCAGGCACAGACTCTGGCCAACCTCAACCTCGCCCGACAACAGGGGCTAACGATTCTGCCTGTCCTGAATAAAATTGACAGCCCACAGGCTAATGTCGCACAGGTGATGCAGCAGTTGGCGGATATTCCCTCTCTGGATATCAGCACCGTGCTGACGGTCTCTGCCAGAACCGGAGAAGGTGTAGCGGCAGTACTGCGTTTTATTGCCCACCACTTCCCTGCACCAAACGGGTTCGCCGATGCTCCGCTGCGCGCGCTGGTTTTTGACTCACATTATGATCCCTATCAGGGCGCTATCATGCACGCACGTGTAGTGGATGGCAGCATTCAGACTGGCGATACACTCTGTTTTATGTCATCAGGATCGCGTTTCGACGTCACCGAAACCGGTGCTTTTTTCCCTCAACGTCAGCCTTGTAGCGCCTTGAAAAACGGTGAGGTGGGCTATCTCGCCGCCGGGTTAAAAGATGCCGCCGCGATCCGGGTGGGTGATACGCTGACGTTAGCCGCTCGTCCCGCTTCAGTGCCAGTTGCACGCTATCAGGAAATGAAGCCAATGGTGTTTTCTGGAATCTACCCCGACGCGGACGACGATCTGAAAAGCTTGCGCAATGCCATGAATAAACTGTCGCTTAACGATGCGGCACTGCACATGGTTCCCGATGTCTCTGCCTCGCTGGGCGCGGGTTTTCGCTGTGGTTTTCTCGGCATGTTACATATGGATATTGTTCGCGAACGGCTCAAACGCGAATACGGCATATCGGTGATTGCCACCGCGCCCAGCGTGGCATACCGGGTCACATTACATAACGGTCAGAGCCATACCATCGATAATCCAGCACATTTTCCCGGAGAAGACGTGTTGGACTTCGTCGAAGAACCCTATGTTATCTGCACAATTAACACACCTGATGCCTACGTTGGCGCGTTGATGGAATGCTGCACCTCGCGTCGTGGGGTATTTATCGACATGCAATATCTCGATAACGGTAGCGTGACACTACACTGGGAGCTACCGCTCAATGAAATGATTTTCGGCTTCTTTGATGCCCTAAAATCACTCACACAGGGCTATGCTACGTTGGATTATGTGTTAGATGGCTATCGACGTTCCGATCTGGTGCGCTGTGATATTTATCTCGATAGCCAGCCGATTGACGCCTTTTCTTTCATCATTGCCCGTCATAAAGCATGGGCACGAGCAACTGAGATCGTGAAAGCCTTGAAATACGTTATTCCACGTAAACTGTACCCCGTTCCAGCTCAGGCAAAAGTCGGCCATCGTGTCATCGCCCGCGAAGACATTCCGCCGCTGCGAAAAAGCGCACTGGCACAGGGTTTTCAGGGTAGCCTGTCGCAGAAACAGCGACTGATCCGTAAACAGCGAGAAAATAAAAAACACAACGTTGGGTTCTCAAAACGAGACATTCCACGCGAAGCATTTATGGCCATTCTGGCGATTGATGCCTAATTCCTGACGGATAAAACACAACGAGCGGGCGGATAAGGCGACGCGCTAACCGCCCCTTCGTTTTCCTATTGATTTTTCCTTGCCTGCCGATGACGGACAGTATCTTTTATACTGCCGATAATTTATCCTCTCCCGCCTTTCGTCATTGACTACAAAAATTAAGCCTGCACCTATGATTCCATCCCCTAAGGTAACGCCGACACAGGTTCAATCAGCCACGTCAACGCTTGCAACCTTACGTTCGCCCTCGCTGCTGATGCGTGAAATTTTGGCGGGCACCATCACCGCACTGGCGCTTATCCCAGAGGTGATTTCGTTTTCTATCATCGCGGGAGTCGACCCCAAAGTCAGTTTGTTCGCTTCTATCGTGTTGTGCTTCACCATGTCCTTTCTCGGCGGCAGACCGGCGATGGTTACCGCGGCGGCCGGTGCTGTGGCGCTGGTTATTGGCCCGATGGTACACGCGCACGGCGTAGCCTATATTCTGCCCGCCGTGATTATGGCGGGGCTTATCCAGATTCTGTTTGGGCTGGCTGGGTTGGCGAGAATGATGCGTTACATTCCCCGCTCGGTGATGATTGGTTTCGTGAACGCGCTAGGCATCCTGATTTTCGCCGCGCAAGTGCCACATGTATACGGGCAATCCTCGATGGTCTGGCTACTGTTTGCGTTAACGGTGACCATTGTATTGCTGCTGCCTTATGTGGTGAAAAGCATTCCTGCACCGCTGGTGGCGATCGTCACCGTAACAGCGATTGCCATGTTTACCGGCATCACGGTGCCTAACGTCGGCGACGCCGGGCCTATGCAGCCAGGGTTGCCGGGTTTCACCCAGTGGCTGGTGCCATTCAATCTTGAAACACTGCGCATCATCTGGCCGACCGCGCTCAGCATTGCCTTCGTGGGGCTGATGGAATCGCTGTTAACCGCCAAACTGGTAGACGACATCACGGATACTCCGTCCAGCAAGCGCCGCGAATGTTGGGGGCTGGGCGTTTCTAATATCTTCGCCGGATTCTACGGTGGCATTGCCGGATGTGCGATGATCGGACAGACCGTGGTCAACGTGGAGCTAGGGAAAGCGCGTACGCGTATTTCTACTCTCGCCGCCGCGCTGGTGCTGTTGCTGCTGGTGACCGGGTTGAGCGAAATCATGACGAAGATTCCGATGGTGGTGCTGGCAGGGATTATGATGATCGTCGCGCTGAAAACGATGAACTGGCATAGCCTGCACCCCACCACGCTGAAACGGATGCCGCTGTCGGAAACGCTGGTGGTCATCGTCACGGTTATCGCGACCGTTTCGACGGGAAATCTGGCAATCGGCGTGGCCGGTGGCGTTATCTTTGCCATCCTGCTATTTGCACGTCGCGTGGCGCACGTCATTCACGCAGAGCGTCGCGTGAGCGAAGACGGACAGTCGGTACACTACACGGTACGAGGACCGCTATTCTTTGGCAGCAGCAACGACCTCTTCGAGCATTTCCTGTATGCGCAGGACCCGCAGAATGTCACTATCGATCTGACGCACGCACAAATCTGGGATGCCTCCAGCGTGGCGGCGCTCGATGCTATCGAAACCCGCTATCACCGTTATGATGCGAAGGTCGCGATCGTCGGTCTGGATACCCACAGCAGCAAAATCCATCAGCGCCTATCAGGGCATCTCTGAGCCACCCAGCGTTCGAAGGCAGCGACTATTGCGGGCTGTCAACGTTGACAACCCGCACACCACTGTGATTAGACTCAATGCTAAGCAGGCTAACTTAAGGAAAGCGTTGATGAAAATTACCGATGTGCGCGTGATTCTCGCGAATCGATATATGTTTGTTGAGGTCACCACCGACGAGGGGCTGACGGGCATTGGCGAATCCGGTGCCTGGGGTTTTCTCGATGCGTCAAAAGGTGCTGTCGAGGCACTGCGCACGTATCTGATCGGGCAAGATCCACTGCGGATTGAGCACCACTGGCAGTATATGTACCGCTGCTGGCATTTTCGTGGTGCCGCGATCATGGGAGCGATCAGCGCTATCGATATCGCCCTGTGGGACATCGCGGGCAAGTATTACGATACGCCAGTTTATAACCTGCTGGGCGGCCGCTGCCGCGATAAAGCCCGCGTTTATGCCCACGCGGGAGGGCGCACCACCGAAGAAACCATCGCCAACCTGAAACAGGCCAAAGCCGATGGTTTTACCGCGATTGGTCATCTGACGCCGTTTCTGGATGAGTCTCGCGATACGCCCTATTTCACCACCCACGCCAAAGAGATCGGTGAGGCCATCGAACGGATCGGCCTTTATCGGGAAGCGGTCGGTAACGATGTCGATCTGTGCATTGAAGTCCACCGCCGTCTGAAACCCGCCGATGCCGTGGTGTTCGCTCGCGGCATTGAGCCGTTTTATCCCTATTTTATTGAAGACCCTATCGGCGCGGATAACTTCGATTCCATGGCGGAGGTGGCCGAGAAAATCAATATTCCTATCGCGACCGGCGAACGCCTGAATAATCCTCAGGAGTTCGCGATGCTGATTCGTCGTAATGCCGTCGCCTATGTGCGTCCTGATGTCTGCATGTGCGGCGGGATTACCGGAGCGAAAAAGGTAGCAGCATTGGCAGAGGCCAATGATTTGATGGTCGTGCCGCATAACCCGCTTAGTCCGGTGTCGACCGCCGCCTGCTTGCAGATCGCCGTCAGCATCCCGAACTTTGCGCTGCTGGAGTATCCAGGGGATGACCAACCCGCGCTGTCGGAAAAATTTGGCGCGACGGGCGTAGAGAACGGCGTGCGGAAAAAAGACGTCGTGAAGAACACCTTCAAATGCGTAGATGGATTTATGGAGATACCGACACAGTCCGGCATCGGCATTGAGCTGGCGGACGATCTGGAGAACCGCTTCCCCTACCGTCGTCGCGGCCTGAAAACCCGACTGCACGTCGACGGTTCCGTCGTCGATCAATAAAGCACATCAACAGGTCGTGACGCGTCACAGATAGCGCCACGACCTGTCGTATTTTTCCCTACGCCGTAGGATTTTCCACTTCCGTCCTTCCCACTGCATCAATAGGCTCAGCGCCGCAGGCAGAGCAAGCAGCGTCAGCAGCGTCGCCACCATCAACCCACCGATAATCGCGTAGGCCATCGGCCCCCAAAACACCTGATGCGCAATCGGGATCATGCCAAGAATCGCCGCTAGCGCGGTCAGCACTATCGGGCGTGAACGATGGCTGGCCGCATTGACGATCGCCTCCGTGGCGGGTTGTCCATTTTTCACATTCAGATCGACTTCGCCAATCAGAATGACGGCATTACGAATAATCATCCCCGCCAGCGCAATCGCGCCTAGCAGCGCCACAAACCCTATGGGCGTTCCGGTCGGCAGCATCGCGGCAACGATGCCGATCAGGCCAAACGGTGCGGTCAGGACAGCCAGCACCATGCGGGAAATACGCTTTAACTGAATCATTAATAGTACCAGCATCACCAACAGCGTAACCGGCAGCACCGCATATACCGAGCCATTGCCCTTGTCAGATTCCGCTGCAACGCCGCCTTCCGTGATGTGATACCCCGTCGGTAATGAGGCGCGATAGCGTTCAATTTCTGGTGCCAGTTTTTGAGACAGCGCTGGTGCTCGCACGCCCGGTGCGACATCCATCTGTACCGTAATGAACGGTTCACGCTGACGCCGCCAGATAATTGGATCGTCAACGCCGTACGACACCGTGGCAATTTGCCCCAACGGTACGGAACGACCCTCCGCAATCGGAATTTGCAGATTGGCGATCGTGGCGACGTCTCTGCGTTCCTGCGACGTACCACGAACGACCACATCCACCAATCGGTTTTCATCACGCACCGAGGTCAGCGTTGAACCGGAGAATATCGCCGCCAGCATGCTGGCCACATCCTGCGAGCTGATGCCAACCGCGCGGGCTTCGGTCTGATTCAGCACCACGTTCACCGAACGTTCCGGTTCACCCGCCGTCAGATTCACCTCGCGAACATCGGCCTGATTGCCCACCAGACTGGCAAGCCCCTGCGCAAGATCACGAACCCGATGAATATCCGGCCCCGCGACTCGATATTTCAGCGGCCAGCCCACTGGCGGCCCCAGTTCCAATGCCGACACACGCACCACAATATTACTGAAATCGCGTTCAAGCACCTGATTCAACCGTGCCGTCAGCGTATCCCGCGCGTCCAGATTTTTTGCTACCACCACCAGTTGAGCGATATTTTCATGGCTCAGCAGCACATCCATCGGGAGGTAAAAGCGCACAGCGCCCGATCCAACATAGGTGGAGAAATGGTCAACATCAGGATCGTCCTTCAGAAGCGCTTCCAGCCGTTTCGCCTGCGCCTCCGTCGCAGCCTGTGATGCATTCGCAGGCAACGTCAGGCTAACTAGCAGTTCCGGCCTGTCCGACGCAGGAAAAAACTCTCCCTCCAACCGAGTTGCACCAAACAAGGCGACTACCAGCAGGAGCACCGCAATGATTAACGTCATTCCCCGGTTTGCCAACGCCCGTTGCAGCCATTCGCGATACATGCGACCCACTCGCCCCGATTCATTGTGATGGTGACGAAACGTTTTTGACAGCAGCCAGACACCGAGCAACGGAGAAAAAAGAATTGCGACGATCCAAGAACTGAGCAAAGCGATGAGGACAACGACAAAGAGTGAAAAACAGTATTCACCCGCACTCGATGAGGCAAACCCGACGGGAATAAATCCGGCAATCATCACCAGCGTCCCCGTCAGCATCGGAAAGGCCGTACTTTCATACGCCCAGGCCGCCGCTCGTTTACGATCCCACCCTTCTTCCAGCCGCGACACCATGGCTTCCACCGTAATCATGGCGTCATCCACCAGCAGCCCCAGCGAAATAATCAGCGCCCCGAGCGAGATACGCTGTAAGCCAATACCGGTTATCTCCATGCCAATAAAGGTCATCGCCAGCACAATAGGGATAGACGCAGCAACGACCAGTCCCGCTCGGCTGCCGAGAGAGACAAACGACACCGCCAACACGATGGCAACGGCCTCCAACAGCACGTTGATAAAGCCGCCGACCGCACCTTTCACCACCTCAGCCTGATCGGCCACACGCGTCATGTCTATTCCATGCGGTAGCTGGGCAGAAAGCGTGTTCATTTTTTCGCGAATCGCCTGACCGAAATTGAGCATGTTGCCGGTAGGTGCCATAGAAATAGCCAGTCCAATGGCTTTCTCGCCATTCACTCGAAATGTCGGCGACGGCGGCTCCGCTATTTCACGACCAATGGTGGCGATATCAGTAAGCGGAACAAATTTCCCGCCGATGCGTAAGGTAATCTGGCGCAGACTCTCCTCAGAGGTAAACGCGCCGCTGACGCGCACGGCGATTTTCTCATCCTCAGTACGGATAATACCGGCCGGCGTAACCGCATTCTGCGCCTTAAGTGAATCAATCACCTGCTGCGCATCGATCCCTAATCCAGCCAGCCGTCGGGGAGAAAACGTTACGACGATCTGTTCTTCTTCCACCCCCAGCATGTCGACCTTACCGACATCCGGCACGCTCAGTAACGCAGAGCGAATATCCTCGATGCGATCGCGCAGTTCCCTCGGAGAGAACCCATCAGCAGTGAAGCCATAAATCGTGCCGAACGTATCATCAAACTCGTCATTAACGGCTGGCGGGCTGACGCCACCGGGGAGCGAACTGGCGATATCCGTCATCTTCTTTCGCACCGTATACCAGATATTCGGCACGGCAGAAGGTGGTGTATCATCGCGCAGGTTAACGAAAACCACCGCTTCCCCGGCACGGGTATAGCTCTCGACATAATCGAGATATGCCGTTTCTTGTAATTTTTTCTCCAGCTTATCGGTGACGAAATTGACCGTATCGCTCACCGTCGCCCCCGGCCAGGCGGCAGACACCACGGCAGATTTGATGGTAAACGCCGGATCTTCGTTGCGGGGCAAGCGCTGGTAGCTCATCACACCTGCCGCCATAATCACCAGCATCATAAACGCGACCAGTTGCTGATGTGCTAATGCCCAGGCGGACAGGTTGAAGCCTGGGGTCGATTGCGGTTCTTGAGCCATTAGCGACGCCCCTCTTCATCCAACCGAATTTTCTCATCCGGCCGTAGCTTACTGACGCCAGCCGTTACCACGCGATCCCCCTGTTTCAGTCCATCGGTGATGTAGATCGCCGTGTCGCTGTAGCGTGCAACGGTAACGGGCTGCAAACGCACCGTCTGGGTTTCCGTGTTCACGACGTAAACCGCTGGGTTTTCTTCCTGACGGGTGAGTGCAGACGCAGGCAGCTCAATGACCGACGTGTCGGACTGCTGTATTGCGCCATTCACGCTGGCACCCAGTACCATCGCCGCCGGTGGCGAGGTTAACGTCACCCGAACCCGAAACGTTCGCGTGACCGCATCGGCCTGCGGGCTGATATCACGCACGCGTCCTTGTACCTGAATCGCCGGATCGGATAGCAGCGACACAAGCATCGTGCGCGAAGGAAGCGACTGATTAACCAACCGTTCCGGTACATCAAATACCGCATCACGCCCATCGAGCGAAGCCAACCTGACGACTTCCTGCCCGGCACTGACTACCTGACCGGGGTTCGCACTGACCGTTGTTATCACCCCGTCCTGTGCGGACGTAAGTTGCGTATAGCCGAGGCGCTCCTGCGCGCCTTTGACGGTCATCTGTGCGCTTTCGCGCCGGGAAACGGCGGCATCCCAGTTTGCCTGCGCTTCATCAAGCTGTACCCGCGCAATCGCCCCGCCCGGCGCCAGCGCTTTCATGCGGGAGAAGTTGCTTTTCGCCAGCCGTTCCGCCGAGGCGGCACTGGCTAAATCCGCCTGTGCACTGCGAAGCTGATTTTCGCTGTCGCGTGCATCAAGCGTCGCAATCACATCACCGCGCGTCACGGATGCCCCCACATCGACCAAACGATTAAGGATGCGGCCATCCAGCCGGAAACCTAATGCCGTTTCTTCATGCGGGCGAATCTCTCCCGTCAGCGTCACCGGCTCACGACTCATTGCTGGCATGACGACCAGCGTTTTTACCGGCCTAACGGGCGGCGACGCAGGCGAATCATCGGTACTGTCACAGCCGCTAAGCAACACGACCGACAGCAGACAGAAGGCAAAACGGCTGACCATCATCACATCCTCTCACTCATCACACGCCATCAGAACGAATACAGAACCGCCAATGTTGCGCCGGTGTCATTCCGTCGTTCCACCACCTGACTATCCGCGACTTTGTCAGTAAGCCACGTTGAGGTAACCCCAACGTTGGTTGACCAAGCTGGGCTAAATTGATGCGTCCAGTTCGCACCCAACGCATAGCCGTAGACACCTTTGCTAGCATGATAGGCGACCAACCCAGAGCGAAGACTCTGCTGCTGCGTCACGCCGTAGTAGGTTTGATTAAAGCGGGCATCCCCCATCAGTACGTCTGCCGACAATGCCAGCACGTCGTCTTTTGCCGCGGACTGCCACACCGTGCTCTTTGCCCCAACGCGGTACTGATTTCCCCTTTTTGTATCACTCAGCGCAAATTCGCCGCTCGCTTCCAACGCCAGCCAAGGGGCAAACTGATACCCCGCTGTTACGGTGGTAATCACCGAACTCTTGATTTTCCCCATCCCTTTCAGCCGGTTCGAACCCGCACGCCAATTGCTGTTTTTGTCATCCCTTCCCATGTCGTAGCCAATCGCGTGATCGAGATAAAAACCGGAAGGAGACTGGTATTGCCAGCCAATACCGCGCGAAGGATCGAAATAGAGTGGGCCACGCTGAACCGTCAGCACAGGCAGTGCCGTGGTTTGACGATTTTTACTCCCCCTGTAACGCGGTGCATTCTGGGCTGCAACGCCAAGGGTAACATCTGTGTGGTCACCCAAGAGCGAGGGCGCTGATGCTTCCGACTCCGCAGCGAATGCAGTGCCAGATAGCACGATAGCGGACAGACTGGTGGATAAAATCATTGTTGTTATGTTCATACATCCCCTCTTTTAACGCGGTAATCTTGCACCGTGGTGTTTCCACGGCGGGTGCAATGTAATTGGTGTTGGCTTTTCAGCACCGTGACGAATTATGCTGACGCTTAATCAAGAAATGCTTTGTGGTTTTTTAAGATTTCATCAAGAGGTTGTGATGGCAGAAAAACGGGTGTTGGTTATTGAAGACGATATGGATGCCGCCAGCGTGCTTGAGGCTTATCTGCGGCGTGATGGCTATCAGGTTTCTATCGCGTCTGATGGGCAAAAGGGTCTGCACATGGCGCTGACCAGTAAACCCGATTTGATTTTGCTGGATGTGATGCTGCCGAAAATGAAGGGTTCGGAGGTGCTGTCCGCCCTGCGGCAGCGCAGTAATATTCCGGTGATTATGGTCACCGCCATCGGCGATGAACCGGAACGGATCGGCGCGCTGCGTTACGGCGCGGATGATTATGTCGTCAAGCCCTATAACCCGCAGGAAGTGGTGGCGCGCGTGCAGGCCGTACTACGACGCACCGGCTACGCCATCCGGGAAGAGGCGATCCTGACATTCGAAAATTTATCGGTTGATCCGACTTCCGTGACGGCCAGCATTGCGCTATCACCGTCTGAATCTGTCATTCTCGATCTTACACCTACCGAATTCAACATTCTGGTGACGCTGCTTAAAGCGCCAAACCGCGCCTTTACTCGCGGTGAACTGCTGGAAGCCTGCCTGCCGGAAAGCGATGCGCTGGAGCGCGTGGTGGATACCCACGTCCACAACCTCAGGAAGAAACTCAACCAGTACGATATCATCAACGTGCTCGTCACCGTCCGTTCTGTCGGTTATCGATTCCGGTGAACCTGATGAAAAAATCGATCTTCCTGTCAGAAAAAATGTCGCTGTGGCACTGGCTGTGCTTTCGCATCATTTCTCTACTGTGCGCTGCCCTGTTCATCATCGCCACCCTGATGTGGCTACGCTTTGCCGCCTACAATATCTATGTCGAACAACACATGCCCGACGACGTGCGGGTTGAGTTCCAACAGTTAAGCAAACAGGAAGATTACGGTAATCCTCGCTATCAACAGATTATCTATCAGTATTACGGCTCGAATTTCTTTGTACCCGATATTGCCAACAGCGACTGGCTGGTGCTGGCGATTATGGTGCTTATCGCCTTGCCCACCATGGTAGTTGTGCTTCTATGGCGGGCGCGGCCGCTGTCACAGCAATTTTCCAATATCGCCAGCGCCGCCCGCGACGTCGCTCAGGGAAATTTCGATGCTCGCACGCAGCTTGTCGAGCAGGCACCGATGGAGCTGATTACGCTGGCGGACGACTTTAACAATATGACCGCGCAGTTGGAGCGCTACGAACGGGAACTGCGCGAATCCAGCGCGGCGTTAGCGCACGAACTGCGTACGCCGCTAAACGCAGCAATGGGGCGCGTTCAGGGCATGCTTGATGACGTCTTCCCGCGTGATAAATTGCAGCTGACGATGGTCATCAAACAGCTCGAACAGCTCAATCACGTGATTCAGGATCTGCACTTCCTTTCACTCGCCAGAGCCGGACAACTGCAACTGGTCAAAACACCGCTGTATTTCGACGAGATCGTCACTGAACGGCTTACCTGGTATCGACCTCAGCTAGAGCAGGCTGGGTTTCAGACCCATGTGCATATCGAACAACATGACTTCTGTATTGCCGACCGCGAACGATTGGGGCAGGTGTTCTCCATTCTGATCGAAAACGCCTTAAGCTACGCCAGCGATGGCCGCTATCTGGCGATTGAGGTACGTGAAATTGCCGTTCGTGAAATGGCGGTGCGTGAAAACGTGCCATGCTGGCAAATTACGGTTTCTGACCACGGACCGGGAATTGAGGCAGAATCGCTTCCCCTGCTTTTTGACCGCTTCTGGCGCGCCGAACATTCACGCGGGAGACATTCCGGCGGCAGCGGGCTTGGGCTGTCTATCGCCTCAGCCATTATCACCGCACATGGCGGCGCCATTTATGCAGATCTCAACAATGACGGTGGACTTGTCATCATCATGACGCTGCCTCGTAGTACCTGAAAAACGGTACCTGAAAGAACGGTGCATGATGAGTAATTGCTAATAGTTAAAAAGCATAGCGAAATTATTGCTATGCCCAGCCGCAGGGGGAAAACACGGAAAATAGCGGCCATATTCATCAGCTACCTGATGAGATAAACAGAACAACCCCAGACGCCGCGCCCTACCACGAGGCAGACCACGCGCCAGCGTGATTTCTCTCTCAATGAATCGTTATATTTATCTGGAATGAGATAAGGCGAAAAGAACTAATTTCGCTATAAGTATTTCGCTACTCTGCATGAGCGAAATATATCGCCTCGATTAAAACTCAATCACCAAGGTAATTATAATGAAACGTTCACTTCACCAGGTATTCATGGCGATCTCGCTGATTAGCGCTTCCTTTTTCAGCCAGGCCGCCGACACACAAACCTCGA
This sequence comes from Pectobacterium punjabense, assembly GCF_012427845.1. NCBI lineage: Bacteria > Pseudomonadati > Pseudomonadota > Gammaproteobacteria > Enterobacterales > Pectobacteriaceae > Pectobacterium > Pectobacterium punjabense. Next base: position 3,068,317 of record NZ_CP038498.1, read on the forward strand.
CATGGCAACACATCAAACAGACCGGTGAGTTACGCATCGGCGTGGCACAGGGCGAGCCCTGGTATTTTAAAAATCCGTCGACCGGCGAATGGGACGGCATCGGCTATAACATCGGTAAAGAGCTGGCAAACGATCTGGGGGTCAAGCTGGTGACGGTGGAAACCACCTGGGGCAATGCCATCGCCGCCTTACAGACTGGTCAGATCGATACCATGCTGGTGCTCGATCCGACGGAAGAGCGGAAAAAAGCGGTCGATTTCCCTGAGCAGCCTTTCTTTTGGTATGCGCAAGGGGTGTTGATTCGCGACGGTATTGCCGTCACCAACTGGGACGACCTCAATCGTGAAGATGTTAAAATCGGCGTCACGCTGGGTTCCAGCCCAGACCTGATTCTGACCAAACGTCTGCCAAAAGCACAGCTAGTGCGTTTCCCGAATATGGACGAAGGCGTAGCTGCATTCTATGCTGGCCGTGTCGATGCGCTGTCGTATTTCCATCCCGCTCTAGCGCTGCAACAGGCTAAAGTCGGCAAAGGCAATTTGATTCTGCCGAAGCCGATTATTGAAGTCAGTACCAGCGGCGCAATCCGTAAAGAAACCGACCAAACCTTCCACAATTTCCTGAATGACCAGTTTGCCAAGCTGTATAAATCCGGTAAGACGCAGCACTACTATGAACAGGCTCTCAAACTGCGCGGTGTGGACGTCAGCAAAGTGCCGTCAGTCATTAAAGAAGACTGGAAATAAGCGGGATTCGGATAACAGAATTGTCCTGAACGGATTCAGGACGTCTGCATCAGCGGGGTCAGCAGCGCGGCGACATCCTGACATTGCTCCAGTTCGGATAACGCCGCCGTTGCCTCCGCAACCGTTGTTGGGGCAAGTCGGGACGAAAGATTCTCCGCAAATTTCGCCATGATGCGACTTTCCGTTAGCGGGTGTTCTGCGCAGCCCAGCGGAAACGCAATGCGTTCACCTGCCACAACGTTTCCCCTCATGACAACATCAACCTGCAATACCGGGCGGCGCGCCTGTGCCATAAGCTGGTCAAGCTCGGGAGACACCTCAACGTGAACCTTATCTGCCAGCGCCAAAAGCGTGGGATTGGTTAACGTATCGTCCGCACTCCAGCGGTGGCGCGGAATGCGGTAGGCAAGACAGGCCAGCGCAAACGGTAGGCTGAACTGCGCATCCGTTTCATTTTGCGGCCGCCTATCCATAAAGTCAGCGGCTAGCCTCTGGCTGCCTTTAACGAGAATAACGTCGATGTCCTGCGGTGCCAGCGCCCGTTCGTGCTGTACACATTCGAAGGATTCCAGTGCAGTATGTGTCCAGCGACAGGCAGGATACGCTTTGAAACTGGCGTGCTGGAGCGCCCACTGCTCGCCCAGCCCAGTCAGTAATAGCGACTCATCAAAACGATCTGACCCCATCATGCGCCAGAACCCCTGCTCGCCGGGCAGCACATCTCTTGGGCCGATCATTCCTGCATGATGCAGTTCAACGCCACGGACACCCGCCTCAGCGGCTGGTGCGTTGTAATCCTTAAAGGAAACCAGCGGTCGCTGCTGCCAGTTATATTTGTGCAAGCTGGGCAACGGCGTCAACGACGCCGCCAATCCGATAGCGTTCTCTAATCCTTCGGCATCACACCCCGTCAGCAACCCGTAAGCCACCGCTGCACCTACCGATTCGTGCTGGCACACGCCATAAACCTGCTGAAAACGCGCCGGACTCGGTTGCTGAGACTGAATGATCCGACCATTGATTTCATACGCCGCAGCCAGCGCACAGATTAGCGTTTCGCCGTCGATCGAGCGCGTACCGACGGCCGCCAATGCGGCGGCAACCAGCGAGGCGCCGGGGTGCCCCATGCCGCGACCGGCAACTTCATATCCGTCGTCGTAATCCAGCGCATTGATCGCCGTCGCATTCAAAAACGCGGCACCAATAGCCGCCAGCGGCGCACCACCGTCCAAGATTGGACTGTTGCCAGCAGCATAGTGCAGGCGGGTGACGCGTGCGCAATTCTGCACCACCCGACAGCTCGCCCCGGCAATGCCGCAGCCCAGACTATCGATAAAATGCAGCACGATCTTTCTTCTTAATACGGTGGGGATATCCTGAATCGTCAATCGATGAACAAAGGTCGCGAGTCGCAACGTCAGAGGGAGTTCAGCAGCGTGAGGCATCGGCATACCGCCATTCTTTTATAAATAAAAGGAATATTAACACCACGTTTTATTATTTATTTATCATTTTTTCGACCTGCTAAGATGCATCGGTTCTAACAAAATAAGAAATGTATTTCCTAATTACGTTGTTTCCAGGGGCGCTATTTTATGTCTTATCAGTGGGATTTTTCCGCCATCTGGCCTTACCACCAACTGCTGTTGGAGGGGCTATGGGGAACGATAAAGATCGGTGCCACCAGCATCCTGATCGGGATGGTGGCAGGTATGGTACTTGCCGCGATGAAAATGTCGCCTCGATGGTTATTGCGCCTGCCCGCCGTAGTGCTGATTGGCTTCTATCGCAATACGCCAGCGATTGTGCATTTCTTCTGGATTTACTACGCCCTGCCCGTCATTACGCCGTTAACGTTTTCACCTTTCACTGCCGCCGTGATCGCGCTGTCCGCACAGTCTGGTGCCTTCTATGCAGAGGTCTATCGGGGAGCGATTTCCTCGATTCACGCGGGACAGTGGGAAGGGGCAAAAGCGCTCGGTATGCCAAAATCAACCGCGCTACGTCGGGTCATTCTTCCTCAGGCGTTACGCCGGATGATCCCCCCCTTTATTGAGCGTTCATTTGAACTCATCAAATCCACGTCGCTGGCATCATCACTGGCCTACAGCGAACTGCTTTATCAGGCGATGCAGATCAACAGCCAAACCTACCGACCGCTGGAAGTCTACAGTCTGGTGGCGGTGATGTATTTCACCCTGCTGCTGCTGATTAGCCTGTTCAGTCAACATATTGAGAAACGGCTGTCGCTGGCAGATCGTCGGCTCGCGTAAGGAACATCATGCACTATCAATGGGATTTCTCGCTGGTCTGGGACAACATTCCGGTGTTGCTGAAAGGCCTTGGCGTCACGCTCGAGCTGTGGCTGCTGGCCGGTGTGATGGGAACCATACTCGGGCTGACTTTCGGTATTTTTCGCGTATTTGGAAAATGCTGGCTGTCATTACCTGCCAGAATCTTCGTCGAAATATTCCGTAATACGCCCGTCCTGATTCAGTTGATCTGGTTTTATTACGCCTTTCCGGTTCTGGTCGGCATACAGTTCAGCACCTTCGCCGCCGCGGCGCTGGCGCTGACGCTGTATAGCGCCGCGTACTGCACCGAAATTTTCCGCGCCGGGCTGCAATCCATCGACCACGGACAGTGGGAAGGCGCGAAAGCGTTGGGGATGCGGCACACCGTAGTCTTGCGGCGGGTCGTTCTGCCTCAGGTACTGCGCAACATGCTGCCAGCCTTGACCAACCGGATGATCGAACTGGCCAAAGTGACCTCACTGGCTTCCATACTGGCCGTCAACGAACTGATGTACCAAGGACGGTTGCTGAGCAGTACCTATTATCGTCCACTGGAAATCCTGACGGTGGTGGCGCTGCTCTATTTTGTTTTGATCTGGCCGGGGAGTTACCTTGCCGCACGACTTGAACGTCGTTTCCGTTCAACCCCTTAGCCTGACGGTGAAACAGGTTTTTTATGAGTGACACTATTACCTTGAATGAAAACAGTACGTTGAATGAAGATATCGCTCTGCGTATCCGCGGACTCCAGAAGCACTTCGGTGCCGTTGAGGTACTAAAAGGCATCGATTTGGATGTACGACGCGGCGAAAAAATTGCCATTATCGGCGGCAGCGGTTCGGGAAAAAGCACCCTGTTACGCTGCCTAAACTTCATGGAGATACCCAGCGCGGGCACCATCGAACTGGATGGCGTCGTGCTGGGAAAAACCAATGCACAAGGCCAGCGCGACTATCCGGAAAAGCAGCTTTGCGCCGTGCGGGAACGCGTAGGAATGGTGTTTCAGCAGTTCAACCTGTTTCCCCATATGACCGTGCTGGAAAACGTGCGTGAAGCGCTGGTGTCGGTGAAGAAAATGCCGCGATATGAAGCAGATATCATCGCCAAAACCCAGTTGGAAAAGGTCGGGCTAGGTAACAAGCAACAAGCTCGCCCTGCCAATCTGTCCGGTGGGCAGCAACAGCGCGTAGCGATTGCCCGTGCGCTGGCGATGTCGCCAGAGATTATGCTGTTCGATGAGCCAACATCGTCACTGGACCCGGAACTGGTAGGCGAAGTGCTGCACACCATCCATGCGTTAGCAGAGGAAGGGCGTACCCTCCTGTTGGTCACCCATGAGCTGGGGTTTGCCTATCACTTCGCCAACCGCGTCGTGTTTATCGAAAATGGCGTGATCCATGAAATGGGTAGCGCCGAGCAGGTACTCAAAAATCCACAGCAGCCGCGTACACAGGCTTTTCTTGCCCGCTTTGCCGAGCGAGCTTTTTAATTCAGGGACAGCATAATGCAACCTACATTATCCAACCAAAGCAGTCAGGCCTATTTGCAAGATCCGCGTAACAACGACGTACAGGTATATGTAAATGGAGAATTTGTTCATCGTGATAACGCGGTGGTATCGATCTTTGATTCCGGCTATGTGTGCGGCGACGGCGTATGGGAAGGTTTGCGCTTGGTTAACGGCCGCCTGATTGCGTTGGACGCCCATCTGGATCGCCTGTTCGAGGGTGCGGCGGCGATCCAACTGGATATCGGCCATAGCCGGGACGCGCTGACCGATATTCTCTATAAAACATTGGCAGTCAATGGGATGACCGATGGCGCACATCTTCGCCTAATGATTACCCGAGGGAAAAAGCAGACCCCGAATCAAGATCCTCGCTTTATTCTCGGCGGCGCAACCATCGTGTGCGTGGCAGAGTACAAGGTCGTCGATACGGCGGCGAAAAAACGCGGGCTGACGTTGTTTACTTCTACCTACCGCACCAGTACACCGGACGTCTTCGATCTGCGACTCAATTCGCACAGCCGCCTTAACCTTATTCAGGCACTGCTACAAGCGTTGCAGGCAGGAGCCGATGAAGCACTGATGCTGGACCCATACGGTTTTGTCGCCAGTTGCAACTCAACCAACTTTTTTATCGTCCGTCGCGGTGAACTGTGGACGTCATCGGGGCGTTACTGCTTTAACGGTATTACTCGCCAGACCCTTATCAATCTTGCTCACGCCAACGGACTCACGGTCAAGACTCAGGATTTTACGCTGGCAGAAGCGCTCACCGCCGATGAAGCCTTTGTGACTGGCACGCTGGCAGGCATCACCCCGGTAAAAGCGCTGGATGGCCACCTGTTTAGCGCCGAACATCGCCCGGTTACCGAACAACTCAGCCGCTGGTATGAGGCGTATCTACACGCGCAGTGATTGAGACGTATCGTCATGATAGCCATGACGATGCCGCTAAAGTCAGTGCTGCATAAGGAATGTATTGGCTCAGACTTAATCTGACCGTGTTGTGTATTAGAATGCGATTAAGTCTGATAGCCCACAACGAATTGATTCAACGAAATATTAACCGTTAGAAACATTTCATGTAACCTATGCGCTCTTTTTCAAAGGAGCAGGTCAGGGAATGAAAGTCGTAAAGTTACTGTTTGGCATCCTACTACTGAATATGGTCATAGGGGTCAGTACGGCTATCGCCGCCCCGGATGACACCCCACCTCCTTTTTATGCAGGAAAAACGCTGGCACATCCGATCATTTCGGGCGCACGCGACAGCAGCGCCCTGCTGGTTTTCATTCAGGAAAACCAGGTGGTCAAAGGCTATTATTGCTTCTGTAGCGAAGAGGATCACAGTGTCGATCACCTTCCCCACCTGCTCGGTACCTTCCCCGATTCCACCATCGAGTCCGTGTTTTATGCCGACGTGGATAAGGCGGGTCAAATCACGCTGGTGTTAAGTAAAAGCCACGGCAAGTTCGCCCTGCGCAGTTGGCGTTACATTGAAGACGGCAGCTATATTCCGGTACTGAGTTTACAGCCGGTTCTGGACAAGCTGGTTCACGAGAATAAGGATCTCAATGCAACGTCGATAAAACGCGCCCTCGCCAAGCTTCCACCTTATGACTACAGCGCGCAGTACCCTACGTTCGATAATCACGATTTCGATAACATCGACTTTACTCAGGGCGACGTTGTCGGCTGGTATCTTGACGATGGCACACCGTCTCATGCTGCGAAACAGCCAGCAGACAACGTCTACGCCTATAAAAAAACCTTCGCGGAAAAAGACGGTTTATTTCTTACCGTAACCTTCCGTCGCGTGGAAGACAGCGCAACACCCGGATTTCGCGCGACAGCCATCAGTTGGCAAGCTGACCCAGCTAAATTCAGCGGCAGCGAGAATGGGCCTTATATCTATTACTCGCCGCAATATGGCTTAGTAAAAGGTTTTTTCCTACATGGCGTTCCTGACGGAAAATGGACCACCGTCGGCGAGAACTTCGCTAGTTCAGGTAGCTATATAGCGGGACAACAGCAAGGCCAGTGGATCATCAGCGATGAGCAAGAAACGGCAACGGGATTGATGAAAAACGGTGAGCGCGAAGGCCGTTGGGAGATAACCGACGGCGTGGGTGGCATAACACCAGAGCTGAGTGGCTTCGATACTTACCTCAATGGCCAACGTCATGGCCCCAGCGAGCGCCGTCTGGCGGGCGTGCTGCGCTCGAAGGGCGATTATGTTGATGACCAACCTGAAAGCAGGTGGATCACCGAAAACGGCGAAGGCCCGTTTGTGAAAGGCGTGGCTAACGGGATGTGGAAGCTAAAGACGGCTGACGGCGAAATCCAGCAGGTCGAACTGATCGCTGGCATAAAGCAGGGAGAACTACGCTGGAGTGATAAGCAAGGTCGCCTGACACAACTCATTCATTATAAAGATAATCTTCCTCACGGTGTGTATCAGAAGTTTAACGCGGCCGGAAAAATGGTTTATCAGGCTGACTATGTCATGGGCAAACTGGAGGGTCGTGAAATTGAATATTATGACGATGGCACCACTCTGCGCGCCGATCGTGGTTACCGCAATGGCGAACTCGACGGCCTGTATCGCTATAATTTCCCTGACGGAAAACCGCAGTCCATATCGACCTACGATCGCGGTGATGAAGTTGGGCTAATGCAGGAATTCACCGCTGCTGGTGTCAAAATTACCGAGCGTAATTACTGCCCTCTGTCGATGAGCGGTCGCGGCTACTGCGGCAAACAGCAAACTTTCAACCCTGACGGCACGCCGCTCACCGAAGCCGATTATCTGTTTAATCACCAGCAAACCAATAATACCTGGTATGCCAACGGCCAACGTCAGGATGAAACGCGTATCGGCACCGATGACAGCTACACCCAAATCAGCTATTACCCTAACGGCCAGATGCAATGCATTAGCCGCGCGCAGGGTTTCAAACCGTTGGTGGTCGATGGTAAAGAGTACAAAGATTATCAGGGCGCGCTGCGCCAGGGCGAAAGCGCCTGTTATTACCCCGATGGCAAAGTCAAAAGCAGCGGAATCTGGAAAGATGGCAGGCTGACCGCAAAATGTGAAACCCGTTTTGATGAGAATGGAAAACAGACCGCCCCTGGTCCTAACGGCTGTGTGATTCCGAAATGGGAATATGAGCGCTGATCTTTATGGATAAACGGCTATGAACACCTATATTCTTCTTGGCTTGGCCATCGTTGCTGAAGTGATTGGTACAACGATGATGAAATACTCTGAAGGGTTTAGCCGCTTATGGCCCTCCGTGGGGACAATCTCTTGCTACGCCGCCGCGTTCTATCTGCTTGCGCAGACACTGGCACACATTCCTACCGGGGTAGCGTATGCCATCTGGTCAGGTGCGGGAATTGTGCTGATCAGTTTGCTCGGCTGGTTGGTCAGCGGACAGAAGCTGGATCTGCCGGCCATACTGGGGATGGTGCTGATTTGCGCAGGTGTGCTGGTGATTAATATCTTTTCGAAAGTGGCACCGCATTGAGTGAAGTTATGTGGTAGTTCAGAGGTATTGTTCAGCAGCCTCTCAGATTTAAGATCCCGCTAGGGATTGTGTGGACTGAGTGAAAGAAAACCTTTTGTTGGGAAAAATGATGATGCATACCCTAAATAATTCGAGTTGCGTGAAGGCGGCAACCGAGCGAATCCCCAGGAGCTTACACAAGTAAGTGACTGAGGTGAGTAAGGGCGGCCAACGCACAAGCAGCTTGAAGTATGACGGGTATATACATCTATCGATAGGAATAGAGTTATGCGTTCTACTTATTGTGCGATCAATTAATTGAGTTCACCTCTCATCAACATTGTGGCTGATTGGCTATTATTCTGAAAATACAGGATTACATTTGAGACACAGGCCAAAAATGTTAAATCGCGACGCGTGATATTATGTTTGACATTAGCGGAGAATATCTTACGACACTCTCCGCTAATTTTAACACGAACGGAGTTAGACACCCTTCTTGACCACCTTGCCAAAGCATACCGAAATAGGGTTATGGTTTATTAGCGCTGATTTATGGGGATCTCTCAGCGCCAAGGCGGGTCTTTAACGACATAACGTTAATTATTTCTTAGGGACAAGTCTTGCAATTATATAAACATCGTTTTTAGAACGAACACTTATAATTTTATAACCTGAACCTAATTTTTCAGCTTTTGTGCATATGATATTTTCCGCTTCATCAAGGGTTGAAGCTGTAGCAGTAATACTTTCTGCGAAAACCGAAAAAGGCAACATTAGGATGACAGTAAAAGTCAGAACTAACTTTTTCATACATATTATCTCTTTAATTAAATTTCATCACGCAAAGGCGAAGTATTATGCGTCTACAAACAGAACTTGTCCGGTAATGAAGCCATCAACGGAGCGTTCAAAAGCTTTACCAACAAGCGCACTCGGAACCGGCTGGAAACCAGGCATCATTTCGCCGTAAACATCCCATGCTTCCTCAAGTACGGTCGGGTTCACTACGTTAATACGCACACCGCGTGGTAGTTCATGAGCTACGCATTTTACGAACGTATCAATTGCACCACTGGTAGTGGCATCAGCGATAGCCATCGGGATCGGCTTAACATTCAGGATGCCAGAAATCAGTGTAAAGGAGCCTTTGTCATTAATGTAATCCAGACCAACTTTAACCAGATTAATCTGCCCCATCATTTTACTCTGGATAGTGGTTTCCCATTGTTCTTCGGTCATGTCGGTAAAGTCGGCATATTCGCAGTAACCAACAGTGTTCACCACGGCATCAAACTTACCGATTTTTTCAAACAAGGCTTTTAGGGATACGGTACTGGTAATATCCACCTGGTGATCACAACCTTCACCAGAACGGCTGGCCGTAATCACTTCGTGGTTTTTAAGACCGCTCAATGCTGCCTGGCCCATTTTGCCTTGTGCACCAATCAGGATAACTTTTTTCATTGCGTTCACTCTTCAAGGGTTGTTGGAAACGAGTGAAATCTTATGACCCAAGTGATACAATGTATATATGTTATCAATTGTATGAGATACAACTAAATGATTGATGGTCTCGATATCAAGCACATGCGAATGTTCATGTTGTTGACGCAGGAGAAAAACGTTTCAAAAGTCGCGCTGAAAACAGATATGTCCCAACAGGCGGTGAGCGCATATTTAAAACGGCTACGGAGCTTCTTCCCGGTTGAGATTTTCTTACGCAAAAACGCGGGCTTACAGCCTACTGATTACGCTATAGATTTGGCTGATAAGATTGGAGATATTCTTCATGCGTTTGACAGTATTTCAGGTGAAGTGGAATTCCTCCCACAAAACTATAACAAAGCTATTAATATCATGGCGAATGAATATGCCCAGCTAACTATACTGCCAGCCTGGTTCCAATCCCTTCGCATGGAGGTTCCGAACCTCCATTTTGAAGTCAGTGACTTCAATTCAAAGAATCATGCTAATGCTCTAGCTGGCGGTGATGTTGATATGGTCATTGGTTTTTCCGATCATATTGATGATGGACTGATACAAAAGAAATTACTCACAGAACATTACAGTTGCGTCGTTCGGCAGTCTTCCTTGCTTAATAAACCCAACGATATTAGCTCGCTACCCGCTGTCAGATTTTCGACAGGGCCAGGTAATATTGAAGACATTGTGGACAAATGCTTTGAAGAGGCTGGTATCGGAAATAATATCCTCGCAACATTACCTTGTTACACGACATTGCCCGCATTTATGGCGATTAATGATGTGGTGGCCTTTATACCTTCTGCAATTGCTAAAAATCCAATATTCAGAATCATTCCCCATGGAAATAATCCTGAAAAATTCGATATATCATGTTCATGGCATAGAAAGAGCCAAGGGAATCCGTTAAGAAAGTGGCTTACTCAAAAACTTGAAGTCCACCTTAAAAAAATTTCCAGTCAACAGGAAGGCATATCGATTAAATATCTTTCTGCTGATTCGTAAACCGATGGTGATAGACCCACCTAATGTGGGCCCGGCACGAAGCGAGGTTCTAGTTTTCAAACTGTTCCGACTGAATCCGCAACAAACAAAGTGCTGAGGGTGCCAACGATTGGGCACCCTCAGTCGGACATACATCAATGTCACAAAGATACTGATCGGTGATTAATAACGTTCCAGCCAGTGAGCGTACGGCGTTGGCAGCGTCCACGAGGCGCGTTCAATGCCCAGTTCGCGTGCGGCCTGATAGCTCCAGTGCGGGTTCGCCAAATGCGCTTTTCCTACCATCACCAGATCCAACTGCCCCGATGCCACCGCGTGTTCAGCCAGTTCCGGCGTCCCGAAGCCCCAGGCAGAGGACACAGGAAGATCGGCCTGCTCACGCACCTGTTGAGCAATCGGTCCCATAAAGGCCGGAGCCCACGGAATAGTCGCTTCCGGCGTAGAGAAACCGATGCTGACGCTCAGCATATCCAACCCAGCAGCTTTGAAACGGCGCGTCAGTTCGATGGATTCTTGCAGCGTTTCTTCATCACGGCCGTCAAATTCAATCACGCCGAAACGGGCGGTCAGCGGCAGATGCTGTGGCCAAACGTCGCGAACGGCAGCCAGCGTTTCCAGCAGGAAACGGCTACGGTTGCCAAAACTGCCGCCGTACCGATCGTCACGTTTGTTAGAGTGAACAGAGAAGAAACTCTGTGCCAGATAGCCGTGAGCAAAGTGCAGCTCCAGCCATTCAAACCCAGCATCCAGCGCACGGCGAGCGGCAGCGACAAAGTCATCACGAACGCGAGCGATATCTTCCAGCGTCATTTCCTGCGGCTGCTTGGGCAAATTCGCACCGAAAGGCACTGCGGAAGGGGCAATCGTCTGCCAACCGCGCGAATCACCCACGGGGATATGGTCATCACCTTCCCAAGGTACGTTGGCACTGGCTTTACGTCCGGCGTGCGCAATCTGAATACCCGGTACAGAGCCTGCATCTTTAATGGATTTGGCGACTTTGGCAAACGCTTGTGCCTGCTCATCATTCCAAATTCCAGTGCAGCGCGGGGAAATACGGCCTTCGGGAGCCACCGCCGTCGCTTCCACGATAACCAACCCCGCTCCACCGCGTGCCAGCGAGGCATAATGCACCTGATGCCATTCGTTGATCAGGCCATCGTCCGCGGAATAGGTACACATGGGTGGAACGGCAATGCGGTTGCGTAGCGTGATGTCTTTCAGTTTGAAGGGTTGAAACAGTGCGGACATAACATTTCCTACCTTGTCTGGTTACTTCGATATTTCGATATTAATCGAACAATGGATTTTAGACAACCCTACCGCTATAATTCACCCATGAGACCTTTTAAGCACCCCTCTCCTGAAGAATTTACTCTTGAGCGCGTCCTGTATGCCTTGAGCGATCCGTTGCGTCTGGCGATTGTGCGCTGTTTATCCGTACAAGAAGAGGCGACGTGTAGCGAACTCGATGGCGGTCGCCCAAAATCCAGCGTGTCACACCATTTTCGCGTGTTACGCGATTCAGGCCTGCTGCATACCAGCAACAGCGGCACCACACACATCAACCGACTGCGCCGCAGCGAAATGCAACAGCGCTTCCCCGGCCTGCTCGACGCCATTCTGTCTCAACCTATAGAGTAAATTCTTTCCGTTACTCCACATTTTCTGCTATTCCAAAATTGATGCTTTGCTTTGCATTTCTATGAATATAGCGGCCGCCACTTTTCCATTATTCTGATGCTGATACGGGTTTTACAAGGCAGGATCAGAATCGGATGGATTACTACATTGGCATTGATATCGGGACCTCCAAGGTCAAATCGGTGTTATTCGATGCCGATTTCAACGAGCTTCAGATTGCGTCAGCCAACACTTTGATTAAAGTCGATTTTCCAGCACCGTTTTCCCCGATCAGGCCAAGAATTTCTCCTGGCCGAACCGTTAGCGATACGTTATCCAGTGCGGAGATTCCTGCAAACTGCTTGCTGATGTGCGTCATTGCCAGACCGCCGCCGGATGGCGGCGGAGTAGAATCATATCCCGCCATAGACTTATTTCAGTTCGCCATAGCCAAGCTGCTTATACACCGCTTTGGCTTCTGCCTCCCCTTTGATCGGCAGCACCGGAACAAACGTCTGCGGCAGCAGCGTGGTGCCTGCAAAATAGCGTGCGACGTTTTTCGCCGATGTTGTACCAATCAGGCGCGGCTGCTGCGCGACGTTGGCAACAAACGGGCTGCCTTTCTCCGCCATAATTTCCAGCGTTTCTGGCCCGGCATCAATCGCCGTCACTTTCACATCCTTGTCACGTCCGGTTTCTTCCAGTGCCTGCACCACGCCGATGGCGGGCTGATCCCAGCAGGCAACATGAATGGCATCCAGCGTGCCTTTCGGATGTTGACTCAGCAACTCAAGGGTTTTCTTGCGCGCATCTTCCGGTGAGTTGGAATATTGTTCGGCCAGCTCAGGCTGAATAATTTTAATCCCCGGATAATCTTGCAGGACGTATTTCCACAAATCATAGCGGATGCCGCAAATTCTCAGCGCGTTGGAGAACGCGTTGAAAACGGCAATATTGCCTTTTCCGCCCAGAGAGTCCGCCGTGTAGCGACCAATCGTCGATCCAATCGCGTAGTTATCCGACGTGGTGTTATTGATGGAGTAAGACGATACGTGATCGACGGTGAAAACCGGAATTTTCGCATCACGCAGCGCTTTAAATTTTGGTTCTACTGCGCTGTCGCCGAGAATACTGATCACCGCATCGACCTTACGCGCCAGCAGGATGTCGTGATTATTGGCATGCACCTGATTATCCCGTCCGCCATCCACCCCAACAACCTGCCCTCCGAGTTTCTCAATCTCCTCCGTTGCGCCTTTGTAAGCCTCACGATCCCAAAAATGCTGTGTCCCCACCACGGCAACACCGATGGTTTTTCCCTTCAGCGACAGTGTCTCTTCTGCCGCCTGAGCCGAGGCCATGACCCCCGCTACCAGCACGCATGCGGCAAGACGAGAAAAGCGTGTGTTCATTATTTTCATCCCGATTTTTATAAAATTATTAGCAGTGAAAGAGATTAGCAACGGGAAAAGTTAAATCGAAATAACAAAAATGATAATGGCTAGTGATTAAATGGAAATAGCTTTGTTTAGCTGGTGTTATTATTTTTACTCATTGAATTTTAAGAAATAAGTTATAAAAAAAGCATCTTGCTTTTTATCCCTATAAAAGGAATGGTTAAGGTTCTTCTATATTCAAGGGAAAGCAGACATGACAACACTCGCGATTTACCACCGTCCGCACATTACACAGCCTACTCAGCAGCTCACCGCGTTTAATGACATTGCTGCACTGCTTGCCAGCGCCGGAATCCAATTAGAACACTGGCAGACAGAAGCGCCTCCGCTCGGTGCCAGCAGCGAAACCATTTTGGCGCAGTATCATGCCGATATTGAGCGGCTTAAGCAGCAAGAAGGCTACACCTCCGCCGACGTGATCAGCCTGACGCCAGACCATACAGAAAGAAAGGCGCTACGAGAAAAATTCCTTCAGGAACATACCCATAGCGAAGATGAAGTGCGATTTTTTGTCCGTGGCAGCGGTGCGTTCTTCGTGCCGATTGGCGAGCAGGTTTTCCAACTGACCTGTGAAGCAGGCGATCTCTTACGCGTCCCCGCTAACACGCCGCACTGGTTTGACTGTGGTGAATTTCCTGATTTTGTCGCGATCCGTATTTTTACCAATCCAGAAGGCTGGGTTGGGCACTTTACCGGACGGGAGACGTTTCACTAAGCAGCGAAACCCCCTTCCACCATCAGGTTGCCTCGTGGCTCAGATCAGGAAAAACCGGGACACGCCACCGCAGTATGGTCCCCGGTTAGCGAACTGACGCCACAGCATGCCCCAGCGTATGCATCAGACGGTTTGCCCAACCAAAAATAGCGGCAGAATGAATTAAGTCGACGATATCTGCCCGGCTAAACCCACGTTCACGCAACGCCTGAATATGCCGCGCTTCCAGTGCAATAGGGGTTTGCGATAACGCCCGGCAAAAATCCACCAGTGCTTGCGTGTTGTCGTCAAAAACAGCCCCGACACCCTGTGTATAAATCGTGCTCACGACGTCGTTACGACCAGAGAGCGCTTCATAACGCCGAGCGTGCACCGAGCCACAATACGCGCAGCCATTGACGGCCGAGGCAACCAACGCTCCCAGTTCTCGTTCGGCGCGCCCTAATCCTCCTTCACTGTACATAATGGCATTGAACAGCGTTGTGCGGGCGACATAAGATTCTGGATCGTGTACCAGCGTTCTCACATACGGTGAAACGTTGCTCTGGGACGGTGTGACCTGCATTGCCGCGAGCTGTTTTGGCGACGCCTCCGCAAGCGCGACAGGTTCAAGATACGGAAACCACGTTAACGGCCTGATGTTAATTTTAACGCCGGTGCTGCTCATAATAACGCTTCCAACTGTGCCAGCCCGCTAATTACCCGGGCCTCAAAATTAATAAACGCAATCAATTCAGACAACGCCACAATCTGTGCAGGCGTCAGCCCCGCATCGCTAAGCTGCTCGATATCGTCACGACGACTTTGTGAAGGGAAGACCGTCACACGGTCACAATGGTGGGCGATGGCCTGGAGACACGCCGAGTCGCCCTGCAAAAACGCCTCTCCCTGCGCGATTCGCTGGTGCAACGCATCAGGGTTATAGGTGCAAAGCCGCTGCTGATAATGCGCTGCCTGCGCGTGATTGCCGACTACGCGAGCCATACGCACCGCTAGCGCGGTACGTAAAACGGCAGAAAGGTGCAAATTATCATCAGGGTGTAATACGCTCTCCCGACACTGCTCAACGCCAGCAACATACTCAGGACGCAAGCGGCGAACAGCGAACGTCTCGCCGCGCGAATCCAGATTTGCCAAATGATCTACCGTATCAATGACCGGATCGTTCATAACAACAGTCTTCCTTAAGAGAGAAATTCGTACCAACACGGGAGCCACAGTGCCTTTCCCTGAGCATCCCGCGTCGTGCCATCCGTCCCCAGATGGCGGGCGAAAAAATACGGGGTCTATTTAACGGGCGCCATATCAAAGGCGCGCACCCAGTCGTCACCGCGTTTATCCCAATGCACCGCTTTTGCCACGCCGTAGGTGCTAGGCTGGGCATAGAGGAAAATCGCGGGGGCGTCATCACACATGATTTGCGTCGCTTTTTTATACTCGGCAAGCCGTACGGCAGGATCGAGGCTGGCACGCCCTTTATCCAATGCCTGACCGAAGGCTGTGTTATTCCAATAGGCATAATTATTACCGGGGGCAAAGAGCGTGAGCAGACCATCGGCATCCAGCGTCGGCCAGGCTTGTGCCAGCAAAGAGGTTTGTGCCAGGTCGTGAGTCTTGAGATATTTGTTCATGTAGTTACTAAACTCCATCTCATTGATGGACACACGCAGCCCCAGCTCCGTCAGCTGTGCAGCCACAACCTGTGCCACTTCATTACCTTGTAAATAGGTCGCGGTAGGCACATCCAGCGCAATCGGTTTAGACAGGTCGGCACCCGATTTTTTCAACAGCTCACGGGCTTTTTCCGGATCGTAGGCATACGCCTGCAAATCCGGGTTGTAGCCAAAGTAAGCGGGCGTCAGCACCTGACATTGTGAAACGGCGGCCTGACCGTTAAACAACGCCGTCGAGATCCCTTCCTTATCAATGGCGTAATTTAACGCCTGCCGCACCGCTTTATTATCTAACGGTGCTTTCTCTGTGTTGAACTTAATCATGACGCTGCGCATGGAAGGCAGCGAACCGGCTTCGGCTTTCCCACTCTTATTCACCCGCTCCACTTCAGAGGTGGGAATCGCCGTAATCAGCGAGACTTCCCCTGCTAACAGGGCGGCAATACGGCTAGCAGGTTCGGGAATAATGCGGAAGATGACCGTATCAAATGCCGGTTTCTGGCCGAAGTAGGTAGCATTTTCTTTCAGCGTAATATGGTCGCCAGGAACATTCTCCACCAACGTGTAGCGGCCGCCGGACAAGGTTTCCGTTGCCGGATTGTGGCTACTGGCCCACTTTGGCGGTAACAGCAGGAACATGGAAATCTGATCGGCCAGGCTAGGGTATGGTGAGGCGGTGCTCACTTCCAGTTCGGTTGGTGAAATCACCTTCACGTCAGCCACCTGCGCGAACCATGCTTTAATACGGGCGTTAACCTTCGGATCGCGAACGCGATCCAGATTCCATTTAACCGCCTCGGCATCCAGCGGCTCACCATTGGCAAATTTAGCACCGGAAACCAGCGTAAAGCGCCAGGTCGTATCATTCACCGCCTTCCAGGACGTTGCCAGTTCAGGATGTAATTTACGGTCTGGACCGCGTAATAGCAGCGCAGGATAAATATGGCTCAGTACGCTCAGATCGCTCCCCACCGACGCCGTCATATGAGGATCAAAGGTGTTTACCGTGGTGTTTAATACAATGTTGGCGGTTTCTGCATAGGTAGATACCGAAGCCGTCAAAAGAGCAGTACCGATCGCAGAAGCCAGCAGCAACCGCGTTAATTTTTTAGTCATTTTTGCTCCATTCCGTCATGTCATGGTTATTCAATAAGAACAAGGCATTACCTGCGATGTTATTGGGAAAGAACAAAATGTTCCGGCCCTACTGCCTGCAATACCGCTTGTTCAGGGGGAATGTTTTTATTCACATCAAATGCCAGCGGATGACGCTGGCGTTCAATTCTCGGATCAGGAATCGGAATCGCCGACAGCAGGGCTTGGGTATAGGGGTGACGGGGATGGTTAAAAATCGCCTCCGTGGGGCCAATTTCAACAATACATCCGCGCAGCATGACGGCAACCCGGTGGCAGAGGTAACGCACCATAGAAAGATCGTGCGCAATGAACAGATAGGTCAGCCCCAGTTCATCTTGTAAATCCTGAAACAGATTCACAATCTGTGCCTGAATCGACACATCAAGCGCGGTAATCGGCTCATCTGCCACAATAAAACGTGGACGCAGCGCAATCGCCCGCGCAATGCTCACACGCTGCCGCTGCCCGCCAGAAAATTCATGAGGGAAACGCGTCATAAACCCCGGTTCCAGACCCACCTGACGAAACAGTGCCGCTACGCGCTCCTGCCGCTCTCGCTGATTGCTCACCAATTGATGAACAATCAGCGGCTCGGCCACAAAATCGCCCACCGTCATGCGGGGATTCAGCGATGAGTAAGGGTCCTGGAAAATAATTTGCATCTCACGCCGATAGGGCTTCAGGAGACGCGGCGATAGACCGGTAATGTTTTGTCCCCGAAAAAAAATGTCGCCATGAGTCGGCGTATCAAGCTGTAACAGCGTTCGCCCAACCGTACTTTTTCCTGAACCGGATTCGCCCACCAGCCCTAGCGTTTCGCCTTCCCGAATCGCAAAACTGACATTATTGACCGCCTTGATCGGTGTGCGGTTTGCTCCCAGCCGTCGGCGCGTCTCCCCATAGGTTTTGCACAAATTTTCGACGCTAACCAGCGGTGGCGCCTGTTGGATAACCGCACTCATGGCATCTTCTCCTGTTGGGCGAGCAAGGCAGGTAAATCGTACCAGGCAGCGACCTGATGACCGGGAACGCTACCAGCCACAGGCAGCAACGGGGGAACCTCATTCAAGCAGCGAGCGGTCGCGAAGGGATTACGCGGGGCAAAAGGATCGCCTAAAGGCAATGACGATGGATCGGGTGGATTGCCGGGGATTTGATAAAGGCGACCGCTACCGCGCCGAGCCTGCGTGGGTAACGACTTGAGCAGACCCCAAGTATAGGCGCTGCGCGGATCGCTGAAAATCGCCTCAACGGGCCCCCGTTCCATAATTCTGCCGCCGTACATGACCTGCACGGTATCTGCCAGACCGGCAACCACGCCCATATCATGCGTGATCCAAATGACCGTGGTCCCCATCTTCTCCTTCAGACCGCGCACCATATCCACAATTTGCGCCTGTATGGTCACGTCCAGCGCTGTCGTCGCTTCATCGGCAATCAGCAGTTTTGGATTACAGGCGACACCAATCGCAATCATGACGCGCTGCCGCATCCCGCCGGAGAATTCATGCGGATAGTGATCCAAGCGCCGGTGAGGCGATGGGATGCCCACCACCTCCAGCAGTTCCACTACCCGTGAACGCGCAGCCTGAGCCGACAACCCGAGGTGCCGACGCAGCGGTTCGGCAATCTGCCGACCAACCGTAAGCACCGGATTCAGCGAGGTCATCGGGTCCTGAAACACAAACCCGATCTCTTTTCCCCGCAGATCTAACATTTCTCGTTTCGACAGCTTCAGCAAATCGCGCCCGTTGAACAGTACTTCACCGCTAACGATCCGCCCCGGCGGCGAAGCGATTAACCCCGTCATCGCCAACGCATGCACGCTTTTTCCAGAACCAGATTCGCCGACAATCCCCAGCGTCTCCCCCTGTTTTAGCGAGTAAGACACATTATTCACCGCCTGCACCGGGCCTCTGGCGGTGTCAAACGCTACCGTAAGATTTTTGACCTCTAGCAGCGTCGTCATGAGGGAATCGCCACTTCAAGGTAGCCACCGGTAGACTGTGTCAGGTACTCATGCCCGGTGTCAGTAATCAGAATGGTGTCCGAAATCTGGGTGCCACCGATGCCGGGAATGCGCAAATTCGGCTCGAAGGTAAAAATCATACCCGGCTCCAAAATCAGCGGTGACTGCGCATCCAGTGAGGCGTGTTCATGTGCGCCAATGCCGATACCATGCCCAATGCGGCCGGGAATATATTTGCCATATCCATGGGCCTCAAGCTGAGATTTAACCTGCTGGAACAACTCGCTATACGGCGTACCGGGACGAATGCTCGCTTCCACCCCATCGCGAATCGTCAGAATCGTATCAATCGCGCGACGGTGTGCATCTGGCAGCGAACCACAGGCGATGATGCGCTCGTTTTCCGCGTGTATGCCGTTGGCAATACTCCAGATAAATACCGCGACCGTTTCCCCCGGCAAGGGTTTACGCGTCGTAGGATTGTCGCAATTGTAAAACAGGCGATCGCCCGCCAACGCCCAAGTCCACAGACCATTTTGCGCACCGCCTTCCAATGAGCCAAAATCGCAAACTTCTACCTGCGGGTAATGGGCCGCCCAGTGCGTGTTCATCGCGTGCATAGAAGCAATACTGATATCGCGCTCACTGCCTCCCGCCGCAATGGCATCTATCGCAGCCTCCATCCCCCGATCGGCAATCCGTGCAGCAATGCGTGCATGTGCAATTTCATCGGCATCTTTAATCAGACGAACCCGCTCGATAAGTACCGATACATCGGCAAACGTCGCCTGCGGTAAGGCATGCCGCAGTTGCCCAAAGCGCTGAATAGGCAGGAAGTGCTCTTCAATCCCGATCGTTTTTCCCGCAACGCCAAGGTCGTGCAAGATCGAGACCAGCGCATCCAACCAGTTCGGCCCCATCGTGACTTTGGTTGACCAGGCACCATATAGACGAATGTCTGACACCCAGGCGCTCGCCCGACCGTGATCGTCGCGTAGCGCATGAACCAGCATGATGGGATCATAGCCCGTAGCCACAATAGCGATCACAGGATGTGAATAGATGATCGGATTAAAGCCACTGAGATAAAAACTGTTTTCAGGCTTGAAACACACCATGACATCCACACCGGTTGCCGCCATCGCCTGTTTGATCCGGTCAATACGCGGCGGTAAAACCGCAGAAATCGGTGAAGCAGAATGCAGAGAGGTGCTCATCGTTGTGTCCTCATTTTTGGATCAAAGTAGTCACGTAACCAGTCGCCGAAGAGGTTGACGCTCAATACGGTAAACAGGATTGCCAGCCCCGGGAATGTCACGATCCACCAGGCAGAAGAGAGATAAACACGACCATCGGCCAGCATCCTTCCCCAGCTTGGGTTTGGCGGCTGAATGCCCAATCCCAAAAATGACAGCGCCGCATCCATAATAATCAGGCGCGCCAGTTCCAGCGTCGCAACCACCAGCGCAGGCGTCAGTACATTCGGTAAAATATGTCGCCACATAATGCGCCAGCCGCTGGCACCAATAGCGTGAGCGGACTGAATGAATTCTTGTTCACGCAGCGACAGCACCTGCCCCCGAATGATACGGGCGTAGCGAATCCAACTGGTGAGGGCCAGAACGATAATCAGATTTTGTACCGATGGGCCAAAGGCGGCGACCACCAGCAAAGCCAACAGCATCAAGGGCAACGCAAGCTGAATATCGACAATTCGCATCAGCATGCGATCGACGATCCCGCCGCAATATCCCGCAATAATGCCAAGCATCACACCAACCGCGCCGCCTAACAGCACCGCGATGAGTGAAATCATCAACGTGATCCGGCTACCGTGGATAATTCGCGACAGTACGTCACGCCCCAGCTCATCCGTACCCAACGGATGCGCTCCCGCCGATAGAAAACTGCTCCAGCTTGGCGGCTGCATCCTCATCAACAGGTTGGATTGGGTCGGCGAAGGCAGTCCTAGCCAAGGCCCCAACACGGCGACCACGAACAAAATAACGATCAGCGTAAATCCGAATAATCCGGCCCGATGTCGTACTAATGCAGAGAAAAAAGGTGTCATCGTAGGTTCCTTAGCGCCGACGTGAAATACGTGGGTCCAGCACGCCATAAAGCAGATCCACAATGAAATTGATCGCCACGAAAATAACGGCCATGACCACAACACCCGCCTGGATGACAGGGAAATCATGCATCTGTATCGCCTGTACGATTAGCCGCCCCACGCCGGGCCAGGCAAAGACCGTCTCCGTTACCACCGAGCCCCCAAGCAATTCACCTGCAATAATCCCCACCATCGTGATGACAGGGATCAACGAATTACGCGCGACATGCCAGAGAAAGACGGTATGGGGTAACAGACCTTTTGCTCGCGCCGTGCGCACGTAATCCTCGCGCAGAATATCCAACAAGGAAGAGCGCAGCAGGCGAGCAATGGAAGCCGTCACAAATACGGCTAGCGTAATACCGGGCAGCACCAAATGTGCCAGGCTACCGCTTCCTCCCGTAGGCAACCATCCAAGATTGACGGCAAAAAACAGAATCAACATGATCCCAAGCCAAAAAACCGGCGTCGCCTGACCCAGTAATGCCAGCACCATCACGATCAGTTCCGCCAACGTCCCACGCAGCAGTGCCGCCAGCGTTCCCGCTAGCGCGCCCAGCACAACACCGAGCAATAGCGCCACCCCCGCCAATTTCATAGTGGCTGGCATATGCTGTAGCACGATATCCAATGCAGGCCGCATGTACTGAAACGACATCCCGAAGTCGCCGCGCAGCATGGCCAAGAGCGTCTGCACGTATTGCTCCATTAAGGGACGATCGAGCCCGAGACTCTGCCTCATCGCATCCAGCTCTGCCTGACCGGCCCCCACCGGCAACAATAAGACCGTCGGGTCACCCAGCACGTGCGTAACAAAAAAGACCAGCGTCACCACGCCCCATATCGCCACTAGCGACTCAATCAGCCGGGTCAGAACATAGCGCAGCATCAGCTCTCCTCACCGGACAAAAAAGTACCGATTTCGGCCAACACGCGGGCATTTTCTTCAATGTGGACGGGGTGATTAGCGCCGGCGATCTCTACATAGCGTGCACCGGGAATACCGTGAGCAATACGTCGTGACTGATCGGGTGGGCAAATCCAGTCATTCCCCCCGACGATAACCAACGCTGGCACAGCGATATCGGCTAGCTTATCTCGCAGGTCATACGCTTTATCGGCAAACAGGGCATTATGCGTTTCAGCATGCAGAGATAAGGTGCGTGTTCGCTCTAGCGCAGCATTCGCGTCAAAGTTCTCGTAATACAGCGGCTGGAGCGCCAGCCAGATGAGGCGTAATTCCGTATCATCCGTGACCCGATCGGAAAACAGCTTATGAACCATCTCCAGCGAGGCCGACGGAGCTTGATGGAGACGTGCCTGAAAATTGGCAATCGCCCCCGCTTCATGATGGTGACTCGGTGCCGTTCCACGCAGAATCAAATGGCTCAGGCCATCGGGGTATTTCGTCGCGTAGCTCAGGGCTATCATGCCGCCAAACGATCCACCGATCAGAATGATTTTCTTACCACCAGCAACCTGCTGACGAAATGCCTCCAGATCGTCCACCATCTGCTCGAAAGTAAACGGGGGTGTCAGACTCGATTCTCCGCAGCCACGCTGATCGTAAGCCAGCAGACGATAGCGATCGGCCAGCGGCAAAAAGGCCTGAAAATCACTGCGACGATCGCCAATACCGCGCCCGCCATGCAGAACCACAATCGTAGGCTGTTGGTCGTCGCCAGCCAGATCGTAGGCAAACGTCGCCCCGTTGAGCGTAATGCTATTCATACGCTTTCCCCCTGACGACTAGCGATGTTCGATGTCACGCTCACACCCTGCTCTACATCTCGCCATTCATCCCCCAACAGCTCAGGCGTATCGAACGCCAGCAGATCGGCATAGTGCTTTTCTCTGTCTTCAACAAATAAGCTGCGGGCGATTCCCTGCGCTAGCCGATCGCCCCCTGCGCTCACCGCGGGGATATCGCCAGATAGCTTGCCGTGCGTTAATACCGAGGGGTAGTTAAAGCAATAAAGGTGTGACAGCAGCGGGCTCTGCCCTGCCGTTTTTTGCTGAAACTCAAACGACGGCCCGAGATAAGGCGAAGTCGCCAATTCGCCATGTTCCTGACCTGGTTCAGGGGCAAAAACGTCCTGCCATTGTTTGATGTAAGGTGAGAACAGACGTAATTCCGCACGATACGCCAGATCAATCTGGAAGCCGGTCGCAAAGATAAGGAAATCAAGCGTCCATGTTCCCGTCGGCGTATGCAAAACGATCTCATCATGCTTGATGTCCAGCGCGGTTACCGGGCTACCGAGGTGGAAAAAAGCGTTAGCATGGCGCGAAACGCGCAGCGTTGAATCGCGCGGTGGTGGTGTTTGTGCCGCTAGCGTTGATAGAATAAATCGCCACTTCCATTCATCACTGAGCCCAACAAAACCCTGAACCACTCCCTGACTGGAGATACCCGTAAATTTGTTGATACGCGGTATATCCTGACGGCGAATGAACATATCAACCTGTTTAGCGCCCTGTTCCAGCGCGGTTGCGGCGTTATCCATCGCCGAGGCACCTGCGCCGATAACACCGATCCGTTTACCTTTCAACGCAGAAAAATCAATGTTATCTGCCGAATGTGCCCAAAATTTCCTATCCAGTGAACGCACCAAATCCGGGACATAAGGGCCACCCAACCCATCACGTCCGCTGGCTAACACCACTCGCCGTGCATAGCGGCGCAGCGTTTCCCCCGTCAGCGTATTTCGGGTCTCTACCGCTATCAGGCCATCGACATCAGGCTGTAACAGCGTCACTTCTGTGTCATTAATCACTGGCAGTTCGAGAACGGAACGAAACCAGATCAGGTAGTCCATCCACTGGGTGCGCGGAATTTTATCCAGTAATTCCCACGCTTCCCGGCCAAACTGTGCCTGATACCAGGCGCGAAATGTCAATGCTGGCAGCCCAAGCGCAGGCCCCGCCAAGTGTTTAGGCGAGCGCAACGTTTCCATTCTGGCGAAGGTTTTCCACGGCCCTTCCTGACCAGCAGGGGCTTTATCGAGGCAGATGACGTTATGGATCCCGAGCAGTTTGAGCGACGCCGCAGCGACCAACCCACACATTCCTGCCCCCATGATGATAACATCGCTAACAGGCTGTCCGGCGCGATAGGAGGCATGCACCCACGGCTTGGCGGGGAGTTCAAGCAGTTGTAAATCGTCTTTTAAACGGGCTTCCAATGCCGTTAATCCTGCCCTGTTGGCGGTGGTCATTTACGCAGATCTCCTGTCGCTATGTTGGTTATGTGTTTCATCTGAACGGGGCACGACTTGCTGCCTTATCCGGTATCATCCCGTAGGCCTTTACCCAGACGTCGCTCATTAATCCCTTTTTATGACGCGTTAGCCTTTTCACCCAATCATGTCAAAACAGAATTATTAATCGTTAATCATGCGATTTGTTAATGATAAATTTATCTGTCTTTATGAAGAAATGTGCATATACAAGTTCGAAAAGATGCCGCATGATTTTAAAAATGTCAGAAGATGATGGCGGTGTGCGCTGGCTAAGCTGCCAGCGAATTAGCCTGTTATGGAAGCGATAAGGAAAGTAAGGGTATGTCGAAGGTAGCCATGTTAGACGATCTGGATTTACGCCAACTGGAAGCGTTCTCCGCAGTCATCTCGTCTGGGAGTATCACCTCTGCGGCAAAAATCCTTCATCGCTCGCAGCCCGCAGTTACGCGTCTGATTCAGGAATTTGAGAATAAAATTGGCTATCCTCTGTTTCAACGCAACGGACCCCGCATCACGGCGACGGAACAGGCCTATCAGCTACATGAATCCGTGGAGCACGCGTTAATTTCCCTACATCAGGTGCAAGTGCGGGCAAAAGAGATCGCTGAAGATGAAGAAAAACCGTTGGTGATCGCCGCCACACCGGCCATGGCTGCAGGATTATTACCAATAGCCTTGTCAAAGGTGGATATCTCTACGCCGTTGCAGATCTTGAGTTATTCCGCAGAGCAGACGCTACATGCCGTGATTGATGGCCGTGCCGATATCGCCATCAGCAGCCTGCCGCTGGAGCATAAAAACGTTAACCGTCATTGGATCGGGCAATCGCGTTGCGTGGTGGTACTCAGTGAAGATGACCCGCTGGCTCAGGAAGCCATCATTACCTTACAGGCGCTGGTTTCCCGTAAGATTATTACGCTTTATAACCCCTATCGTCTGCGTAACCGCTTTGAACTGGCAATGAAAAAAGCCAAAATCCAGCCCCGCTATACGATTGAAACCAATTCATCGGCCAACGTGTTGGCCTGTGTCCGAGCGGGTTTGGGTGTCGCCATTACCGAACCGGTGACAGCCTATGGTTTACCGCTAAATGGCCTGATTATTCGGGAGTTAGATATTGATATTCCCTATCATTTTGGCGTGATTACGCCGCTGGCAAAAACCGCCCGTACCAGCGTGTTGCAAATTGTGGATGCTCTGGAGAATACCGCCAGAGAACTGTTACCGCATTTCACTCTTTTTCATTCAGACGATCATCATAAAATCATGTCGTCATTAAACGCCTGAAAAATATAAATCGAGGTACGTTAGCGCTTATTTATATAACACGGCATCTAAATAAAATAACAGCTCAAAAAAAATCACTGGGGTAATCACTTACCCCACGATATACCCTAAATAATTCGAGTTTCAGGACAAAACGTATTCGCTTTAAACAACGCAACGCGTTGACCTGCTGGGCGGCAGGCCAAATAGCACAACCAACGCACATGCAACGTAAAGTATGACGAGTATAAACATAATAAAAAGCACCATGAGATTAATCATCCAATATTAGTCTGGATAGTGCCGCACCTATTTCTCTTTTTCGACATGAGAAAAAGAGCTTGAGTGTATTTACTAAAAACACACTCAAGCCATGACGTATTAATTAACGGTTTATTATTCCAAACTCACATCATCAAGGGTAATGATAAAATGAAAACACGTATATTCACTAAACTTGCCATGAGTCTGACATTATTCAGCCCGTTATTTCCTGCTTCTGTTCTCGCGGAATATCCTGAGAAACCCATACAAATGCTGGTCGCCTTTGCGCCTGGCGGCGGGACCGATATTGCTGCCCGCTCAATTGCTCACTATCTTGAAAAACATTTAGGCAACAATGCCCGAATTGCCGTCATTAATAAACCAGGCGCGGGAGGTGAAATCGGCTGGACGGTGTTGGCTCAGTCAAAACCAGACGGTTACACCATCGGTATGATTAATCCCCCCGCCACCAATGCGCTGGTCGTGGAAGGGAAAGCCAAATTCACGATGAATGATTTTCAACCTATCGCCAATATTGTGTATGACCCCGGCATTTTGGTGGTCAATAAGGACAGTCCTTACAAAACGCTAGCGCAGTTTATTGATGTCGCACGGCAATCACCTGACACGCTGGTCATTGGCACATCGGGTGCTGCGGGCTCCTCTGAGCATGTCGCTATTCTGAATTTAAACCGACTGGCTGACGTACAGTTCAAGGCGGCGTTTTTTGGCAGCACCGCCCCCGTCAGACAGGCGGTATTGGGTAATCACGTCCCTGCCGCCACCATGAATCTCAGTGAAGCCTTGCCACTCGCCCGGGAAGGCCAGATCCGCATTCTGGGCTTGATGGCAGAGCAACGCTATCCGCTGTTAAAAGACGCCCCTACGTTCCGTGAGCAACAGATCGATCTGGTGGCAGGCACATCACGTGGTATTGCCGCACCAAAAGGGACGCCGCCCGAAATTGTCGCCAAACTTGAAAAAGCGCTGCATGCGGTGATTAACGACCCGGAATATCTGGAGGCGGCGCAAAAAGCAGAAATCCCCCTCAACTATCTGAATGCGCACGGCTACAGCACGCTGATTCAACGCATTAATACCGATCTGGCAGAAACCTGGAAATTGACACCATGGCGTTAACACTCAACCCCACACGCCACCATACCGAGCTGTTTTTTGCGGCGTTATGGGTCGTCATCGCCAGTGGGATGTTTATTGAAGCGGGGAAATACTCGTCAGCCAGCGCCGCATTCCCTCGTACCCTGGCGGTACTCCTCGCCGTAAGTGGCCTGGCGCTCATTATTAAAGCCTGCTGGCAACGGCCAAAAGAGGAAGGGGCAACCTCTCGACTGCTGCATGCCCCCCTGCGCGTCATCATGGGATTTGTGATGGTGACGGCCTACATTCTGCTGACGAACCACGTGGGTTACATTGCTGCCAGTCTACTATTCGGCATCACCCTGCCGCTACTGGCGGGCTACCGGCAATGGGGGAGGATACTGGCTACCGTGGGCGGAACGCTCCTGTTCATTATTGTCGTTTTTCGGATATTACTGGCCCGCCAACTTCCGGACGGCATGTTTGAAGTGTGGCTGGAGAACATTTTATGATTGATGCGTTAATAAATGCCTTACCGCATGTTTTCGTCCCCACCAACCTGCTAGCGGTGTTAATCGGAACCGTTGCGGGGTTGATCGTCGGCGCATTACCCGGTCTCACCGTCACGACCGGTATTGCCGTCCTTATCCCGTTGACGTTTGGCGTCGATCCGCTGTTTGCCTTGGGCATGATGGCGGGAATGTATAACGGCGGCAGTTATGGTGGCGCAATTCCGGCCATTTTATTACGCATCCCCGGTACACCCGCCTCCGTCGCAACGGTGCTTGACGGCTACGCGCTGACGCAACAAGGCAAAGCGGCCTATGCGTTACAGGTCGCCGTGGTATCCGGTGTCATTGGCAGCGTCTTGTCAGCAATCGCCTTGATCCTCTTTGCCCCCGGTCTGGCAACCATTGGTTTGGCGTTTAGCCCCGCCGATTACTTTTGGGTTTCTCTGCTCGGGCTTGCTACCGTAACCTCACTTCTGGGAAATGATTTTCTGAAAGGCTTGATTGCCGCACTGCTCGGGTTGGCAATCGGTACTATTGGTCTGGATATCTCCACTGGAGATGAACGTTATACCTTTGGTTTACTCGAACTTACGGAAGGGTTGGATCTGGTCGTTCTGCTCACCGCGCTGTTTGCCTTTCCACCGGTGATTCAGATGGTCGAACAGGCCCTTACCACAGGCTTACCCCGCCATTTATTGAGGCTGAAAAGCCAGGGTTCAGTGCTCTCGCAATGGCGTCAATTCCTGCCGGTCTGGCTACGTAGCTCTTTTATCGGCATCGTGATTGGTATCCTTCCCGGTGCGGGCGGCAGTATGTCCTGCTACCTCGCCTATAACGACGCTAAACGGCGCGACGCCGATCCCGATAGCTTCGGAACCGGTAACCCGAAAGGCGTCGCCGCATCAGAAGCTGGCAATGGCGCTGACAATGCGTCATCGCTGATTCCGGCCTTAACGCTGGGGATACCCGGTTCCGGCGTAGCTGCCGTAATCTTGGGCGGGCTGCTGGTACAAGGGTTACGCCCCGGTCCTCAACTCTTTCAAGAGCACCCCGATATTGTTTACGGCTTTATGCTGCAAATGCTGCTCTCCGCACTGCTACTTGCCGTTGTCGGCGGCCTGACGGCCACCCGTCTTTTCGGTCAGGCTTTACGCTTGCCAACGATCCTGCTGGCTCCCGTCATCATGCTGTTTATTACCGTCGGAGTCTATGCCGTCAATAACTCAGCGTTTGATCTTTATCTATTTCTTGGCATTGGCCTATTCGCCTATTTTATGGAGAAACTCGATTATCCCAGCGCACCTATTATTTTGGGGGTGATGCTCGGGCCAATAGCAGAAACGCAGCTCAATCTCGCCCTTACACTCTCCAATGGTCAGATCACAGCATTAGCCAGTTCGCCTTTATCGTGGCTGTTAATTCTGCTGACGATTTTCATCTTACTCACACCCTATTGGCGATATCTCCGAGAACGCTAGCGTCACCCACAGTCAAAACGGTTCCTATCTCATATCAAGGGATTTACTATGAAAGTTGCCATTCTTGGCGCAGGAAATATCGGTTTCGCCAGCGCAGCCTGGCTGGCTTCAACAGGGCACACGTCTATTCTGTGGTCACCTCATGCAGAAAATCTGGCTCCCTTACGGGCCAGACAGCACCGTTTATCCTTTATCCTTTTACCGGAAGCCGTTGCAGTCAACCACGCAGAGGTTGTCCTCCTTTGTGTGCCTGGGTATGGCCATCGAACGGTTATTGATGCATTTGTGCCCCATATCAAAAATGACCAACCCATTATTATTAATAGCGCCTGTTCGCTGAGCGCACTGTATCTTTCCAGACGGCTGGCAGAACGCCGTATCAGTGCCCCCATCATTACCTGGGGTACGACGGTACTCACCGCTCGCCGTCAGGCGAATGGATGTGAAGTCGCTATCATGGCCGCCAGAAAATTTGTACATGTTGCCACCTTGCCCATGCAGGAGAATGAACGCGCAATCGCCCTATGTTCAACCCTATTTGGCCCCCGCTTCCGCGCCCAAACCAACGTGCTGGCAACATCGTTGATCAACATTAATCCCATCGCTCACCTGGGACTGGCGCTGTGTAACGTCACGCGGATAGAAAGACATGAAAGCTGGCCTCAATATCACTACCTGACGCCGGGGGTTGCCAACTTGATTACCTCACTGGAAAAAGAACGTCAAACACTGGCCCAACACTTTGGGCTCACGATCCACAGTATTGAGGCACACTTTCAGCAATCTTTTGATCTGCCTGAAAATGAACTGGCGGATATCGCAGAGGAACTTCATCGGAGGCGCGGAGGTCCGGCAGGCCCAACAACGCTGGATACACGTTTTATCTTAGAAGACACACCGTATGGATTGGTCTTTGCTGAAGCGATGGCAAAAAAAGTGGGCTTAGTATTACCACAGCATACCTCGGTAATAAACGTGGTTGCCGCCATATGGGGACGGGATTTTCGCCGTGACAATACAATATTGCCGATGCTTGAATTAGAAAAAATGTCATTACTTGATTTGCAGCACTGCCTTTATGCGGGCTATCACGCGAATGATATGAAGGCGACAACACCGTGATACCGACTTCAGAAACGAAAATTCATCATAACGATAGCGATCGCCTCTGCATTTATTTGCGCTTCCCTTATACTACCCGGCAATAACCAAGACGAGTGGCGAGAAAAAACCGGTAATGATGAACAACGATGTCCTGCGCAGCGTGCGCTATATGCTGAATTTCAATAATGACCACCTGCTGAAAATCCTGGCGCTGGTGGAGATGACCGTCCCTCCCCAGCAGTTGGCGAGCTACGTCAAAAAAGAGGGAGAGGAAGGCTACCAGCCTTGCCCGGACATCGTGATGAGTTATTTCCTGAATGGGTTGATTCTGCAAAAACGCGGTCAAGATGAAAACCAGCCTGCACCACAGTTTGAGCGCAAGATGACGAATAATATTATCCTGAAAAAGCTGCGCGTCGCCTTCTCACTAAAAACGGATGATATTCAAGCGATCCTAATGGCACAAAATTTTCGAATTTCAGTACCGGAAGTCACCGCGATGATGCGCGCCCCTGACCACAAAAACTACCGCACCTGCGGCGATCAGGTGATCCGCTACTTTCTAAAAGGGCTGACTGCACGGGTCAAAGGCTAAAAATATTCCGTTAATAAAAGACATGAGCGTTGTCTCTCTGACCTTTTTTCGTAACAGGCAGCAGCAACGCTCGATTTTTAGCATCACACATCAATGCTGTGTTTCATTGAGGATCGCCGTAACCAGTTGCTCCAACTCTTCTGTCTCAAGCTGAGTGACCTGCTGCACGCTGTGTTTATCCATTCCCGTTAGCAATAAATTACGGGCAATTTGTCTGGCACTGCTTTTCATCCCTTGTTCAATGCCCTGCTCCAATCCTTGCTGAATACCGCGTTGAATTCCTTCCTCGAATCCCATTTTTTTCAATTGTTCTGCAATCGTCATAATGTCCTCCTGACCGGTTGATAGCGGTGCAGCCAGTGCGTCAATGAAATCTGCGGGTTTAGATGTGTTGCCCGCTTGTGCAATATAAAATAACAGCGCCCGACGCTGCGTCAGCGGCACCGACCAGTGTTCAAATAGTAACCCAATCTCTCGCGCCAACTCCAGCATATCACGGGTACGAATATGCTTCTGTACCAATTCCAGTAACGCCATACGCCGGTGCGTGCGAATCTCATCGTCCGGCATAACGGTTAAATCAACCAGTGGGAAAGGTTGTTCATACAGCGCTTGTGCCAGTATGGGATCGGCGAAGCTGTCCAGCCAGCGAAGGCTGTAAGGATAAGGTCGCGATCTGCCATGGTAAAACAGCAGGGGCACCACCAGAGGTAAACGATCGTGTCCTTGATCCAGATGTTGCTGCATGGCGGCCAGGCAATAGCGCAGTAGTCGGAAAGCCATCTGCTTTTCCAGGCGACTTTGGTGTTCAATCACGCAGTAAATGTACCCTTTACCTGCGGTGGTGCGCAGCGAGTACAGCACGTCCGATATCCGCGCACGCAGCTTTTCATCAATAAACGACGCCGACTCCAATTGCAGTGTGTTGAAATCACATCGCTCACGAATGCTATCCGGTAGATGGATAGTCAGAAAATCCCGTGCGACCGCGATGTCGCTCAGAAACAGTTTAAAGATCGCATCATGCGATGGCATTTCATCCCCTTTCTTGTCAGACACTGGCTAAAACTCAGTGAGGAGGATAAGGGGGATGCGGTATCAAAACAGAAAACGGCATAGGAAGTGGAAAGCGCCTCGAAGAAAACACGTTTTTCATGTTAAAAACAAGGCGCTAATCGTCGAAAAGAATCTGTTGCCGTCAGGCAGCTTCATGTTTTTCCATCGTCAGCCGCGCGGGAATCGCGTCAACACCCAGTGCCGGATGGCGGCAGAAGCGAACGACGTCACCGACCACCAGCAGGCTGGGCGACTGTGGTTGATAGCGTGCCAATAATGCCGGTAGGGTTGCCAGCGTCGCGGTCAATAGCCGCTGATCGGGCTGAGTACCGCGTTCGATAATCGCAACGGGCGTCTGCGCGGACAGCCCGTGTTCAATCAGGCGCTGACACAGCCGACTGCTGTGGCTCAACCCCATGTAGAACACCAGCGTTTGCTGGCTGTCCGCCAGCGTCGGCCAGTCCAACTGTGGTTCGCCATCGCGCGAATGCCCCGTCACAAAACGCACCGACTGCGCACAGGCACGGTGAGTTAGCGGTAGTCCTACCGCCGCGGCGCAGCCCGTCGCCGCAGTAATGCCCGGCACCACGTGACAGACAATTCCCGCCTGCTGGGCATAGTCCATTTCTTCGCCACCACGCCCAAAAATAAACGGATCGCCGCCCTTGAGACGGATCACCCGCTGTCCTGCCTGCGCTAGCTCGACCAACAACTGATTGATTTTTTCCTGCGACAGTCGATGACAGCCGCGCGTTTTGCCGACGTCGATACACAGCGCCTGTTCTGGCACCAGATCCATAATCTCTGCCGACACCAGCCGATCGTAAACCACAACATCCGCCTGCTGGATTGCTCGCAGCGCCTTCAGCGTCAGCAGTTCCGCATCCCCCGGACCTGCACCCACCAGCCAGATTTCACCACCGAGTACGGGCTGACGCCGCTGCCCCTGTGCCAATATTGATTGTGTTGTCATCATGTCACACCTCATTACGCCGTGGCGCTCAACCTGCTTTTTTCAGTTCATCGACCGTTATTGGTACATGCTGACTCAATAAGGCCTTCAGTTCGGGGATACAGGAACCACAGTTAGTGCCACATTTCAGCGTGCCGCCTAATGCCGCCACGCTATGGCACCCTTTACGAATCGCGCCGACGATGATCGCTTCACCGACGCTATAGCAACTGCAAATCGTCGCCCCTTGCGTCACCTGCCCCTGCGGTGCCTGACCCGCCAACAGCGCCTGACGCTCATGCGGCAACAGTGGCGGTGTGGCAAACGCCTGACACACCGCATCGCTGTCGATGCGTAGCGTTTGTGCACTGACATAACAGGCCAGCACGACGCGCCCCTCACGCCAGCCAATCAGGTGAAACACGCCGTTGCCCTGTGCGATCTGGCACTGCATATTTTCCAATCCATAATGCTCAGTTAGCCATGCTTGCCAGTCGTCTACCGGCGTGCGGTCGGCAAACAGATACTGCGTCACACCTTCATGGGGCACTTTGCTCCAATAGGTTGCAGGCGGCGGCAGAACATCATGCTCTGCGGGTAATGTTAATGGCGCTAAAACCGGTTCATCGGCAAAAAATAGCGTAGCCTGCCAGGCGGTATGCCACGGCTGGATACGCACCCGACTGTGTTTACTTTCCGGCTGACCGGAATACGGATCGGTAATCGGGGCAACTAAACTGTCAGCTCGCGCCTGAGCGCTGAACTGCTGATTCCAATGCATCGGCGCAAACACGCTGCCGCGCGCCTGCCCAACATCAAGGCGCGCCCGCGCCAACATCCAGCCATGAACCGATGACAGACGTACCAAATCGCCTGCCTGAATATCATGCGTCTGTGCATCCTGTGGGTGCAGTTCGCAATAAGGTTCGCTGATATGACGCATCAGACGGGCGGCTTTACCGGTACGCGTCATCGTGTGCCACTGATCGCGGATACGTCCGGTGTTCAGCACCAGCGGATACGCCGCGCTCCACGGGCTTTGCGGCAGCGACGGCGTGACCGCCACCAGACGCGCTTTGCCGTCGGCATGCCAGAATCGGCCATCGTCACCCAGTCGGGCGCGCCCGTGTGGGTATGTCGCATTCACCGGCCACTGTATCGGCTCCAACTGCTGCCACAGCTCATTGCTGAGCGTCGCCAACCCGCTGATATCAAACGCGCGGCTACCGTTATTCTCAAATCCAGACAGCGCCGCATGTTCACGGAAGATCTCTGCGGGATGCTGATAAGCGAACGCCTCAGCAAATCCCATGCGTTGTGCCACCTGACTCAGCATCCACCAGTCGGCTTTGGCTTCCCCCGGAGCAGGCAGAAAGGCGCGCTGGCGGGAAAGTCGGCGTTCGGAATTGGTCACCGTGCCGTCTTTTTCCCCCCAGCCTAGCGCGGGGAGTAAGATATCGGCGGTTTCTGCGGTATCGGTATGGCGCATCACTTCGGAGACGATTACCAGCGGGCAGCGCTCAAGCGCCTGTTTCACGCGGTCGGCATCCGGCATCGATACCACCGGGTTGGTGCCCATAATCCACACGGCTTTAATATCGCCGCATTCAACGGCGCGGAACAGATCTACCGCACTCAGTCCGGGCTGCGTCGCGACATTATCGCTCTGCCAGAAACGCCCCACGCGCTCGATATCCTGCGGCGTAAAACCCATATGACTGGCAAGTTGATTAGCCAGTCCGCCCACTTCTCGCCCGCCCATGGCATTTGGCTGTCCGGTTATCGAAAAGGGACCGCTACCGGGTAAACCAATTTTGCCGCTCAGCAGGTGAGCATTGATAATTGCATTGCATTTATCGCTGCCGGAAGACGACTGATTAATCCCCTGCGAATAGAGCGTCACCACCTTTTCACTTGTGCTGAACAGATGATAGAAACACTCGACATCGGCTTCATCCAACTGACAGAAATCCGCCACCTGCGCCACGGACCAGGCCTGTGCTGACTGTAATGCCTCCTCCACGCCGGAAAAGCGTTCTACCAATGCGTCGCGATCGAGACGCGAACCTTGTGCAATCCACTGCAGCAGGCCGTTAAACAGCCCCGCATCGCTGCCGGGCTGGAGCGGTAAATGCAAATCGGCGATATCGCAGGTTGCGGTGCGCCGCGGATCGATCACCACCACCTGCATCTGCGGTCGCTGCTGTTTCGCCTGCACCAGCCGCTGATACACTACCGGATGTGCCCAGGCGGTATTCGAGCCCACCAGCACCACGACATCCGCTTGTTCGATATCTTCATAATTACAGGGAACCGCATCCGCTCCTAATCCGCGCTTGTAGCCAATCACCGCCGACGCCATACACAGGCGTGAGTTGGTATCCATATTGGCGACGCCAATAAAGCCCTTCATCAGCTTATTCGCGACGTAATAATCTTCCGTCAACAGTTGGCCTGAACCATAAAACGCTACCGACTGCGGGCCGTGCTGCTGCATCGTCGCCAGCAGCCGTTCGGCTACCGTATCGAGCGCCCGATCCCAGCTAACACGACGGCCTTCCACGAGCGGCCACAATAGCCGGCCTTTCAAATCCAGCGTCTCTCCCAGCGCGGAGCCTTTGACGCACAGCCGCCCCAAATTGGCCGGATGTGCCGGATCGCCGCTGATCTTTACCGCACCTTGCCCGTCGTGTTCTGCCAGCACGCCACAGCCGACGCCACAATACGGGCAGGTTGTCCGACAGACGCGCGCGTTCATGATGCTTTCGCCATATCATGGTCTGTCAGACCAACGCTTTCCGGCACGGCCAGCGGTTGACGGCACACCCAGATTTCGTCGTCTTCTACGCGCACCGGCCAGGCGCGAACGTACAGCGCACTGTCATCCGTGCTGACGCCATCTCGCAGCTTGAAGCGTTTTTTGTACAGCGGAGAAATCACCACTGGTTCGCCCGCCACGTCACCGATCAACCCACGCGACAGCACATTCGCCCCGCTGCCCGGTTCGTGGTTTTCCAACGCGTACACCTGCTGCTCACTGCCCGGCAGGTGGAATAGCGCAATCTGTTGCTGTCCGAGGCGTGCCGCCATTCCGGCATGACGTGGAATGTCACCCAACGTTGCGACCTGTACCCACTCTGCTTCATGCACGGCGGGTTTGAGCGCGACCGGTTCTGGCGATATCGCTTTCTCATGCTCCTGCGCCGGACGGATCTGCCCGCGTTCTGGCACCATCACCACTGCTTCATCCGGGCTATCGCTGTTCAGGAAACCACGGAACAACGCCAGACGTTCCGGGCTTTCCAGCGTGGTTTGCCATTCGCACTGGTAGGCCTCCACCACGCGTTGCATCTCTTTATCTAACTCTTCGCCGATATTCAGACTGTCTTCCAGGATCACCTGGCGCAGATAGTCGATGCCACCTTCCAGATTATCCATCCAGGTGCTGGTACGCTGGAGACGATCGCCGGTACGGATATAGAACATCAACACCCGATCGATGGTGCGCAACAAGGTTTCGGTATCGAGAT
Organism: Pectobacterium punjabense; assembly: GCF_012427845.1. Lineage (NCBI taxonomy): Bacteria > Pseudomonadati > Pseudomonadota > Gammaproteobacteria > Enterobacterales > Pectobacteriaceae > Pectobacterium > Pectobacterium punjabense. The sequence continues at coordinate 3,104,647 of NZ_CP038498.1, forward strand.
CGCTGGCAAAAAGATCCGCATGGCGCGGCTTCATGCCGCCGTTGCCGCACACATAGAGATTCCAGCCTTTGTCCGTGGCAATCACGCCGATATCTTTACTTTGTGCCTCCGCACATTCGCGGGTACAGCCAGACACCGCCATTTTGATCTTATGCGGTGAACGCAGTCCCTTGTAGCGGTGCTCCAACTGAATCGCCAGCCCGGTGGAATCCTGCACGCCATAGCGGCACCAGGTCGATCCCACGCAGGATTTCACAGTACGCAGCGATTTACCGTAGGCATGACCCGTTTCAAACCCAGCATCGATCAGTTCACGCCAGATCGCCGGAAGCTGCTCCAATCGCGCACCGAATAAGTCCACCCGCTGACCACCGGTGATCTTGGTATACAGGTTATAGCGCTGTGCCACCTGACCGATGGCGATCAGCCCTGCCGGTGTGATCTCCCCCGCCGGAACGCGCGGCACCACAGAATAGGTGCCATCTTTTTGGATATTGGCAAAGAAACGATCGTTGGTATCCTGCAACGGCAGGTGTTGTGGTTGCAGCAAATAGTCATTCCAGCAGGAGGCCAGCATCGACCCCACCAGCGGCTTACAGACTTCACAACCTAAACCATGACCGTAACGCTCAAGCAGGCTGTCAAACGAGCGGATTTCATGCACGCGGATCAGGTGATACAGCTCCTGACGCGAATAGGCAAAATGCTCGCAAATATCTTTCTTCACTTCGACGCCCAGTTGCGTCAGTTCGTACTCCATCACCTGTTTAAGCAATGGCACACAACCGCCGCAGCCCGTCCCCGCCTTGGTACAGGTTTTCAGCGCACCCAGTTCGCCGCAGCCGCCCGCTACCGCAGCGGAGATGTCACCTTTGCTGACGTTGTGGCAGGAACAGATCTGTGCGCTGGCAGGTAAAGCCGCCACGCCCAGCCCTTTCGGTGCATCGCCAGAACGCGCCGGTAAAATCAGCCCTTCTGGCTGTGCAGGCAACGGCATATCGTTGAGCATCATTTGCAGCAGCGTACTGTAATCACTGCTGTCGCCAATCAGTACCGCCCCCAGTAAATGCTTACCGTCGGCAGATACCACGATTTTCTTGTAGACCTCGTTCGGGCCATCCGTCCACTGGTAGCTTTGGCTTCCCGCCGTGCGCCCGTGCGCATCACCAATCGACGCGACTTCCACGCCCAGCAGCTTCAATTTGGTACTCATGTCTGCACCGGTAAATGGCGTATCGCGCTGCGCCAAGGTGTCCGCCACGCTGCGCGCCATCTGGTAGCCCGGTGCCACCAGACCGAAAATCTGGCCTTTCCACAGCGCACATTCGCCGATGGCGAAAATCGCGTCGTCTGAGGTCTGGCAATGGTCATCAATCACAATGCCACCGCGCGGCCCTTTCTCTAAATCACAGCTATCCGCCAATTTGTCACGCGGACGAATGCCGGCGGAAAACAGTACCAGATCGGTTTCCAACACGCTGCCGTCAGCAAAGCAGAGGCGATGCAATGCCTGTTCGCCGTCGGTGATTTCACGTGTTTCTTTGCTGACATGAATCTGTACACCTAGCGCCTCGATCTTGCGACGCAGCATTGCTGCACCGCCGTCATCCAACTGTACCGCCATCAGGCGCGGTGCAAACTCCACCACATGGGTGTCCAGCCCCAGCTGACGCAGGGCGTTGGCCGCTTCCAGCCCCAGCAAACCGCCACCAATCACCACACCGGATTTAGCCTTTTTCGCCTGTGCGGCAATCGCATCCAGATCGTCCAACGTGCGATAAACCAGACAGCCGGGGCGCGTATTGCCGGGAATCGGTGGAACAAACGCGTAGGACCCTGTCGCCAACACCAGTTTGTCGTAGGCGATTTCTCTGCCCTGTGCATCACATACGCACTGACGTTCCCGATCGATCGCGACGATCTCGCTGGCGCTGCGCAGCTCAATACCGCTCTCGACAAAAAAGCCCTCTTTTACCAGCGACAGTGAGGCGGCGCTGCGCCCGGAAAAATACTCAGAGAGATGAACGCGATCGTAGGCTTCATGGCGCTCTTCGCCAAATACCACGATGTGGTAATGCTGATGCAGATCACGTTCAACCAGTTGTTCAAGAAAATAGTGGCCGACCATACCGTGGCCAACGACCACTAAAATAGGTTTGCTCATGACAGGAATCCTTACAGCTTCAGGCTGTGAGTCAGAATCAGGGGAAGAAAGGCCGAAAAGCAGCGCGGCAGGCGGTATCATCTCGCCTTCAGTGGTGCTCTCCATCGCGGCCAGCAAACGCGGGCTGTCGTCGGTGTCGCCATATAGCAAGACACCGCTCAGCCGACCGTCGCGCAGGAGCAGACGGCGATAGTGCTGCGTCTGCGGATCAAACGTGGTGTACACCTCATCATTCGGCGCCACGTTAATATCGCCACCGCTGACCACACCAATTCCTGTGACTTTCAGCCGCGTCGTCGCCTGTTCACGCTGATAGTCTTGCGGGGCATGTCCAGCAAGGCGCTGTGCCACCAGCGTGGCATGAGCGAAACACGGGGCAACCAGCCCGACGATTTCGCCATTGAGTTCGCAGCATTCTCCAATCGCGCTGATATACGGGTCGGCGGTTTGCAACTGTCCGTCTACCAAGACGCCACGATTACAGGGCAAGCCACACTCGCGCGCCAGTTGGCTGGCAGGGATCACGCCAGCGGTTACTACCACCAGACCGGCGGGGATCGTGCGGCCATCCGCCAATGCGACAGCCGTCACGCCGTGTTCATCACCGTGCAGCGCCGCAACCTGTACATCCGTCATACAGGTAATGCCGCGCGCGCGCAGACTGTCGCACAACAGGTCGCTCGCCGTGGCGTCCAGTTGACGCTCCATCAGAACCGGAACGCGATGCAGCAAGGTGACGTCAGCCCCGCGCAGTTGCAGCGCCGCGGCGGCTTCAATGCCGAGCAAACCGCCGCCGATCACCACCGCAGGAACGGACTGAGCAATCGTCGCTAACATCAGTTCAACATCATCCAGCGTGCGGAAACCGCATACGCCAGCCAAATCGATACCGGGCATCGGCGGCATAAACGGCGTAGAGCCTGTCGCCAGCACCAGATGATCGTAATGCATCTGCCGTTGCGTCGTTGTCACCTCACGCGCTTGACGATCGATATGGGTGACCCGTTCACCCAACAGATAACTCACCGGCAGCGCCGCATCATCGTCGATAGCCGCAGGCGTCAGCAACGTATCCGTAAACGCTTTTTCGCCGCTCAACACGGGCGACAACAGGATGCGGTTATAGCTGACGCGCGGCTCATCACCAATCACGGTGATTCGATAGCGCGTCGCGGCCAGTTGCCGCAGTACATCGACGAATCGAGCGCTCGCCATCCCGTTACCAATCACTATCAGATGCGGTTTCATCATCGTTCTGGCCTCGCTCTCAGGCTGCTTTAGGCTGTTTTTCATATAAGAAATGCAGCACCTGCTGACGGTAATGGTGATAGCGCGGATCGTCAGCCAGCGCGACGCGTGAACGCGGACGCTCCAGCTCAACCGTCATGATCTCACCCACCGTCGCCGCCGGACCGTTGGTCATCATTAGCACACGATCCGACAGCAGCACCGCTTCATCTACATCGTGCGTAATCAGCACAATCGTGGTCTGCAAGCGTTGCTGAATCTCCATCACCGCGTCCTGAAGATGCGCACGGGTCAGCGCATCCAGTGCACCGAACGGTTCATCCATCAGCAACACTTTCGGCTTCATTGCCAATGCACGGGCGATGCCGACACGCTGTTTCATCCCGCCGGAAATCTCATTAGGCCGTTTGTTCAGCGCATGCCCCATGTGTACCAGTTCCAGATTGTGGGTAATCCATTCGTGCATCTCGTGCTTGTTCATCTGCCCACGAAACACCTGCCGTACCGCCAGCGCGACGTTTTCGTAGGTAGTCAGCCACGGCAGCAGTGAGTGGTTCTGAAAAACCACACCACGCTCTGGCCCCGGTCCGTCAATTTCACGGTTGTCACACAACAGGCCGCCGCTGCTCGGCAGCGTCAGACCGGCGATCAGGTTCAATAGCGTGGATTTTCCGCAGCCGGAGTGGCCGATCAGGCTGATCGTTTCTCCGGTGTGAATATCAAAACTCACTTGATCCAGCGCCAGAAATTCACCGCTGGCGGTATTGAAACGCTGGCTCACCTTTTGCACTTGAATAATCGGTGTTGTACGCATCGTCTGCTCCTTAGCGGTTGTCATAGCTGAAACGGTTAGCAATCCACACCAGCCCCTGCTCAAGCAGCAGACCGATAACGCCAATCACCACGATGGCGATGATGATGTTTTCTACATTCAGGTTGTTCCATTCGTTCCAAATCCAGAAGCCGATACCCACGCCGCCGGTCAGCATTTCTGCCGCCACAATCACCAGCCAGGCGACGCCAATCGACAGGCGCACGCCGGTCAATACGTTAGGCAGCACCGCCGGCAGCAGAATTTTGCGCATGATGGTGAATTCGGAGAGCTTCAGGACGCGTGCTACGTTCAGGTAGTCCTGCGGGATACGGCGCACGCCTTCGGCGGTATTGAGGATCATCGGCCAAATGGAGCAGATAAAAATGGTCCAACTGGATGCCGGTTCAGCACGCTGGAACAGCAGCAGGCCAATCGGCAGCCACGCTAGCGGACTGACTGGGCGCAGCAGCGAAATGATCGGGTTGAGCATGTTAGCCAGAAAGGTAAAACGGCCAATCAGGAAGCCCGCGGGAATACCCACCAGCGCCGCCAGCCCGAAGCCGATACCCACACGTTGCAGCGAGGCCAATACGTTCCAGCCAATGCCTTGATCGTTCGGCCCTGCGATATAAAACGGATCGGCAAAGAGGCTGAGCGCCGCAAGCCAGGTCGTCCACGGTGTTGGAAAGTTTTCGCTGTTGAGCGCGGCAATCTGCCAGACGGCAACCAGCAGCCCTAGCCCCAATACGGCAGGGAAAAGCTGCTGAAACAGCTTACGCAGCAGCGGTCGGTAGGCAAAAGCGGGAACCGTCGGCGATTTCTCAGGCGTCGCCGGTTTGGTTGGCAGAGGCGTAACCTCGGCGCTGTGTACGGTTTCGGGGGCGTTATCCGCGGTAATTGGAATGACCTGGGCCTGGTTTTTCATCATTAACCTCACTTATTTCTTCACGCTAAAACTGTTGGCATAGCCTGCCGGATCGCTACCGTCCCAGCGGCGACCGTCGATAAGCACGCTGCTGCGCATATCGCTACCGGGCAACGACACATTCCCTACGGCGTCAGCCGCCTGTTTGTAGATATCAATGCGGTTAACCTGCTTCGCGACGGCCAAATAGTCCGGCTCTTCGGTGAGCAAGCCCCAGCGTTTATGCTGGGTGAGGAACCACATCCCATCGGACAGATACGGATAGTTCACCGAACCGTCGTGGTAGAAACGCATCGCGTGTTCGTCCTTCCAGCTTTTCCCTAATCCGTTTTCGTACTGGCCCAGCATGCGTCCAACGATGGTTTCTTCTTTGGCATTGATGTAGGCGCGTCCGGCGATCACACCTGCCGTCTCACGGCGGTTGTCGTCTGAAGCATCAATCCAGCGCGAGGCATCGAGGATCGCAGCAGTCAATGCGCGGGCGCTATTCGGGTTGCCGTTCACCCAGTCGGCGCGAGTACCCAGCACTTTTTCCGGGTGATCCGGCCAAATGTCTTGTGAGGTGGCAGCGGTAAAGCCGATTTTTTCGCTGATGGCGCGCTGGTTCCACGGCTCACCGACGCAATAGCCAACCATGTTGCCAATCTTCATGTTCATCACCATCTGCGGCGGCGGCACCACGACGGTGCGCACATCGTTCAGTGGATGAATTCCAGCAGAAGCCAGCCAGTAATAGAGCCACATGGCGTGGGTGCCGGTCGGGAAAGTTTGCGCGAAGGTGTAGGTACCCGCCGGGCTGGCAGCAACATATTTTTGCAGGGCGGCGAGATCGGTAACGTTGGCTTCACGCAGTTGGTTCGCCAGCGTGATCCCTTGTCCGTTCTGGTTGAGCGTCATCAGTGCCGCCATGTTGCTCTGCGACCCAGACAACCCCATTTGCAGGCCGTACAGTTGCCCATACAAAATGTGCGCGGCATCCAGCTCGCCCGATACCAGCTTGTCGCGCACCGCCGCCCAACTGGCTTCTTTGCTGGGAACGATGGTGATGCCGTACTTCTTATCAAAGCCTTTCACTGCTGCCATCACAACCGAGGCACAGTCCGTTAACGGGATGAACCCAACCCGAATTTCCTTTTTTTCTGGCGCATCGGAACCCGCAGCCCAGGCGCTATTCATCAACCCCGGCAACATCAGGCTGCCTCCCAGTGCGGCGCTCCCCAACAGAAATTGGCGGCGAGAGACGGTCATGCTTTTGGTTTTGGAATCACTCATCAACGACACCCTTACGCAAAACACCCTTTCAGGTGGTAAAAACAAAAACGGCGTCCACAAGCCCATGCAGAATCTGCACGCTTATGGACGCCGTTGTCCGATTAACACCTTCCGCACCGCCGTTGGCCCGAAACGCATTATGAATGTTTGGTTATTGCTAATGAGTTAGAGCAAGGTTTGTGCCAGCTATCACAGTTTTGCGTATTCACGTGAGGGATTATTTAATCGAGAGGTGAATTGAAATTTCGATAACAATATGTAATTTAAGGTTATTATTTCGTGCGCCAGAATATTGCCATTTCTATGCTACGCCGTAGCACGCGCCCGACACGGGGCGCTCAGTCGCCGACGCCCCGTGACCCGCGGCTTTCCGCGAGAAATAACGTCGCTACGCGATACCTTCAGAAAAAACAGCCTCTTAACGGACCGCCGTTGACGCGTTCCCGACGCGGCAACGGCTTTCGCGGCTTCCCTGCCGCTCATCCTAAGACTGTTTTTCCTTCAGCGTTATTTACGCTCATCACAACACAACGACAGCGAGAACCCGCTACGCACGAAACCACTTCACACCGTCAGTTACTCAGCTATTTTCCCACTCACAAGACGGCGTCTTGCACCGCGAGCAAGCAGAACACGCACAGTTCATGTGCATATACCTCTTAAGGGGTATCATTGAATACATCGGCCACCGCGAGCATCGCCGTTGCAATATCGATCAGCTTTTTATTCTGGCTCATCGCCATGCGGCGCAGAGTTTTGTAGGCCTCTTCTTCACTTAACCCACGGTGCTGCATCAGCAACCCCTTCGCACGATCGATCTGTTTTCTTTCATTCAACGTGGCTCGCAGCGCAGCCAATTCATGATCCTGCGCCTGCAAGCGCCGCGACTGTTGCTGCACCAGCGACAGCAGCGATCGCCCCAGCTGTGGGCTGACGCCGTCGCTATGTAACCAACCGGGTTGCGCGTTTTGTCCTTCCACGTCGTGACCGGCGATAAATATCGAATAACCGGGATCGTCACTTTCCTGCTGCACCATTAGCTCTTCAAAATCTGCCCGTTGATCGCTGCACGCCTTCTCCGCTGCCGCAATACGCGTTCGACAGCGCTGCATCAGCGTCAGCTCCAGTTCATCTTCCATTTTTTTCATTTCATCAATGCGCCGCGTGGCAATCGAAAACCAGTGCAGGCTATCGGCTTCCGACAGTTTTTCTACCGGGCTGCGAGTGCACACGATGCGACGCAGACGTTCAAACTCGCTGTCCACCGCGATAGTGCACCAACGCTGCTGGCTTTCTTCGTCGCTAAAATTCAGGAAGGTATCGAAACAGCGTTCCTGCCGTTCAATTAAATCCAGCAGCTTTTGCCGGGTGTCCTCATCGACACTCCCCACAGCATAAGCCGCCGCACCGACAGCACGCTCCTGCCCCGCCAGCTCTTTCCCTTGCATAAAACTGAACATGGCAATCAGCGCACGGGAAATCCCCGGATCGGCTGCCGTGTCCGACACCTCAAAAACCAGCGCCAATAGGTTACGAATAATGTCGTTGAAGAATGTCATCGCCTGCGGCTGGGGCAGCAAACGCTGGCGAGTCTGCTGACGCAGCGCGGGCAGCAGACTCAACGCATAGACCACGCTGGCAACACGGCTGAATAGGCGACTCGCCTGCGGCAATTCCGCCGTCATTTTCTCCAACCCGGCCAGATGCGTCATCAGATTCGTCTGCGCCACCTGTACATCTCTTTCACGTAATACCAGTTCGTCGGCGAACAATCGGCCATCGGAGCAAAGAAACAGGTTGGTCGTTCCTCGTTCACGCTGCAATAGATGCACAAGCTGGCTGATTTTTCCCACCAGCTCACCGCTTTGCAGCAGGTAACGCAGGCTGTTCAGCTCACACTGGCGCGAGGCGAGTAAAAATCGAATTGTTGTTGAAGGCTCCGCTACCATTGCTGTCTCTCCTAAAAAACCATCTTTAGGAATATGCAATTAGTACGCCAGTTACATCAGCCTACAGCGGGCAAGCGGCAAGGGCATGTTGCCCGCACGGTGACAGCCGCTCTCGTACACTTTTCACCTTAATTTTTAAACTCCGTTGCTAAACCTTCCCCATCTCAACAGTTACGCTCTTCATCGTTACTAAAACAGTTTTATAGCCATAGCACGATACTGACACTTGCACGGAAGCAGAAAGAACCGCGGTAAAAATCGCATCGTAGCTATGCCACAGCCCATAGGAGCGCATGAACATGGCGAGTTTATCTGAACAAGAAAGTTGGATTGATGGGATTTACCAGCTTGAAACATCAGACCCGGTTGTCGCGGGTCCAGGGGGAATTTCCAATCGTCAGGCTGAGCAATTAGCCAACCGCACGGCTTACCTGAAAAAAATGCAGGAAACCACTGGCGAGAATTTGCAAAAGCATCTCGCAGCCAGCGATCCGCATTCGCAATATGCGCCCAAAAATAGCCCGGTACTAACGGGAACGCCCACCGCGCCAACGACAGCGCAAACAGCAAATAACACACAGATTGCTACCACGGCATTTGTGAAATCGGCCATTGCCGCACTGATCAATGGTTCGCCAGCAGCACTGGATACGCTGCAAGAGTTAGCGAATGCGTTAGGCAATGATCCAAATTTTTCAACCACCATCTTGAATAAGCTGGCACAAAAGCTGGAGAAAGAACAAAACGGTGCAGACATCCCCGACAAGGCCAAATTTCTGGCTAACATCGGGTTAAAATCTGCTGCCACACGTACTGTAGGTACAGGTGCCAGCGATATTCCCGATATTGCTATTGGAGATGGCCGCTATTTAGAAAAAACGACCACGGCGGTAGCAGCAACGAAACTGGCCGCAGCGAGAAAGATTGCAGGCGTATTGTTTGATGGTACTGCGGATATTGCCCTGATGCCTGAAAATATCGGGGCCTTACCGGCGACAGGGACAGCGATAGCAGCCACAAAATTAGCTGTGGCAAGAACGATCAACGGTATGGCGTTTGATGGCACAGCGAATATTTCACTGACTCCGGCGAGTGTGGGAGCATTGCCAACGGCAGGAACAGCAGCGGCGGCGACTAAGCTAGCAGTGGCACGAACGATCAACGGCGTGGCGTTTGATGGCACAGCGAATATTTCACTGACTCCGGCGAGTGTGGGAGCATTGCCAACGGCAGGAACAGCAGCGGCGGCGACTAAGTTAGCAGTGGCACGGACGATTAACGGCATCACGTTTGATGGCACAGCGAATATCTCACTTACCCCAGCAAATGTTGGGGCATTGCCCGCCGCAGGTACAGCGGTGGCTGCCACCAGATTAGCGACAGCCCGAAAGATTAATGGCGTTTCGTTTGATGGTACGGCGGATATTAATCTATCCAGTGAGTTTCCAGTCGGTGTCCCTATTCCATACCCATCAGCAACCCCGCCTACGGGCTGGATAAAGTGCAACGGGCAGTCATTTAATAAATCACTGTATCCGATTTTGGCGTCTCTCTACCCATCCGGTGTATTACCAGACCTACGCGGCGAGTTCGTGCGTGGTTGGGATGACGGGCGCGGCGCTGATACAGGGCGCGCACTGCTGAGCTGGCAAAATTTTGATATTCAATCTCACAAGCATTCAGGCGGTATATCGCGTCGATATGAATGGGGGGGGTATATCGACGGATGGGGCGATCAAGGAGCAGGAGGCGTCGATAACTACGACCCATCGGATACAGGATCAGTTGGTGGAAATGAAACTCGTCCACGCAATATCGCCTTTAACTACATCGTGAGAGCAGCATAATGAGCAACTATTCAACACAAATTAAAAACGCAGAACTGAACGAACACGGCTTAGCCATCAATACGGGATGGATTACCGTTTATCACGTGAACCCGACGACGCGGGAATACCAGAGCGCCAGCTATGAATATGTAATGCAAGGTGTTGGTCTTCCTGCCGACAGCTACGCCGACGAACCGCAATTGCCGCCTGTTGGCCAAGCCCTGCGCCGTTCCGCTGATGGCACATCGTGGGAGCCGGTGCCGGACTATCGCGGTCAGACGGTTTACAGCACAGAAACCCGCCAGCCGCAGACGGTGATGCAATTCGGTGAATTGCCTGAAAATATGACATTTCTGGCTCCTGCAACCGAATTTGATCGGTGGGATGGGACGACCTGGGTGACAAACCTCGAAGCACGACAGCTTGCTGCGACCAAAAGCCTTCAGCAGGAACTGGCGGCACGGCGCGCGACAGCAAATACCCGGATTACCGAGCTGGGCTACGCAGTGGACTTAGCTATCGCCACGGATGAGGAGCAAGAACGGCTAACCCAATGGAAAATTTATCTGGTCACGTTGAGCCGCATTGACCTCACCACCGCACCCGTTGTGTGGCCAGAAGCGCCTTCCGTCTAATCGGTAACACCAGCAATTCATTATATATACCCTAAATAATTCGAGTTTCAGGAAGGCGGCAAGAGAAGGAATCCCGATGAGCTTACTCAGGTAAGTGATTCGGGTGACTGAACGCAGCCAACGCACATGCAACTTGAAGTATGACGGGCATAATCATGGTGTGCCATATTTAGCGTTCGGCACACCCATAATTTCAGTTCCTTTAGGCGGAGTATTCTGATAATTCCCCATTATTATTCATCATGAAATGTAAAATTTAATAAAAAATGAAACTGTTATATTTATCAATTTCACATCTGTACTAATTAAACTCACAATCAACTTTAATACTGAATATATAGCGAAATAAAAAACCAAAAAATTAACACAAGCAACATCAAAAACCAAATATATCTTAAAATAAGAATATAAAACCAAAATAGCAAAATTAAAGATAAAAAACCCGAATCGACAAACTGTACTATTTATTCGTTATTTTTTGCACGCTATAATCCCCGCACGTTTCACTCACTATTTATTCTTATCTCAATTCAATCAGTGAAGTTAATTTCTGGCGGATGCAAATGCCGTCGGCGGTAATTTATTCGCATTTTATTCATCACTATTTATTCCGGCAAGCATCGGAATAGCTGCATTTTCCTGCCTTAAGCTAGGAGCGTAACATGTTTGATGTCGTCGAGCTGTCGCGGCTGCAATTTGCCCTGACTGCCATGTATCACTTTCTTTTCGTCCCACTGACGCTGGGGTTGTCTTTCCTGCTGGCCATTATGAACACGACTTACGTGTTAACTGGCAAGCAGATCTACAAGGATATGACGAAATTCTGGGGCAAGCTGTTCGCCATCAACTTCGCACTGGGCGTAGCAACCGGTCTGACGCTGGAATTCCAGTTCGGTACTAACTGGTCTTACTATTCTCACTATGTGGGCGATATTTTTGGCGCGCCGCTGGCGATGGAAGGGCTGATGGCGTTCTTCCTGGAATCCACGCTGGTTGGTCTGTTCTTTTTCGGCTGGGATCGCCTGACCAAAGTCCAGCATATGTTGGTGACCTGGTTCGTTGCGCTGGGCTCCAACTTCTCCGCCCTGTGGATTTTGGTCGCCAACGGCTGGATGCAAAACCCGATTGCCGCCGAATTCAATTACGAAACCATGCGTATGGAAATGCTGAGCTTCGCTGAACTGGTGTTGAACCCCGTCGCACAGGTGAAATTCGTACATACCGTAGCGGCAGGCTACACCGCCGGTGCGATGTTCGTGCTGGGCATCAGTTCTTACTATCTGCTGAAAGGCCGCGATATCGCATTTGCCAAGCGTTCGTTCGCCATTGCCGCCAGTTTCGGTTTGGCCTCGGTGCTGTCCGTCATCGTACTGGGCGATGAATCCGGCTATGTGATGGGCGATGTGCAAAAAACCAAGCTGGCAGCGATCGAAGCCGAGTGGGAAACGCAGCCCGCACCAGCCTCTTTCACGCTGTTCTCTATTCCTAATCAGGAGACGATGCAGAACGATTACGCTATCCACGTTCCTTACCTGCTGGGGTTGATTGCCACCCGTTCACTCGACAAACCCGTAGTCGGCATTAAAGACCTAATGGCACAACATGAGATACGCATTCGCAACGGTATGACGGCCTATGGTCTGTTGGAAGAACTACGCTCAGGCAACACCGACCTCACCGTTCGCGCACAATTTGAGGCTGCCAAGCACGATCTCGGCTATGGCTTATTGCTTAAGCGCTATACCGATGACGTCGCCAACGCCAGTGAAAATCAGATTCAACAGGCCACGAAGGATTCAATTCCTCGCGTCGCCCCGCTGTATATCGCGTTTCGGCTGATGGTGGGTTGCGGCGTGCTGATGCTCGCTATTTTTGCCCTGTCGTTCTGGAGCGTGATACGTGGCCGCATGGGACAACGTAAATGGCTGCATCGCGCGGCGCTGTACGGCATTCCCTTGCCCTGGATCGCCATTGAATCCGGCTGGTTTATCGCTGAATACGGTCGTCAACCTTGGGCAGTCGCCGAAGTTCTGCCTACCGCTATCGCCAATTCGTCTCTGGAAGCACACGATATTCTGCTGTCGATGGGGCTGATTTGCGGACTGTATACGCTGTTTCTGGTTGCGGAACTGTATCTGATGTTCAAGTTTTCCCGACTGGGGCCAAGCAGCCTGAAAACCGGCCGCTACCACTTTGAACAACTGACAACACCGCCACTCGCGACACCTGCAAAACCGTAACGGGAGCCATAATAATGCTGGATTATGAAACATTACGCCTGATTTGGTGGGGATTGATTGGCCTGTTGTTTATCGGCTTCGCCATCACCGACGGCTTTGACATGGGCGTGGGCATTCTGCTGCGCCTGCTGGGCAAGAACGATACCGAACGGCGGGTGATGATTAATGTGATCGCCCCACATTGGGACGGCAATCAGGTCTGGCTGATCACCGCGGCAGGCGCGTTGTTCGCCGCCTGGCCGATGGTTTATGCCGCCGCGTTTTCCGGTTTCTACTTCGCTATGATTCTGGTGCTCGCCGCTCTGTTTTTCCGCCCGGTTGGCTTTGATTATCGATCCAAGTTGGAAAACCAGCGCTGGCGCAATATGTGGGACTGGGGCATTTTCATCGGCAGTTTCGTCCCCACGCTGGTGTTCGGCATCGCATTAGGCAACCTATTGCAGGGCGTGCCGCTGAGCGTCGATATGTATTTGCGCCTCACCTACCACGGCGGGTTCTTTGGCCTGTTGAATCCGTTCGGGCTGCTAGCGGGGTTAGTGAGTGTCGCCATGATCGTCACCCACGGCGCGATTTACCTGCAAATGCGCACCACCGATGCACTTCAGCGTCGTGCGCAAAAAACCGTTCTGATCGCCAGCACGCTGATGAGCATCACCTTCTTACTGGCTGGCCTCTGGGTGCTGTTCGGCATCGACGGCTACGTGATTACCTCCACGCTGGATAAAGCAGCCCCGTCTAACCCGCTGAATAAAGAAGTTGTCCAGCAGGCTGGGGCGTGGTTAACCAACTTTACGGCCCACCCTGCGCTGTGGGCAATTCCTGCACTGGGTGTGGTTCTGCCGTGGTTCACCTGTCTCTTCTCTCGCGTAGACCGCTGCGGCTGGGGGTTTCTGACCTCGTCATTGACGATTGTCTGCGTGATTCTGACGGCAGGGGTTACGCTATTCCCGTTCGTGATGCCTTCCAGTGTCGATCCCAACGTCAGCCTAACCATCTGGGATGCCACATCCAGCCAGCTTACGCTTCAGGTGATGACCATTCTGGCCTGTATTTTTGTTCCCACCATCCTGCTTTATACCAGTTGGTGTTATTACAAAATGTTTGGCCGGATCGATGCCCGCTACATCGAAGCCAATAAGCATTCCGTTTACTAACGACTTGAGGAGAAAGAGCATGTGGTATTTCGCCTGGATACTCGGCACGCTGCTGGCCTGCGCGTTCGCGCTGGTCACCGCACTGGCAGTAGAGAATCATGAAGCGGGCAAAGACGCTTCCAGATAAAAAGACGCTCTGCCATCACGGGTTTCATCATGCCGTGCTGATGACAATCAGGGCAGACGAAATCCGCCAAGGGCGCTAAAATGCAAACACAGCGCCCCAAGCGGATGCCCTTTTCAACCTGAAATCAGACGACAACATGACAACGCCCAGACAGGACAAAACACCGTGGTGGAGCCAGGGGAAAACCCCGGACTACCGTTTTTCATTAGCGAATGAGCGCACCTTTCTGGCGTGGATTCGCACCGCGCTGGCGTTTCTTGCCGGCGCGGTGGGTATCGATCAATTTACCGTGCATATCGATCCGCTGTTGCGTCAGGGGCTGTCGCTGTTGCTCGTCATCAGTGCGGCGCTACTGGGAGGCTTGGCCTATCGTCGGTGGGTCAGTAATGAGAAAGCGATGCGTCAGGAAAGCAATATGCCGTATACGCCAATGCTGCTGATCGTGACGCTGTTTATCACCCTCATTGCCATCGCGCTTGCGGCGATGATTCTGTTCGGGTAGTGCATGGACACGACACGCGATCCGGGATTACAGCCACAGCGAACCGGCATGGCCTGGTCACGTACGCTGTTTGTGATGCTGATCAACAGCCTGCTGTGTTTTCGTCTGAGCATGGTGGATGACAGCCGAGTAGTGTTTGCCTGCGCCATGCTGTTGTTATGCATTTCCGCGCTGATGTCGGTGCTAGCGATTGCGCGTTATCGTTTTAATGCCCGTTGCCAGTTGGTGCTATCGCGCATTAGTCACGGGCTGATCGTGTTCACGTCATCATCAATTGTTATCACCGCGCTGGTCTTGCTACTCCATTTCAGCGGCGTGGGGTAAGCCCCCATTTTCTGTACTTTTTTCTGAAAAGAAAGGTTTTTGGAAAAGAAAGGCGGTGAAGCCCAAACGTGCTTCACCGATGAGACGGGCTATTCGATCGAACTTTCCGGGAACAAGAAAGGGTTGATGCTACTGCGAGAAAAGCCCTCTTCCTCCATTTTCACATCCAGCACCAGCGACGCCAGATCGTCAGCGACGGCTTCTACACGGTGATCTTTTTCCTGGTATAGCAGCTTCAGATACGTGCCACAGTGACCACAGCTTTCCGCTTTGATGGCGGAGTTTTCGCTATCCAGTGACCAGTAATTCAGCTCGCTCGATTCTTCACAGTTGCTGCATTTCACCCGCACCATGTGCCATTCGCTTTCGCACAGATTACAGTGCAGATAACGCAGCCCGCTGGATGTACCTAACTGCACCACGCCAGAGACCGGAATACTGCCGCACACCGGGCAGAACTGGCGATGTTCACCGGGTACAGCACGAGCTTTACCGGGCAGCAGACCTGCCATCTGTGCCCAGAAAAGCGACAGCGCAGCCCAGATAAACGGGGCTTTATCGTTGCTTTCGGCACGAAATTCGTGTTGCAGCAGCGCCGTTGCCTGTTCTTCCAACTCCTGCTCAGAAGCCTTTTCCAGATTCTCCAGCGTGGCTAACACCTGTCCGCTGGCATCCGGTTTCAATTCTTCAATCAACGCACGCAGTAGCGTATGCCAGTGCGCATCGCGCGGGAACACGGCGATATCAAGCGGCGGGCGTTCGCCGGACTGCTTCAGCACGTCACTCAGGTCAATCTGCAACGGATGATCGTGCAACACCTTCTGTTGGGCTTCCACCACGCCTGCGGCGAAGGTGAGATAATCCCCCAGCGGGTGATCTTCAGCTAGCTGACGCAGACGTTCCGCACGGCTGCTGTACAGGCTTTTCAGATTGGCGAAAAGCAGCGGAGGGATATTTCCTTCCGACATCGATTTTTCATTCTGTTCTAACTGTTCCTGAGGAACAATACGAATACTCATCAGGGGGATTTTCCTGTTATTTACGTTGTCTATCCGATAGATTTCGGGATGCGGGAAGGCCGCCAGCGCGGTCCGAAAGATAGCGGGTATAGCTCACCTTTAGCCAAGATTATACCCATCATGCCTATCGACTTCCTGATTTCCGGCAAGGTTATGGCTGTTTTTTGCTATCAATAGGGTTGCTTCCCGCCATGACGTAGACAGTAGCAGAAAAGCAGCAAGCCGCTCCACACCTCTAAAGAGGTGCTCGTGTCAGACGTTCGTTTATCTGTGCCCGAATCAGCGCGGCTAACACGATCACGCTTTGTTCACAGCGTTCGTCCCATTCGTAGGAGGCGTTGAAGCGGAAATAGCCGTCGAATTGGTCACCAGTCGTGAACATTTTCCCCGGCGCAATGCTGACGCCCCGCTCCAGCGCACAGCGGTATAGCTCCGTGCTGCTGACGCCTTCAGGTAATTCCAACCAGAGAAAATAGCCGCCTTGTGCATGATGAATGCGAACGTCACCCGGAAAATGCCTACGTAGAGACTGTAACGCCGCATGCTTACGCTGCTCCAGCGCCCGCCGCAGGCGGCGCAGATGGCTGTCATAGCTGCTGGTCGCCAGATAGTCAGCAATCGCCAGTTGCATCGGCGCACTGGTTGATAAGGTACTCATCAGCTGTAAACGCTGAATGCTGCCCGCATAGCTCCCTGCTGCCACCCAGCCGATACGAAATCCCGCCACCAGATTTTTAGAAAACGAGGAACAGTGCAAAATTGTCCCTTTTTTATCCAACGCCTTAGCAGGCAGCGGACGTTGCAGGCCAGTGTATAGCTCGCTATAGACGTCGTCCTCGACCAGTCCGACACCGTGTTTCTCCAGCATTGCCACCAGCCGCTGTTTCTTCTCCCAGGACAACGTGTAGCCGAGCGGGTTATGGAAATTAGTCATCAGCCAGCAGGCTTTGATCGGGTAGTCATTCAATGCCTGCTGCAACGCCTCAAGATCGATACCCTGTTGCGGATCGGTCGCAATCGCAATGGCCTTGAGCTTAAGACGTTCAATCGCCTGTAGCGCACCGTAAAAAGCCGGAGATTCGATCGCCACGTAATCACCCGGTTCCGTCAATACCTGAAGGCTGAGATTGAGGGACTCCATCGCCCCCGCTGTAATGACAATTTCATCGGGCGAG
Source organism: Pectobacterium punjabense (assembly GCF_012427845.1). Taxonomy (NCBI): domain Bacteria; kingdom Pseudomonadati; phylum Pseudomonadota; class Gammaproteobacteria; order Enterobacterales; family Pectobacteriaceae; genus Pectobacterium; species Pectobacterium punjabense. Next base: position 3,122,024 of record NZ_CP038498.1, read on the forward strand.
ACGGCAATCCCCTGCAACGCGTAGCGCTGGGCGATGTTCTTCCTCAGATTCTCGTTACCCGGCGGCAAATTATCCAGCGCACTTTGTGGCTGCATATGGCGGGCGACCGAGGCCAGTGAACGCGTTAACTGGCGCTGCGGAAAGAGCTGTGGATCGGGAAACGCCGATCCAAACGGCATCACCGTCGGATCTTTGCTGGCCTGAAGCACGTCAAAAATGAACGCGTTAACGTCCACGTCTTCGGTAAGCTGGACGCGATCCCGCCCGACAGGCGAATGTGAGCTGTCTATTGACGCCGGAGATAACCGCGGAGCCGCGTAGTAACCAGACTGCGGGCGCGACACGATTAATCCCTGACTTTCCAGCAGTTGATACGCGTGCAGCACCGTCATCAGGCTCATGCCCGCATGCAGTGATTTTTCCCGCAGCGAGGGCAGTTTGTCTCCCGGCTGCCAAATGCCTTCCTGAAGCTGCTCACGGATCTGGTGAGCGAGCTGTTCAAACTTTGCCATAGCACTAGGGTTTCGCTGGATGAGTATGTCATTATTTTCGGTTCGATCATCATCGACCGATGACGATCGAGCAGGATGTGTTATCGCTAGCCACGCTTCGAGCGAGGGCTATTTCGCCGCGTAGCACGCGACAAAATCCAGCAGAATCTTGCGCGCCCAGACGGGCTCTTGCGGAATATCCATCATCCGATCGACATCCCAACCGCCCTGCCGCAGCGCCGTTTCATTATGGCGCAGGCACGTCAGCATGATGTTCGCACTGAATTCGGGGTGAAATTGTACCGTCAAGACTTTATCGCTGTAGCGGATAATCTGGCAACCATCCATCTCTGAGCTCGCCAACACCTGCGCGCCTTCTGGCGCTTCCAGCACAGATTGTTGGTGGGTCAGGTAAGCGCCAAACTGCGATGGATAATCACGCAATAATGGGTCTTGTGCCGCGACTTCATGGGTTGTCACCACTTGAACGCCGACTTCCTTGCCATTCGGGTTATCGCCTACTTTGCCGCCCAGCGCATCGGCCAGCAACTGGTGCCCATAACACACGCCCAGCAGCGGAACATCCGCGTAATACGCCTCGCGCAGCCAACCCGCGGTGTATTCACTCCAGTCCAGCCGATCTGTGACCATCGACCACGAACCGGAGATAATCGCCGCCACCAGCGTATCAAACGGCGGCAGCGGTTCCCCAAGATCGGGACGAACCACCTGCACCGGCTGTGTTTTCCCTTCGACAGCATCGACAAACCATTTCCCTTGTTGCCCAACCTGAGACGCAATGCCTTCCGGCGGTTGACCCAACTGAATCACTAGCAATACCTTTTCGCTCATCGTCCTGTTCTACCTGTATTTGAAAATCACCCGTTTGATAAACTTTTCTTCTGAAAAACCACAGAATGCGGCTTCATCCACCTCAACGAACGTAGCACTAACCCAATACGATTCCTACCCAAGTCACACTCGGGATAGCAAAAGGCCACCTCAATAGCCGGTGGCCTTTCATCTCTACCGTTGCAACGGCAATACCGACGCTTCCGTGTTATGGAAGACGATAGGCAATCACGTAATCTCCACGATCCGGTGAATTACGCGCACCGCCTGCCGAAATAACGACGTACTGCTTGCCATCAACCGAGGATTTATAGCTGATCGGCGTACTTTGACTTCCTACTGGTAGCCGGGCTTTCCAAACTTCTTTACCCGTCGCGCTATCAAACGCACGCAGATAGTAATCCTGCGTTGACGCGATAAACACCAGGCCGCCCTGAGTAGCAAGCGTACCGCCAATCGTTGGCATCCCAATCGGAATCGGCAGCCCCATCTTGATGCCAAATGGCCCCGTGTCTTGTACCGTACCAACTGGAACCTGCCAGGCGATTTGCTGCGTCTTTAAATCCACTGCCGTTAATGTGCCAAATGGTGGCTTCTGGCAAGGGATCTCAATAGGCGACATAAAGCGCACTTTGGCATTAACCGAATACGGCGTGCCATCCAGCGGAACCGGACGATCGATGCTGGCCGCTTCGTTACCATCACTTTTCTTACCCTGATTCTCCGCCGACGTCGGTACGAGTTGAACTTCCAGCCCCACTCTCATGTCGTTGATGAACAGATAATTATTCACCGGATCGGTAGATAACCCGCCCCAGTTCATCCCGCCCAATGAGCCCGGCAGGTTAAGTGACGGATCGTGACCTGGTGGGGTAAACAGTCCGTTGTAGCGTTTAGACTTGAAGTGAACGCGGCAGAGCAGCTGGTCGAACGGTGTCGCCCCCCACATATCCGATTCCTTCAGGACATCGGCCCCAATTTGCGGCATGCCAACGGAAACAGGCTGAGTCGGCGAATACACTTCGCTTGGAATTTCTCCCTGTTCAACCTTTCTTTCTTCGACTTTCGTCAACGGTTTACCCGTCGCACGATCGAGAACGAACAGTTGACCGGCTTTGGTGCCGAACACTAACGCGGGTACGTTCTTGCCATTTTCGCTGGGGAAATTAACGAAAGAAGGCTGCATCGGCACATCAAAGTCCCACAGGTCATCGTGAACCGTCTGGTAGACCCATTTGACCTGCCCCGTGGAGGCATCCACCGCCACCATTGACGCACCAAATTTACGATCCAAATCGCTACGTTTGACACCCCATAAATCAATGGCGGCGCTTCCCGTCGGCATGAACACCGTATTTGACTGCGGATCGTAGGACATCGGCGCCCATACGTTAGGCGTCGAACGCGTATAGTTCTGACCCTGTGCTGGCTCTGTTGTCTCCTGCGGATTACCAGGATCGAACGCCCAACGCAGCTTGCCAGTAATTACGTCAAACCCGCGAACGACACCGCCAGGCATATCGAGGCTAACGTTATCCGCGACTCTGCCGCCAATGACGATGGTCGTCCCTGCCAGGGTAGGCGCTGACGTCGGATAATATTGCCCTTTATCGCTACCTTTGCCCATGTGATCGCTGAGATCCACCCGGCCATTGGTACCAAAATCTGGACAAAATGCCCCCGTATCTGCATCAACCGCAATCAGTTCCGGCGTCACGCTATTCATCAAAATACGACGCTGGCAAACCGCGCCGACTGGTACCGAAACCTGTTCAACGGGCGTAGACCCCGGAAGATCGGGCTGAGCCAGCGGCTGTGTGGCATCAAAATAGGCAAGGCCACGGCAGCGCATCCACTTCTTCTGCTGAGCACCAATCTCGGTTTTCCACAGTTGCTCACCGCTTGTGGCATCCACCGCAATAATATTGTTATGCGGCGTACAGAGGAACAAACGGTTACCCACTTGCAGCGGAGTCTGCTGATCTTCAGCACCACCACCGCCCGGACTTTGCGGCACATCACCAGTACGGTACGTCCACGCGACCTGTAGATCTTTCACATTATCACGCGTGACCTGATCCAACGCGACAAAGCGTGAAGCACCGGAGGTGTTGCCGTAACTCGTCCAGTCACGCTGCTCTTCACCCGGTTTTACAGGAACGAGCGGCAACTGAGCGCCGGAAGAAGGCACTGGAGCATGAGGGACGAACATCCCACCGACTGTCGCAACAAAAGCCAGCGCCAATACGCCCGCAGAAAGCCCTGCCACACGCCAACCAGGTTGGTTGCCCGCGCGATTACGTAAGAGCGGTAGCGACAACGCGACCAAAATGGCAATCCCTGCCAGCGTGAGCAAGCGTGACACCAGAGGCCAGAAATCCAGCCCCACATCCCACAATGCCCATACCGCCGTTCCCAATAAGACGGCAGCGTACAAATAAGCGCCTACGACGCTTTTACGCCAAATCAGCACACCGGAAATCAGTAATGCTACGCCAGATACCAGAAAATATGGGCTCCCCCCCAAACCAATAAGTTTGGCGCCATAATAGGCAAAAAAAGCACCTATCGCCGTTACGATTAACCCCAAGATCAGCAGCCAAATACCCTGCAACTGGGACACAAGTGGTTTTGCCATAGAAAATTCCATCAATACGAGCAAACCTTGTCTTCACATCATTTGCCCCACATCTAACACGCTGATGAAGAAAGGAATGCATTACGTTAATGTTTTAGAAAAGCGAGAGCGTGGGTCGAGAAACCGCATAAACATGCTGGATATATCGTTTCCACCCCACTTACATAGCGTAGATGTTTTTTAAAGGGTCACAATCATATTGCACTTTCTTAATAAGAAAATAAAATTTCTATAACATTTTGTTTCGTAAGGATTTCCCCACCGCCGGATGAAAATAGCTGAATAGTGGAATAAGAAATAGATGGAAATATAAACAAGCGTAACGCTATATAAAGATAACGTTGACTGTTTTATATCATTCAGAGAGAGGGCTGTTGGCGATAAGCCAGCGAGAAAATATCGTAGAAATCAACATCGCCTTTCGTGCGTTGAATCTTCTCTATCCCCGCTTTCACGGCAGGTGGCACCTGCTCGTTACGTAGCAGTTTATCCAATGTGTCCTGCGATACATGGCGGATCGTAAACCACTCACCATTGTAGCAAACGCGTAAATCCAGCGTATCAATGTCCTCAAAGCGGTAGGTCGGATTAATATCCATTGAGAGTGCCAACGACATCACCAACAGGAAGATGGTAAAACCAATCAGGTACGGCAAACCAAAATAAGGCGCGTAAAACAGGATCATCGCAACCGGCACGTAACTCACCAGCATCGCGGCAAACAAATAGGGATGTGACTGCATGAATTTGCGGCTAAAACGTATTTTATTATCGCGTTTTTCTTCCCGATTAATACGTTCGATCTCTTCAGTCAGAAGGCGTTTTACTTCATCCATCGTCATCACCATCATGCATATAAAAACTGTCATGCTTTAACAAAAACACAACACGGCTGGCGTTGATTAGAACATAGCCATACCAGAGATAACAGATACAGTTTTCGACAGATTGACTATAACAGTTCGTCTGATGCCGGGATGAACGATCCCGGCAACATGGATGACGACATCACGAAAATTACGGAATGGCAGGCATCGTGAGATCGGGATCGATCAGATTGTAAATGTGATTACCGAACACGGGTTGTTGCAACAATTTATCAACCGCCAGCGCCACATCCCAGCGAGAGACTAACCCCAGCGTGGCCGCACCTTGTGTCAGTTGCGCATTGTGCGTCGCGACCACATCCAACAGGCCACCGGGACGAACAATACAGTGATCCAACGTACTGCTTTGCAACCAACTTTCTGCCAGCGATTTCTCACGTACTGCGAAACCAAACGCCGCTCTGGCGCGTGGCGACAGCTGTGGCCAACTATCGCCACAGCCCAGCGAGGTCACCAGCAGCATACGCTTGATACCCGCCTGTTCTGCACCGTCGATCACCGTCCGGTGCCCTTGATAGTTTACTGTACCGCCACCCATCGTCGATACCACAATAGCGGACGGCCCAGCAACGCGACAGGCTTCTGCTACCGTTTCCGGGTCACAGGCATCACCTTCCACCACGGTCATCCCCTGTTCACGCCAGTGTTTAGCCTGCTCAGGGTTGCGTAATACCAGTACTACCGCCTGCTCGCACTCAATCGCTCGTTGTAATAAGCAGGCGCCGACCCCATTGCCTGCGCCAAAAAGTAACCATGTCATACCTGCTCCGGTTGTAATTCATTCGCCAGCGCGCGGAACGCCTCAACCTGAGCGCTCAGCAGCTGGCGGTGGCTGTCTCGTCCAAGGAAGATTTTAAACATCGCTGCACCGCTGGCATTAAAGAACACCACGGAGGCTGTGTCCATCCCCATGAACTTACGTTCAATAAACGCAATATGCTGGCAGCTCGTCGCGCGGATATGTCCGCTCAGGCCATTTTTGCCACGTAAATTAAAATAACCGTGACGATGCGTCCCGGTTGGCAGCTCGCTCTTAAACTCCAGAATCGCATCCGCCGTGTGGCTAATTAACGTCACTTCACCCCAGGTCGCAATCGTGTCCCACACCTGATCGAAACGATCGCCCGTCGCCAGCGTACGCTGAGCCGCAGGCAGCGCCTCGACGACGGCAAACAGCGAAGTATTATATTTTCCGGCAATCTCTTCCAATGTGCCATCAGGGTTAGTTGCCAGTAATTCATTCAGTGTCATGGTCATGGTTGCGTCTCCGGTTAGTGCGCATGCTCTTCGGCATTAAGTTGAGGGATAATTTGTTGTAATGCCTGCATCAGGTTATTCGCCCAGAAGCGGCCATCGTTAGTCAGGCGCAGGCAGGTGGAATCGTCACAGGTTAGCCCCGCCTGATGCCACTGACTCAGCAAGGGCTGAAGTTCGCGGGCATGCTGGGTAAGCTGAGGCAGTTTGATACGGCCGACCTCAATGCCCGCCTGAAGCTGATGCTGCCACGGCCCGGTAGAACTGGCTGGCGTCATCATCATGATCGGTTTTTGCCCCTGATCGATCTGCTGATAATAGCGCTCCAGACTGCGCTCCATCATGTAGGCTTGGCCGTTTAAATTACCGCCTGCACCGCTTCCCATCGCCAGACAGTCTGCACCTTGCTTAATCAACAAATTGTACAAGTTACGTTCACGGGTGGTACGCGCCCAGTGGCTGTTGCTAAGCTGGTGCCAGCCCGCATCCGCGAGAAATGCCGCACCCGTCCGGTAAAAATCACGTCGAGCGACCACATCAGGCAGTGCAACACGCTGGTTTTCAGCCGCTTTCGCCAGCGGCGTCGTTGGTAACAGATTAAGCGCATACAGATCGACGCCGTCTAGCGCTAAATCGCTGACGATCGCCAGATCTTCGCGCCAGATTTCCGGTGTTTGTTCCGGCAGGCCAAACATCAGGTCGCATACGACCGCCGCCCTGTCGCGTTCACACAGTCGCTCAAGGAAGCGAATTGATTGTTGTTTATCTGAGGTGCGTGCCATGCGCTGACGAATACGGGTATCAAACGTCTGAATCCCAATGGAGAAGCGGTTCGCTCCCGCATCCAGACAGGCATCGATCCGCTCATCATCAAAATCCATCGCCCGCCCTTCTACCGTGATTTCACAGTCTGGAGCCAGCGGCAGAGAGGTGCGGATTGCGCGAATGATCTGCGATAGTTCATCAGCTGCCAGCGCCGTTGGCGTACCGCCACCAAAGTAAACCGCATGAATAGGCGCAGACTGATGCAGCGGGCTGTCCGCTTCCATCGCCAATTCCTGCAACAAATAGCGCGTATAGGTCGCGGTACTGTCATCACGCAGTTTGTTCTGGTAAAAGCCGCAGAACGTGCAGTGCGTGGCACAGAAAGGAATATGCAGATAGAGCAAGCGCTTACGAGCAGGCAATGTTTGCTGCTTCAGCGCCTGCCAACCGGCTGGAATGTGTTCTGGTGAAAGTGGCACATGGTTGCGCCAAGGCATTGCCATACGTCGGGCACCAAAAGGTTGCTCACCGGGCTCGGCATAATACGGCGTCAAATCGATGTTCATTAACGGCCCCCAAATAATCAATAAAATAAATTAAATGATAATTATTTTTATTTGGCAACCTGCCCGACGGGCAGAAAGGAGGCGGGTTATTCTTTCCGCATCATTTTCTCTTTAAATTAACCGATTTGCTTATTTTGTTTAAAATTTACCGAGTTAATAAACACGGTTAATTTTCATTATTTTCATAGTATTAATCCGCCACACCACTTTTAAATGTTAAATAAATGAAAACAAAAACCACTACATTAAAGTTCGTTAACTTTACAACCAATGAAATATTGCAAGTCCTTATTTAATAAGTAATGAGATTGGCGTCACATTTTAAAGAATTCATTTAAATTTAATTATTACCCCTTGCGCCCAAATGATAATGTTAATGAGAATCATTAACCTTTCAGAGAAGAAGCCATGAATAAAAAGGCCACACGCTGGGCGCTATTTATGCTGCCTGCTATTTATAGCGGCGCAATTAGTGCAGCTACAAACGATTTATCCATAAATAATTTATCCTCAAGCTATACGACGACAAACAGCGATGAAATAACCGTTATTAGCGCAGGGAGAACGGAACAGAATTTATGGGAAAGTCCCGTCACGATGCAGGTTGTCGATAATGAAAAACTGAATAAATATACCGGTGATTCTATTGCCGAAGCGCTGCGTGATATTCCCGGCGTCGATATTACCGACACCGCATTAGCAGGCCGTAAACAAATACGTATTCGCGGTGAAGAAGCCTCACGCGTCTTAGTGTTAATTGACGGACAAGAAGTCACTTATCAACGCGCCGGACCTAATTACAGCCTCGGATTATTAATTGATCCTTCTTATATCGAACGTATCGAAGTGGTAAAAGGTCCTCATTCGGTATTATATGGTTCACAGGCTATCGGTGGCGTGATCAATTTTATTACCCGCAAGGGCGGAGACAAGCCGCTGAGCGGAAAAATCAAAGCCGTTTATGACAGTGCAACCGCAGGCTGGCAGGAATCAGGTTTAGCCTACGGCTCTATCGGTAATTTTGATTATCGCCTCAGCGGCAGCTATAGCGATCAGGGCAACCGCAGCACGCCGGATGGGCGCCTACCGGATACGCATTTCCGCAACAGCGGCCAGTCCGCCTGGCTCGGCTATCGCCTTGACGATCATAAATTCGGCCTGTCGCTGGACAGCTTCAAACTCAGCACGCAGACCTACACCGATTCGGATGAATACGACAGCTTCAGCGTGCGCATTCCTGAACTGGAAAGAAAGAAGGTCGGCCTGTTTTATGACTGGCAGATCGGCGGCGATGTGCTGAAAAACCTGCATCTGGATGCCTATCAGCAAAATATCAAACGCGAATTCCGTAACGATCTGTCACAGAGCGGTAATCCGCTCAGATATGAAGGCATGGCGCTTTATCAAGGCAAAATGGCGATGAGCACGGGAACCGACGACAAGCAGACCAGCCGGGGATTAACCTTACAGGCGGATATCACGCCATTAGCCGGACACATGCTGATCGCTGGGGGACAATGGCTCTCCGATGTCGTGAAGCAAAATGCCTTCTCTGATGTTCATGTCAACGGCTTTGCCTCTCCTGTTCTCCCCGTATCCCTGTCAGTCAACCCCAGCTCGGTATCCAATAACCACTGGCGGCAGAACAGTTGGGCGCTGTTCGCACAGGATGAATGGAAAATAACGCAGGACTGGACATGGACGCTGGGTGCACGCCAATACTGGGTTGAGTCGCTCTCCTACGGAGGACAAAAAACAGGTTCAATAACAATGAACGGTATGGTAAGGCCGAACAATAGTACGTCCGCGGCCGCGAAAGAAAGTGATAGCACATTAGTCACCGCCAGCAGCCTGCGCTATTCCGGCTTTGACAATATCCAACTGCGCGCCTCCTTTGCGCAAGGTTATGTCTACCCTACCCTGACACATAAATTTTACGACACGGCGGCAGGCGGAAGCACCACTTACGGCAACGCCAACCTAAAGGCGGAAACGTCGGATAACTATGAAGTCGGCATGCGCTATAAAGATGAGAGCTGGCTGCTGGACAGCGCTATTTATCACTCACGCGCCAAAGACTACATCACCACGCTGAACTGTGCCGGTAACGCGGTCTGTTCTGGCAGCACGAACAGCAGCAGCCGCTACTACGCCAACGCCAACCGTGCGACCACGTACGGGATGGAAATGTATGCGGAATACCTCGGCTGGCCACTGTCTCCCTACGTTAACGGCAACATCATCCGTCGTGAGCTAGAACTGCCGACCCGCAGCACCTATCGTACGGGTGAACCCACCTTTACCGGAAAAATCGGACTCAAAAACATCACGTTATTCGAGCGCATGGAGCTGGAGTCAGATCTCTACTTCCGAGCAGCCTCGCGCGCGAAGGATGAAACGGCAGATACCGCCGTCCAGCACAGCGGCTGGGCAACGGCCAATCTGGAATTCACGAGTACCTTCGGCAGCGAGAATCAGTATCAAGTCACGCTGGCATTGAACAACCTACTGGATAAACGCTACACCACCGCGCACGAAAGCATTCCTGCATCCGGCTTCAGCACCGCGATTGGCGCGGCGTTCTCATTCTAAGCATCATGATGATGAAGGCGCTTATTGTGTTAATGCTCTTCGGGCTGTCTTCCTTCACCTGCGCGGCTGAGCCGCGCGTGGTGATTGCCGGTGGTTCGCTGGTGGAAATCGTTTATGCGCTCGGCGCAGGCGATACCGTTGTGGGCGTCGATCAGACCACCACCTATCCACCACAAACAGCAACGCTACCCAAAGTCAGCAACTGGCAGCAGTTGACGAGCGAAGGGATTTTGTCGCTGCACCCAACGCTGTTGATGACCTGGCAGGATGCCAACCCGCCGCAGGTACTTAATCAGCTTGAGCAGGCTGGCGTAACGGTAGCCCGTTTTACCCGCACGCCCAGCACGCCAGCGCAACTGCTTAGCAATATTCGTCAGGCTGGGGCATTGCTCAATCGCACGGAGGCTGCCGAGCAATTGGCCACCCGTCTCTCTCAGCAGCTCAGTGCGGTATCAGAGCAGCTAGCAACGCGAAAAGATCGCGTCAGCGTTGTGTTTCTGCTGAGTGTTGGCGGCGGTGCAGCGCAGGTCGCGGGGAAAAATACCGTAGTAGATAGCCTGATCGCGCTGGCAGGCGGAAAGAATATTGCCACGCATAGCCAGTATCGTATTTATGGCGGCGAGGCGATGATTGCGGCGAACCCAGAGGTGGTTGTGGTGACCACACAAAGTGTGGAAAACGGCGTGGAGGCGCTAGCGGCCGTGCCCGGTTTAACGCAAACCGCAGCCTGGAAAAACCAGCGTATTATCGCGCTCGATCAGGCGATTTTACTGGGAATGGGGCCGCGCGTCGCCGAAGCGGTTGAAGCGCTGAATCGCGGATTTTATCCTTAACAAAACGAATATATCCCCTAGATAACACGGCCTCAATAATGAGGCCGTATCACACACTTACTGAATACCCTGACTGCGCAGATAATCTTCATAGTTGCCGGTGAAATCGATCACTTTATTTGGCGTAATTTCCAGAATTCTGGTCGCCAACGAGCTGACAAATTCACGGTCATGAGAGACAAACAGCAGCGTTCCTTCATACATTTCCAGCGCCATATTCAGCGATTCAATGGATTCCATATCAAGGTGGTTGGTCGGTTCATCCATCACCAAAATATTTGGACGCTGCATCATCAGTTTACCGAACAACATGCGGCCTTTTTCACCACCGGATAACACCTTCACTTTCTTCTTGATATCATCCTGGCTGAACAGTAAACGGCCGAGTATGCTGCGCACGGCTTGCTCGTCGTCTTTTTCCTGTTTCCACTGGCTCATCCAGTCAAAAACGGTCAGTGTGTCATCGAATTCGTATTCGTGATCCTGCGCGTAGTAGCCAATTTTTGAGTTTTCAGACCATTTCACCGTACCGCTATCTGGTTCAAAATCACCGACCAGCGTTTTCAGCAATGTCGATTTACCGATACCGTTGGCACCCAGAATAGCGACTTTCTCACCCACTTCGACCATCAGTCCCAGCTTGCTGAACAGTGGGCCATTATCAAAACCTTTGCTCAGCGCTTCGACTTCCAGCGCATTACGGAACAGTTTCTTATCCTGATCGAAACGGATAAACGGGTTTTGACGGCTAGACGCTTTCACTTCATCCAACTGGATTTTATCGATCTGGCGTGCGCGCGATGTCGCTTGCTTGGATTTAGAGGCGTTGGCGCTAAAGCGGCTAACGAACGATTGCAGTTCGGAAATTTGCGCTTTCTTCTTGGCGTTATCGGCCAGCAAACGCTCACGAGCCTGCGTCGCGGCCGTCATGTATTCGTCGTAGTTGCCAGGATAAATACGCAGTTCGCCGTAGTCCAGGTCCGCCATGTGCGTACAAACCATGTTCAGGAAGTGACGGTCATGCGAGATGATGATCATGGTGCTGTTACGCTCGTTCAGCACTTGCTCCAACCAGCGGATAGTATCGATATCCAGGTTGTTGGTCGGTTCGTCGAGCAGCAGGATATCGGGATCGGCAAACAGCGCCTGCGCCAACAGGACACGCAGTTTCCAACCGGGAGCAATCTCACTCATCAAGCCATAGTGCTGCTCAACAGGAATTCCCACACCCAGCAACAGTTCACCCGCGCGTGACTCTGCGCTGTAACCATCCATCTCACCGTATTGCACTTCCAGATCGGCGACTTTATAGCCGTCGGCTTCGCTCATTTCAGCCAATGAGTAGATGCGATCGCGCTCTTCTTTTACCGCCCACAGCTCGCCGTGGCCCATAATAACGGTATCCAGTACGCTGTATTTTTCAAACGCGAACTGATCCTGACGCAGTTTACCCAGACGTTCATTAGGATCGAGGAAGACGTTACCGCCGCTCGGCACCAGATCGCCGCCGAGAATCTTCATAAATGTAGATTTACCGCAGCCATTTGCGCCAATCAAACCGTAACGGTTGCCGCCGCCAAATTTAACGGAAATGTTTTCAAACAACGGCTTGCTGCCGAACTGCATGGTGATATTGTTGGTACTTAACACAGCACTTATACTCGAGTCGGAATGTGATTTGGCGCGCATTATGCCACAAGCGCGCGTCAGGATCGCGGTTAGTTTTGAGTAATATTTAATCGATAGCGCATACAGGAGAGAAATGCGATGCCTACAGTACGTCGTTTCAAACAGGTCGATGTTTTCACCCAGCAGCCTTTCAAGGGCAATCCGCTTGCCGTCATTATGGAAGCGAATGGGTTAACCGATGCGCAAATGCAGGATATCGCGCGTTGGACAAACCTGTCAGAAACCACGTTTGTCCTGCCTGCTACCGATCCTCTGGCGGATTATCATGTTCGTATTTTTACGCCAGAAGCGGAAATGCCCTTTGCCGGACACCCCACGCTAGGCACGGCACATGCCCTGCTGGAAGAAGGATTGCGCCCTAAATCTCCGGGCCAGTTAGTGCAGCAGTGCGGCGTTGGCCTAGTCCCAATCAATATCGGTGATGACAAGAGTCTGGCGTTTCACGCACCGCAGGCTACCATTGTGCCGTTTGACGATGAACACACGCCGCTGCTGGAAAAAGCGCTCGGCATTACGGGTTTTGATAGCGCCACTATCGATAACCGCTACCCACCCACCGCGGTACAGATGGGCATTCGCTGGCTCGTGGTTCGTGTCGATAGCGCTGACACCTGTCTTAACATCATACCGGATGCAGACGCGCTCACCGCCGTGCAAAACCTCAGCCAGACCAACGGCATCGCCATCTATGGCCCGCACGATAACGCAACGCCTGCCGACTATGAAGTTCGCACGTTCTACATTGAATGCGGCCATCTTAAAGAAGATCCGGTTACCGGCAGTGCCAATGCCTGTCTGGCAACGCTGCTTCGCCAGCAGCACTCTACCAATAACGTCACCGCACCACTCAGCTATCTGGCTCGACAGGGCACGATGCTGCACTGCGATGGCCGCATTACCGTGACTTACCTGAACGATGAACCATGGATCGGCGGACACAGCGTCACAATCGTTGACGGGACGTTACAGTATTAGAAGGGAGAAGTTTTATGGAAGCACCACTGGTAGATACGTTATTTACAGATAAATTGTATCAATTAAGCCATCAGCCCCACCTACGCTTAACAATACAGGAAGAAAGCGATGCCGATGCGATTTTTACCCTGATCCAACAGGAAAAATCGCGTCTGCGGCAGACGTTGCCCTGGCCGGATTCTGTCAAGACCGTCGATGACACGCGTGAAACCATTCGCGGCAACAGAAAGGAATTCTTCGCCAAAACGGCAGCCGTGTATGTCATCCGTTGGGACGACATGCTAGCGGGCATCGTCTCTTTCAATACGATTAAGAACAAAGAAGGCACCATCGGGTATTGGATCGCAGAAGAATTCGAAGGTAAAGGCATCGTTTCTCAGGCCGTCAGTACACTGATAGCAGCCTATGTCGATGCCAGCCTCATTGAGCGCTGTATCATCAAAGCATCAACTGCCAATACACGCAGTAACGCTGTCGCCCAACGACTTGGTTTCCGTTTTCATCACATGGAAAAAAAGGCCGAGAAGATTAGTGAGCAGTGGTTCGATCACAATATTTATCACTATTCCGCCTGACACTGCCTCGTAGTGTATTCCCTCACCTGATTCGCTGCTCTATCGGGCGCGCATCAGGTTCTTTTCACGCCCGGAACATTCCATTTGCCAAGTCGTTATATTTTTGTGACTAACATCACAAAAATGTTGAAATCCAATTTCATCTCCGCTACCATTAAAAACGTGATGAACATCACACTTAATTAACCCGTTAGAGGAGTCTGAAAATGACTATGTTTCGTAAAATCAGCAAATTCTTCAAAAGAGTGGGAGATGTTTATGTCAGCTACTGTGAACGTATTGGGTCAATCATCAGCCCGTTCTGATTGTGATGTAAACAATCTCTAAAGCCGCCTCTACCAGGCGGCTTTTGTTTTTCTTGCGCCCCTATTCTTGTTTATCTTCCTTTCTTTTTTGTCTACCCGCACAACACAGATTTGTGCAGCACGCCGCATGCCTGAACATTCTCTTTTAAAAACAGCCCAATGCATTTCTCTCTCACGGCAAAATCACCATTAACAGACTATGCTTTTCTGTAGCTGTACTTGCTTTGCGTCCCCGACGTCTGCGCTAAAAGATATAAGGACATGGCTATGAGTAAAGTGAAACAACAGGATATTGACCGTCTGATCGAGCTAGTCGGCGGGCGTGAGAACATCGCAGCGGTTACACACTGCATCACTCGCCTCCGTTTTGTCTTGCACGATGCTTCCAAAGCGCATCCCAAAAACATTGAAGAAATGCGAATGGTGAAAGGCTGCTTCACGAATGCCGGACAATTTCAGGTCGTGATCGGCACTGATGTAGACGAGTATTATAAGGCGCTGCTCGCCACCACGGGCAAAGGTGAAATCAATAAGGAAGAAGCCAAAGTCGCTGCCCGCCAGAATATGAGCTGGTTTGAACGCAGTATTTCACATTTTGCCGAGATCTTTTTCCCGCTGCTCCCCGCACTCATCAGCGGAGGTTTGATCCTCGGGGCGCGTAACGTTATCGGCGATATCCCGATGCGCGACGGGCAAACGCTGGTACAGCTCTACCCAACCTGGCAAACCGTCTATGATTTCCTCTGGTTATTGGGCGAAGCCATCTTCTTCTATCTTCCTGTCGCCGTCTGCTGGTCAACCGTGCGTAAAATGGGTGGCACGCCCATCCTCGGTATTGTACTGGGTATCACGCTGGTGTCGCCGCAGTTGATGAATGCCTACCTCATCGGCCAACAAACGCCGGAGGTGTGGAATTTTGGCTGGTTCACGATTGAGAAGATAGGTTATCAGGCACAGGTTATCCCTTCCGTATTAGCCGGGATGGCGTTAGCGCTGATCGAAACACGGCTGAAAAAAATCGTACCGGATTACCTCTATCTGGTGGTCGTGCCCGTAACGTCGCTCATTCTGGCTGTTTTCCTGGCACACACGTTGATTGGTCCGTTTGGTCGCATGATTGGCGATGGCGTCGCCTGGGCCGTTAAAGCAGTCATGACAGGCAGCTTTGCCCCCGTTGGTGCTGCGCTATTTGGATTTCTGTATGCACCGCTGGTCATCACAGGCGTGCACCAAACCACGCTGGCGATTGATATGCAGATGATTCAGAGTATGGGCGGCACACCTGTCTGGCCACTCATTGCGCTGTCTAATATTGCGCAGGCTTCGGCCGTCGTAGGGATAATACTCGTTAGCCGGAAAGCAAACGAACGTGAGATTTCTGTCCCTGCGGCAATCTCAGCCTTTCTTGGCGTGACCGAACCGGCCATGTACGGGATTAACCTGAAATACCGCTTTCCAATGCTATGCGCCATGGCAGGCTCCGCTGCCGCCGCACTTATTTGCGGCCTGTACGGCGTAACCGCAAATGGTATCGGCGTGGGAGGACTGCCGGGCATTCTCTCCATCAAGCCGCAGTTTTGGGGGATCTTCGCCATCGCCATGCTGGTTGCTGCCGTCATTCCAATTATGCTGACATCGCTGGTCTATAAGCGCAAAATCCGCAATGGCACGCTAGAACCCGTATAACCGTCACAATATCTATTCAGCCACGTCTGTTGAGCCGTGGCTATATCGCTACAGGAGGATTTTTCATGAGTACGTCACTCCCCTGGTGGCAAAACGGCGTAATTTATCAAATCTACCCGAAGAGCTTTCAGGACAGTACCGGAAATGGCACTGGCGATATCGCTGGCATCACTTCCCGACTCGATTACCTGCAACAATTGGGCGTCGATGCGATCTGGCTGACTCCAGTTTACCTCTCTCCTCAGGTTGATAACGGCTATGACGTCGCCGACTACTGCGCCATCGATCCAACCTACGGCACCATGGCCGATATAGAAACGCTAATCGCCGAAGCACATCGACGCCATATCCATATCGTTATGGATATGGTGTTCAATCATACTTCTACGCAACACCACTGGTTCCAGAATGCTCAGGATCGCCGTAGCCCCTATCGCCATTTTTATATCTGGCGTGATGGGAATGACGGCGCACTGCCCAATAACTGGCGTTCAAAATTTGGCGGCTCAGCCTGGCAGTGGCATGCGGAAAGCAAGCAGTACTATCTGCACCTGTTCGCCACCGAGCAAGCTGACCTGAATTGGGAGCATCCGCGTGTACGGGATGAACTAAAACAGGTCTGTGAATTTTGGGCGGATAAGGGCGTGGATGGGCTGCGGCTGGATGTGATCAATCTGGTTTCCAAACAGCAGGATTTACCATCAGATGCACAGGGCGATGGACGCCGTTTCTATACCGACGGTCCCCTGATTCATGAGTACTTGCAGGAATTCAGTCAGGATGTTTTTCAGCCCCGTGGCTTGATGACTGTCGGCGAGATGTCATCAACCTCGTTAGATCACTGCCGCCGCTACGCGGCACTAGACGGCAGCGAACTCTCCATGACGTTCAATTTTCATCATCTGAAAGTTGATTATCCGAATGGGGAAAAATGGGCGCTGGCGGAACCTGATTTTATTCAGCTCAAGAAAATTTTTAATCACTGGCAACAGGGTATGCACAACCACGCCTGGAACGCCCTGTTCTGGTGTAATCACGACCAGCCGCGTATTGTGTCGCGTTTTGGTGATGAAGGTGAATTCCGTGTGCAATCCGCCAAGATGTTGGCGATGCTGCTTCACGGTATGCAAGGCACGCCCTATATCTATCAGGGCGAAGAACTGGGCATGACGAATCCCGGCTATACGCAAATTGAACAATATCGCGATATTGAAAGCCTGAATCAATTTACCGAACAGCGCGACCGCGGTCAGGCAGATGACCACATATTAGCGATCCTCGCCAGCAAATCGCGCGATAACGGTCGTACGCCAATGCAATGGAATGACAGCAACCATGCTGGATTCACGACCGGTACGCCATGGATAACACCATGCCAAAATTTCACCCACATCAACGTGGAGCAGGCGCTGGCGGATAAAGCATCCGTCTTCTATACCTACCAGCAGCTTATCGCTATGCGTAAAGCACTTCCGCTGCTAACGCACGGAGGCTACCAGGATTTGCTGCCTGACCATCCCACTGTCTGGTGCTATCAACGAATCTGGGAAGGACAACGACTTCTGGTTTTGGCAAATCTCACTAAACAACCGCAGCGCTGGCAGCCACCAACGGATACCCATGACCACCGCTGGCGACTGTTATTCAGCAATTATTCTGATGCACAGCCCCAGCCCGCCATTCTGGTACTACGCCCATTTGAGGCCATATATTGGGTACAAGGAATGCAGGAAAAAGAGGGAAAGGTTTAGAGGGTATCAACTATCAGGTGAGATGTAGCGGGTCATCCCGCTACATTGTCAATGATCTAACATGAGCTATTCGGCCGTTTACACTGATATCAATCGGCATTGTCGCAAGGGATGACAGAGCGATGTTCTCAGCGAGTTTTCGTTCTCAGGGACATTCCAACTCAGTGTGGAAAAAATTAGCGCTTAGCCAGCAGCAATCCCAATACCAGACCGACGGTGGCACCAATACCAATACCGTGCCACGGTTTGTCATGTACATAAACATCGGCTTTGTCGGCCACCTGCTTTGCACGTGCATAATAGCTGTCAGTCACGCCGATACGGGCTTTAACTTCGAGTAGTGCTTTTTCCGCCCCCTTCTTCAAATCAAGATAGGCTTGGTCTGCCTGATCGCCCGTATAGCGCAGCACCTCATCTAACGTCTCGGACAGAAGTTTTAAATCATCATCGACACGAATTTCTTCAGGCTGTTTTTTGGTTGCCGCCATAGAGTGCTTCCTTCTGTTATGAGAAGTCATTGGTTATGAAAAACCATGAGTTATAAATCGTTGTCTTCTTAACTATAGACAATTTTTCCTGCCTTCTACGGCTTCAGCAGACCAGATCATTCCTAAAACGCATTTTGCTTCCATAAAAAAACGCAGGGAGCGTTTTTCAACGTCGCTTGCGACGGCCCAAAGGGTGGCGAGCAGGAAGCTCACCATAAAAAAACGCCGTTGATTCTCATCAACGGCGTTTCATGACTCAAGCAGACTCTCGTCAGTGGTTACATCATTGGCTGCGCCAACTGCACCAGAGAGATAAGCGGTTGCGGGTACAAACCAAGGAACAGCACCGCGATGGAGGAGATCAATACGACCACACCACCGGCCGTTAAGGCCCAATTATTTGGTGTATCACGCTGTAGCTGTTGAGGCGCATTCAGGAACAAACTGACCATCACACGCAGGTAGTAGTACAGGCCAATGGCGCTACCCAGCACGACGGCACCGGTCAACCACCACAGCTCAGCATTCACGCCGACAGCCAGCACGTAGAATTTGCCGAAGAAGCCCAACGTCATCGGGATACCAGCCAGAGACAGCATCATCACAGTCATCACCGCAGACAGGATCGGTTTATGCCAGAACAAACCACGGTAAGAGAACAGTGAATCAGCATCCGAACCACGGTACGGGCTGGACATCAGGCTAACCACACCAAACGCGCCCAGGCTGCTGAACAGGTAACCCACCAGATACACGCCTACGGTTTCCAGCGCCAGTTGATGGCTCTGAACCGCAATCAGGGCAACCAGCAAATAGCCCAAATGCGCGATGGAAGAGTAGCCGAGCAGACGTTTGATGTTGGTTTGCGATACCGCCATCACGTTACCGAACAGGATCGACGCGAATGCGATGATGCCCAGCACAATTCTGACGGATTCGCTGTCAGCCACCGGTGCATACAGGAACAAACGCATTACCGCACCGAAAACCGCAATTTTACCGGCCGTCGCCAGAAACGTAGACACGGGTGCAGGTGCGCCCTGATAGACATCAGGCGTCCACAGCTGGAACGGAACCAGAGACAGTTTGAAGCCCAGACCAACAATCATCATCCCCAGACCTGCCAACAACAGCGGCTCATGGATTTGGTGATCGCTCAGGCTCTTACCGAGGCTGGCAAAGCTCATATCGCCCGATTCAGCATAAATCAGCGCCATACCAAACAGCAGGAAGGAAGACGCCGCCGCCGACAGCAGCATGTATTTAATACTGGCTTCCAGCGAACGCTTCAGACGGAAAGCATAGCCGACCAGGCCAAACAGCGGCAGAGAAAGCAGTTCAATACCAATGAACAACGAAGCCAGATGATTGGCACTCGACAGCAGAATCCCACCTAAGGCAGCAATCAGAACCAGCAGGTAGAACTCGTCACGGTTGTCTGGGTAGCCTTGCAGCCATGGGTAGGCAAACGTGCTGGTTGCCAGACTGGCAAGCAGAACCAGTCCGGTATAAAACATCGAGAAGCCATCAACACGCAGCAGCGGCGTCACGTCCGTTGGGCCAACCTGACCGACAAAGTACAGTGACAGCAACGCAATATTCAGGCCGATAACCGTCATGGTTGCGTTGACAAAATGGTTGCGTCGCCACGCAATGCACAGCATCACAACCACTACCGTCAATCCGACGATCAACAGCGGCGATAGCGCAATTAGTTGTTGAAGAGTTATTGTCATGGCGAATTACGGCCTTGTTGTTGAAATAATTGAATCTGGAGCAGACGACATAAACCACTGCTGGATATTTGACATCGCGGCACTGGAGGTATCCAGAATCGGTTGCGGGTAAACCCCTAACAACACCAGTAATACCACCAACAGCAGCACGATAGACAATTCGCGGATCGACATACCCTTCAATGGCTCATCAGATTTAGGCTTACCGTAATAAGCACGCTGGATCATGATCAGTGAGTAGACCGATGCAAATACCAGACCGAAGGTTGAGATCACCGTAATCACTGGCACAACCTGATAGCTGCCGAACAGAATCATGAATTCGCCGACAAAGTTACCCGTGCCCGGCATACCCAAGGTTGCCACAGCAAAGAACAGAGACAGTGCAGGCAAGAACTTCAGACGCGACCACAGGCCACCCATTTCACGCATGTCACGGGTATGCAGACGCTCGTACAGTTGACCACACAGAATGAACAGACCCGCAGCGGACAACCCGTGCGCAATCATCTGAATCACCGCGCCCTGATAAGCCAGTTGATTACCGGAATAGATGGCAATCATCACGAAGCCCATGTGGGACACAGAGGTATAAGCAATCAGACGCTTGATATCCGTCTGTTTAAACGCCAGCCACGCGCCGTAGAAGATACCAATCACACCCAGCCACATAGCAATCGGAGCAAAGGCATGAGAGGCATTTGGGAACAGCGGCAGGCTGAAACGCAGCAGACCATAGGCCGCCGTTTTCAACAGAATACCCGCGAGGTCAACAGAACCTGCGGTAGGAGCCTGACTATGCGCATCCGGCAACCAGCCGTGCAACGGCACGACAGGCATTTTTACGGCAAAAGCGATGAAGAAACCCAGCATCAGCAGATATTCGACGCCATATGACATTGGTGTCTTCAGCAGGTCTTCGTAGTTGAATGTCCAAACGCCAGTAGCATTGTGATGCACAAAGACCAGCGCCAGGATCGCAATCAACATGATCAGACCGCTTGCCTGGGTATAAATGAAGAACTTAGTCGCCGCCGTAATTCTGGTTTTACCGTCAGAGCCTTTATGCCCCCACAGTGCAATCAGGAAATACATCGGTACCAGCATCATTTCCCAGAAGAAGAAGAACAGGAACAGGTCAATGGCAAGGAACACACCAATCACGCCGCCCAGAATCCACAGCAGATTCAGGTGGAAGAACCCCTGATAGCGTTGAATTTCATTCCAGGAACAGAGGATTGCCAACACACCCAGCAGCCCCGTCAGCACGACCATCAGCAGTGACAAGCCGTCCAGCGCGAGGTGAATACCGATGCCAAAGCGCGGTATCCAAGGCACAAAGTATTCAACCTGCCAGTCTGGAGCGCCTTTCGGTGCTACGAGTGAATAACCGCCTTGCAACCACAGTTGTAAAGACAGTGCGAGTGTCAGCCCCATTGCAATCAACGCTATCCAGCGCGGTACTTTCGTACCAAAACGCTCTAACTGCCAACACAGCAGACCGCCGATAAAGGGGAGAAGAATTAGCCAAGGTAGTAGCATGGCGCTTTGTGTCCCTAAATTAAAGAAATCTGAAAACTTGCCGTGGCAGGCATTCCTTTATGTGGAATGCCCCGCCTTTCATACGTTACCGGATACTGCCTTACACCAGCAGTAACAAGCCCAGCACCAGCACGGCACCAAAGCCCATAGAGGCAACATACCAGCGCAACTGACCATTCGCACTGAGCGCCAACCCACGATTACCCCAACGGGTGATGAGGGCAGGCAGGGTCATCAGTGCATTTAACGGATCACGCTGCAACAGCTTCGCGATAGCCAGATACGGTTTAACAAAGACATGGTCGTACAACCAGTCGAAGCCCCATGCATGGAACCACCAGGTTGAGAAGAAACGGCCTGGCGCACTGTTCGCAATGCTATTCACCGCCTGACGTTTACCCAGCCACAGCACAGCGGCAAGCAGAATACCGGCAATCACCACCACACCAGAGGTAATTTCCAATGTCAGCAACTGGCCATGTTCAAGCGCTGTCGTTGCCGGCAATACACCATGCAACGGAGGAACAATCATCGCACCAATAAAGGTGGACAGAACCATCAGCACAACCAGCGGTAAGTGGTGCGAAATGCCTTTTCCTGCATGCGCCTTGGTTTTCTCTTCACCGTGGAACACGATGAAAATCATACGGAACGTATACAGCGAGGTCATGAAGGCTCCGGCCAATCCAGCCACCATCAGATTGATGTAACCATTTGCCCATGCGCCAGCCAGAATTTCGTCTTTACTGAAGAAGCCTGCGGTAACCAGCGGTAATGCAGCTAGCGCCGCGCCCCCGACCAGGAAGCAGACATAAACCAGCGGAATTGTTTTACGCAGGCCGCCCATCTTGAAGATGTTCTGCTCGTGGTGGCAGGCCAAAATCACCGAACCAGAGGAGAGGAACAGCAGCGCTTTAAAGAATGCGTGCGTCATCAGGTGGAAAATCGCAGCATCCCATGCCTGCACGCCCAGCGCCAGGAACATGTAACCAATCTGGCTCATGGTAGAATAGGCCAGTACACGCTTGATGTCGGTTTGAACCAAGGCAGCAAAACCCGCCAGCACCAACGTTACTGCACCGACAATACCCACCAGATGCAACACATCCGGCGCCATCAGGAACAGGCCGTTGGTACGCGCAATCAGGTAAACACCCGCGGTAACCATCGTTGCGGCGTGGATCAATGCAGACACCGGCGTTGGACCAGCCATCGCATCTGCCAGCCAAGTTTGCAACGGCAACTGTGCTGATTTACCCACCGCACCACCCAGCAACATCAGCGTAGCCCAGGTGATTTCAGGTGAACCTTCAGCCAGTTTCTGCGGTGCCAGAACCATCAGTTCGCGGAAGTTGAGCGTGCCCAACTCTTTGTAAAGGATGAACAGAGCAAAGGCTAAAAAGACGTCACCAACACGCGTAACGATAAAAGCCTTCATCGCTGCCGCACCGTTCTTCGGATTGGTGTAGTAGAAACCGATCAGCAGATAACTGCACAGCCCTACCCCTTCCCAACCGAGATACATCAGCAGCAGGTTATCAGCCAGTACCAGAACAACCATACTTGCGATAAACAGGTTGGTGTAAGCGAAGAAGCGAGAATATCCCTCTTCCCCACGCATATACCAGGAGGCAAACAGGTGGATAAAGAAGCCGACCCCCGTCACCACAGATAGCATCGTCACCGAGAGGCCGTCGAGCACCAGCGTTACGCTAATGTCGAAATTGCCAACGGTCATCCACGTCCACAGATGTTGATTAAAGAAGGTGACACCGCCGCTGTGCTGCTGGCCCATGAAATCAACCACAACCCAAGCGGTAACTAACGCTGCCAAACCAATCGAGCCAACACCGATCGTCGCGGACGTGTTTTCAGACCAGCGACCACGGGAAAATGCCAGCAGCAGAAAGCCGAGCAGCGGGAAGAGTATTGTTAAATAGAGTAAGTTCATCCGCGCATCTCACTGACTGTATCAATATTCAGGGTTTGACGACGACGATACATCTGCAACAACAGTGCCAGACCAATACTGGCCTCAGCTGCCGCCAGCGTAATCGCCAGAATGTACATCACCTGACCATCCGGCTGCTGCCAGTAACTGCCTGCGACAACAAAAGCCAGCGCGGCAGCGTTGATCATGATTTCCAAACTAATCAACATAAACAGCAAGTTACGACGAATCAACAGACCAGTCAGCCCCAAAACAAACAAGATAGCGGCTAAAATCAATCCATGTTGTAACGGAATCATGCACGTTCCCCCGTTATTTTTTTCTCAACATCCTGGTTCGCGCTTTCTTTATTAACAACATCACCACGTTTATCTTCACGACCAATGTGGAAAGCGACAACCAATCCCGCCAGCAGTAGCATTGACGCTAATTCAACCGCCAGAACATAAGGACCAAACAGGCTGATACCCACGGCTTTCGCCTCAACAGGCGTGCCGGTGATGCCCTGCTCTTTCAGGCTAAGGATGGCGTTAACCACAATCACCAGTAACGCCAGTGACAAAATGCTTGGGCCAATCCAGACGCTGGGTTTCAGCCAATTCCGTTCTTGTTCTTCTACGGAATTACCGAGGTTGAGCATCATGACGACGAACACAAACAGCACCATGATGGCGCCCGCATAGACGATGATACTCAGCGCACCGGCAAAATTAGCCCCGAGCGAGAAAAAGACGCCCGCAATCGCCATAAGCGAGGTGACCATATATAACAACGCATGCACAGGGTTGGTATGCGTAATGACGCGCAGTGTCGCCAATATCGCAATCAAACCTGTGGTATAAAAAGCGAATTCCATGCTAGCTCCTTAGGGCAACAGGCCTTTGACATCAATAGGTTTGGCTTCGTTTTCAGCTTCGCCTTTGTCTTTCCCATCGATTGCCATACCAGCCATCCGGTAGAAATTGTATTCCGGATATTTACCCGGCCCCGATATCAGCAGATCTTCTTTCTCGTACACCAGATCCTGACGTTTGTAATCACCCATCTCGAAATCCGGCGTCAGCTGGATAGCGGTTGTCGGGCAAGCTTCTTCACAGAAGCCACAGAAAATGCAGCGCGAGAAGTTGACGCGGAAGAACTCTGGATACCAGCGACCATCTTTGGTTTCTGCTTTCTGCAATGAGATACAGCCAACCGGACAGGCCACTGCGCACAGGTTGCAGGCAACGCAACGCTCTTCACCATCGGGATCGCGGGTCAGCACGATACGACCACGGTAGCGCGGCGGTGGATTCACAGGCTCTTCTGGGTACATCCTGGTTTCGCGCTTCTTGAAAGCATTCGATCCCACCATACAGATACTGCGTATCTGGGTGCCGAAACCAACCACTAACTCTTTCAATGTCATGGTTTATTCACCCCTTCTTAAGCGTTGTACAAAATGACGGCCGCTGTCGCCAGCAGATTCAAAAGCGTTATCGGCAGACAGACTTTCCAACCGAAAGACATCACCTGGTCATAACGTGGACGGGGTAACGAAGCACGGATCAGGATGAACATCATCATGAAAAAGCCTGTTTTCAGCGCAAACCAGACAAACGGAGGCAAGAACGGACCATGCCAGCCACCGAAGAATAAGGTCACCATCAGCGCGGAAACGGTCACGATCCCGATATATTCGCCCACGAAGAACAGACCGAATTTCATACCGGAGTATTCAATGTGGTAACCATCTGCCAGTTCTTGTTCAGCTTCAGGTTGGTCAAACGGGTGGCGGTGACACACCGCCACGCCCGCGATGGCAAACGTAATAAAGCCGAAGAACTGAGGAATTACGTTCCACAGATGTTCCTGAGAATCGACGATATCACGCATGTTGAACGAACCCGCCTGCGCGACAACACCCATCAGTGACAGACCGATAAACACTTCGTAGCTCACAGTCTGAGCGGAAGCACGTACCGCACCGAGTAGCGAGTATTTGTTGTTACTCGCCCAACCGGCAAACAGCACCGCATAAACAGCCAGCCCTGCCATCATCAGGAAGAACAGGATACCAATGTTCAGATCGGCGACACCCCAGGTTGGCGTGATCGGCACAATCGCAAAGGCAATCAGCATTGACGTAAACGCGATCATCGGTGCCAGCGTGAAGATCACCTTATCGGTGAAATTCGGCACCCAGTCTTCTTTGAAGAACATTTTGATCATGTCAGCAACAAGCTGCAATGAACCGCCCCAACCTACCCGGTTCGGTCCATAACGTCCCTGGAAGAGGCCGAGCAGTCGACGCTCACCCATACTCATGAACGCGCCACAGGTCACGACAACCAGCAGAATCACTATCGCTTTTCCGACGGTGATCAGAATTTCGATTAATTCCGGCGTTAACCAACTCATTGTGCGGCCTCCCGCAGATTTTCAACGGTTGCACCCGCCAGCACCGGTGCAATACCCGGCAAGCCCAGCGGTAAACCAACCTGTCCCTGACTCAATGCCGCACTTAAGCGCAGTGGCAGACGTAGCGTTTGTCCTGCACAAGTCAATTCCAGCAACGCCCCCGAGTTTACACCCAGTGTCGCCGCATCAGCCGGATTCACCATCACGTAAGGCTCTGGCATACGCTGCTGAATCACGTCAGAACGCTGTGACATTTCGTCACTACCGAACAGGTGATAATACGGCGCAACGCGCCACTGACCCGCTTGTGGGACGAAAGCCGCTGGGATGTTGTCGAAGTACGCCAGCGAACCTTCTCCGGCTTCGATCATACGAACGCCAGGATCGCCATGACGCAAATGTCCGCCCACTTCGTCCTGGAATTTGTTCCAGGCTTGCGGTGAGTTCCAACCTGGTGCCCAGGCAAACGGAATCTGCTGACGGTTAGCTGTTGGGCTGTTGTTCCCTTCCATTGAGAAGGCAAACATCGTGTCTTTGTCGACAGGCTGACGCGGTTCATGCACGCTGATATTGGCACGCATTGCAGTACGGCCGCTGGAGCGAATCGGCGAACGCGACAGTTTCTGCCCACGAATACGGAACGAGGCGTCCGGCGCAGCATCTTTAATCGCCGCCAACTGCGGCAATGCCGTAACACACGCGTCAATCACGTTATCCAGTTGCGTCCAGTCAACCTGACGGCTGTTATAGGTGATATACAGCGAATGCAGCCAGCGCCAGCTTTCCAACATCACGACTTTGTCGTTGTAGTACGTTGGGTCGTAAACCTGGAAGAAACGCTGAGCGCGGCCTTCCTGATTCACCAGCGTACCGTCGCTTTCAGCGAAGCTGGCAGCAGACAGGATGATACTGGCCTTGTCCATGATGCGAGTACGTTGATGATCGACCACAATCAGGTTTTCAGCTTTTTCCAGTGCAGCATCAACGCGAGCGACCGGTGCATGGCGATAGAGATCGTTCTCCAGAACCACCACGCTGTCGGCTTCGCCGTTCTCCAACTGCACCAGCGCATCGTCCAGCGAACCGCCGCCCATAATTGACAACCCGATGCTGTTTGCAGCAGGTGCAACAAAGGTAATACCGACGTCAGAGCCACGATTTTTCAGCGCTTTAGCAACGTTTGCCGCTGCGGAGATCACCTCTTCGCTGCCAGCATTGGTGCCAGAGATGATGAGCGGCTTTTTCGCACCGGCCAGCGCCTGTACGATGATATCGACTTTTTGGTCAAGCCCCGCAGCCAGATCGGCGACTGCCGGCGCGCTGCTATCCAGCCCGTGCGCAATGGCAAAACCAAGGCGCGCCTGATCGGCAACCGGTGCACGATAGTTCCATGCCGCAATGTCGTCCAGGCGGGTGTTATCTACGTTGGTGACAAACAGCGGGTGCTTGGCATGCTGACCAATGTTCATGATCGCCGCAATCTGCCAGTCAGCCACTTTCTGTGCGGCCGCCATTTCGCGGGCTTTGCCTTTAACGGCTTGACGAACGGCCAATGCGATACGCGCACCCGTCTGCGTCAAATCCTCGCCTAGAATCAGAACTGCGTCGTAGCCCTCGATCTCACGCAGCGCCGGTGTTCTCACACCGCTTTCGCGTAGCACTTTCAGAATCAATTGCAGACGATTTTGTTCTTCCTGCGCGATACCGGTGTAGAAGTTCTCTGCTCCTACCAGCTCACGTAATGCGAAGTTACTTTCAATGCTGGCACGCGGCGAACCGATACCGATCGTTTTCTTCGCCTGACGCAGCACATCCGCCGCACCTTGCAGTGCCTGATCGGCATTCAGTGCGATCCAGTCATTACCACGACGTTGCAGCGGCTGGTTAGGGCGGTCTTTCTGGTTGACATAACCGTAACCAAAGCGACCACGGTCACACAGGAAATAGTG
The DNA here is from genome assembly GCF_012427845.1 of Pectobacterium punjabense. Taxonomy (NCBI): domain Bacteria; kingdom Pseudomonadati; phylum Pseudomonadota; class Gammaproteobacteria; order Enterobacterales; family Pectobacteriaceae; genus Pectobacterium; species Pectobacterium punjabense. The sequence continues at coordinate 3,149,949 of NZ_CP038498.1, forward strand.
GTTTACGCTACCGTTGAAACGGTTTTCGATACGACGCAGTTCGCCATAGCGTTCACCGGGGCTGGTATTACAGCCGACGCTGCACTGTTGGCAAACGCTCGGTGCAAACTGCATATCCCATTTACGGTTGTAGCGCTCGGAATGCGTTTTGTCGGTGAATACGCCAGTAGGGCACACTTCAACCAGGTTACCGGAGAACTCACTTTCCAGCGTGCCATCTTCCGGGCGACCGAAATAGACGTTGTCGTGTGCGCCATAAACACCGAGATCTTTACCATCCGCATAATCCTTGTAGTAACGAACGCAGCGATAGCAAGCAATACAGCGGTTCATCTCATGAGAAATAAACGGCCCGAGATCCTGATTACGATGGGTACGCTTGGTGAAGCGATAGCGACGGAAGTTCTGCCCCGTCATCACCGTCATATCCTGCAAATGACAGTTACCGCCTTCCTCACACACCGGGCAATCGTGCGGGTGGTTGGTCATCAGAAACTCAACTATCGTCTTACGGAATAGCTTCGCCTCTTCATCTTCGATCGCGATGAACGCGCCATCGGTTGCTGGTGTCATACAGGACATCACCAGACGACCGCGAGTATCTTCCGCGTTTTGATACTGTTTTACCGCACAGAGGCGGCAAGATCCGACGCTCCCGAGCGCGGGGTGCCAGCAAAAGTAAGGAATATCAAGTCCCAGAGTCAGGCAAGCTTCCAGAAGGTTGTCTGCTCCGTTTACTTCATACTCTTTGCCGTCTACATGAATAGTAGCCATAGTCAGCATGCTTCCATAATGGCCCGTGTTGCCACGAGCGCTAATCAAAAATTCTGTATACCCTCATCTTTCAAATCGCAAATGCGTTGGCTACCTGCGCCTTGAAGTCTATTGGGTTTATGAGGGTGGCTTATTTGCGCCACCCTGCGGATACATTCACTGCATCTCGCACGTATTAAGCGATAGCTTACCAGCGCTCTTTCAACAGGTTAGGCTGGATACCGCCAATCGTTTTAAGATTGCCTAAATACTGTTTAGAGATACCCGCTTCGAATTCTTCCCGGAAATACTTGATGGCACTTTGCAGCGGCTCGACTGCACCCGGCGCATGCGCACAGAAGGTGTTACCCGGTCCGAGGAAGCGGCAAAGCTGCTCTAGCGTTTCGATATCGCCAGGCTGGCCTTCGCCATTCTCCAGCGCACGTAAAATCTTCACGCTCCACGGCAAACCATCACGGCATGGCGTACACCAGCCACAGGATTCGCGAGCGAAGAACTCTTCGAGATTACGCGTCAACGAAACCATATTGATCTCATGATCGACAGCCATCGCCAGCGCAGTACCCATACGGCTACCTGCTTTCGCAATGTGCTCAAAATCCATGGGTAGATCGAGGTGACTTTCCGTCAGGAAATCCGTGCCTGCACCGCCCGGCTGCCAGGCTTTCAGCTTCAGACCATCGCGCATGCCGCCCGCGTAGTCTTCCAGAATCTCACGCGCCGTAGTACCGAAAGGCAGTTCCCACAGGCCCGGATTCTTGACGCGGCCAGAGAAACCCATCAGTTTCGTGCCTGCATCTTTACTTTTACCCGCAGATAACCCCTGATACCACGCCGCACCGTGCTCGATAATTGCCGGTACGTTACACAGTGTTTCCACGTTGTTGACGCAGGTCGGCTTACCCCAAACACCCGCAGACGCTGGGAATGGCGGCTTGGAGCGTGGGTTGGCACGACGGCCTTCCAACGAGTTAATCAGTGCAGTTTCTTCACCGCAGATGTAACGCCCCGCGCCCGTATGCACGAACAGCTCGAAATCAAAACCGCTGCCCAAAATATTCTTGCCCAGCAAGCCAGCGGCTTTCGCTTCTTCAATTGCGCGACGCAGGTGAACCGCAGCTTCGATGTATTCACCACGCAGGAAGATGTAGCCACGATAGGCTTTCAGTGCAAACGCGCTGATTAGCATGCCTTCAACCAGCAGATGAGGCTCTTGCTCCATCAGCAGGCGGTCTTTATAAGTACCCGGCTCCATCTCATCCGCGTTACACAGCAGGTAGCGGATGTTCATGCTTTCGTCTTTCGGCATCAGGCTCCACTTCAAGCCTGTTGAGAAGCCCGCACCGCCACGCCCTTTTAGGCCAGCGTCTTTAACCAGTGAGACCACTTCATCCTGTGCCATGCCCGTTAACGCTTTTTGCGCGGCGACATAGCCGTTTTTGCTGCGGTATTCATCCAGCCACACTGGCTGTTTGTCTGCGCGTAAACGCCAGGTCAGAGGATGCTGCTCAGCCGTCAGAACAATGTCTTTACTCATTGATACTGCTCCAATAACGTTTCAATACCTTCCGGCGTCACATGGCTGTGGGTATCGTCATCAATCATCATTGACGGCCCTTTATCACAGTTCCCCAGGCAGCAGGTCGGCAACAGCGTGAAACGCCCATCGAACGTTGTCTGTCCCGGTTTAATGCTGAGCTTACGCTCCAGCGCAGCCTGAACGCCCTGATAACCATTGATGTGGCACACAACGCTGTCGCAATAGCGAATAATGTGGCGTCCGACAGGCTGGCGATAAATCTGGCTGTAGAACGTAGCCACGCCTTCCACATCACTGGCAGGGATACCCAGCAAGTCGGCAATCGCGTGGATAGCCCCATCCGGCACCCAACCGCGTTCTTTTTGCACAATTTTCAGCGCTTCAATTGATGCGGCGCGTGCATCTTCATAGTGATGTTTTTCGTGCTCAATGGCGTCACGTTCGGCGTCACTCAATACAAAAGTGCTTTCTTTTGTCAGCGAATCGGCAGCCGGTTGTCCCAGAGCGTCAATATGATCGTGATTGTTGTGATCATGCATAGTTAGCGGTCCACATCTGACATTACGAAATCAATACTGCCGAGGTAAACGATCAAATCGGATACCAGACATCCGCGAATTACAGAAGGAATCTGTTGCAAATGCGCATAGCTCGGCGTGCGAATACGGGTACGGTAGCTCATCGTGCCGCCGTCACTGGTCAGGTAATAGCTGTTGATACCTTTTGTTGCCTCAACCATCTGGAATGATTCATTGGCAGGCATAACCGGTCCCCAGGAAACCTGAAGGAAGTGGTTAATCAGCGTATCGATATGCTGCAACGTGCGCTCTTTTGGTGGCGGCGTCGTCAGTGGGTGATCCGCTTTGAACGGCCCTTCCGGCATGTTCTTGAGACATTGATCCAGAATACGCAGGCTCTGACGCAGTTCTTCAACTTTTAGCATAACGCGGCTATAGCAATCGCTGATGCCGTCGCCGACTGGAACTTCAAAGTCAAAGTTTTCATAGCCAGAATATGGACGCCATTTACGCACGTCGAAACCGATGCCTGTAGCACGCAGACCCGCCCCCGTTACCCCCCATTCCAATGCTTCTTTCGCATTGTAAGCGGCAACGCCCTGAGTACGGCCTTTCAGAATGGTGTTCTGCAACGCGGCTTTAACGTAGGTATCCAAACGGCTCGGCATCCAGTCGAGGAATTCCCGCAGCAGGCGTTCCCAACCGCGTGGCAGATCGTGCGCCACACCGCCAATACGGAACCAGGCTGGGTGCATACGGAAGCCGGTAATCGCTTCAACTAAATCGTAAATTTTCTGGCGGTCAGTAAACGCAAAGAACACCGGTGTCATCGCACCGACGTCCTGAATATAGGTACTGATATACAGCAGGTGGCTATTAATACGGAACAGCTCAGACAGCATCACACGAATCGTTTTCACACGATCCGGTACCTCGATACCCGCCAGTTTCTCAACGGCCAGTACATACGGCATCTCGTTAACGCAGCCGCCAAGGTATTCAATACGGTCAGTATAAGGAATGTAGCTATGCCAGGATTGACGCTCACCCATTTTCTCTGCGCCACGATGGTGGTAACCCACATCAGGCACGCAGTCGACAATTTCTTCACCATCCAATTGCAGGATAATACGGAAAGCACCGTGTGAAGACGGGTGGTTCGGACCAAGGTTGAGGAACATGAAGTCCTCATTCTCAGTGCCGCGCTTCATACCCCATTCTTCGGGTTTGAACGTCAGCGCTTCCATTTCCAGATCTTCTTTCTGCTTAGTCAGCTCGAAAGGATCGAACTCGGTCGCACGCGCTGGATAATCTTTACGCAGTGGATGCCCTTCCCACGTCTGCGGCATCATGATGCGCGTCAGGTTTGGGTGACCATCGAAGGTCATGCCGAACATCTCCCACGTTTCCCGCTCATACCAGTTGGCATTCGGGAAAAGTTTGGTTACGGTCGGTAAATGCAGGTCATTCTCAGCCAGCGCGACTTTGAGCATAATGTCGCGATTACGCTCAATGGAAATTAAGTGGTAAAAGACGGAGTAGTCGGCGGCAGGTAAACCTTCACGATGGGTGCGCAAACGTTCATCCATACCGTGCAGGTCAAACAGCATGACATAAGGCTTCGGCTGTTTTTTCAGGAATGCGACAACATCCAGTAATTGCTCACGCTTGACCCACACCACCGGGATACCTGTGCGGGTTGCCTGTACAGTAAATGCATCTGGTCCAAAACGGTTACACAGTTCGCCAACGACCGGATCGCTAAGGTGATCGCGGGTTTGCCAGCCTGGCTGAGCGAGATCGTGTGTCGTTAAATCTGTCATAAATATGTCACCACATTAAATGTGCTATTTCTGCATCTGATAATGACCGCACACTATTATCGGGTATTACACGGTCACCGGGTTTATCATCTACAGGTCAAATCTCATCAGGCGAGCGCAGGTTGGTCACTGCGATTCGTTCGCCGCGTTTGCGCTCACGCTCAGATTGCATATTGGCGCGGTAAACGCCCTGTTCACCTACCACCCATGACAGAGGACGGCGTTCTTTACCGATGGATTCTTTCAGCAACAACAGCGCTTGCATGTAAGCTTCTGGGCGCGGAGGGCAGCCCGGAATGTACACATCAACGGGCAGGAATTTATCTACGCCCTGAACAACGGAATAGATATCGTACATACCGCCGGAGTTAGCACACGCGCCCATGGAGATAACCCATTTAGGCTCAAGCATTTGCTCGTACAGACGCTGAATAACAGGGGCCATTTTGGTAAAGCAAGTCCCCGCTACTACCATGAAGTCAGCCTGACGTGGCGACGCACGCAGAACCTCAGCACCAAAACGTGCAACGTCATGAACGGCGGTAAATGACGTCACCATCTCTACATAGCAACAGGAAAGACCAAAGTTATACGGCCACAGGGAATTCTGACGACCCCAGTTCACCGTATCGTGTAATGCATGTTCCAGTTTGCCCATGTAGACACTGCGGTGAACATGTTGCTCCAGAGGGTCGGAAACGATCTCCTGACGTTGCAGGGGATAACGGTCATTCTCACCGTCCGGCTCTATGCGGGTGAGCGTATAGTCCATCTTAAAATGCCTCGCTGTTACTGCGGATGAGTGTTGGTAGTGTTGATGATGTCTGATTTAACAACTTGTCTCTTGGATCGAACCGGGGTCCAGTCAAGTGCCCCAACACGAACCAGATAAACCAAACCAGCCAACAGCACCAAAATGAAAATGGTTGCTTCAATGAAGCCTATCCAGCCGCTTTCTTTGATAGACACCGCCCAAGCGTAAAGATAGAGGGCCTCAACGTCGAAGATAACGAAGAACATAGCGACAAGATAAAATTTAGCAGACAGACGTAGCCGCGCTGAACCCACGGAGTCAATCCCGGATTCATAAGGTACGTTTTTGGCCCTGGCTCTGGCTCTCCCACCCAGCAAGAACCCACCGGTCAGCATGAAAACGCACAGGCCTACGGCAATGATAAGGAATAGCGCAAAAGCCCAATGATGGGCGAGGATTTCAGTAGTTGTTGACATTCTCTTTGCTTACTCATCAAAAGTGGCGGGTAATATCTCTGCTCTGTTATCGGCAGTTAATGCGCCACATCGATTAAAAGGAAGGATTAATAACCACAAAAAAGCACGGAAACGTATCAGGTAAGCCTTGCTTGGTATGGTTGAGCCCCAAATTTGTAACCTTTTTTTCAACCTTACTAAAAATAACAGTACATTACTTTACATGCACGCTGTTTTGTTAACATTTTGTGTTCTCACTCGTAGCTAAATCGAGTCAGTGCCTTCGTCAGTTAACCAGAGCGCAGCGACACAGAAAGCAAGTTTGCAGCGTCACTATACCATTTTCACAGAAAATGCCTGTTCCCCCATGTGGTTATTAGGGGTATTTTTTGATCCAGCACACATTTTTACCAATTTAGTTAGTAAAAAAACCACACTGATTCAAGGCAAGGCTGGACATCATTCTCCATAACATAATTTTAAAAAAATAGAACCATTGTTTTATAAAAACAAAATATGCCCTATATCGCCACGCCTAGCCTATTGATGCCAAATGGAAAACGCAAAGAGGGAGAAAACTGGGGAAATGGGGTCAATCAGACCCTGTCTACGCGGGTTTAACACATTAGTCATAAATCATCATCATTCGGGGTGCATCCCTACCCTCCCCGAATGATAATTAACTACCCATTACGATTAGATCACATCCTTCAGCGACGAATCGGAAGACAGCATTCCATCCGCACTGTTTGCCAACATGCTGACAGGCGTAATGTGAGAAGGCTTCCCTGATTCAATCACATTGAAAATTGCCGTCGCCAGTTCATTCTCCTGGTTAGGATTCTGACAGAGAAAATAACGGGTTTCAGGCAATCTCGGCAACCCTTCCTCTTCACCCAGCACCCGCAGTTCCGGACTCATCATTTCCACCGAGCGTACGGTGATCCCCATGCCGGCCTTCACTGCGGCGCGCACAGCAGAGAGCGTTGAAGCCACATAGGCGATTCTCCAGGGAATCCCTGCGGCTGTCAGTTGCTGCGTGGCCAACGAGCGGAAAGGGCTTGGTTCATCCAGCACAACCAGAGGAATAGGTTCATTCGCTCTGAACTGGTAATCTGCCGCGCAATACCATAACGTCGGGGAACTACGTAATAACACATGCGGAAACACCACACCGTTCATTGTGGTAATAACCAGATCTATTTTCCCCTGATTCAACATGTCCATCATTTCAGCACTACGTTTTACGCTGACATTGACGGAGAGTTTAGGAAATACAGAGGTCACCCGATGTAAAATATAAGGCAGGATAGTGTCTGCCGTATCATCAGACGCCCCGATAGTTAGCGTGCCTTGAATATCACTGTACATTAATGAAATACAGGCTTCATCATTGAATTGTAATATTTTTCTGGCATAACCTAGAAACTGTATACCGTGTTCGGTCAGCAATTTATTACGCCCGTGTCGGGCAAAAAGCTCCTTTCCGATGAGTTGCTCCAGCCGCTGCATCTGCTGGCTGACTGCCGATTGAGTCCGATTGACGGCGGCCGCCGCCGCTGCAAATGTATTTAAATCTGCAACGGCAACAAACGTCCTCAGTAAATCAAGATCGAGATTAAGTACTGGTCGATTTGCACTGGTCATACGATTTTTCACTTATCTATTTTAATTTTAACAAAATATTCCTGGTGTTTTATTACATGTACGGGTAATGGCCGATACATTTAAAGACACTATCGCAGACGCACGATAAGGGCAAAAAAATACTTATATTTCGTTACCCCTATCGCCTTTCGATTGGTAAGACATCACATAATTAAATGGCTCACCAGCCTTAATCCTTTATTCAATAACAACGGCACTTTCTCTTTATTTCATTCTGCGAAATAAAGACGTTCTACACGTAAATAAACGAGCAATCCTTGTCACCCTATTCTTGCACTAAAAAATGCGTCCTGAACTGCTGTCTGCCCCCTACCATATCGCACCATCCAACGAGTACACAACCATATAGTGCAGATGCGCAATCATTTGCAGCAAAAGCGATAATCATTCTTCAAAAGGCACTTTAGGAGGAGTACATTAAGCGGGTTATGCTATTCCGCATGGGAATATGCGCTCTCTGCAAAAGGTTCGTACTATTTATGTCTCCGATTGAAAAATCCAAAAAACTGGAGAACGTATGCTATGACATCCGTGGCCCAGTTCTAAAGGAAGCCAAGCGGCTTGAAGAAGAAGGCAATAAGGTCCTTAAACTGAATATTGGCAACCCTGCGCCCTTCGGCTTTGAGGCACCGGACGAAATTCTGGTCGATGTCATCCGTAACCTGCCAACCGCACAGGGCTACTGTGATTCCAAGGGGCTCTATTCCGCCCGTAAGGCCATCGTTCAGCACTATCAGGCGCGGGATATGCGCGATATTACGGTTGAAGACGTCTATATCGGCAACGGTGTTTCCGAACTCATCGTGCAATCTATGCAGGCGCTACTCAACCCAGGTGATGAAATGCTGGTTCCCGCACCAGATTATCCACTCTGGACTGCGGCAGTTTCCCTATCTAACGGCAATGCCGTCCACTACCTTTGTGATGAGTCTTCTGATTGGTTCCCCGATCTGGATGATATCCGCAAAAAGATCACCTCGAATACTCGCGGTATTGTCATCATCAACCCGAACAACCCGACGGGTGCGGTCTACAGCAAAGAGCTACTGCTGGATATCGTGGCTATCGCGCGCGAGCACAACCTGATCATTTTCGCCGACGAAATTTACGACAAAATTCTGTATGACGATGCGCAACATCACTCGATTGCCGCTCTGGCACCAGACTTGTTGACAGTCACGTTCAACGGACTGTCCAAGACATACCGTGTGGCAGGTTTCCGCCAAGGCTGGATGGTATTAAACGGCCCGAAAAAACACGCCAAAGGCTATATTGAAGGGTTGGAAATGCTGGCCTCAATGCGGTTGTGTGCCAACGTACCCATGCAGCATGCGATTCAGACCGCCTTGGGGGGATATCAAAGCATCAGTGAATTTATTCAACCCGGCGGACGCCTGTACGAACAGCGCAACCGCTCCTGGGAATTGATCAACCAGATCCCCGGCGTGTCGTGCGTAAAACCACGCGGCGCGCTCTATATGTTCCCGCGTATTGACGCCAAGCGCTTTAATATCCATGACGACCAAAAACTGGTGTTGGATCTTCTGTTACAGGAAAAAGTGTTGCTGGTTCAGGGAACCGCTTTTAACTGGCCTTACCCAGATCACGTACGCATCGTCACGCTACCGCGTATTGATGAACTGGACATGGCAATTCACAAATTAGGGCGTTTTCTGGGACACTATCACCAATAAGCCCAGCACTAAACGATCCTACCATCGCCGGGCGATCGTCGCCCGGCGAAAACCAGACCTTCGTTTGCATAATCTTCGGCAAGTGCTCACAATAGATACCCACGATATTGCTATTCCACCGTGCTGTTGCCTGAGAGATCTCAATGAATCAGAGCCACTTTTTCGCCCACTTATCCCGTCTAAAACTCATCAGCCGTTGGCCACTAATGCGCAACGTGCGTACGGAAAACGTCTCCGAACACAGCCTTCAAGTCGCCTTTGTCGCTCACGCGCTGGCGGTTATCAAAAACCGCAAATTCGGGGGCAACCTGAACGTAGAGCGCATTGCGCTACTGGCGATGTATCATGATGCCAGCGAGGTGCTGACAGGCGACATGCCGACGCCGATCAAGTACTACAATGCGCAGATCGCGCATGAGTATAAGAAGATAGAGAAAATTGCCCAGCAGAAGCTGATCGAAATGCTGCCAGAAGAGTTACAGCAGGATTATCGGATGCTGCTGGATGACAACTATACCAGTGAGGAAGAGCGCGCCATCGTTAAACAGGCAGACGCGCTCTGCGCCTACCTGAAATGCCTGGAAGAATTATCCGCGGGTAACGCGGAATTCACGCTTGCTAAGGCACGGCTGGAAAAAACATTGCAACTGCGCCACAGCCCGGAAATGGACTATTTCATGACGGTGTTCGTTCCCAGCTTCAGCCTGTCGCTCGACGAAATCAGTCAAGACTCTCCGTTATAACACGCGTCTGCTATAGCGGCTGGAACACTTAGAACGGATACAGCCACGGCACCATCACCACGCTGACAAGCATCACCAGTACGGTAAAGGGGACGCCAATACGTACAAAGTCCCCAAATTTATAACCGCCCGGCCCCAGTACCAATGTATTAACCGGTGATGATACGGGCGTCATAAATGCGGCAGATGCCGCAACGGCGATGATCATCGCAAAGGGATAAGGTGACACGCCCATTTGCTTCGCTGCGGCGATCGCAATGGGCGCCATCAACACCGCCGTCGCCGTGTTGGAAATAAACAGGCCAATCACGGCACATAGCACGAATAAGCACACCAGCATCACATGTGGCCCGGCATTCCCGGCAACATCCATCAGCCCCTTAACAATCAGCGCAACACCGCCAGTTTGCTGCAACGCCAATGCAAACGGCATCATCCCGACGATGAGAATAATACTCGGCCAGTGGATAGCTCGATAGGCACCTTCCATGTCGATGCAGCGGAATTTGCCCATCAGTAAACAGGCGATCAGCGCAGCAACCGCATTCGGTATTTCATCCGTCAGCATCATCGCTACCATCAGCGCCAGACAAAACAACGCGTGCGGAGCCTGACTCACCGCAGGGGCGACATCATCCACTTCGGCAGGAAGATTGAGCAAAAGAAAGTCATTTTTCTGCGTGTGCAACTGCCGGATCATACGCCAGTCCCCCATCACCAGCAGAATATCACCGAGCTGGAGCGGCTCATCAGCGAGGATACCCTCCATTGCTTCACCCGCCCGACGAATCCCTACGACGCTCAGGCCATAGCGGCTACGGAATCCAACGTCGTAGAGCGTTTTTCCCAGCAGCTCGGAATCGGGGATCAAAGACACTTCCGCCATCCCCACATCACGCGCCTGCTCAGAGAAATACTCACCGCGTAGTACCATCGGTTCAAGCCGCTGCGAGGTGCAAAATTCGCGCAAATCCACCTCAGATGCCGACATATCGATCAGCAGCACATCATTCAGGCGAAGTTCGGTATTGCCAGCTACGCTGATCATCACGCGGCGGAATTTACGCCAGCGCTCAATCCCGACCACATTCGCCCCAAAGCGTTGGCGCAGACGTAAATCGTCCAGACGATGGCCGATAAAAGGCGATCCTGGGCGAATTGCCAATCGGCGTGCCCTGCCCGTCAATCGGTAATCACGGATCAGATCGCGAAACGTTCTTCTCTTCCACATCTCTTTTGCTGTTGCTGTCTCAGCGTCACCAAGCCAGTAACGTGCCACCATCATATAGGCCACGCCTAGCAACAGGGCAACCATCCCTATCGGTGTCACGCTGAAGAACCCAAAGCCCGCGACACCGTCGCGCATCAGCTCGCTGCTCACTACCATATTCGGCGGCGTCGCCACCAGCGTCATCATGCCGCTAATCAACCCAGCGAAACTCAGCGGCATCATCAGCCTTCCAGGGGAAATTTTCATCCGCGCAGAAACACTCAGTACCACGGGAATAAAAATCGCGACAACGCCGGTGGAACTCATGAAAGCCCCTAGCAGCGCAACAGTGACCATCAGTAAGATCAGCATCTTCATTTCGCTGCTACCCGCAACGCGAACCAGCCAGTCCCCGACCTGATAAGCGACACCAGTACGAACTAACCCTTCACCAATCACAAACAGGGCAGCAATCAGGATCACATTAGGATCGCTGAACCCCACCAGCGCTTCAGATAGCGTCAGCGTACCGCTCAGTACAAACGCGATAATGACCAACAGCGCTACGACGTCCATGCGTAATTTATTGGTGGTAAACAACACAATGGCGATCAGCAACAGGGATAAAACCCAGAGAAGTTCGCTATTCAAAACGGTTCCCCTGACGGAAAATACAGAGTGAAAGGTGTAGATTCAGCATGCCATAGATAAGGAAGCTAACACCCATGCAGCTTGAAGTATGACGGATATAGTCTGCCATAAAAAAAACCTCGCGGATGCGAGGTTTGATCATATTTAGTCACAGTTTTGTCATTATATTACAGACGAGCTATTGGCGCAGAAGTACCTTAACGCCACTTTGTGATTTCTCTATTTCTATCTGCTCCAACGAATCAAGCACCAGATCGACCTGATCCAGCTTCGGCGTATCCGCTGGTGCTTTCACTGCAATAACCTTACAGCCCGCCGCCAGACCCGATAACACCCCTGCGGGCGCATCTTCAACAACGACACATTCTTCCGGTTTCAACCCTAACTGCTGTGCACCAAGTAAATAAGCATCAGGGTTAGGTTTACCTTTGGCAACCTGCTCCGCCGTAATAAAAGCGCGAGGAGCAGGGAGTTCTCCACGATGATGACGCGCGCTGGCAATCGGTACGGTGCCGGATGTCACAATTGCCCAAGGAATATCCAAAGCATCCAACCGTTCCAACAGCGCCTTCGCCCCTGGCATTGCAACAATACCTTGTGTGTCAGAAGCTTCCGTTTTCTCCAGCGCATCGAACTCCTGTTGAATCGTTTCTTCGCTCTGCCCCTGAAGAAAGTGGCGCAAGGACGTGATTGCCTGCTTGCCGTGAATAAAATCCAGTACTTCCTGTGGTTCAATATCGTGATCTTTTGCCCAGTTAATCCATGCACGTTCTACAGCAGGCAGTGAATCAACCAGCGTACCATCGAGGTCGAACAGAAAACCTTTACACTCCACAGAAAGCCCCTTTTTCATTAATCAGGCGTTGATGATCTGTGCGATCTCAACCGCACTCAAGTGATACTGACGCGGGCAGGATTGCCAAACAGCCAGCATTCTGTTGTATTTTTCCCACATTTTTGTCTGCGCGTTAAAACCATGCGTACCCGCATCAAAGTGAGGGTAACGACCTTCAACATGTACCATGAAGCGTACAAAGCCCAGATAACGCGCTTCCGTTGCCGCATCAAAACCCAGGAAGGTCAGACGTCGCTCATCCAAATCCTGCTTATCTTTCAGATTGGTCCATGACACCTGCAAAGCATGATGCATTTCCATGACGTTAATAATGGTACGGCAAACTTCTTCCGTCAGCTCACCAAACTCACGGTCTAACTCCCGCATCTGCAAACCGTAACCACGCTCGATGATCGTTTGTAGCCGACGATAGCGCTCAGCGTTATCTGGATCGAGCATCGTCATCATTTTGTATTGGTTTGAAAGGATCAATCTCTGGGCATTCGTCATTTCCATGTTGCTCTCCTGAACCCTCTTTGGTGTAAGCCAATGTCGCTAAATAGGTATTACCCGCAGAATCGCATACTGAATCGTGTCACGATAGCGGTAGCCACCGCTTCTTTGATTTGAAACAGGGGAAAGAACAAAATAGCCATCAACCCGCACACAGCCTGACGCCGATCACAAATCATCAAGGAAGGTTTTATCAAGCTGCTTAAATGCACGCTTCAGCACATCCGCCAACGCTTGGTAAGTTGGCGCTTCCTCCTCCAGCGGAGCGAGTGCCTGTCCTGATTCCGCAAGTTTATGGCGAATCTCATGGAACCACTGTGCCAGCGTTGGTGGTAAAGGCGTAACAGAACGGCGGCCAAGCCACCACAGGCCCTGTAACGGCAGGCTACAGGCAAAAAGCGCGGTGGCGATGGCCGGGCCGAGCTGGCCACCAAGCGCAATCTGCCACGTTAAGGTAAACACCGCCAGTGGCGGCATGATGCGAATGCCGAACCGCGTCGCTCGCGCCACGCGGTTTTCGGGGAATAGGGGTGCCAACTGCTTTTCTGCTGGCCATGTCTTCATGTAATGCTGCCCACGTTGGAGTAACTGTAGCCAACTAATTCTACTGTCTGGTTTCGTCGCCATAGCCACACCTCAACTTTACAGATAAAAAATAAAACTTTTGCACAAATCAACAACTCAAGTTGATAAGGTTAAAATATATTTTGTGTTTACCCTACGCTATCGGTATCCTAGATCGGCCTTTTGGCCGCTGTATACCTAAAGTAGTATGACTACACGCAGGGAGTATAATTCCCTTTGCGACATAAGCGCAGCCAACGGCCATAACGCGGTTATCATCGCTTTAAAAGCTGCGGTTTACATCAGGTCGATGCCACGTTGTTATAAAGATTAGTTATAGAGATTAGTTGTAGCGATTATGGTGTACCGATTATCCGGTATACATCATAGTATCGACCCTTATTCATCATCGTGTCTGGTGTATCACACCAAGGCATGATGTTAATCATAAATGCCAGCGGCGGCATGCGATACGCTATGCCCTGTATGACATTTTTTTAACCATGTATAACAAGTAGGTACTTCCATGTCGAGTAAGTTAGTACTGGTTCTTAACTGCGGTAGTTCATCCCTGAAATTCGCCATCATCGATGCGATTAACGGAGAAGAGTACCTGTCTGGTTTAGCCGAATGTTTCAACCTGCCTGAAGCCCGCATCAAATGGAAAATGGACGGCGGTAAACACGACGCCGAACTGGGTGCCGGTGCAGCTCACAGCGAAGCGCTGAACTTCATCGTCAACACCATTCTGTCTCAGAAGCCAGAGCTGTCTGCTCAGTTGGTTGCTATCGGTCACCGTATCGTTCACGGCGGTGAGAAGTTCACCCAATCCGCGATCATTACTGATGATGTTCTTCAGGGTATCAAAGATTCCGTACCTTTTGCACCTCTGCACAACCCAGCGCATCTGATCGGTATCGATGAAGCACTGAAATCTTTCCCGCACCTGGCTGATAAAAACGTTGCTGTTTTCGACACCGCGTTCCACCAGACCATGCCGGAAGAATCCTACCTTTATGCACTGCCGTACAAATTGTATAAAGAAAACCACATCCGTCGCTACGGCTTCCACGGAACCAGCCACTACTTTGTTTCTCGTGAAGCCGCTAAAGTGCTGAACAAACCAGTAGAAGAGCTGAACGTCATCACTTGCCATCTGGGCAACGGTGGTTCCGTTACTGCAATTCGTAACGGCGAATGCGTCGACACCTCTATGGGTCTGACTCCGCTGGAAGGTCTGGTGATGGGTACACGCTGTGGCGATATCGACCCGGCTGTCATTTTCCACCTGCACGACGCACTGGGCATGGACATCGAGCGCATCAACACGCTGATGACCAAAGAATCTGGTCTGTTGGGTCTGACTGAAGTGACCAGCGACTGCCGCTACGTTGAAGATAACTACGAGACGAAAGCAGACGCAAAACGTGCAATGGACGTTTACTGCCACCGCTTGGCTAAATACATCGGTTCTTACGCTGCGCTGATGGAAGGTCGTCTGGATGCCGTCATCTTCACGGGTGGTATCGGTGAAAACGCAGCAATGGTTCGCGAACTGTCGCTGAAAAAACTGGGTCTGCTGGGCTTTGACGTCGACCACGAACGCAACCTGGCGGCACGCTTTGGTAAAGGTGGCAACATCGCTAAAGATGGCACCCGTCCGGCGCTGGTTATCCCGACCAATGAAGAATTGGTCATCGCCGAAGACGCTTACCGTCTGACTGCGTAAAACACGTAACTCCCAACACCGTCAGCCAAGGCTGACGGTGTTGTTTTTGACTAACGAGCAACCGTAAAGAGGTTCGGCCGTGTCCCGTATAATCATGTTGATCCCAACTGGCACCAGCGTCGGTCTGACAAGCGTCAGCCTGGGTGTCATTCGCTCCATGGAACAGAAAGGCGTCCGCCTGAGCGTGTTCAAACCTATCGCTCAGCCGCGCAGTGGCGACAATACGCCAGATCAGACGACCACTATTATCCGTGCTAATTCTGCTATCAATGCCGCAGAACCACTGGCGATGAGCCGTGTTGAAGCCCTGCTGAGCTCCAACCAGCAAGACGTGCTGATGGAAGAAATCATCGCGCGCTACCACGAAACGACCAAAGATGCTGAAGTCGTTCTGGTTGAAGGTCTGGTTCCTACCCGTAAGCACCAGTTTGCTAACGCGTTGAACTATGAAATCGCCAAAACGCTGAACGCAGAGATCGTCTTTGTACTGGCGCTGGGCAATGATTCTCCGGCCCAGTTGAAAGACCGCATCGAACTGGCACGTTCTAGCTTCGGCGGCAGCAAAAACAAAAATATCACTGGCGTGATCATCAACAAACTGAATGCACCGGTAGATGACCAAGGCCGTACACGTCCTGACCTGTCTGAAATCTTTGATGACTCCACGAAAGCCAGCGTTGCCAACATCGACCCTAAGCAGCTGTTCGCTAACAGCCCGCTGCCGGTTCTGGGCTGCATCCCGTGGAGTTTTGACCTGATTGCCACGCGTGCCATTGATATGGCGAAGCACCTGAATGCCCGTATCATCAATGAAGGTGACATTCAGACGCGTCGCGTTAAATCTGTGACTTTCTGCGCACGCAGCATTCCTCACATGCTGGAGCATTTCCGTCCGGGTTCACTGCTGGTGACCTCCGCTGACCGCCCTGATGTTCTGGTTGCCGCCTGTCTGGCTGCTATGAATGGCGTAGAAATCGGTGCCCTGCTGCTAACTGGCGGCTACGAAATGGACCCAAGCATTGCCAAGCTGTGCGAGCGCGCCTTCCAAACTGGCCTGCCGGTATTCATGGTCGATACCAACACCTGGCAAACCTCACTCAGCCTGCAAAGCTTCAACCTTGAAGTACCGGCTGATGACCGCCAGCGCGTCGAGAAAGTGCAGGAATATGTCGCACGCCACATCGACACTCAGTGGATCGATTCTCTGAGCGCTGAATCTGAGCGTTCACGCCGTCTGTCTCCACCGGCGTTCCGCTATCAGCTTACTGAACTGGCGCGCAAAGCTGGCAAACGTATCGTTCTGCCAGAAGGCGATGAGCCACGTACCGTTAAAGCCGCTGCAATTTGTGCCGAGCGTGGCATTGCACACTGTGTGCTGATCGGTAACCCGGAAGAGATTCAACGCGTTGCCGCCGCTCAGGGCGTAGAACTGGGCAAAGGCATCGAAATTGTCGATCCGATTGTCGTGCGTGAGCGCTATGTTGCACGCCTGGTTGAGCTGCGTAAGAGCAAGGGCATGACCGAAGTGGTTGCACGCGAACAGCTCGAAGATAACGTCGTTCTAGGTACGTTGATGCTGGAACAAGGCGAAGTTGATGGTCTGGTTTCCGGTGCCGTTCATACCACCGCTAACACCATCCGTCCGCCATTACAGTTGATCAAAACTGCACCGGGCAGCTCGCTGGTATCTTCCGTGTTCTTCATGCTGCTGCCTGAGCAGGTTCTGGTTTACGGCGACTGCGCCATCAACCCAGATCCGACCGCAGAGCAATTGGCTGAAATCGCTATCCAATCAGCTGACTCTGCAACGGCATTCGGTATCGATCCACGTGTTGCAATGATCTCCTACTCTACCGGTAACTCCGGCGCGGGTAGCGATGTTGAGAAAGTGCGTGAAGCGACCCGTCTGGCGCAAGAAAAACGTCCTGACCTGGTTATCGATGGTCCGTTGCAATATGACGCCGCTATCATGGCAGACGTTGCACAGTCTAAAGCACCAAACTCACCTGTTGCGGGTAAAGCTACCGTGTTCATCTTCCCTGACCTGAACACCGGTAACACTACGTACAAAGCGGTACAGCGTTCTGCCGACCTGATCTCCATCGGGCCAATGCTGCAAGGCATGCGCAAACCAGTTAACGACCTGTCTCGTGGCGCACTGGTAGACGACATCGTTTACACCGTCGCTCTGACCGCCATTCAGGCTACACAGCTCTAATCATCTTCATGATGACGTAAATGCCAGCCTTCGGGCTGGCATTGTTATTTGGAAGAGCAGGAATAAGACGCCGCAGAGAGAAAGTCGCGGCGAGGCAGGCGCAGAGAGAAAGTCGCGGCGAGGCAGGCGCAGAGAGAAAGTCGCGGCGAGGCAGGCGCAGATTATTTCTGCGAATCAGTTTCCGATGGTTCAGCGTTGCTGCCGTTTTCATCATGAAGATTTTCGTCATTAATACTTTCATCATTAATAACAGGTGCAGTAGCCGCTTCTACCGCGTCGTTCAACTTACGTGAAATCGGCTTGCCATATTCTCGATCGCTATAGCGCGTCAACCACAGCGACAGCGCTTTCAGTGAATCCGGCGTAAATTCATCGCAGCGTGCGGTGATCTCTTGCGGCGTCAGCCAACTGACTTCATCAACTTCTTCTTCCTGTAACGCAAACGGCCCATGGGTAACGCAGCTAAACAACGCCCCCCACACTCGGCAATTTTCACCTTCGTAATAGAACAAACCGTGTTCTGCGAATGGTACGCCAGCGATGCCCAGCTCCTCTTCAGCTTCACGACGTGCGGATTCCAGCATCTGTTCGCCGCTTTGGACCACACCGCCTGCTGTCGCGTCCAGCCAGCCGGGATAGAAATCTTTGATTTTCGTCCGGCGCTGCACCAGAATTTTACCCATGCCATCATGCACAACAATGTAAGTGGCGCGATGGCGAAGACTCTGTGCACGCATCTGCTGACGACTTGACTGAGCAATTACCTCGTTGTTTTCATTGACGATATCAACCCACTCTGTGCCTGCAGCCTGACTTTGTTCCGCCATCCTCTGAAACCCTTTAGTATTGGCACGTTGCTACGCGCGTCTGTTTTAAATGATCGATCTTTACAATGAATATTCCCTGCTACCTTGCCATTGTTCAAGGCCAAAAACAGGGTATACGATAAATTAGTGCCTAATCGCAACCTGCGCAATAGGCTCGCCACCGTGTAACGGCAGAACCCGCAGCTCGCCTTGCTCAAGTAAACCATAGCTCGCAGGGAATCCCCCTTTCGGCAAGCTTACTGAGCCGGGGTTAAAAAAATAGTACTCCCCACGTTGCTCAGCAACCGGAATATGGGTATGACCATATACCAGCACATCTCCCGTGTGCAGCGGCGGTAGATTCTCGGGATGATAAAGATGACCGTGCGTCAGGAAAAGGCGATTCTGTTGCAATAGCACATGTTGCCACGGTGCCGTTATCGGAAAGGTCAACAGCATCTGGTCAACTTCGCTGTCGCAATTCCCGCGCACGGCAATAATGCGTGATGCATAAGCGTTCAACCGGGCAGCCACATCCGCGGGCTGATACTTTTCCGGCAGCGGGTTGCGTGGGCCATGATTAAGAAAATCGCCCAGTAAAATAAGCCAGTCGGCATGACTTTGCTCAAAGATCGCCAGCACACGTTCTACTGCACTAAGAGAACCGTGTATGTCGGACGCAAACATCAACTTCATCGCTTATCTCCACCGCGTTTATACCACAATGTTATATCCACAATACGCTCACCCAACGATAGGACGTAGTCTACCAAAGTTGGCAGTACGCTTCCGGTAAAGATCGTGCAACAGCGTACGCCATCGCTTATTTTTCGCTCGTAGAAGTGGTAGGGTAAGAACCCGTTCCCAATACGCTATTCTGACAGCGCATCGCTCTCTGAAGCGATCAACTGCCGTACAGTTCCATGATGTTTTTCTGAATTAAAACGGAGACATGATTCATGATTGACCTGTATTACGCACCAACCCCCAATGGGCATAAGATCACCCTGTTTCTGGAAGAAGCTAATCTCCCTTACCAACTCCACCGCGTGAATATCAGCAAAGGTGAACAGTTCAAGCCAGAGTTTTTGGCCATCTCGCCTAATAACAAAATTCCCGCGATTGTCGACACGCAACCTGCGGAGGGCGATACGCCAATCAGCCTGTTTGAATCAGGGGCGATCCTACTCTATCTGGCAGAAAAATACGGCGTGTTGCTGAGTTCATCATTACGTGAACGCACAGCCACGCTACAGTGGCTGTTCTGGCAAGTCGCGGGTTTCGGCCCTATGCTGGGGCAGAATCATCATTTTAACCACTACGCGCCTCAGCCAGTGCCTTACGCCATTGAGCGCTATCAGCAAGAGACACAGCGCCTGTATCGCGTGCTGGATAAGCACCTACAGGACAGCCCGTGGCTAGCAGGAGAACATTACAGTATTGCCGATATTGCGACCTATCCGTGGGTAGTTTCTTACACCCGCCAGCGCGTCGACCTTGATGATTATCCAGCGGTGAAGGCGTGGTATACGCGCATCAACGAACGCCCGGCAACGCAACGAGCGTATCAGCGAGCAGAGCAATAAAATTCTGGAACATCTCATTCGGCCTTTGGATATCTTCTGCTATGGTAATCAACATATTATTGTTAACGATACCCTGACGCTGTGATTTATTCGCGGTAACAGAAGCAACCGAGGGCCGAGCAATGCCATATCACCATTCTGACGCTATTATTCGTATAAAAAATCTGCGACTACGCACCTTCATTGGTATTAAAGATGAGGAAATCACGAATAAGCAGGATGTGATCATCAACGTTGTGATTCACTACCCAGCAGAGCAGGCACGTAACAGCGAGAATATCGTCGATGCATTGAACTACCGTACCATCACCAAAAATATTATTCGCCACGTAGAAGATAACCGCTTCGCTTTGCTGGAAAAATTAACGCAGGATGTGCTCAACATCGCCAGCGATCACGACTGGATAACCTATGCTGAAGTAGAAATAGATAAACCGTTTGCCCTGCGATACGCCGACTCGGTTTCCATGACCCTGCGTTATCACAAGGCATGAAGTTCATATACTCTAAATAATTCGAGTTTCAGGCAGGCGGCAAGGGAAGGACAAATTCGTCGGGAACGAATTTGACCAGCCAACGGCTGGCCTTCGGTGAGAGACTGGATGTCTCTCATTTCATCCCGATGAGCTTACTCAAGTAAGTGATTCGGGTGACTGACAAACCTGCCAGAGGCAGGTTTGAACGCTGCTTGCAGCGGCCCCAACGGGGCGAGGTACACGCCAGTGTGCCGAGTAATGAAGCCAACGCACATGCAACTTGAAGTATGACGAGTATAAAGGGGGAGCGATGCAACTACTCATTACAGGCGGAACCGGCCTTATTGGTCGCCATCTTATCCAACGATTACAGCTGCTTTCCCACCACATCACGGTACTGACACGCGATCCTGAGCGCGCCCGAGGTGTTCTCGGCAACCAGGTCGAATACTTGTCAACATTGAGTCATATCACCTCACTGAACGACTTTGATGGCGTTATCAATCTGGCGGGCGAACCGATTGCCGATAAACGATGGACGCCGCAACAAAAGCAGCGTCTGGCACAGAGTCGCTGGAGTATCACCGAACAGCTTGCCACACTGATTAAGGCCAGCAGTGAACCCCCCGCCGTTTTTATCTCAGGATCTGCCGTCGGATACTATGGCGATCAGGGCGAAGCGCTGGTCACGGAAGAGGAACCACCGGTTGATGAATTCACACATCACCTATGCGCCCGCTGGGAAGCGCTGGCGCTGTCTGCGGAAAGCGATAACACGCGCGTCTGCCTGCTACGTACCGGTATTGTTCTTTCGCCACAGGGTGGCGCGCTAGCAAAAATGCTGCCGATTTTCCGCTTTGGGCTCGGCGGGCCGATGGGCTCCGGCAGACAATACATGCCGTGGATTCATATTGATGACATGGTTAACGGCATTATCTACCTGCTGGACCAGCCGATATTGCGCGGCCCCTTCAATATGGTTGCGCCCTATCCAGTTCATAATGAACAATTTTCCGCCATGCTGGCACACGTATTGGATCGCCCCGGTTTTCTGCGAGCCCCCGCTTTTGCGATCAAACTGCTGATGGGCGAAGCTTCAACGCTGGTTCTGGGCGGGCAACGTGCCATCCCACAGAGATTAGAAGCTGCGGGATTTGGTTTCCGTTTCTTTGAGCTGGAAGAAGCCCTACAGGACGTCATCAAGAAACCGAGCTGACTCAGTGCTGAGAGAAACATCTGAGGCTGATAATCATCAGCCCCGAAATTTACTTCAACGCGCCGGAGAGAAACTGCTGCAACCGCGCACTTTTCGGGCTACCGAAAAGCTGCTCCGGTGGCCCTTCTTCTTCGATCACACCCTGATGCAAAAAGATAACGTGGTTGGAAACATGGCGGGCAAACTCCATCTCATGCGTCACCACCACCATCGTTTTCCCTTCCTCCGCCAACTGCTGCATGATGCGCAAGACCTCGCCGACTAGTTCGGGGTCGAGCGCCGACGTCGGTTCATCAAATAGCAACACTTCAGGCTCCATCGCCAGCGCCCGCGCAATAGATACACGCTGCTGCTGACCACCGGAAAGATCCGACGGGTATTTCTGTTGGGCAGAATCCGTAATCCCAACTTTATTCAGGTAGAACACCGCACGCTCACGTGCTTCCGCTTTACTGAGCCCTAATACCTGGATCGGCGCTTCCATCACGTTCTCCAACGCAGTCATGAAGCTCCACAGGTTGAAGTGCTGAAACACCATCGTCAGACGCGTCCGCAGCATCTGAAGCTGCTTTTTATCAAAAACTTTCAACTGTCCGTCAGTGTCACGCACCATGCGGATTTCCTGATCGCTGACGTAAATCGCCCCTTCACAGGGCTTTTCCAGAAAATTAATGCAGCGCAGTAAGGTACTTTTTCCCGAACCAGACGACCCGATAATCGAAATAACGTCACCCGCTTTCGCCTGCAATGAGATCCCTTTGAGCACCTCATGCTGGCCATAACGTTTACGCAGTTCCGTCACCATCAATTTTTTATTCGACATGCTTTTTTCCTGCGCTTAATGAGATGAACGGGTATAAAGATGACGTAACCAGCGCCGCTCTGCCCTTCTGAACAGCCCGATTAATACAAATGAGATCGCCAGATAGATCACCGCAGCAATGCCAAACGCATAAAACGGCTGGTAGGTGGCCGCATTAATATCGCGTGCGATCTTCAGAATGTCCGGCACCGTCACGGTAAAAGCCAGCGCCGTCGAATGCAGCATCAGAATCACTTCGTTGCTGTAGGCTGGCAATGCAATACGCAGCGCACCTGGCAAAATAATACAGCGGTACTGCTTAAAACGGGAAAAACCGTATGCTCTGGCGGCTTCAATTTCCCCATGCGGTACGGAGCGAATTGCCCCCGCGAAAATCTCCGTGGTATACGCACAGGTATTGAGCGCCAGCGCTAAAATGGCGCAGTTCAGCCCGCTGCGAAAAAAGGCATTCAGCAGATCGGTGCCGCGCACGATTTCCAGACTATACACGCCGGAATAGAACACCAAGAGCTGCACGTAAAGCGGCGTGCCGCGGAACACATAGGTGAATAGCCAAACCGGGAAGCTGAATCGGCGTCGCGGTGACACGCGGGCAATCGCCAGCGGCAGCGCCATCAGTCCGCCGATCGCCACGGAAGAAATCAGCAGCCAGAGCGTCATCGCCAGACCAGTCAGGCGATAACCATCGCTCCACAGCAGCGGTTGCCAATATTGTTGCAGGATCTCACTCATAATTTACTTTCTTGACTCCCTGCGAATAGTGCCGCTCCAGCCACCACAACACGCCGTTAGAAACGGTGGTAAAAATCAGGTACAGCGCCCCAGCAACCAGTGCGAAATAAAACGGTTCGTGCGCGCCCTTGCCGGCCAATTGTGTCGCCTTAATCACATCATTCAGGCCAAGTAGTGAGACGAGTGCCGTTGCTTTCAGGATCACCTGCCAGTTATTGCCGATCCCCGGTAGCGCAAAGCGCATCATGGAAGGGAACAGAATGCGACGGAACACTTTCAGAGGAGAGAAACCGAAAGCCACCGCAGCTTCGATCTGTCCACGCGGCACGGCAAGATAGGCACCACGAAAAGTTTCCGTGAAATACGCACCATAAATAAAGCCCAGCGTAATAACCCCGGCAGTCAAAGGATCGATGTCAATCTGCTCCAGACCGATCGATTCCGTCACGCCGTTTAAGGCTATTTGCAGCCCATAAAAAATTAGCAGCATCAGCACCAAATCGGGGATACCGCGAATCAACGTGGTATAACAGGAAAATCCCCCAGCCAGCAGGCGGTTGGAGGACAGCTTCGCCGACGCGCCCATCAGGCCGATAGCCAGTGCCAGCAGTAGCGAACTCACTGCCAGTTCCAGCGTCATGATGGCACCATCCAGAATTAGCGGGGCATAGCCATAGAGCATCAATGATATCCGTTGAAATAGCGGTTAATGGCACAGCGCGTCATCGTCAGGAAGACGACATGGGAGGAACGATCCCATGTCGTATTACCCTATGATTCCGCTACAGAGTGTGACTCGTTAGGAGAAGTTAGCCGCCGTAGACGTCAAAATCGAAGTATTTTTTCGCGAACGTATCGTAAGTGCCATCTTTACGCATCGCTTCAAAGGCTTTATCCAGCGCGGCTTTCAGCTCAGTATCCGCTTTACGCAGCCCCATACCGGTACCCACACCGAAGAACTTGTCATCTTTTACTGCTGGGCCAGCAAACGCATAGTCTTTGCCCATATCGAGCTTCAGAAAACCTTCGCTTGCCGCAACTTCATCCTGGAAAGCAGCATCGACGCGACCTGCGGCCAAATCCGCGTAAATCAGATCCTGATTTTGATAAGCAACAACCTCAACGCCTTTAGGCTGCCAGTTCGCATTGGCAAAAGCCTCCTGCGTTGACGCCTGCAGTACGCCGACACGCTTGCCGCCCAGCGAAGCCAGCGTTGGCTCAATATTCGCCCCTTTCTTCGCAATCAGACGAGAATTAGCCGCATATAGCTTCTCGGTGAAGGCAATTTCCTGCTGACG
Organism: Pectobacterium punjabense; assembly: GCF_012427845.1. Taxonomy (NCBI): domain Bacteria; kingdom Pseudomonadati; phylum Pseudomonadota; class Gammaproteobacteria; order Enterobacterales; family Pectobacteriaceae; genus Pectobacterium; species Pectobacterium punjabense. The sequence goes on from NZ_CP038498.1 coordinate 3,174,575, forward strand.
TTTTTCTGTAATGGACAGAGAAGAGATGATGACATCAATTTTTTTAGCTTTCAGAGAGGGAATTAACGCATCAAAGTCACTTTCCACAAACGTACAGTTAGCTTCAATACGCTTACACAACTCTTTCGCCAGATCGATATCAAACCCGACCAGTTCACCGCTGGCATTTTTGGATTCAAAAGGCGCATAGGTAGGATCGGTACCGATTTTAATATTCTTGGGAATCTCCGCCATCGCGCTGCCCGCAGCCAGAATGAGTGCCAACGGCAAGACTTTGATCAGTTTCTTCATATTGCTACCCTTATCATGAGTGATTGATGTCATGTGTCGTCAATGTCGGAATTATTTAGAGTAAATCGCTTTAAAAATGAACGATGTGAGTGCTACTTGTTTTCTGCGCCGACTATTACCGTTTTTGTAGCAGTTTTCATGCCACAATGAACGTAGGGATGTCGTAAAAACCCCATGACCGAAACGTGCAGAAAATAAAGGTTAACTATTTGATTCTGCAATATTTTTAAAGGGAATTTTTTGGCGCGTAACAATAAGGATAGATAACATTGGCATGAATACAAACAACCAAACGCACCATTTCGGTGCTTTTGCGCACAAAATTGGTGCAATGTGATAAAAAGGCACAAAAAAAGGGCAGTAAAAGTTTACCGCCCCGAGAGAAAAAAATAGCGTGTCTGGGTCTCTATCCTGCTACGACGCACCTTGCCAGCGGATAAAAAGATCTTTTGGCAGGTCGATGTCAAACTGGTCCAGAATACGATTAACCGTCTGATCGACAATATCCTGCACACTTTCTGGGCGATGATAAAACGCAGGCACCGGCGGCATGATTATCGCCCCCAGCTCAACGGCGGTGGTCATCAGCCGTAAATGCCCTAAATGTAACGGCGTTTCACGCACGCCCAACACTAAAGGACGGCGCTCCTTCAGCACCACATCAGCCGCGCGGGTCAATAGATTGTCGCTGTAGCTATGCACAATCCCGGAAAGGGTTTTTATCGAACAGGGTAAAATCACCATTCCCGCCGTTTTAAACGACCCCGAAGAAACACTGGCAGCGATATCACGCGTGTCATGCACCACATCGGCTAACGCCTGTACGTCACGCAGGCTAAAATCGGTTTCTAGCGCCAGCGTCTGGCGAGCCGCCTGACTCATGATCAGATGGGTTTCAATGCCTTCCAGCGTCTGTAACACCTGCAACAGTCGGATGCCGTAAATGACACCGCTGGCACCGGAAATCCCTACAATGAGTCGCTTCATTCTTACTGCCTCTAGCTAGCCGCGTCAGCAGAAACGCGGGAAAATCATCTGCGCAAACTTTGCCGCATTGATTGGCGATAAGCAAGGGCAAGCACCGAAACGATGCTTTTATAAACAACCAAAATTTTCTATACACAACCTGTTTTCTACATACGACAAGGGGGAAGACACTTTCGCGTCTTCCCCCTTCAATAAAACCAGCCTGAATGTACGACTAGCCGTTAACCTTCGTTGTGCAATTCCAGATCTTCGACTTCATTCTGGCTACGCAGCGCTTTAGCGTCGTCGTTACGCAGCATTTCCAGATAATCCAGATAGCCTTGATCGACATCCTTCGTCACGTAAATCCCGTTGAACACCGAACATTCGAACTGAGCAATATCCGGATTGTCTTCACGCGCCGCATCGATCAGATCGTCAAGATCCTGGAATATCAGCTCATCTGCGCCAATAATCTTACAGATCTCATCCACTTCGCGACCGTGAGCAATCAGTTCATTAACGCTTGGCATGTCGATGCCATACACGTTAGGAAAGCGAATCTCCGGTGCCGCGGAGGCCAGATAAACACGCTTAGCTCCCGCTTCACGCGCCATCTCTACAATCTGCTCCGACGTTGTACCACGCACGATGGAGTCATCGACCAACAGCACATTTTTGTCACGAAACTCGGCACGGTTGGCGTTCAGCTTACGACGCACAGATTTCTTACGCGCCTGCTGTCCCGGCATGATAAAGGTACGGCCAACATAGCGGTTCTTCACAAATCCCTGACGATACGGTTTGTTGATAATACGCGCAATTTCCAGCGCGATATCACAAGAGGTCTCAGGAATCGGAATCACAACATCGATATCGAGATCTTCCCACTGGCGTGCAATCTTTTCACCGAGCTTCTGACCCATGCGAACGCGTGCACTGTAGACCGAAATTTTATCGATGAAAGAGTCCGGGCGAGCGAAGTAGACATATTCGAACAGGCACGGGTTACTCTTTGGATTCTCTGCGCACTGGCGGGTAAACAGCTGCCCTTTTTCCGTAATGTAGATCGCTTCTCCCGGCGCAACATCGCGTAAAAACTCAAAGCCCAGCGTATCCAGCGCAACACTTTCTGACGCTACCATGTATTCACTGCGGCCATCTTCCAGATCGCGTTTACCGATGACCAGCGGACGAATACCGTTAGGATCGCGGAACGCCACCATGCCATGACCGATAATCATGCCAACACAGGCATAGGCACCGCGAATTTGCTGGTGCGTTGCGGCAACAGCCGCAAAAATATTATCGGCTTCCAGCGGATAATGTTGGAAACGATCCAGCTCTCTGGCAAAAATATTCAGCAGAATTTCAGAGTCAGACGTGGTGTTAACGTGACGGCGCTCCTGCTCGAACAGCTTTTTACGCAGTTCGTGGGCGTTCGTCAGGTTACCGTTGTGAGCCAGCGTGATGCCGAACGGAGAGTTAACATAGAAAGGCTGTGCTTCCGAAGCGCTGGAACTACCCGCCGTCGGATAACGCACATGGCCAAGCCCCATGTTGCCCTGTAAGCGTTGCATGTGCCGCGCTTCAAACACATCTTTCACCAGGCCATTGGCCTTACGCAGGCGAAAACAATTAAAGGCATCGATGGTTACAATACCCGCAGCGTCCTGCCCACGGTGTTGCAACACCGTTAACGCGTCATAAATCGACTGGTTGACCGGTGTAAAACCGGCGATACCGACAATACCGCACATGGTGTCTTTTCCTCTCAGCGCTACCGCAGCGATAAATGCTGCGGCAAGAAACTTGACGTGCTTTGCAGGTAGTCAAAAAACCACCTGATAATATAACTGAACTGCGGGATTAACTGGGACTGCTTCCAGTCATCACTTTGTGAAAAACCGGTAAACGTATCCAGAAAGAATAGCAGTGCGGAAACGATCAGCACCCCGCGCAGCGCACCAAAACAGATGCCCAGAACGCGATCGGTGCCGGATAATCCGGTACGTTCAACCAGTGAACTAATCACATAGTTGACGATAGCTCCCACAATCAACGTTGCAATAAACAGAATGGCAATCGCAATGCCGTTACGCACCAGTTCATCATCAAAACGGGTGAAGTAGACCGCGAGGTAGGCGTAGTAATGACTGGCAACAAAAAAAGCACATCCCCAGGTTACTAACGACAGCGCTTCACGAACAAACCCCCGGATCAGGCTAACCAAAGCCGAAAATCCGATGATGCCAATAATGACGTAATCAACCCAAACCATGAACTATCCTAATAATGAACGATGCTACCGATAAGCCGCTACGTCATCCTGTTCGCGGCGCATTCTAACAGAAAAAGAAAACGTTTGCGTAGCGTATTTCCGCCGATTTCACCGATAGATAATCAGGCGAAAAAACCCACAATCCGTCACGCCTGATTCTATTCTCTATCGGTCTCTCAGCGAACGGAATGTGCTCGCACCTGCCCGCTTAACCCGCTTAACTGTTGCAGTTCGCCCAGAGAAGACTCTAGTTTCTGCTTCGAGGCATCCGGCCCCACGTAAATACGGGTGATTTGTCCTGAAACTGGCGTTGACGGTACGGTATACGCGCGATAGCCAGAGAGACGAAGCTTAGCGACAATCTCGTTCACCTTATCCGCATTTTTCAACGCACCGAGCTGCACAATATAGGCCTGTCCGACCGGCGCTTGCTGCGTCGGCTGCGTTTCAGGCTTCACTTCCTGTTTCGGCTCCGGTTTAGGTTCAGGCTTCGGTTTCACTTCTGGCTTAGGCTCAAGTTTTGGCTGAGGCTTCGGTGTCACAGGCGTTGGCGTCTGAATTGGCGGACGCTCAACCACCACCGGCGGTGCCGTCATGGCTGGTGTATTGGTACCTGAGCGAGATGATGATGGCGGTGTGGAAGTTTCAGGTGCCTTGGTTTCAGGTAATTTAGCTTCTGGCGTTTCGGCTTCCGGGCTGTTCTGCATCGCCCCTTCCGGTGGCAGGTTCGGCAACGACGGGTTCAGCGCGGGTAGGGATTCCATCTCATTGCTATCGCCCGGCTTGGGGATCAGAGGAATCGATGCAAACTCATCTTCGTAGTGCTTTTTCTTTCCATCCAACAGGCCGGGTAAGACGATCACGCCCAGCGCGACCAGAATGACCGTGCCAACTAATCGATTCTGAAATTTACTCGCCATTCGCCTTCTCCTCATCCAGCGCTTCCATCACATGCGCTACCGTATGAAAAGACCCACACACAATGACGATATCTTGCTCCGCCGCGTCGGACATCGCCTGCTGCCAGGCGGTAACGACATTGGGGAACGACTGGCTGCACGTCAGGTGTTCGGCAAGCTGCTGCGCCGTTGCGCCACGCGGCCCTTCCAGCGGTGCGCAATACCACTCATCAATCAACGGCGTTAAATGAGCCAGCGTACCCGCGATATCTTTATCCGCCAGCATACCAACAACAGCACGCACTTTTCCGGTTTTCGGTAACCCGGCCAAACGATTTGCCAGATAGGCCGCCGCGTGAGGGTTGTGTGCAACATCAAGAATCAACCGAGGTGATTCCTGTACTATCTGAAAACGACCCGGTAATGCCGCGCGCTGTAAGCCTTGACGAATCGCCTCTTCGCTCACATTCAATGAAGAATAGTGCAACGCAGCCAATGCCGTAGCGGCGTTGGGCAGTGGAACATTGGGCAATGGCAAACGCGACAATTCACGCTGTTTATCCTGCCAGCTCCACGTCTCGCGCTGAACTGAAAACTCCCAATCGCGACCGCGCCGACGCAGCTGTGCACCTTTCTCAGCGGCAACATCGGCGATCGTTTCCGGCATTTCCGGCTCACCGACAACGGCAGGTCTATTGTGTCGGAATATCCCCGCTTTCTCACGGCCGATGCTCTCCCGATCATTACCTAGCCAATCGGTATGGTCGATCGCAATACTGGTTACCACCGAGACATCCGCATCCACAATATTGGTCGCATCCAGACGCCCGCCCAACCCCACTTCCAGAATGACGACATCCAGATTCGCTTGCTTGAAGAGTTGCAGTGCAGACAGCGTACCGAATTCAAAATAGGTGAGCGATACTGCCCCCCTTCCTGCTTCGATATCTGCAAACGCTTGGGTATGCTGTGCTTGCGACAATTCTTTGCCTTGAATACGCACCCGTTCGGTATAGCGCACAAGATGAGGTGAACTGTACACGCCAACCCGTAGGCCTGCGGCCAACAGAATAGATTCCAGCGTACAGCAGGTGGTTCCCTTGCCGTTTGTCCCCGCGACAGTGAAAATAGTTGCGGCAGGCTGTAGCAGTTGGAGATGTTCAGCAACCTGCTTAACGCGTTCCAGACCTAAATCAATGGCCTGAGCGTGCAGATGCTCAAGATAATGAAGCCACGTGACCAAAGGTGACGTGGCTTGAGGTATTTGAAGTGTATCCATGAGTCCCGTTCACTGGCTTACGGTTCATTGCGGGCAGAGCGTGCACATTACAATACCGTCGAGAACGGCGAAGTCGAATGCCACACGCCCAGCCCATCATGTCAATTATGCGTCATCCCGTGATGATTCAGATGGTGCATCGCTACGGGTTTCCCCATCATCATTGCCCGGTTCTGGATGATTCGTCAGTTTGGCAAGGATGGTGGCCAGCTTGTAGCGCATTTCAGGGCGACGAACGATCATATCAATCGCCCCTTTCTCAATCAGAAATTCACTACGCTGGAAGCCCGGCGGCAGTTTTTCACGCACGGTTTGTTCGATAACGCGTGGGCCTGCAAAACCGATCAACGCTTTCGGTTCCGCAATATTCAGGTCACCCAGCATCGCCAGACTCGCAGAAACGCCACCCATGGTTGGATCGGTCAGCACGGAGATATAAGGCAAGCCGCGCTCGCGCATCTTCGCCAATGCGGCACTGGTTTTCGCCATTTGCATCAGCGACATCAGCGCTTCCTGCATACGTGCACCGCCACTGGCAGAGAAACACACCAGCGGGCAGCCGTCTTCCAGTGACTGCTCAACGGCACGCACAAACCGCGCCCCGACGACGGACGCCATTGAACCGCCCATGAAGGCAAACTCAAACGACGCGCCTACAACCGGCATGCCGTAAAGTGTCCCTTTCATGACGACCAGCGCATCTTTCTCATCGGACTGTTTCTGCGCAGAAACCAGACGATCTTTATATTTTTTGGAATCCCGGAATTTCAGGACATCCTTCGGTTCCAGTTCGCTTCCCAGCTCGACAGTGTTTTCTTTATCCAGAAAAGCCTGTAGACGGGCACGCGCGGAAAGACGCATATGGTGATCGCACTTCGGGCAGACCCCCAGATTGCGTTCCAACTCAGCACGATAAAGAACCTGACCGCAGCTATCACATTTTGTCCAGACCCCTTCAGGGATGTTCGCTTTACGGGTCGGTGTGATATTGCTTTTGTTAAGAATTCGTTCAATCCAGCTCATTGATAACCTTTCTGCTTGAACCTGGCAAATGCCAGTCCGCTGTTCATGTTATTCCCTGACAACATTGCCAATGAAAAAATGCCTGAGACGCACGACAATCGCGGTACAAAGGCATCGGCACCAAGGGTGTTCCCAAGAACAGACCATAAATGCTGCCCATTAAACCATAACGTTCCGGGACTGTGGATAAAAAACTGGTCAAACCGGATGTTAAAATACTTCACTTATTTTACATTGCCACGCGAAGCTGCTCTACGGTGACGGGCAATTTCAATAATACCCGGCAGGATAGAGAGAAAAATAATCGCGACAATCAGTAATTTCAAATTTTCCTGCACCACTGGTAAATCGCCAAACAGGTAGCCCGCATAGGTGAACGACAGCACCCACAGTAATGCACCTACCACATTATAGGCGGCAAAATGCCGATAGCTCATGTGCCCCATCCCGGCAACAAACGGCGCAAATGTTCTCACAATCGGAACAAAGCGTGCCAGAATTATCGTCTTGCCGCCGTGACGCGCGTAAAACGCATGCGTTTTATCCAGGTAGCTACGGCGAAAAATCTTTGAATTCGGGTTGCTAAATAGCTTCTCACCGAACAGTCGTCCTATCGTGTAGTTCACTGCATCGCCCGTAATCGCAGCAACAATCATCAAAAAGACCATCGTATGCACATTCAGATCGTTCGACGGCAGCGCCGCCAGCGCCCCAGCAACAAACAGCAGCGAATCTCCCGGTAAGAATGGTGTCACCACCAGCCCAGTTTCACAGAATAAAATCAGGAACAAAATGGCATAAACCCAGACACCATATTGCGCCACCAGTTCCGCCAAATGAACGTCAATGTGCAGAATAAAATCAATAATAAACTGTATGAACTCCACCACAACATCTTCTCCCAAGAATGTCTATCGAACGCACGCGGTCGATATACGCAAGGCAGCCGTACAATCCGTGTTGCCTTGCGTATAGCACGCTAATTCAAATCGACCTTATCACGCATTGCATACGGCTTTTGATTTACAGCCATCCGGCAGCATGCAACACGCAAAAGGCGCACTTGTTACAGCAAAAAACATCAATCCGCTAAAAAAAGCGGCCCCATCGTCGGCTGTGGCAAAGCAAAACGCGCGGGGTAATCTACCGCCACCAAATACAGCCCTTCGGCTCTGGCCGTTGCGCCTGCCAGCGTACGATCTTTGGCAGCCAACAGTTCCGCAATCCACGGCTCGGGACGATTGCCACACCCGACCTCCATCAGACTACCAACGATGTTGCGCACCATGTGATGAACAAACGCATTGGCCTTAATATCTACCACGATATAGTCACCGTGACGTGTAACCTTTAAATGATTTACATTGCGCCATGGCGTACGCGACTGACACTGTACTGCGCGAAAAGAGGTGAAATCATTTTCCCCCAACAGGCACTGCCCTGCGCGTTCCATCCGCTCCACATCCAACGGGTGATAAAAGTGCGTCATGCCATGCGATAGCACGGCAGGACGATAGCGGTGATTGTAGATAACATAGCGGTAGCGGCGAGCCGTTGCGCTGAAGCGCGCATGGAAATCTTCATCTACCGTTTTCACCCAACGCACGGCGATGTCTGGCGGTAAATTCGCATTGACGCCCATCGTCCAGGCAGCATCTTTTCTGATCGCCTGCGTGGTGAAATGCACAACCTGCCCAGTGCCGTGAACTCCGGCATCGGTTCGTCCGGCACAAAACACTTCTATCGGTTCATCCGCGACTTTGCTCAGCGCCTTTTCAAGACAGGCCTGTACGCTAGCGACATCACTCTGACGCTGCCAGCCATAATACTGGCTACCGTCATACTCAATGCCTAGCGCAATTTTTAGCGTAGCGCGTTCGTTTTCCGCAACGGCGGTGGCTTGAATAGCCGCTGCCTGAGTGGTTTCCGACATTACCCAAGATACTCCTGCACCAGGCATTCTGCCGTTGCCACCGCCATCAGCGCACCGCCAAAGCGCGCGTTATCGGCGACGGACCAGAATTGCAGCAGTTCAGGAATACCGTAATCATTACGCAAACAACCGACGCTCAGTTGCCCATTGCCGGAAGCATCCCCCACCTGCGTCGGGTAATCCTGCTCGTCGCTGACTTCAATATTTCCGGCATTAAGCAGTTCGTCACGCGCTTCTTCCGCAGACAGCGGACGCAGCGACTCAAGATGAACAACCTGTGCGTGGCCATAGAACACCGGAGACTGAATGCAGGTCACGGAAATCGGCAGCCCTTCGTCCTGCAAAACCTTACGCACCTGATCCACCAAACGCCGTTCTTCGCGTACGCTGCCCGCGTCGTCCGGTAGTAAAGGCAACAGATTGAACGCCAGCTGTTTCGGAAATAGTCCCTCTTCAGGCGGAATACCATTCAGCAAACGGGCACTTTGCCCAGCCAGATCGTCTACCGCCGCTTTACCGTGTGCAGAAACTGACAGCATATTGACGACATGCAGGCGCGACAGCCCTGCTGCATCAGTCAGTGGTTTAATCGCCGTCAGCAGTTGGCTGGTCAGGCTATCCGCCACCGCAACGATATTGCGGTTACGATAATCCGCTAGCGTATGCGTATTCACACCCGGTACGACCAGCGGCACATCCGGCTCCAGCGCAAACAGGCCGCTACTGTCGATGACCAGACAGCCAGCATCCCCGGCCTCTTCCGCATAGCGGGCGCTGGCATCTTGGCCGGCGACAAAAAACGCCAATTGCACCTGCGACCAGTCAAAATCGGCCACATCGGTGACCAGACAAGACTGACCGTTAAAACGTATGGTTTCACCCGCACTACGTTCGCTGGCCAGCGGATACAGCTCACCCACTGGGAATTCGCGTTCCTGCAATAATTCCAGTAACGCCGTGCCTACTGCACCCGTTGCGCCCAGCAGAGCGATATTCCAGCCGTCAGACATTTGGTTCTCTCCCAAATTTTGAATGAAACACAAATCATGAAGGAAACCGACAGACGATAGCGACACCGTCTGTCAGTTCCTGAATAAAAAAAGAATCATACTCGCGCAACACCGTCGCGAGAGGAACGCCGCTAGCGTGCGCCCCGCACCGACGCGGTGAATCCCAGCGAGTTCAGACAATCTGCGCTTTCAGCATCGGCACAGATGACATGGAGTGACGACCATTCGCGTCGTTCCTGATAATGTTTACGCAGGCGATCGAATTCGCCTTCCTGATGCGCAACGTGACGCAATAGCGCATCGTCTCGGCGCACATCATACACCAGATGCACCAGACGTTTTAGCAACGACTCATCCAACGGTGCGGTTAATGTCACTTCGGCATAGTCCGGATCAGGTAAAAGCGATGAAAGCGCAACCTGCTGCGGTGTTCCAATAAACTCGCTCCAGGCTTCAAAAACCTGTGTGGTGCCACGTGCTTTTCCTTCCAGCGTATAACCTGCGATATGCGCCGTACCGATGTCCACTCGCGCCAGCAAATCGGTCGATAACGCGGGTTCGGGTTCCCACACATCAAGAATCACACTAAGTTTTTTACCCTGTTGCAGCGCCTCAAGCAATGCAACATTATCCACCACTGGGCCACGGCAGGCGTTAATCAGAATACGTCCGTCCGCAAATGCATTCAGCACGTTGGCATCGACCAAATGATGTGTCCGGTACTGCCCGTCAAGATACAGCGGCGTATGCAGCGTCAAAATATCAGCATCACGCACCAGCGTTTCCAGCGGCAGGAAATCGCCCGCCTCACCGCGATCGGCTCGCGGCGGATCGCACAACAGCGTTTTCACCCCCCAGGCTTTCAGGCGTGTATCCAGACGTCTCCCAACATTCCCCACGCCAACAATACCGACAGTTTTATCGCGCAGTTGAAAACCATCACGTTCGGCCAGCATCAGCAAAGAAGAAAACACGTATTCTACTACCGCAATGGCATTACAGCCGGGGGCAGCGGAAAACGCGATGCCGTTAGCGTTAAGCCAGGGCTCATCAACATGGTCGGTGCCTGCCGTCGCGCTGCCGACAAATTTTACCGCTGCGCCAGACAGCAGATCCGCGTTCACTTTCGTGACCGATCGCACCATCAGCGCATCAGCGCCTGCCAGCAAATCGCGCGGTAAAGGGCGTCCCGGTACGGCCTGAACGTCACCCAAACGGCTGAAAAGCTCGCGGGCATACGGCATATTCTCATCAACCAGAATCTTCATTCTCTTCTCCGGTAACCTGTAGCCAGCCAAAAAAAGCGGGGAGATATTTTGCCACCGAATGGTGCAGAAACCCAAGGCAATTACGATGCGATCCCTTTCCGCCATCGGTTCACGTCGATATTGTAGCGCCATCATTCCTGCGATAGACGGTAATTTATCGTAGCAAGCTCGTGCTGCTTGAAAGCCAGACTGGGTTGATCGCCGTCACGTGGCTCTGTTATGTTGTTTGCCATTGTGGCACTTGCCCATTTTTATCAACCAGACGGGTAACCGATGTATTTGCCGTCTGGTCTGCTGTGAGAAACCCAACGTTGAACGCCCTATTTCCCACCATCGCCGTCCTGATCTGGTCAGTTAACGTCATTGTCAACAAACTCTCCGCTACCGTCATCGATCCCGCAGCTATTTCATTTTACCGCTGGCTACTGGCATTTCTTGTCATGACACCGTTCATGCTGCCAGCCCTGCGCCACCATGCCGCAGCCATTCGCCAGCACGCGTGGAAACTGCTGGCGTTGGGTTTGCTCGGCATGGTGTTGTACCAAAGTCTGGCCTACTACGCCGCACACACAATCAGCGCCGTGATGATGGGGATCATGGGGTCGCTCGTGCCGCTACTCACCGTCTTGCTCAGCATTCCTCTGCTACGCGTGGCACCCACGCTGGGCGTGCTGCTCGGGAGCCTGCTGTCACTGGCAGGAATCGTCTGGCTGATTGGCGAGGGACATCCCGAACAGATTCTGGCGCAAGGCATCGGCCCCGGTGAATTCATGATGTTTTGTGCCGCGCTGTCCTACGCACTCTATGGCGTGTTAACCAAACGCTGGAGCATTCCGCTGCCCAACTGGGTATCGCTCTACGTGCAAATTGCCTTTGGCGTGGTGGTACTGATTCCCAATTTCTTGCTGACAGAGAATGTTGAGCTCAATGCCCAAAATCTGCCGCTGGTGATTTTCGCAGGCATCATGGCCTCAATTATTGCACCTTTTCTGTGGATTCAAGGGGTGATGCGTCTGGGAGCCAGCAAGGCCGCCATCTTTATGAACCTGACGCCAATCTTTGCGGCAGTGATTGCGATTGGTTTTTTACATGAACCGTTGCACCATTATCATCTGGTTGGCGGAGGCATTACGCTACTCGGTGTTATCCTCGCCCAGCGTTTGCGCGTCCCGTTAGGGCGTACTTCGAGTGATTAGTGCGTTTTAGGCGACGCATGACTATCGGCCGCCACGGGAGATTGCTATGATTCATCTCAATCATGACGGCAGTGAGGATAACCAATATGCAACCTGTAAGTGGCCCAGGTGCCCCGCTGCCCGGCGAACGTGCGGTTACGCCGACAACGACATCGTCAACCTCATCTACATCCTCTAACGCCGCAGGTTCCACCAGTGACGATCGGCCGCTGACGCTGGCACAGCGAACCACGCTGGAAAATCTGGTGCTTAAAGTTGCTGCGCTGACAACGTCAAAGGCGGCGGAAGTCTGGACGACAGTAAAACAGGGGTTAGGGCTAGCAGAAAATAATGAACTACAGTCCCGCCACTACCAACCAGCCGAGCAAATACTCCAGACGCGCCTAACGCAGGCGCAAGATAACAGCGGCCGCCAGCCGTTGCTTCAGCGCCTGACAGATATGCTGTCTCAGGGCAATAATCGTCAGGCAGTCAGTGATTTCATCCGTCAACAGTTCGGTAGTACCACGCTAAGTGCGCTAAGTAAAACGCAGCTACAGCAGGTTGTGACACTGCTACAAAATGGGCAGATTCCGCAGTCAACAGCACCGACCTCAGCGCCGCAAGCGGCTCAGGCACCTAATTCGCCTGAGCGTCCGCTCTCACCAGTTGAACAGCGCAGCTTGAATCAGTTAGTCACTCGGCTAGCAACCATGACAGGGGAACAACCCGCGAGAGTGCTGAGTAACCTGATGACGATGCAGAATCTTACCCCTGGCGACGCCATCCCGTTCAAGCACCTGCCGCTACTCACGCAGTTCCTGCAAGCGCAAGTTGAACTGCAACAGACGCAGACACTGCTTCGCACCACGTTGACGCCACAGGGAACGCCGACCAATACGGGAACGGCTGGCACACCTCAGGAATCGCTGGCAGCCAACACAACCAATACGGCTAACGCGACAAATGCAAATTCGGCATCAACAACTACGCTCTCATCATCACAGCCAATACAGAGCACCCTGCTTTCCCCGAACCTCGCTCCGTTGCAGGCTCTGTTACAACAGCCTATGACCGCGCAGGAACAACAATTACTGATAGATTACACACAGAATCGTTTCAATATCGGCTTGCAAACCCCGCTGACGCCGATGCAGGTCAGCGATCTGCTGACGCTCCTGTTTACGCAACGAATTCAGCGCTCACAGGAAACTGACTGGACGACGACCTCACAGTTGCTACATCCGCTGTTTAACCCATTGATTGCATCGCTACCGCTCAGTTGGCAATCCCTGTTCCACAAGCCGATGTTTCTGGTGATTATCAGCACCTGCGTGGCTGCATTTCTGCTCTGGGTGCTGCTGTAGCGCAAAATTAGTCTGCGCAATACGTGTTAAACCTAACCGCACTACGATAGTACACCTTAATCACGCCACTCAGCTTTCTTTCCATCAAAGGAGACAGGATGACTCTTGAGCCAAACATTGCTGAACTCGTCAATACGTTTATCCGTAATGGTCGCCCTTCAGTAAAAAATCAAACGTTGGCGGAACGCCGTGAAGGATATATCGCCAGTACCGTGCTGGCAGGAGAGGCGCCTCCTGGCGTCAATTATGAAGAGATAAATTGGCAATCACTCACACTGCGGCTTTACACGCCACCGACCGCACAGCCACGCGCTTCTGCTGTAATTTACTATCATGGTGGATGTTTCGTCAGCGGTGGGTTCGCCACACACGATTGCCAATTACGACATATCGCCTTTCACAGCGGCTGTAAAGTCATTGCTGTACAGTACCGTTTAGCCCCAGAACATCGCTACCCGGCTGCACATGATGATGCCTACCATGCTGCTAAAATGATCCATGAACGCGCCAACATGTTGGATATCGATCCCGACAATATCATCTTGATGGGTGACAGTGCTGGAGGCCACCTGGCGTTAGTGACTGCCATACGGTTACGCGATCGCGGTACATTCAAACCCTGCGGACAAATCCTGATCTACCCCATGCTGGATGCCACAGCCAGCAGCGATAGTTACCGTACAAATGGCAAAGATTATGTCATTACACGAGAAACGTTGGTGAGTGGATATGAAGCCTATTTTGATTCCTTGACTCCCAATCATTGCGAAGCCAGCCCGGCAATGCACAGCCCATTATCGGGTTTGCCGTCAACGCTGATCATTACAGCAGAATATGATCCGCTACGAGACGAAGGAGAAGCATTGTTCCGCACGCTAACCGAGCAGGGTGTCAATGCACAATGCCGGCGCTATTTGGGGGTTATTCATGGTTTTTTCCAGCTTGGTGGCATCAGCCAGGCGGCAAAAGACGCCATGCAGGATGTGACTACTGCAATCAAAAAGTGGACAGTACCGCTTCCATAACAGCACCTCACGCCAGTTGAACACCATCCCAAAAACAAAAACCCCGCGGCTTACGCCTGCGGGGTTTTTATTACTTCTCATAATAATACGCGGGTGAAAAACCGATTATTTATCGAGTTTTCTCATCACCAGCGTCGCGTTCGTACCACCGAACCCGAAGCTGTTAGACATCACCGTGGTCAGTTTACGTTCCGTCGGTTCAGTCACGATGTTCAGGCCAGCAGCCTGTTCGTCCAGGTTTTCCACGTTGATGCTCGGTGCAACGAAGCTATGTTCCAACATCAGCAGGGAGTAAATGGCTTCCTGAACGCCAGCAGCCCCCAGAGAGTGACCCGTCATCGCCTTCGTCGCAGAGATAGCTGGCGAGTTATCACCAAACACTTCACGAATTGCGCCCAGTTCCTTCACATCGCCAACCGGCGTAGACGTGCCGTGAGAGTTCAGGTAATCAATTGGCGTATCAACACCATTCATCGCCATCTTCATGCAGCGAACCGCACCTTCACCCGATGGGGCAACCATATCCGCACCGTCAGACGTTGCACCGTAGCCGACAACTTCTGCGTAAATATGCGCGCCACGTGCCAGTGCGTGTTCCAATTCTTCTACCACGACCATACCGCCACCGCCTGCGATCACAAAACCATCGCGACCCGCATCGTAGGTGCGAGAGGCTTTTTCTGGCGTCTCATTGTATTTGGTGGACAGCGCGCCCATGGCGTCAAACTCACAGGCCAATTCCCAGCACAGTTCTTCAGCACCACCGGCGAACACGATATCCTGTTTGCCCATCTGGATTTGCTCAACGGCGTTACCGATACAGTGTGCAGAAGTGGCACAGGCAGAGCTGATGGAGTAGTTCACACCGTGAATTTTGAATGGCGTCGCCAGACACGCGGATACCGCAGAGCCCATGGATTTGGTTACCACGTAAGGGCCAACCGCTTTCAGACCACGTGGGCTACGCATCGCATCAGCACCAAATACCTGATAACGCGCAGAACCGCCAGAACCGGCGATCAAACCAACGCGCGGGTTATTCTGATAAACTTCATCAGACAGCCCAGAATCTTGAATCGCCTGCTCCATGGATAAGTAGGCATAAATCGACGCATCACTCATAAAACGCACAACTTTGCGGTCGATGAGGCCAGTGGTGTCCAGTTTGACATTCCCCCAGACGTGACTACGCATGCCGGAATCTTTCAGCTCTTGAGAGAAAGTAATACCCGAGCGGCCTTCCCGCAATGATGCCAGAACTTCCTGCTGGTTATTACCAATGCTTGATACGATCCCCAGGCCAGTAATCACTGCACGTTTCATTTAATACCTCTTCTTCCACTTATAGAGTTTGGGATTTCGCTTCGCACTTTAGCGTACAGTTGTAAGCTGAACAAGTCCGATCAGCCGAACTAGCGAGAAATTATTGCTAAATTTGCACCACGATCTTCAGCTCGTTAAAATCTCGCCATCACTTGAATAATGAGCTTTTACCGTGGCTAACCTTCCCATCCAACATGCGTCGTTAAGTTGGAACGCTCAGGGTACACCTGTATCGCAACAGTTTGATGACGTCTATTTTTCGAATCAGGATGGGTTAGCCGAAACCCGTTATGTGTTTTTACAGGGCAATCAGTTTCCTGAGCGCTTCACCACTCACCCGCGCACAGCGTGCGTGATAGCGGAAACCGGCTTTGGCACCGGACTGAATTTTCTCACGCTGTGGCAAGCCTTTTCCCATTTTCGTCAACAGCAGCCGCAGGCGACATTACGACACTTACATTTCATCAGCTTCGAGAAATTCCCCCTGCGCCAGCACGATCTGGCTGCCGCACACGCACAGTGGCCAGAGTTAGCCGAATTCGCAGATGAACTGCGCCAGCAGTGGCCGTTAGCGCTGCCGGGGTGTCACCGTCTGATTCTGGCGCAAGGCAACATCACGCTCGATTTATGGTTTGGCGACGTCAATGTCTTATTACCTGAGCTGGACGACACCCAAAACCATCAGGTTGATGCCTGGTTTTTGGATGGCTTCGCACCCGCCAAAAACCCTGACATGTGGACCGATAATCTGTTTCAGGCAATGGCACGCCTGTGTCGTAAAGAAGGGACATTCGCCACCTTTACCGCCGCAGGTTTTGTGCGGCGTGGGCTACAACAGGCGGGATTTCAGGTTAGTAAAGTCAAGGGATTCGGGCAGAAGCGCGAAATGCTGAGCGGCATCCTTCCCGATGTACTTCCCATCAGTTCGCCGACACCGTGGTATGCACGCCCAGCGGCCAGCACGACTGACGATATTGCGATTATCGGCGGCGGCATCGCCAGCGTGCTCACCGCGCTGGCACTGCAACGGCGTGGTGCAAACGTCACGCTCTACTGCGCGGAGTCACAGCCTGCCACTGGCGCATCTGGCAATCGTCAGGGCGCGCTGTATCCTCTGCTGAATAACCGACACGATGCGGTATCCCGTTTTTTCTCGCTCGCCTTTGACTTTGCCCACCGCAGCTACACGGCGCTGGCGCAGCAGGGGCTGGAATTTGAACACCAGTGGTGTGGCGTCAGCCAGCTTGCCTGGGATGAAAAGAGCGCGCGTAAGATCGAGCAGATTTTGCAAGGGGAATGGCCGGAAGAACTGGTCGTTAGCGTCGATGCGCAGCAACTGGAAAAGCAGAGCGGCCTGAATCCCGGCGTAAATGGCATCACCTACCCCGACGGCGGCTGGCTGTGTCCAGCAGAACTGACAGCCGCTGCGCTGAAGCTGGCACAGCAACACGGCCTGTCGGTACAGATGAGTACCACCATTTCCGATCTGGAGAAAACAGATAACGGCTGGGCGCTCACTCTACGTACTGGTCAGCAAGTCAGTCATGCGGTCGTGGTACTGGCGAATGGTCACCAGATTACTGACTGGCCACAAACCCACCATTTACCCGGCTACGCCGTGCGCGGGCAGGTCAGCCACATTCCGACTAACCCTGTGCTGGGCCAGTTAAAGCAGGTGTTGTGCTACGACGGCTACCTGACACCAGTGAGCCCGCAACATCAAACACACTGCATCGGGGCGAGCTATCTACGCGGCGAAGCGCATTGTGATTATCGGGAAGAAGAGCAGAAGGAGAACCGTCAACGGTTGCTGAATTGCTTGCCCAACGCCGATTGGACCAAAGCAGTCGATGTCAGCGATGGACAGGCTCGCCAAGGCGTCCGCTGCGCGCTGCGCGATCATCTGCCGCTCTTAGGCGCGGTGCCGGACTATGAAAAAACGCTGACAGACTATGAAGATCGACTGCATCCACAGCATCGTACTGACGCTGTGCCAAGCGCACCTTATTGGCAGGATCTGTTTATTATCGGTGCGTTAGGATCGCGCGGGCTCTGCTCTGCCCCACTTGCGGCGGAAATTTTAGCGTCGCAGATGTATGGCGAACCCCTACCACTGGATCGTGACACGCTAGCTGCGCTAAACCCGAATCGCTTCTGGATAAGGAAACTGCTAAAAGGTAAACCCGTGGCTCAGGATTAATGGGGAAGAAGATGTGCTGGCTAGACTAAGCCAGCACCGACAAATTGGCGGTTAGCACTGACGAAATCAGTGCGTGCTATTCTGCGCCTGTTGGAACAAACGTTCCCACATTCCGTTAACCAGCACCTGATCCGGTGGTGACAGTTCACCATTTTTGATCGCGTTGTTAATACTGTCGCTAACGCGCACATGCAGTGCTTCAAGCGTATGTTCCCCGTTCTCTTCCGCTTCTGCCACCGACACTGTCAGATGACCACGCAAATAGCCACCAGCAAAAAGTTCATCGTCGCTGGCATGTTCTACCATGTCATCAATCAGCGCCAAAATGCGCGTTTCAAATTCTGCGATCATTTCTTATCCTCAAATTTTTTGCAGTTCCCGTTCATCACAGATCGGCTGGATACGGAAAGCTCGCCGCCGTCAGCGGTGGCGTATTGTAAAACGATTGTAACGCGTGAATAAAGCTTGCCGGGCGCGCAGGAATCCCTTCTTCCAGATACTGCATCACTTGTGCATGCACACGTCGTTGGAAATCAATACGATCCGGCTCACAATCGCCGTTCAGGTTGTCGCAGCTGACGTTAAACGGAAAGCCTGCTGCAACGCAGAATAGCCAGTCGAAAGCCTGGGGTTTGATCTCCACCACTTCAAATTGGCTTTGCGTCGCCGCATCGCGACCATCCGGGCAGTACCAGTAGCCAAAGTCGACCTGCAAACGCCGCTGTGCACCGGCAATGCACCAGTGAGAAATCTCGTGCAGCGCGCTGGCATAAAAACCGTGAGCAAACACAATCCGATGATACGGAATCTCATCATCCGCTGGCAGATAAATCGGCTCATCGTCGCCTTTTACCAGACGGGTATTGTATTCATCGCCAAAGCAATCATTAAAAATATCAATCAGTTGTTGATAATGGTGCGTCGTTGTCATGTTATTTGTTGTCATTATAAAATTTTTATCATAAAAGCTGTCCCAGCCAGGCAGCAATCGCATGCCCATGGCTGTCATAAATCAGCTTGCTGCTCATGATGGCGGAAACCAGCACCAGCATAGGGCGGATCAGCTTTTGCCCTTTTGTCATGACCATTTTGGCGCCAAGCCGCGCACCGAGGATCTGCCCGATCAGCATCACGCCCCCGACTACCCAGACCACCTGACCGCCCAGAATGAAAAACAGCAGCCCGCCGAAATTGGAGGTAAAGTTCAGGATTTTGGCATTCGCCGTCGCTTTTGCCAGATTGAAACCATACAAGGTGACAAAGGCCAGCGCGTAAAACGACCCGGCTCCGGGACCGAAAAAACCATCATAAAAACCAACGCAACCACCTGCCACAATCGCAAACGGCAGCGGCGACAGGCGGCGCTGCCGATCTTCATCGCCGATTTTGGGCGTTAATAAGAAGTAGAGGCCAATACCAATGATGAGGAACGGCAATAGTTGGCGTAGAAAATCGGCATGGATTTGCTGAATCAACCAGGCACCAAAGGTCGAGCCGACAAACGTCAGCGCAATAGCCAGTTTCTGCTCGCCCAGATTCACCGCACGCCGACGAATAAAATACAGGCTGGCAGAAAAGGAGCCGCCGACAGCCTGAAGTTTATTCGTTGCCAACGCCTGCGCCGGGGATAAACCCGCCGCCAGCAAGGCCGGGATCGTCAATAACCCACCGCCACCAGCAATCGAATCAATGAAGCCTGCCAGCGCCCCGACAAAAAACAACACGGCCAGCATGTCTGGCCCAAGAACTAACCAATCCATCGTTATTCGTTATCTCGCGGCAAAATGTCTGTCGAGCAATGCCTGACAAGAAGGCGGCAACGGTGGCGGCGTCGTTTTCTCTGGGGCTTCGCTACTCGGCTGCTTCGGCTGGAACCAACTGGTTAACTCAGCACCGCATCCGTCTCCGATAGGAGGATCGCTCTGTTCCTGACACTCCAGGCTATCTGCCGGGCAGCGCAAACGAACATGCATATGCGCACGATGCGCAAACCAAGGGCGGACTTTACGTAACCAGTCACGATCGTGACCCGCTTCGGCACACAGCTGTTTTTTAATCGCCGGATTAACGAAAATACGCGTCACGTCGCTATCGAGTGCCGCAGTCTTGATCAGCGTAGTGACTTCCGGCCGCCAAACGCGCGGGTTGACGTTAAGCCCGCTGGCATTAACCAAATCGATAGGCTGTGGTTTCAGCAACTGTTGTTCACTCCAGCGCTGTCTGGGCAACTGTAACCAGATGTCCACATCCAGCCCGGATTGGTGACTGGCGTGGCCGCTGCTGAAACGTCCACCGACAGGCATTCCCATATCCCCCACCAGCACATTACCCGATGTCGTGCGCTTAACCTCGGTACTCAGGCGCTGAATGAACGCGAGAAGATCGGGGTGACCAAAATAGCGGCGCTGATCGACGCGCATCACCTGATAATCCAGAGACTGCAACGGCAACGGCTGGGCACCGATGATGCAGCCATTGGAAAAGCTACCAATTGCCTGTGCCGCACCCGCGACCGGATGCGTTATCTCCTGCCACGGTGTTTTTGCCCACGCGGCATTCGACAACAACGATGCACTCAGCGCCAGCGCGAGAACCCCGATTAACCCTTGTTTCATTATTTTTACCAGCGAGGAACCTGACTGTTCACATCCCCACACTGTGCGCGTTGGCGCAACAGGTGATCCATTAACACGATCGCCATCATCGCTTCGGCAATCGGCACTGCGCGAATCCCGACACACGGATCGTGACGTCCACGCGTTACCATTTCAGTCGCTTCACCCTGACGGTTGATCGTTTTTCCCGGCACCATAATGCTGGAGGTCGGTTTCAACGCCAGATGCGCAACGATGTTCTGACCGCTGCTGATCCCGCCCAAAATGCCGCCAGCATGATTGCTCTGAAAGCCTTCAGGTGTGATTTCGTCGCGGTTTTCGCTGCCACGTTTGGTGACAACGGCAAACCCATCGCCAATTTCGACGCCCTTCACAGCATTGATGCTCATCAATGCATGAGCCAGATCGGCATCCAGGCGGTCAAAGACCGGTTCACCTAATCCGGCGGGCACCGACTCCGCTACAACGCTCACCTTCGCGCCGATGGAATCACCCTCTTTTTTCAGCGCGCGCATCAGTTCATCCAATGCGTCCAACTTGTCGATATCCGGGCAAAAGAACGGGTTTTGCTCCACCTGTTCCCAATCTTTCAGCTCGCAGGTGACATCGCCAATCTGTGACAGGTAGCCACGAACCTTCACACCATATTGTTGTTGCAAGTATTTCTTCGCAATCGCCCCTGCGGCAACGCGCATCGCGGTTTCACGCGCAGAAGAGCGACCGCCACCGCGGTAATCACGCAGACCGTACTTTTGCTCATAGGTATAATCGGCGTGACCAGGGCGGAAAACGTCTTTAATCGCGCTGTAATCCTGAGAGCGCTGATCGGTGTTTTCAATCAGCAGGCCAATGCTGGTCCCTGTTGTCACCCCCTCAAACACGCCGGACAAAATCTTGACCTGATCGGGCTCGCGACGCTGTGTCGTATAGCGAGAGGTCCCCGGACGGCGGCGATCCAAATCGTGTTGTAAATCCGCTTCCGTCAGCGGAATACCCGGCGGTACGCCATCAACAATACATCCCAGAGCAATACCGTGGGATTCACCAAATGTAGTGACGCGGAAAAATTGCCCAATACTGTTGCCTGCCATCACAACTCCTTCACATGTGTTCTGTTTCTGCCTTACCGTCAAACGGTCAGGCAGATGAATATCGTTATGACCGTTTAATCACGGTAAGCGCTAAAATGATCTTTGCAATCAACCAGCTGTGACTGGGTTAGCATAAACACGCCGTCACCGCCGTTATCAAACTCCAGCCAGGTGAACGGAATCTCTGGATATTGATCGATCAGGTGCACCATGCTGTTACCCACTTCGCAAATCAGCACGCCGTCGTCACTAAGATAGTCTGGCGCACAGGCCAGAATACGACGAACCAGATCCAAGCCGTCGTTGCCCGCCGCTAGCCCCAGTTCCGGTTCGAAACGGAATTCCTGCGGCAGATCGGACATATCTTCTTCATCCACATACGGCGGATTGGTCACAATCAGATCATAGCGAATTGCCGGTAAATCGCGGAACAGGTCAGAGCGAATCGGCGTTACACGGTATTCCAGACCATGCTGCTGAATATTTTGCTCGGTCACCGCCAGCGCATCGCTGGAGATATCAACCGCATCGACCTCCGCTTCTGGGAACGCCTGAGCACAGGCAATAGCAATACAGCCGCTGCCAGTGCACAGATCCAGAATAAGGTTTGGTGTCTTCGGCAGTTGCTCGTCAAAATAGTTATTGATCAGCTCACCGATAGGAGATCGCGGCACGAGCACACGTTCGTCAACGTAGAATTCCAGGCCGCAGAACCAGGCTTTGTTGGTCAAATAGGCGACCGGGATACGCTCATTAACGCGGCGGATCACGCGTTCAACAATGCGCTGCCGTTCGCTGGTGATCAAACGGGACGTGTACATATCTTCAGGAATATCGAGCGGCAGATACAGACTAGGCAGTACCAGCTGTATGGCTTCATCCCAGGGATTATCCGTCCCGTGACCGTAATAGACGTTGGCTGCGTTAAACCGGCTGACAGCCCAGCGCAACATATCCTGGATGGTATGAAGTTCACTGACGGCCTCATCGACGAAAATTTTGTCCAAGGGTATCCTCCGCAGACAGTTCTGAATAAGAAATTGGCGCTTAGTTTGCCATGAAGCCCGCGACAAATCAGCAGATATAACCGACTGAACGCGCACTGATACAGACTTTTATTTAGCGACAGCGGGGAGACAAGGTAAACTGATCGAATGTTGACGCAAGATGAATGAAAAATGAGTAATAAATATTCGCTGAATGACGACGAATTGCAGCTTTTTCGTACGTCAATCACTGGCACAAAAAAGTTGCGTCAGGATACCTATACCCATAAACCGCTGCGCAGGAAAATAGGCGAATTACCGGCAAAACGAGCATTGCAGGAACAGGTTGATGCCAGTTTTTATTTTTCGGATGAATTTCAGCCACAGTTGGACGCAGAAGGCCCGACGCGCTATATCCGCCCAGGCGCTAGCCATTACGAATTGAAGAAACTGCGGCGGGGGGATTATTCGCCGGAGCTGTTTCTCGATTTACACGGTCTGACACAGCTTCAGGCAAAGCAGGAATTGGGCGCACTGCTGGCAGCCTGTCGCCGGGAGCACGTTTACTGCGCCTGCGTAATGCACGGACACGGCAAACATATCCTTAAGCAACAAACACCGCTCTGGCTGGCACAGCACCCTGACGTACTGGCTTTTCATCAGGCACCGAAAGAATTCGGAGGGAATGCAGCGTTGCTGGTACTGGTTGCGCTGGAAGCGCCTTCGCTTGAGTAATCCTCGCCATGCTTCAAACCTTACAAGGCGTGCAGCACGCTACACGCCTCATACTGCACGAACTTCGAGTTTCTCGCTGAGAAATCAGGGTTTTGCGGTCAGCTGTGCCGGGCTGACTTGCCAGTGCAGCACCCCATTGCCGGATTCGGTGTCCACCTTGACGCAGGCGATAGCGGAGGTGGCGAACATTGGAGCCGTTTCATTCTGACATAACTCAGCAACCAGATAGCCCACCAACGGCAGATGCGAAACAACCAGAACCGCACCAACACCTTCTCTCGCCAGCGTTTGCAGGTAATAACTGACAAGCTGGGCATCACCGCCGGGTGTCAGTTCATTGAGGCAATCCGCTTCTTCCGGCAAAGGCAGCGCTTTTTTCACCACATCGAGCGTTTGCTGAGCGCGTAAATAAGGGCTCACCAGAACGCGCTCAATATCGATATTTTGCTCGTTCAACCAACACGCCATCTGGCGAGATTCATCACGACCACCGTCGCTTAATGGCCGAACAGCATCACTCGCTGCATCAAGTACCGCATCGCCATGACGCATTATCAACACTTGCATATCACACCGCTATGTTAATGAAATATATGATGTATCTTCTATAACTCAGGCTGCATATGCACGCATTATCCTGCACCTGCAACTCGAATTATGTAGGGTCTAACCTGTTTTATCCCTGTAGGTTACCTGAGTTTAGTGCCCTGATAAACTCGCCTGACATCGGGTTTCCGTATGAAGCACGTTCCTTTGTCATTTTACGGAAGTAATCTACTGATAAATAATAGTTTTAAAGGTTTCTGACCAAGTACATCGTCTTAGGAATATATACCCATGAAATCAAGATGGACATTATAATCAATTACAAACAAATCAACTTATTTAATCAAAAAACAGATTAAAAACAAAAAATCAGCACAAAACACCATCAAACAAACAAAAAACGATGATTTTCACTTTTTTAACACATATCAATTTTGCAATATTGTTAAACAACCACTCTGCTTCTATCTTTATCTTAAATAGCGTTTTTTGATATTCACTTTATATGAATAAAGAAAAAATACGGAATATAACGCCATATAATAAAAACAGATTGCCCTTCTATTTTACGGACGCTCGTGCAATTCAGGATAAAGGTCGGAGAGTCTTTCTGTTATTTTATATGTTAGAAATCATTCATCACCATGGAAGAGAAAATTAGCAATACGTTTCCTTTATAGATTTATTTTCACCATGAGAAAAACACTGAAATTTTAGCAGGATATATTTCAGTAGTACGATATTTTTGTGTCAGCGGTTCCGGTAATCAGGAAAGAGAATATACCCTAAATAATTCGAGTTTCAGGAAGGCGGCAAGAGAAGGAATCCCGATGAGCTTACTCAGGTAAGTGATTCGGGTGACTGAACGCGGCCAACGCACATGCAACTTGAAGTATGACGGGTATAAACCCTCTGTATTTTCCCGTACGGTTAATCCATGCCATATAAATAGCCGTACTGATTAAAACGACTCGTTATGATTTCTTTTGTAATAGTCACTCGTAACGAGCAGTACTCACGAAAACCAATACCTTTTCGTGAAGACACTTTCGATGAAAATATGTGAGATGCATATAAAGGAATCGTTATGAATTCTAAGCGTATAACATTACCTATTCTGGCTACATTATTCACCACATTCGGCCTTTCTCCCACCGCCAGCAGCGTGACGATTAATGGTCAGATCCCCGTATCACTCACGATTACTGCGGCCTGCACTATCAACAACGGCGCTGCAGGCCAAACCGGTACATGGGGTACGATCAGTTTTGGTTCCCACTCCGATTTGACGGCCAACATTGATAGCCAGGCGACCAGCGCTGGGGGCACAGGGATTACTGTCACGTGCTCTGTTGGCACCCCTGCCACGCTGAACATCGGCGCAGGGCTCAACGACAGTGGGCCACTACGCAGGCTCGCACCAGGGACAGGAGCGTATAACGTTCCTTATCGTTTATACAGCGACAGCACCCGTAGCACCGAGCTTACAGCCACAGGGACAACGGGTATTGCGATTGCTGCAACAGGCAACCCACAATTAGTTCCGGTCTATGCGCGAATTCAACCATCAGACCAAACGGTTTTGTCACCCTCTGCGGGTTCTTATACCGATACCGTTGCTGCCACTCTCGTATGGTGAAGGTTTACAGGCTGACATATTTACATGTCGGCCTTTTTAGGGTCATTGATCCGCAAGAAAAGGAGCCGTTATGCCACCACGTCTTATAAGCG
This sequence comes from Pectobacterium punjabense, assembly GCF_012427845.1. Lineage (NCBI taxonomy): Bacteria > Pseudomonadati > Pseudomonadota > Gammaproteobacteria > Enterobacterales > Pectobacteriaceae > Pectobacterium > Pectobacterium punjabense. The sequence continues at coordinate 3,200,319 of NZ_CP038498.1, forward strand.
ATATCGTGTTTACTGCCTACGCCCCACAGCCGGCTCTTGGCATTTCCCGTATCGTCATTCAGGCTGAGTAGCCACCGGTATAGCGATGCGTTTTCCATCGGCATTGATGTCGTCACTTCTGCTGTTTAGCCCCCTAGTTCCTACGGTGACGATGGCGCTCACGGTCAGCAGCACTTTTGACGTCGAAGCAGTCATACAAAAAGGCTGTGTGTTTGGTACCAATACGGCAAGCAGTCAACCCAATATGGGCACACTTAATTTCGGGACGCGCAGTGCCACGGCCACCAACGTGGATGTTGCCAGCACAAGTGCAGGCGGTTCGATTATCGCCACCTGTACGCCTGGCATTAACGCCATCATTGAACTGGACTACGGCATCAATGGTGGCAGCAGTACACAGCGTTATCTGAAAAATGCAGCAGGGACGCGGCTATTGGCCTACCAACTTTATCGTGATGCCGCACGCACGCAGGTATGGGGAACGGGAAGTCTGGCGCTCAGTATCGTCTCTTTTCCGGTTACAGCCCAGACTTACACCGTTTATGCCCGCTATTTTGGCGGCACACCTCTGCCTCCCGCAGGGGTTTATACCGATAATGTGACCGTCAGCCTGACTTATTAAAAATAAAACAGGGTAAATACAGGATGAAAAGGAAAATGACGTTTTTTATTCGGGCAATGATCTTTTTGTTAAGCGGTATCAGCTTATCTTGTTTTGCTGCCAGCTCTATTCTCGTTTGGCCAATTTATCAGGTCATTGAATCAGATGAGAACAGTTCGGCGCTGTGGCTGGAAAATAAAGGCACTGCCCCCGTCGGTTTACAAATCCGCATCATGTCCTGGAAGCAAATAGACTTTCAGGATCGTTATGCCGAACAAAGTAACGTGATTGCTACACCACCGTTCATGACGCTGGAACCAGGTAAACGTAATATGATACGCCTGATTCGCGTCAACTCGGCCCCCGCCAATACTGAACTGGCCTACCGTATCATCATTGATGAAATTTCCGCTCCCTACCAACAAGATGCCCCGCAGATGGGACTGCAATTCCAGATGCGCTATCTGTTGCCCTTGTTCCTTGATGGTGAAGGTGTCTGGACACATACTCGCCCCGATAAACGGCGAACCAACGCCGAACCTACGCTGCCCGTGCTTAGTTGGCGAATCAGTGCCGTTGGGGGAAAAAACTATCTTTATGTCCGCAACCGCGGCGTGGTGCATGCCCGTCTGAGTAACGTCTATTGGTCCGCAGACCGAAGCGGAAAAGGAAGCAAGACCACGTTAACCGACGGCTTTTTAGGCTATGTGTTACCGGGGCAAGAGATGCGCTGGCCGCTCCCCGCTGGCATATCCACACCCGGCGCGGCGATGCAGCTCTTCACTCACCTGATCGATATTACCGATCCCATCTTGATTAAACGTGAATGATGGAGCGGTTAACGACAGAGGCGTATTTATTGACCGTACGGCCATGGTGAGGTCAGACATGACGATCAAAACAGGTGTTTTGCCCCTGCTCATGTATGCCCCGCTTGCACTGTTTTATTCTGAGCCCCTTCTCGCGGAAGACTATACCGATCTTCCTGCGCCCCCCAGCGCCATGCCATCACTTAGCGAATCCGTTTACTATTTAACGCTTTCCGTTAACGGACAAAGTGATAATGCGGTTGTGCCCGTCACCTATCGTGAGGGGAATTATTATGTGGATGCAACAACGCTGCGTTCGAATCACGTCCGCCTACCGGATCAAAGCACGGGGCTCGTCAATATCAGCACGCTGCCAGAGGTCACCGCCGATCACGATCAGGCCATACAGCAGCTAAAGCTCACCGTACCCACATTCTGGCTGCCGGAGCAATCCGTTGACGGCGGAGGGCAAGACATGGCGCATTTCCCAGCCCGCAGCAGCCCCGGTTTGTTGTTCAACTATAACCTGTATTACACCTCACCCCGCGGCAATTCGGATTCGCTCAACAGTTGGATGGAGCAGCGCTTTTTCAGCCCCTACGGAACCTTATCCAATACGGGGATCTACTATTTCACTTCAGGCGGCAATGCCACGCAGCAAAATAGCTATCAGCGTTTCGATACCTATTGGCGCTACAACGATAACGAACACATGATCACCTATCAGGTTGGCGATCTGATTAGCAACTCTCTGACGTGGAGCAACTCGGTGCGTATGGGCGGCCTGCGTGTTGCCCGCAATTTCGGTCTTCGGCCGGACATTGTGACCTATCCAATGCTGCAATATACCGGTACGGCCGCCGTACCCAGCACACTGGATCTCTTTATCAACGGCTATAAAGCGAATAGCACCAACCTGAATGCTGGCCCCTTCACCCTCACGAATACGCCTTATCTGAACGGCGCAGGGGAAGCGACCGTCATTACGACGGACGCTCAGGGGCGGCAGATTTCCACTACAATCCCTTTTTACGTCTCCAACGCATTGCTGCGAGAAGGGTTAAGCGACTTTGATCTGTCCGCTGGTGTGTTGCGCCAGAACTATGGTGTACAGAATAATGCCTATACCGATGATCCCGCCCTCAGCGGCATCTATCGGTATGGGCTGACCAATAAGCTAACGGTGTCAGCGCATGGCGAAGCCGTGAAGGATCTTTATCTGATCGGCGCGGGGGCGGATTTTACCCTAGGCCGCTGGGGAACACTGAGTTCCTCCTACAGTCAGAGCGAAAAGGAAGCGACCGGACACCAATACACCGCAGGCTACTCCTACTACACCTCCGCCTTTGGCCTGAGCGTTCAACATGCCAAACGCAGTGAAGAATACCGCGATTTAACAGCCACGATCACAGAAGGCCGCCTCAGCCGGGAAAGTAATCAGGCAACGATCAGCAGCCAAATCTTCGGTGCGGGCAATGGTTCGTTCGGCGTGGGTTATTTCGATATACGTGCCTACGATTCAGCCCGTACCCGCCTGCTGAACCTCTCTTTCAGCCGACAGGTCTGGCAAGGCAGCGCTATTTATCTCGCCTTTAACAAAGCGCTGGGAGAAAACGGCTACAGTGCCCAGATCCAGTTCGTGATGCCTTTTGGCAACAACAGCAGCATCAATGCTGGCGTTCAGCGCGACAACAATGGTGATTATTCCCCGCGTGTCGGGGTGAATCGTACCGCGCCGACAGAGGGCGGATTCGGTTGGGACGCCGCGTATGGTGCGGGCAAAAATCCCTATCATCAAGGTTCGCTTAACTGGCGCGGCCCTTATGCCATGGTGGCTGGCGGAACCTATGGCAATGAAGGAAGCTCCACCCAGTGGGGGGAACTGAGCGGTTCGCTGATCTACATGAACGGAGGGCTTTTCCCTAGCAATCGTATTAACGACGCCTTTGTTGTTGTCGATACCGATGGATACCCTGATGTCCCGGTAAAATATGAAAACCAACTGGTGGGGAAAACCAACAAGCGCGGCCATTTACTCGTACCGTGGGTCGTGTCCAATTACCCCGCGAAAGTGGAAATCGATACGTTACAACTGCCAGCCAACGTCACGACCCCACAGGTGGAATCTCGCGTGTCGGTAAAAGAAGGCAGCGGCACCGTCGTGAAATTCCCTGTTCATGTCGTGCGATCCGCCAATATCCGATTGCGTAATACGGATGGCAACCCGCTCACCATCGGCACCTGGATAACAGACGAAGCCAGCGGCAACACCACGATCAGTGGCTACGATGGTTTAGCTTACTTCGCCAATCTGGGAACCTCTAACCGCTTACGTTTTAAACAAGAAGATGGACGGCTTTGCCGCGTGGCGTTCTCACTGCCGGAATCACAGACCATGATGGCAACCATCGGCCCGCTTACCTGCCAGACTGATCCAAAAGGATAAAACGATGCTGACCCCGATACCGCAGATCCAGCACCTCTTCGCCACCAATCGGCGATCCGCCCGTTGGTTACATCTGGCCTTCCTGCTGATGACACTGTATTACGCACCTTTTAGCTACGCTGCCTGTACCACGCCGCCCAGCAACACCACGCTAGGGCCTTATGGTTCTTCCGTTGTCGGCGTTAACGGTGCGCCACAAATCGTGGCATCGGGAAGTGGATTTCGCTGTACGGGAAGTCTGCTGAGTATAGCGGGCACGAATACCATCACAGCTACAATACAGAGCGACAGTAATCCCAGCGGCACCACCATGCGGATGCGCCGAGGGACGAGCACAGATTACGTTCCTTACTATCTGTGTATGGATTCGGGATGCGGTACACTCTATAACATCGGTTCAGCCTACACTTGGAGCCAGACCACCTTTCTGGGGATATTAGGGCTGTTCAATTCATCAGATGGTTCCATACCGATCTATATCCGTACCAGTACAGGTAATAACATTTCTGCCGGTACCTATACCGACGCAGTGACAATAAAATGGGATTACAAACTTTGTTCCATAGGGATAATCACCTGCATTTATGAGGAAGGGTCAACGACCTCAACGCTCAATATCACCATGAACATCACCAATGATTGCCAGATCACCAGTGCGCCAAATATCAGCTTTGGTACGGCGGCCTTTCCCGCTAACTTTGCAGCGGTCAACAATAACCTCGGCGTTCGCTGTACGCTGCTGGGCGCGTATACCGTTAAGCTCGTAAGTACCCATCCGGATGATGCCAACTGGCGCAGAATGACCGCAACCGTCGGTGGTACGCCCTACTACTTGCAATACCAGCTCTACCGTACTGGGAACGTCGCCTGGACAGAAACTAACGATTATAGCGGGGCGGGAACGGGAATTACGCAGAATATCCCGTACACCGCCCGCATTAATGCCAGTCAGGCAAATAAACCGGAGGGGACGTATAAAGACACCGTCACGATTAACGTCACGATAAACTAACGTTATGCTCCTCATCGGCTGGCGGATAGAACGTCCGCTGGCCTTCCCGCATCGTGAGTAAACGTTCACAGGGTGCGAATCGATCGCCATACTGTTGTTGCAGTACCAGCAGCGTTTTCACGACCGTTTCCATCCCCAGACGATCCATATAGTGGAATGGGCCGCCAAGGAAAGGGGGAAAACCAATACCAAATACCGCACCGATATCGCCGTCACGGGCGCATTGAATCACGCCTTCATCCAGACAACGCGCCGCCTCATTCAACATCATCATCACGGCACGCTGGCTGATCAACGCAGGATCGATATGCGCCTTCGGTGTCACATCCAGCAGTGGATAAACCGAACTATCGACCTCTTTCGTGTGCCAGAAACGGCGCGTTTTACTGTACCGATAGAACCCTTTGCCATTCTTACGCCCTTTGCGCCCATCTTTCAGGATCGCATCAAACGCGGGCGGAGAGGTAAAGCGATCGCCGAGTTCTTCACTCAGCACCGGTACGATTTTGGTTGCGACATCAATACCGACCTCATCAAGCAGCGCAAGCGGACCAACGGGGAAACCAAAACGCACCAGCGCGTAGTCAATCGATTCAACAGGTTCTCCTTCCAGCAGGCAATAAGCCGCCTCATTGATGTAAGGCGCCAATATGCGATTCACATAAAATCCCGCGCTATCGTTCACGACGATTGCAATTTTCCCCTGTTTTCTCGCCAGAGCAACCGTCGTCGCAACCGTCTCTGCGCTGGTGTGGGCGTGCGGGATAACCTCAACCAACGGCATTTTGTCCACCGGGCTAAAATAGTGCAGGCCAACGACCTGCTGCGGGCGACGCGCGCCCTCTGCAATCTGATGGATCGGCAACGATGAGGTATTTGATGCAAAAATAGTATGGGGCGCAGCATGATCTTCAATCTCCACCACCATTTGCCGCTTCAGCGCCAGATCTTCAAAGACCGCTTCAATGACGATATCCGCATGTTCAAAACCACGATAATCCGTACTACCGGAAATCAACGTCATCAAGCGCTGACGCTCCGTTGGCTTCATCCGTTTACTCTGAACACGCTTGGTCAACAATTGCCAGTTGTACTTCAGCGCATGGTTAATACCCTGCTCATTGATATCTTTAATGCGCACCGGCAATTGTCCGCGCGTTGCCGTAACGCTGGCGATCCCTCCGCCCATCAACCCGCCACCGAGAATGCCAACACGATGGATCGGCTTCGCCTCAGAGGCTGAGCCGGAGGTTTTCTTTAACGCATTCGAGGCAAAGAACAAATGGCGTAGTGCGGCAGATTCCGGCGTCATCACCAGCTTGCCAAACGCTCGCGCCTCCTGCCGATATCCTTCCTCACGACCTTTTTCTATTCCCCGGCGCACCACCTGAATGATCTTTTCAGTGGCCGGATAGTTGCCATGTGTTTTCGCGCGGGTCTTGTGTTTCACTATTTTGAAAAGCAGATGGCGAATACCCGGGCTGCTTAGCAAACGCGAACGCCAGCCCAACGGCACCACCTTCCTTTTACCTTTTTTGAGAATCTCGACCGCCGTCTCCAGTAGAATATCGTGCGGGACAGCCTCATCAACCAGCCCTTGCCGCAGCGCCTGACTCGCCCGGAGATGGCGACCGGTAAGAATGAGATCCAATGCGCTATCCAGACCAATCAAGCGTGGCAAACGCTGCGTTCCCCCCGAGCCGGGAAGGAGGCCAAGTTGGACTTCAGGTAGCCCTAGTACCGTCTTTTCATCTAGCGAACAAACGCGATAGTCGCAGGCTAATGCCAGCTCCAACCCACCGCCCAAGCAGGCACCGTGAATCGCGGCCACAACGGGGAAAGGCAGTGCAGCAACGAGGTCAAATGTTTCCTGCCCTTGTTTCGCCAGGCTTTCTGCCTGTTCGGCGCTGCCACACTGGTTCAACATGGTGATATCTGCGCCAGCAATAAACGAATCAGGCTTGGCAGAAATAAAAATGAGTCCTCTGAGCGTCGCGTGCTGCCGCGCCAGCTCGAAGACCGAGAGAATCTGTTCTGCAAATTCGCGCTTTAACGTATTCACCTTCTCGCCGGGGACATCAATACTAATCACGCCAATATTGTCTGGCCGAATGGTGAGGGAAAACGCAGACTGGCTTTCCGTTGCCGTGAGGAAAGGCTGTTGATCGTTCATGGCGTCACCTCCAGTACCATTGCCGCGCCTAGCCCGCCCGCCGCACAGGCGGTGGTTAAGCCCAGTCCGCCACCGCGACGACGCAGTTCATTCAACGTTTGGGTAATCATCCTCGCACCAGTAGCGGCAAAAGGATGACCATAGGCAATCGAGCCACCCAGCACGTTGAACTTAGCGCGATCCACCTCGCCCAGCGCGGCGTTTCTGCCCAATTGGCTTCGGGCAAACTCATCGCTGGCAAACAGCTTCAGATTTGCCAACGTCTGGGCGGCAAAGGCTTCGTGCATATCAATTAACGTCAGATCGGCCAACGCCACACCCGCCCTTGCCAGCGCAAGTGGAGAAGCATAAGCCGGCCCCAACAACATATCGCGCTGCACGCCGATGGCGCTAAATGCATAGCTGCGCAGATAGCCTAGCGGCGTAAGTCCCAAACTTTTGGCCTTGGATTCACTCATCATCAAGACCGCTGCCGCACCATCCGTTAGCGGCGTACTGTTTGCCGCCGTCACCGTACCGTGTCGGCGATCGAACGCCGGACGTAAGCGAGAATACTGCTCTAAGGCGGAATCATGGCGCACGTTGTTATCTTCACTCAGCGCCTTCTCATAAGGCGGGACGTACGCCGTCATGACCTCATCCCGCAGCACGCCAGATTCCCAGGCCTGTGCCGCCAGCCTGTGCGAACGGTGCGCCAGCTCATCCTGTTCTTCACGCGTGATGCCGTAGGTTTTTGCCATCTGTTCGGCGGTATCGCCCATGCGCAACCCGGTGGAATACTCCGCCACGGCAGGTGCCACCGGGAGCAGGTCTTTCGGGCGCAGGCCGCTTAACAATCTCAACTTCTGGCCCAGCGTTCGAGCCTTGTTCATATCCACCAGCGTTCTGGCCAGTGCTTTACTGACACCAATGGGCAATACGGAAGAGGAGTCCGCCCCTCCGGCAATACCGACTTCCACCGTGCCTGCCATAATACTTTCCGCTACATTGGCGACGGCCTGAAAGCTGGTCGCGCAGGCGCGTGAAACGCTATACGCATCAGTATGCACGCTCATGCCCGTACCGAGCACAATCTCTCTGGCGATATTCGGCGCTTCAGGCATTTGAACCACCTGCCCGAACACCAATAGCTCGATCAGCTCAGGATCGATACCCGTGCGAACAAGAAGTTCACTGGTGACAAGTTTGCCTAATTCAATGGCAGGTACGCCATAGTAGGCCGTTGCCTGCCGGGCAAATGGGGTGCGTAATCCGCTCACGAACGCAATGCGATCGCCACGGCGGGTTATCAGAGGTAATACCTCGCTCATAAACGCTCCTGTTAACCGAAAATACTTCCGTTAACCAAAAATAAAGTACGCGCACAACAGGTCAGACCTGATTTCATTGTTAACCAGATAGTTACATTACGCAAAGCCGCGCAACATAAAAATGTGAAGAGCATGCGGGTCGTGGCCTTTATTCCATCAATCTTTACGCAAAGGAATTTGCCAACAAAATATATTAGCGCTAATGTATTTATTTTCATTAGGGAGACACTTTTGAAAATTAAACCTGGATTGGGCGAACTGCTGAGGTATACCGCTGAATTGGTTGATAAAGGGTCGGAGGCAAACTACCGCGCCATGTCACTCAATTATCGTCCACGATTTACGCCGATCCTGCGTTCAATTGTCGCTGGCGCTCAGACCGTGCAGGACATCACCGAATCGACGCATCTGACACAGGGCGCGATCAGCCAGTCGGTCACGTTAATGGAGCAGGACGGCATTCTTGTGCGCGAACAGCTCAGCGATGGGCGTAAATTTGCGCTCAGGCTGACACCAGCAGGCATTCAACTCGTTGATCGACTAGAGAGCTGCTGGGAAGCCATTTTCCTTGCCATTGAACAGCTTGAAAAAGACGCGGGCTGGCCGTTGATGAAGGGGCTGGAAGCTCTGGCATCGGCGTTGGAACAGCAGAGCTTTGAAAAACGAATACAGATAGCGCGTGCAGAATTACACGCCTCAGGTGATAAAGATGACTAACACAACCGAAGAAAGCAGAAACTGGTTTGCCTCCGGTGGGAAAAACTACGCTCGTTACCGCCCCCAATACCCACCCGAACTGGCAGAATACCTTTCCAGTCTCGCACCCAATACCCAAAACGCGCTGGATGTGGGGTGCGGGACCGGGCAGCTTACGCGACAGCTAGCTGAACATTTCGACGTTGTAAAAGGTATCGATCCCAGCGATAGCCAGCTACGTAACGCTATTGCACACAACCGTATCCATTATGCATGTTCCCCCGCCGAAACACTGCCGGGACAACCGCTCAGTTACAGTTTGATTACCGCGGCACAGGCTGCACATTGGTTCAAGCTGGACGCGTTTTACCGGGAGGTGCACAGGGTGGCAGTCCCTCTAGGAATATTGGCGCTCATCAGCTATGGGGTTATGCAGCTTGATGACGATCTGAACGACAGATTTCGTCAGTTTTATGACGACGAGATTGGCCCGTTTTGGCCTGCCGAACGCCAACTGGTTGATAATGGGTATAAGGACATCCCTTTTCCCTTTGACGAGATCGACGCACCGCCCCTGAACATCCACCTTGAATGGCCGTTGGAAGCTCTCATCGGCTACATTTCAACCTGGTCTGCCGTCGCCGGCATTAGGGAGGCAGGACAGGAGGAAACGCTGCATCGTTTTTATGAAGATATCGCAGAACTCTGGGGAAACCCGGCAACATACCGACCAATTATATGGCCGATTAACATGCGTATCGGGAGAGTTAATAAGTGATGACACCGCCAACATTGGTGAATAACAGCGAAGAGAAATAAAAAACGAGTCTGGCAAGCTATGCAATAAGGCAATACTTGCCAGAAGGAGGCTTAACGCAGGCCTAGCTGGAAAATCATTGTTTCAGCCTGGCAGCTGAATGTAAAATCGATGTCCAATTTAACACCACCGTCTACCTCCTCCAGCGTGCTGGCGATGTCGCAAGGTTCAGACTCCACCGCACGCGCTTTTGCCGTCAGAGTGGCGAGTGTCGCCTCCGCATCAGAACGATCGCTGAACACTTTACTGTAAGACGCCGTGCAATCTGTATTATCCATGATTGTGCCGACATCGACACAGCAGCAGGCTGCGGTTTCTTCAGCACTGCATTTATTGATTACGTTCGTCATGATGCTTTCCTCTTGAGGCTTAAGACGCGGGAGATATGATCCAGTTCAAATATTTCTATCTTCCTTATATTTTACTCCCTCATCCTAAAGCAGCACCAGTACTTCATGCCTACCCATAATTTTAGTGATATCAGTCACATTAAGGTGTTATTAGGCAGTAAAAACCGAGTAATAGTTCCTCACAAAAATTAACCAAAACGTTAAGTAGATCTAAATTTTGCATCATTTTAGAAATATTTTTAATACACAAGCGCAACATTATCGTATTCCCAACTTATACTTTGGCAACTGGTCTGATTTGTCAGGCTGAGTGCGCCCCCTACAATGCGCGTCCCTTGTTACCCCGTGTAACAACGTTAAATAACAAGCATATAAAGAGGTTTTGGTCATGAGCCAGAAAAACCTGTTCAAACAATCCACAATTGCTGTTGCGGTGGCCCTGTTTTCAGCAAATGTGTCCGCGGCTGGTTTCCAGCTAAATGAATACTCATCATCGGGTCTGGGACGCGCGTTTTCTGGTGAAGGTGCCGTAGCCGACAACGCGGCCTCAGGTAGCCGTAACCCGGCAACCATGACCATGTTTGACCGTCCTTCATTTTCCGGTGGCGTCACTTACATCAACCCAGATATTGATGTCAGCGGTTCAAACCGACTGACAGGAAATGATGCTAGCGCCAAAAATATCGCGCCACATGCCTGGGTACCGAACCTGCATTTCATCATGCCGCTTAACGAACAGTGGGCAATTGGCGCGTCTGCCACCACCAACTACGGTCTGGCAACGGAATTCAATGACAGCTATGCAGCAGGTTCTATCGGCGGAAAAACCGACCTGTTGACGTCAAACCTGAACCTGAGCGCAGCCTATCGTCTGAACCAGCATTTCAGCTTTGGTCTGGGTGTTAACGCCGTCTATGCCGATGCCAAAATTACGCGTCATCTCGGCGATCTCAGTACAGCACTGCCGCGCACCACTGAGATAGCGAAATTAGAAGGCAAAGAATGGGGCTATGGTTGGAATGCCGGCATCCTGTACGAAATCGATGAAAACAACCGCGTCGGCCTGACTTATCGTTCTAAAGTCGATATCGACTTTAACGGCGATTACAGCAACCAACTGCCCGCTGGGCCAGGTGCCCTCAATGGTGCGACCGTTCCAGGTAAGCTGACTCTCAATCTGCCGGAAATGTGGGAAGCCTCTGCCTATCACCGCGTGGCACCAAAATGGGCGGTGCACTACAGCCTGACTTATACCAGTTGGAGCCAGTTCCAAGAGCTGAAAGCAACAGGTAATAGCGGTAACACACTGTTCCAGAAAGAAGAAAACTTCCGTGATGCTTACCGTATCGCACTCGGCACCACCTATTATCACGACGATAACTGGACGTTCCGTAGCGGTATCGCGTTTGATGACAGCCCAGTACCAGCCGACAGACGTTCTATCTCCATCCCGGATCAAGATCGTTTCTGGTTGAGCGCAGGCACAACCTATGCATTTAACAAAGACGCGTCGGTTGACGTTGGCGTGTCCTACATGCATGGCAAGAGCGTGACTATCAACGAACGTGCGCCGGGTGCCTTCAATGCTGTCCAATATGACTTTACTTCTAAAGGTAAAGCATGGTTGTACGGCGTGAACTTCAACTATGCGTTCTAAGTAATCTACGGATTTCTACATAAAAGCAGGTAAGGCAACCTTCCTGCTTTTTTATTGCCCGATATACCGTAGAAACACGATAAAATAAGGCCGCTTTCGCGGCCTTATTTACGTCGTTATTCCAATTAATACCAATTACTCAGGTTTAACCTCAATATAATCCAGATCCAGCGTGCTGCTGGTGTAGCGACGGATTTTATTGGTCATTTCAATATTACCGTCCAGCTTCTGACCATAAGACGGAACAATCTCTTTCAGCTTGCTTTGCCATTCTGGCGTCGCCACTTTATCTTTAAACACTTTTTGCAGCAGGCTCAGCATAATCGGCGCTGCGGTTGACGCGCCCGGAGAAGCCCCCAGCAGAGCGGCAATCGAACCATCCTGTGAGCTGACGATCTCAGTACCCAACTTCAGCACGCCACCTTTATCATCATCTTTCTTGATAATCTGAACGCGCTGGCCTGCAATCGCCAGTCTCCAATCTTCTTTCTTCGCGTTCGGGAAGTATTCCTGCAATGAAGCGAAGCGATCGTCATCATCCATCATGACCTGACCGACCAGATATTTCACCAGATCGAAGTTATCCAGACCGACGTGCGTCATCGGCATTACGTTGGAGAAGGTCACAGAACCGATCAGATCCCACAGCGAACCATTTTTCAGGAATTTACTGGAAAAAGTGGCAAATGGCCCAAACAGCAAGACTGGCTTGCCGTCAAAAATACGCGTATCCAGATGAGGAACGGACATCGGTGGCGCCCCCACAGAGGCTTTGCCGTACACTTTTGCCATGTGGCGCTTCACGATTTCCGGGTTTTCTGTCACCAGGAATTCACCACCAACCGGGAAGCCGCCGTACAAATCGGCCTCAGGAATACCGGTTTTCTGCAACAATTGTAGTGCCGCCCCACCCGCACCGATAAAGACGAATTTTGCCTTAATCACGCTCTCTTTTTCGCCGTTCTTCAGATCGGCGTAAGTCACGCTCCAGCTGTTGTCTGCATTACGCTTGATATCACGCACTTCTGAATTCAGATGCAGCGCAAAGTTGGACTTGGTTTTCATCGCACCAACTAACTGACGCGTGATTTCACCGTAGTTCACGTCAGTACCGATAGGCATACGGGTTGCTGCAATTTTTTGAGCAGGATCGCGACCTTCCATCACCAACGGAGCCCACTCTTTGATCGTATTTGGATCGTCAGAGAACTCCATGCCACGGTACAGCGTACTGTGCTGCATCGCATCATAGCGGTGTTTCAGGAACGCGGTGTTTTCGTCGCCCCAGACAAAGCTGATATGCGGCACACTGTTAATGAAAGCGTGCGGATTATTCAGCACGCCATTTTTCACCTGATAAGACCAAAACTGGCGCGAGACTTCAAACGCTTCGGTAATTTCCAGCGCTTTGCTGATATTGATTGGGCCGTCGGGATTATCCGGCGTGTAGTTTAGCTCCATGAAGGCCGAGTGGCCCGTACCGGCATTATTCCAGCCGTTAGAGCTCTCTTCCGCCACGTTATCCATACGCTCAACCATGTCGATAGACCAATCTGGCTGTAGCTCTTGTAGATACACGCCCAGCGTAGAGCTCATAATCCCCCCGCCGATCAGTACCACATCCGTTGTCTTCTCTGTCGTTTTAGCATCTTCAGCCATCGCCAGTGGGGTGCTCACCACCACGGTCAGGCAGAAGAACATAGCAAGTAGTTTTTTCATGCTTATATCTCTATTTTTATAAGTGCAGGTAAATAGAATTTCACGCATTCATTAACACACGACCATGCCACCATCGGTAAAAGGCATCATTCTTATGACCTTTTTGTTAATCACCTCGCTAACAAAAAAATCAGCGTGCTGATGCATTTCAGCCACCGTGAGCATCAATAGCGGTTAACGACGTTGCATTATTGTTATCTGACGAAAGGAAATAAATTTTAGTAAGTAAATAAATAGACAACAAAGTAATAACTTTTAAGAAACAAACCACAGAATCAGTGGGGTAACGATAAGTTTAGCAGTGTTTTATAAAAGCAAAAGGCACCCGCAGGTGCCTTTGAAATGAGCAAAAATATGCTGGGCTAGTTCGCTGAATCAATCTCGTCGAGCGAGTCTTCAATCGCAGCGGCATTCGGATTCTGCTGCGGGGTGATTTGCCCATCGCTGGCAAGGAAATCATGCCGTTGGAAGTAGGCTTCACGCATCATCAGATACGGATCGGAAGAGTTACGCAGCAGACCATCGGAATCCAACAATTGCGCTCGCGTTTCTAGTCCCTCGATAGCCCACTTACCCGCAGACATCCAGAACGTCAGATAGCTCAGCATCGGATACAGCGTATCCACAACATCACCGCCATCTTCACGCAGGGTAGCACTGCCGTAGCCCGGCACGACCAAATAAGGTCCATAGCCCACGCCATAATTACCCAATGTGCTACCAAAACGACGAGACTCTTCTTTCGCCAATTTAGGATTAGCCATCGACGCGACATCAATCAGACCGCCCATCCCAAGCAAGCTATTCAGGAAGAAGCGGTTAAAGTGAATCATCGCTTTATACGGCTTGCCTTCAATGAAATAGTTTACCATCGTCGCTGGCTCTTCCAGGTTACTGAAGAAGTTCCCCAGCCCATTGCGCGCGGGCTTCGGCACATAATCGCGCCAGGCAACAGCGGCCGGACGAACCAGATAAGGATCTAGGACGTCGTAATTGAAGTTGAACATGGTACGGTTAAAGCCTTCAAGTGGATCAGAACGTCCTTCTTGAGCGCGATCCCCGGAACTGGCGCAGCCGATCAGTAACACGCTGGCAAACACCACCCCACTCAGGCGGTAATTCATATCTGTTCTCCCTGATTTATAGTGTGCTATACCTGTAATACTTCAAGCCGCATGTGCGTTGGCTGCGTTACTCGACACACTCGTGTGTATCTCGCCCCCTTGAGGCCGCTGCAAGCCGCGCTCAAATCTGCTTTTAGCAGATTTGTCACTCACCCGAATCACTTACCTGAGTAAGCTCATCGGAATGAAATGAGAGACATCCTGTCTCTCACCGGAAGCCAGCCGTTGGCTGGTCAAATTCGTTCTCGACGAATTTGACCCTCTCTTGCCGCGTTACGATGCTCATCACTGAGCACCGCTCTGAGAGCCAACGCTCTGCGTTGTTCAAAACGTTAACGTTTTGTCCTGCAACTTGAATTATTGGGGGTATATACCCGTGACCGAAAATGGTATTCCCACTATCAGCCCAACCTATCAAACTGGACGATAAGGACGGGATATCGGCCAACAGTGTAACATTTTCTTGATCTATCGCTACGCTGGCTTACGTATTACTGCCTTTTCAGAGGCTTGCCATTTTTCTTATCAGGACAACACGCGGTATCGTAACAACGCGCTCCCCTGCGTGGACGACAACACGGTAGTTCATTGTTCCGCTCAAAGCATAGCACTGCCAACCTAAATCAGTGAGGCATAACGCGTCATCCCACCTTGTAAAAAAGACGACGAGTACATCTTTAGAAGATGATCATACCCTGCGAGAAAAAGAGAAGGACGTAGAGAGAAATCGAGGAAAAAGAACATGCATAAGGCACTG
This sequence comes from Pectobacterium punjabense, assembly GCF_012427845.1. NCBI lineage: Bacteria > Pseudomonadati > Pseudomonadota > Gammaproteobacteria > Enterobacterales > Pectobacteriaceae > Pectobacterium > Pectobacterium punjabense. The sequence continues at coordinate 3,215,790 of NZ_CP038498.1, forward strand.
ATTGCCGACACTTTGAGCAAACGCGCAGTTAAGTGCTTATTCTCAGAGCCAAAATGCGTATAATGGCTGCGCTTCACGTCTCCGTAGTTAAACGGATATAACAAGCCCCTCCTAAGGGCTAGTTACTGGTTCGATTCCAGTCGGGGACACCATAATCTCGCCTACCCACGTCCATCAAAGTCTATTTTTTCCATTCTATTCATCAAGTTAATACAACAAGCGAGTCTACTTAGCCCTACTCCGTTTTACCGGAGTCTACGCTGTTTTGTTGGTATAAATGTTGGCATAGCAAGTTCGATAATGCAGATACCATCACTGTGGGAGATTTTCTATGATGAGCCACCGTACAGAAAAAATAGCTGGCACCGTTGGTGCTGAAGTACAGGTTGTACACTTTTAGTTCGTTTTTCGAGTTCAACAAGCGGCACCAGCTAAATTAATATGCCTATACGCTATAAGTAGCGAATCGGAAAAGGGTAATAAGCGTATTTTATAGAAGGTCGATACGGTCTCCCCGAGTCGTAGGGTGTGATACCACAATGAAATCAACATCATTATCTGATTCATTTTTGGCCTGATGCCTTGTGCCCGGAGGAATTTCAACGCCTTGATGTTTATTGATTATGTGCTCTGAACCTTCTAATTCAATGGTCAGGGTTCCAGAGAGCACAAAGAAGAACTGCCTCGATTCTGAGTGATAATGACGTTTTTCCCTAGTTCCTGATGGCATCCTTTCATGAATAATACTCATATCCTGTCTTTTGACGAGATACCATCCATCACAACTATCTCCCCAAACGTAGTGCTCTGCGTTATCCTTCGAAATCATTGAGTAACCTCCTTTTTATGCGTTAACGTTGTTATAACGTGGCCGTTATATTATTAATAACAGATGACCAAGGCCAAGGGTAAGGATTAACAGAAAATTCTGAACATCGGCGGTTCACATGTTCATATCCAATTCATTGGCGTGAAATTTTGACCGATTACGACAAGTGGTGATTTATAACGGTACTAAAAGAGCAGACTAAGCTATTCATTGCTTAAACGTTAGACACATCGGCAGCAAGAGAAAGTGGCGAGAAAAGAACAACGCGACAGAGCAGCATTAAACCTAAAAACCTCATCCTTATTTCCTTGATTTATATGTATACCTGAAGATTCAACATGCTGACAACGAATCAAGTATCATTTGAATGGCGCCTAAATTGTTCTGACAGGACGGAGCACGAAACGTAGCAGACGTCCCAATAAAGCATCGATAGTGGCTTGAATAACAAAGAATATATACTTGCAGCCATAAATATCCTTATAATATCAATAAGATTTATTCACTATTTGTAAGGAATGTGTGTTTATTATGAAACGGAATTATATAAAAATCGGTATTTTACCTTTTCTTTTTCTTCCTCTCTCCATTGGGGCACATGCGCAAGACTTCCCAACGTTTGTTACAGACTTCACCACGGTGTTGCAAAAGAGTAAATTATCACAAAAAGACTATAACCAATTCATTGAACTCACTGATTCCTATTTTGTTCCAGCTAACTATGGTGTAAGCATAGCGAAAAAAGATAAAGTCAGTTATAAAAACAACGAAATAATGCCAAAACTTGAATCTGACTCCAGTTTTATATTCAATGGTTCAAATGGGAAATCAGCTTTTATTTCATTTCTGCAAGAAATAAAAAATCTACCACCGTCAGAAAAATATTTTGAAAAATCCTACACGGATGCAGGTTTGGTCTTCGTCATGAATTACTATATGCTGTCATCAGGGATTATTAATATCCAGATGGACACCGTTTCTCCTCCGGGCCTCAAAGGAATTGTCATCAATCTACTTAACGAAAGGGAATCTGAACTTAGACAAGAAGCAGGCGAAAGGGCTTATATCTATCAATTTAAAAAAACAAATGAGACCTATAAGATGGTCAGCGCCAATGCCTATTCATCTTCAGATAAACGAATCTGCATGTCCTGCTAACGTGATTTCAATGGAATTGAAAATGATAAAAATCATAATAAAATCTCTATTATTGATAATAGTTTCATCACACTATGTTAATGCAAATAACCTTGTGTGCCGTAGTCCTCTCGTCATGCAGTCGTTAATCAAAGAAGATCAAGAGAAAGCACAACCCATCAGCGATCGTGTATCTTTAGAGACAATTAAAAAAATTGAATTTGAATATGACATCATTATCACAAAACTTAAAACAAAAAATAATCTAAGCTGCTTTGGCAAAGCCAAGATAAAAATCCCATCCACTGTGTTAGATTTTTTAAAATACTATCCGCTTATGGATAATGGAGATCCTCAAGCAAAAAGCATTTATCTTCTCAATATCCCCCCCCACAAAAAAGAAGCTGAATACATCGTAGTAGACCGTGTTTATTATAATGTTCATATTGCTGATAATCAGCAAGAAACCAATATTATGTATCCACATGATGAGGCAGTCTCGCGCACACTTTATGGCTTGGCCTGGTTACAAGAAAATGCAGCAAGGCTGGAAGATCAATCACCACGTTTTAAATATAAAAAAGCAATCATAGAGTTCACTGAGGCTGATAATGCATTAAATATTTATTGGAGTAACCTACCCGACTATATTAAAGGGCAGATGAAAGAGGATGCACGGCAGTGGATAAAAAATAAAAATAAAAAATGCGGGGCAATAAAATCCATCTCAAATCAAAGCCACTCTCTGGAAGATCAGACAAAAATTTATACCTGCCAACAACAAATGACTAGGGAAAGGCTGGTACAGCTTGGGTTGACTGAAAACAAGGACAAGAGATGAAAAAGCTCTTCTATGTCATGGTTGGAATTATCCTCACTTGCACGTCGGCATATGCCAAGGAAGACTTTCAATGCAGCGATCTCAACGCAGTGGAAGTCGTTAAAAAAACGTTTTCCGACCGTGCAAAAGCACTGTTCTATAATTCTTCTTCTCAATCTGTTGATACTGTGAGCATAATTTATTCTAAATTATCAACTCAGCCACGCTGGGGAAAGGCGTTTTCATGTAGCCTACGGATTGAAATTCCCGTAAGTCAGGAGATTATCGACATCATTCTTAATGAAGACGATCTTTTGTACACAAAAGATGAAATGGATAAAATTAGCAATAACCTTTTTACTAAAACAGGGGAAAGCAAAGATAATAGGCTCAGTAATAACAAGATTGTCATTCCGTCATTTTCCTACGATCTCAGTATTCTCGATAGTGAAAAGGAAATAAAAGTAGAAAAGAAATCCTATGATGCCCTATCCAGAGCAATTTATGGTGTCGCCTGGCTCAGTGAAAATGCCGAAAAAATCACAAAAACGGCACAAGAGAAAACGCTTGAAAATGAAAAAGACCAATATCTTTTCTTTTTCACCGACGTATATGGAATATTGGAAGACACACCTGAAGATATAAAGAGTAAATTCCACGCGTCTCAAGAAACATGGGTTAAAGAAAGAAATAAAAAATGCGGCAATATAGAATCGTTAGAAGCGAATAATTATTCAGTTAAAGAACAGATTCATGCTTATCGCTGCCATAATGCAACGATGAGTGAACAAATATCAAGTTTAGATCCAAGCGAAGGGTAATAGCCACACCTATGTTGCTTCAGGCTATTGCCTGCTATTTTAGCAATAGCCTGAATATAAACCTCTCGTCCTACTGACTCAACCAGACAATCAGCTATCGCTCGGCTGTACAGGGCGCTCAAGATAGGTCGACAACACAATGTAAGATCGTGTTGAGCTAACACCAGGCACCGCGTAAAGCTGAAACAGGAGCTTTTCCAGCGACTGCGCGTCTTCCGTACGAATCTTGAGGATCAGTGCTGCATCGCCAGCAACCGAATGCACCTCTTCAACATCAGAATTACGCGTTATCTCCATCAGTTCTGATGACACGCCCCAACCGCTAGTATCAACGTGCACAAATGCCAGAAGGTTCTTTTTTATCGCGACAGGATCGAGCAGCGCAGCCGTTTTCCGTATCACACCGTCGCGCCGAAGCCGTTTCACCCGTTCATGGGCGGCAGGAGCCGAAAGCGCGACTTTTTCCCCTAGTTCGGCATAGCTCAGCGTAGCATCGTCGACCAGTTCTCTTAATAATCTTCTGTCTGTGGCATCAATATCCCGTGTAGGAATGGCTTTTGGCTTAATATCATCTTTATTTATTTTCATTCTCTAATTCCTTATTCAAAACTAATTCTGTTTGGTTAATAGTATTTTCTCCGAATCATATTAAGCAAAAAGTGAAATTTCAATGTCACCACATCAACATGCCGAACATCATGCGAATTCGTGCACGCTTCGTGTTCCTGGCGCGGCTTATGTCCTGACGTTCTGCATCGGCGTGATTGGATCAAATTCGTTACTCATGGGCCCCATCGCTCCCGAGCTTGCCGCATCATTTAAGAGCGTCACACAGTCAGTCATGCTGGCCTCAGCTGCGTTTGGTCTGGGAACCGCGCTAAGTGCTCTGTTTCTGGCACGATACATCGATCGGTTCGGTGCCTTTAGGATGTTGAAGAACGCGATGATGCTGCTGGTTGTCGCCTTGCTTTCCAGTGCGGTTGCTTCTTCCGTTGAATGGCTGATAGCCAGCCAGCTTATTGCAGGTATTGCATCCGGCGTAGCGATTCCCGCGATTTACACCACCGCTGCGGCAATCGCTCCCAAGGGGCTGGAAAGTAAAACAACGGGTGTTGTTCTTACCGGCTGGACATTAAGCCTTGTTGCCGGTGTTTCACTCGCGTCGATTCTGGCAGAGCAGTTTCACTGGCGCATCGTTTATCTCGGGATCGGTGGGCTCGCCGTTTTGGCTATCGTCATCCTTTCCCGTTTGAGCAATCGAGATGAAAACGTCATTCAGGTTTCATCATCTCCCCTGGCAGCACTCAGCGTGCCCGGTGTGAAACCGTTATTAGCGGCATGCGGCGGATTCATGACCGCCTTTTATGGGGTTTATGGCTATCTGGGCGACTATCTGTACCACGGACTGCACCAGCCGTTGAGTGCTAACGGCCTGATCGCACTTTGCTACGGTATCGGCTTTGGTTCCGCAGCTTTTCTGGATGCTATGATAAGTAAAGTGAATAGCAGAGTAGCTATGCCAGCCTCATTTCTTACGGTTGCGGCGGTGTACCTTATTTTCGCGCTGTCAGGAAATAACTTATCAACGGTATGCGTGCTGATGCTTTTTCTGGGTACCGCAAATCACCTATGCGTCAATTTGCTGATCACCGGGTTAAATACAACCGATGCATCGAAACGCGGTGCCATCATGGGGCTGAACAGTGCCGTGACCTATTTGGCTGTCTTTGCAGGAAATACGTTCTTCGGTGCTCTCTATCAGCATTGGGGTTATACGACGGTGCTATATACTGCGGTAGGGTTCGTGGTGATCTCCATCCTGTTTACGTTACAGATTAAAGAAACAACCAACCTGTGAAATACATTAATACCTGCCTATAATTTATTCATCAATAGGTTATTCCATAAGAATTTTATCAGACTGAAAAGTGCGAAAATAGGAAGAGGTATGTTTGACCATACCTCTCTTATCATAATTATTTTGATGCTGTTAGGCTGGCAGCGGTAAATTCTGGATAACCAGCCGGCCGACCATTATTCAGATTATTCAGGAAATTATTGTCTTTAAGAGGAATCGAGGCCGATCCATAGTCAAACGCGTTTAATCGGTTCCGCAATTCCTGATTATTAATGCCATCACCGTACATTGAATACCAACTGATAATATCTGGCGTGACAAATTTCTTATATGGATTTTCTGCTTGTTCATTCGTTTTAGAAAAACGGAAAGCGTGGGTTAATGCACCATCTTTGTGATAAACAAATTTCAGATGCCCATCCTGTTTATCGATGCTCGCCGCATCTTTGGTCGTCAATTTACCATGAGCACTGTAGCTACCATGCGTTACTACGCCATTTTTAGTCCAGATCGCAACATGTTCCCAATCATGGCGGTGGCCTGAATTTACACCGTTCAGTATCTGATCTTTTAAAAAATAGAGCGCGTAGAAGCTGCCACAATAACGGGAACCACCAGAGTTAACACAGGCATATCGGTGCAGTGTATTTGATGAGTCAAGAAAGTTACTCCATCGGCACCCACCTGTTATATTTCCCGATGGTTTAAGCCCACCGTTTTGTACACCATTACGGCTCACTCCGGCGCTGGGAAGACAACCATCAGAATCAAAATCAAATACCGGTGCAATCGCCCGTGCATCAATTCCAGACGGCAAGGTTTGGTTTAATTTAGGGAAAGTATCTGCATGCGAAGAAAAAGTAGCGAACAATATTGAGAATGCCAGACTTGTTTTCTTTCCTGAAAGCATATTAATTCCTTTAGTAAAGAATAACCGTTTAAAACCAATACCATCAATAGCTACAAAAACTGTACCCATGATGAAAGCGTAAGAAGTTCCACTTTTAACAAGAAAAAAGAGGAAATCAAAATCTTTTATTTCCAACAATGAAGATGAATATATTTAGGCTGCAAAATAATATAGGGAACTTATATAATAGTCAGCAAGTTCCCTACCACGTTAGGACGCTTACTCTCCAAACACGTCATAACGCTGATTTTTCGCATCAAAACGATATTCCAACAGAATATCCCCTCCGCCGTGGGAATAGCAGTTCAGCATGATGCTGCGATTATCTTCGCCGTTCTCAATATTCATATAAACCGGGGTCATGAAAAAACCGAACTGGCATTGTTGAAAGTCAGGTTTAAGAAGCTGATCGACATTGCCGCTCTTCTTGTTAATCGCCTTGATCCCCTCAACAACCATCCCCGTATCGCTGTTTTGATACACTCCGACGAAACTGTGGGTTTCCGTTTGTCCCCAGAAAGGAATATCGACCTGCCCTTCTACCTTGGCAGGTTGCTCGCTATCGTCAAAGGATGCGACACGCCGTAAGCTAACATCATAACGAGCTTTTCCGTTCGACCACTCGCCGCGGAGCTCTTCTCCCGTTTCCGTTAATTTAAACGGGCAATGTGTCATATCCATGTCAGACTTAACGCCCTGAACGATATATTTATCATAATCCTGAGGCGTATGAATTTCGCAGATATCGAGCGACGTTTCCGAGAGTCGACCATACAGAGGGATCGGTGCTCGGTATTTATCGTAAAAGTAACTTCCCAAAAGATTCTTATCTTGGTCAATACCGTATTTCTGCAATGAAAAATGCACCGGATAAGGCCCAATATGGCCTTCGTAATTGCTCACGACATACCAGCCAGCATGCGCTCCCCATGTTGCCGTCCACAGTCCACAGGCTATTAAGGTTGATACCGCTACTCTCATATATTCACCTTGTCTACCCGTTATACCTCAAGCCACATATGCGTTGATTTTTCTGCAACTCGTGTTATTTAGTGTGTAACCATAAAGCGCTGTTGTTCAAAAACGGCGAACACCTGTCGCACATCCCTTTAATCATGCTGGCAGCAGGGACAGATTTCTACCTCAGAAACCGTCATGGCCGTTGTTCCCTGACAATCCCATTCGACACGTACCGGCTGGCCTTCAGGCTCCGAGTGGTGCAGATACTTATTGACGGGACTTTCCGTCATACCACTCACCACTTCAGTGGCGATAAGCTCATCACCGACAAAAATACGGGCTGTCGCCTGTGAGGCTTCGCGCGTTTCACCGGATTGCCGATACAAATAGTTAACCGTGAGTTTAATGCTGGGCATAGCACTTCTTAACAGGGAAAAAACAAGGAAAACAGTGTATCGCGTTCACTCGCGCTTGTAGAGCACATACATAGCAAGCGGTATCCCCAACCCATGCTAATACCATGATAGTTTTCTATTTTTTAAAAATAGAGGGATCTGGTCGCATAAAATCGCACGATTGGTAATCAAAAAGTTAAATCTTATGCCTTTTGGATATTAATGAAGCAGAAAAAACAGCCGATACACTTTTCGATAGGGTGTTTTTTAATGCAATTGCATTTTGCATAAATAGTGTTTGGCATAAATACTGTTTTATCGTGTTCTGATTGAACCATGTCGCTAACGTCATCGTGTTGAATAATAGGAAATTATACTCATCGGATTGATGCCTCTTCCAAGTAAGATAATTAACTTGCTTATGTTGGCGGCACGAGTTTTAACAATGGCGCATTAACGCATGTGGTTTTAACGCACTGAAGTAACTCACTGGTAAAACCATTACCAGCATTAAATAGATATAAGAAGGAGTTATACTGTGGTGATTCCAGATATTCAAATCGTGAGTTCAACAACTCCTGCGACCATGCCTCCCATTGGCGCAGCCGCTAATCCAACTGTCGTTGCAGCCATCAGCCCGGGGAATAAAACCGACACATCAGCAAATTCCGACTCGCAAAATATGCCGGGCTCGAACGAGAGCACGAAGGTCACGCTGTCGTCTCAAAAGAAGCGTGCTACTGAAGAGAAAGATGTCACTCCACCTGAACAGGTTAAGGCACAGCAGAAAGTTGCCACTGAATATTCTTTGGCGATGACAGGTATTCCTTTGTATAACGGTAAACTTGTGTCCGTGGTTAAATACCCAGATGGTAATTCTGAAATGTTTGATGCCTTTACAGGACAGCGCATCACACAGGAAGATTTGGCTCTCATGAGCGCACTTCATAGTTCTGGTGGCGAGCAGGTATTACATTTTGAGAGTAAGACGTCATATAGCAATTTATCTGCGGCCGAAGTTTATCAGCAGATCCAAGAGATGATGCATGGTTCAAGCGGTCAGGAAGATCAGTCTTAATAATAAATCGATGCCAAGACAAATAACCCCATTGCCCTGGCATTAAAGAAAAATATAACGCTATCTTAATAATACAGAATGGCTACTTAATGGAAACTGGCCGATTAACGATTAGCAACGAGCGCTTGCGAAAACTCAGTTAATCTTGTCAGGCCATATTCCCAGGGACCAAACCCCGCTTCCGCATTAATATGCCCCGCCTCGCCGACATCAACTAACTCACTGTTCCACGCCTGCGCCCAGTATTGGGCGCGAGTGAAACTCATTAACGGATCGTTATGGCTGGCAAATGTCAGCGCAGGAACCGGCAGCGGCGCTGCCTGAATGCGATCGTCGATTTCAAAGCGCAGGGGCTCGGCAGGAGCCACTAGCATGACACCGGCGATCCCTTCCTGACCCTGTTGCACGATATGGCAGGAAGCCAATGCACCGAAGCTGTGACCAATGAGAATCACAGGCTGTGTACAGACGCCGATCTCACGGCGGATCGCCAATACCCAACGGTCCAGATCGGCCTGATACCATTCCCGCTGACGTATACGGTGCCAGTGAGGAAAACGCCGTTCCCAATGGCTTTGCCAGTGTTCGTCATCGCTGTCTCGCAACCCTGGCACCAGTACCATCGTTAGCTGCTGGCTCACTTCAGCAAGCCGCAGATCGATTTCTGTTGTCTGCATCCGTTCTTAACACTCCTGTCTGTTACACCGTGACGCTCATCCTGCCCTGCCAGATCAATTAAATACCGGTTACTTTAACAATCTAGCCTTACAGCTTTTCCCTTTGATTTTGCCTTTCTGGAGCTGCTGCAACGCACGTTTAGCACTGGCTTTACGGATAGCCACATACGCATGCAGCGGGAACATATCTATTTTACCAACTTCCGCCGCCGTTAATCCCGCATCGCCAGTTAATGCGCCAAGAATATCACCGGGACGAATTTTGGCTTTTCTGCCACCATCTATGCACAGCGTCATCATCTCAGGTTCGAGCGCAACCTCACCACTGCGGCTAATCTCATCCGCCGACGTCCACTTAATGCGCATACCGAGATAGTCTTCAATCAGATTAGCGCGATTCATTTCCTGTGGCGTACATAGGCTGACAGCCAGTCCCTGCGTACCCGCGCGCCCTGTTCTGCCAATACGGTGCACGTGAACTTCAGGATCGAAAGCCAGCTCAAAATTCACCACCAGCGCCAGCTCTTTGATATCAAGACCGCGAGCCGCAACATCGGTTGCAACCAGCACGCGGCAGCTGCGGTTAGCAAAACGCACCAGCACCTGATCGCGATCGCGCTGTTCCAGATCGCCATGCAGCGCCGATACGCTAATCCCACGCATGTCCAGTGCGTCAAATACGCTCTGGCAATCGCGCTTCGTGTTGCAAAACACCACGCAGGATGCTGGCTGATAATGGCTCAGAATGGCAATCAGCAGCGGCAGCCGCTGTTCTTTCGTCGTCTCATAGAAACGTTGTTCAATGGCCGACTCTTCCACATCATCTGCAATCTCAAAACGTTGCGGCTGGCGTTGAACCCGTGCGCTGATCTGTTCGATCTCTTCCGGGTAAGTAGCGGAAAATAGCAGGGTTTGACGATCGGACGGCGTATAGGAAATCACATCATCAATGGCGTCAGTGAACCCCATGTCCAGCATGCGATCCGCTTCATCCAGCACCAGCACTTTCAGGCTATCCAGAGACAGTGACTGCTTGCGTAAATGATCCTGAATACGCCCTGGCGTTCCGACGACAATATGTGGAGCGTGAACCAGCGAATCGAGCTGTTGCCCCATCGGCTGACCGCCACACAGTGTCAAAATCTTAATGTTTTGCGCAAAACGCGCCAGACGACGCAGCTCTTTGCTAACCTGATCGGCCAGTTCACGCGTCGGACACAGCACCAGTGCCTGAGTGGTAAAGTCGCTCACGACAATACGATCCAGCAGCCCAATCCCGAATGCCGCCGTCTTGCCGCTACCGGTTTTCGCCTTGGCCCGCACGTCCGCGCCGCTCAGAACCGCTGGCAACGTCGCCGCCTGAACGGGCGTCATATCGGTATAGCCCAGTTCATTAAGATTGGATAACTGCTCTGCCGGCAGCGCGAGGGAAGAAAAAGAGGTTGTGCTCACAGTGATTACTCTACCAAGGACGAAATAACAGAAGGTGACGCCGAGCCAAAGAACGGCGCAGATATGCCGCAATCATAGCAGAGTTCGCCATCGTTGACCGATTTACCTCCCGTTCTCCCGCTAAAACAACGAGGCGAACCCTCTATTCACCAAAAAATCCTGTCCTTCGGGTGACAAAAGGTAGTTCGCCAGCAGTCGTGCTTCACGTCGGGCTGGCTTCATGATGGCCAACATGTACTCAGCATCAATCCGATAGGGATCGGGTAAGTGAACCACATGCAAATCCGGCTGATTGAGCAGTAATGGCAGATAGCTGGCATAGCCAATGTGCATATCACTCTGCCCGGTACGAATCAGGTAGCTCCCCGCCGTCATCCCCGTCGGAATCGCATGGTCCAGCCCCCTACCCACTAACGGTTTCGCTTTGTCCCGCAGCTGATTTCCCCAACCCCGATGCAGGCGTTCGATGCGATCAAAGAGTTGAAAAGCATAATCCCCACCGGGATCACTGCCGGGCGTTGAGGTAGAAAGCACAAAACGCGGGTCAAGCAGCGCCATCAGCCAGGATTGCGTGGTAAGTTCTGGCACATTACGCATAACGATGCAAAGGTGATTGCGCGTAAACACAGAGGTTTCCTCCGCCAGCCCCATCGTTTTCAAGCGCAGCGGATGTGCACAGTTTGCCGATGCAAAAATATCTACCGCGTCGCCGTGCATTATTTTTTCGCTCAATAGCCCGGCCGGACCGAAAGTCGACATCACCTCCACCGCGTAGCGTTCACTGAATGTCGTCAACAAAGGAGCAAACGCGAGGCGTAGGCTGCCAGCAGCATACAGGCGAAGAGGGTCGCTCATGGTCGCTCCGTCATGGTTAATATCGGTATCAGCGCGCGATACGGCTGCGGCGCGATTTCCACACAAACCTGCCGTACCGGGATGCCGTACAAACGCGACAGGTTAGCCTCCGTCAGAACTTCATCGCTGCGGCCATAAAGATAATGCTGATTGTCCATCAGGAGCAGCGCCTGCTCTGCAATTGCTAACGCGTGGGAAGGATCGTGCGTGGTCAGCAGGATGCTCAGATGCTGCGTCCTTGCCAGATCCTTCAATAGCCACAGCACCTGCGCCTGATTTTGTACATCAAGCGCCGCCATAGGCTCATCCAGAATCAACATCTGACACTCTGATGCCAATGCCCGTGCAATTAACACAAGCTGCCGCTGCCCGCCGGACAACGCACTAAATTCACACTCGCCAAGCGATGCGATGCCCAGCAGGTTCAGCGCATGCTGAGCCACGCGAGTATCATGCGCAGAGGGCATGGTAAACAACCGAACACGCGCGGCACGCCCCATCAGTACCATATCCAGAACGCTGTAGGAAAACGGTGGGGTAAATATCTGTGGCACAAAACCAATACGCCCCTCACGCTGGATTGTCCCAGAAAGCGGCGATAAGTGGCCCAGTAAGGTATTCAGAAGCGTGGTTTTCCCTCTGCCATTCGCTCCCAGAATTGCCGTCACCTCACCTTCCCTACAACACAAATTTAGCGGTGAAAAAAAGCCCCGCCCCTGTTGGTAGCCATACACGAGTTCTTCTGTCGATAACCTGATAATAGACATGCTAGCGTCCTCGCCCCTGGCGCTGTGTTTTATACAGCAGCACAGCGAAAAGTGGTGCGCCAAGTAGCGCTGTCAGAATGCCCAACGGAATCTCGGCTTCACTGAGATTGCGAGCCAGATCGTCTACCAGCACCATAAAGCCACCACCAAGCCACAACGACACTGGCAACAAACGGCGATGGTCGGCTCCCACCAACATGCGCGCGACATGGGGGATCACCAGACCTATCCAGCCGATACTACCACTGACCGCCACCTGAGCAGCCACGATGGCAGCACACAGACTCAAAACCAGCCAACGCAACGGCTGTACGGCAACACCCAGCGCGCGCGCATCCTGCTCTCCCATCGACAACACGTTCACGTGCCAGCGCAGCCGCAACAGCAACCCACCCGCAAGCGCTAATGGCACCGCCACCGTTATTAGCGAGTTCCAGTGTGCGGTGGCAAAGCTACCCAGCAGCCAGAACACGATGCTCGGCAGCTTCTCTTCGGTATCCGCCAGATATTGCATCAGGCTGACCAGCGCCCCAAAAAAGCCGCTGAGGATGACACCTGCCAGAATGAGGATCAGTACATTCTGTTTACCGAATGCGGCGGCCATCATGAAAATCAGCAGGAGCGCCACCATGCCGAACGCAAACGCAGATAGCAGCAAAAACAGCGGTGTCCAGCTTAATAGAATGGCCAGCGTGCCGCCAAAGGCTGCGCCGGCGGATACACCAATAATATGCGGGTCGACCAACGGATTACGGAAAACGCCTTGCAGCGTGGCCCCGCTCAGCGCCAGCGCCGCACCCGCGCACCAGGCTAATAACACGCGGGGTAAGCGGACACTCCATACCACTTGCCGCTCGATATCTCCAAGTAAAGGATTGTCGCCAGACAGCGGTTCGGCAAGGATCTGGACGATGCGCCACGGGGATAAGCTAAAGCGCCCGAGCCCCAGCGAACATACGGCAATCAACAGCGTGAGCACCACCACTGTCAGCAACGTAATCCGATAAGTGCGATAACTCATTGTGCCGCAGAGGCTTCCGTGCGGTAGTCCATACGGTAGAAGCGTTGGTAATACTCATCAGCGGCTTTTTGCATATCGATATCTGCGAAACGTTCGGGATACAGTTTTTTCGCCATCCATAATTCGCCAATCGCTAACGCTTCCGGCATTGGGTAACCCCAGGCTTTGGCATATTCGGGCATCAGATACACACGATGCTGTTTCACCGCATCAATCGCCTGCCAGGCCGGATCGTTGACGATCTGCTTCACGACATCTGGGTAGCGATCCTGCACAAAAATCACCTGCGGGTTCCAGGCCAATACATTTTCAATCGACACCTGTTTGAAGCCTTTTATCGAGGCTGCCGCCACGTTCAACGCCCCCGCATGCGACATCATCAGGCCGGTATATTTTCCTGAACCATAGGTTGTCAAATCTGGGTTAGCCATATACACGCGGATTCGCTTTTCTTCTGGGATGGAATCCAACCGCGCACTAACGTTCTGCCGCTGCGTAAAGGTATAGTCAATCAGCGCTTCCGCCTGTTTTTGACGCTCAACCACGTCACCAATCAGCCGAATCCCTGCCTTGAGCCCTTCGTTATACGCGGTGTTTTCATCACCCATCGTAGGATTGATCTTGTCGGCTTCTCCCGGCTGATCCTGACGTAGCGAGATCGCCACAACCGGAATCCCCGTCCGCTCAATCTGTGAAATCATTTCCGGCGGGGCATAGTTAGCAACAAAAACCACCTGCGGCGACAGCTTCAGCAGGCTTTCAATATTAACCTGCGTGAGGTCGCCCGGCATCGGTAGATCCGCCAGACGCGGAGCAAGCCGCAAATAATGCTCTCCTAGCTGTTTCTTCCAACTGGATAGCACACCGACCACGCTATCCTGTGCATCCAATTGCACCAGCAAATTGAGTGTTTGATGCTGCAACACCACCACGCGGTTAACATGGTCGGGAATGGTCACATTGCGCCCCAGTTGATCGGTGACCTGACGCGCCGCCCAGACATTGGAAAACACCAAAAACAACCCGGTAAACCACAGTGTGTAGCCAAATTTCTTTATCATGTTCGTATCCTGACTTTCGCTATATATAAAATAATACAGCGTCAGCGAGAAAGAGAATACTGATCTCGCTCATAATAATATTTAGATACCAACTTCGAGGTAGATAAGCGGGATTGCGTGTTCCCTAAAGGTTATTTACGGGAACAAATCGAGAAATCATCCGCTCAACACACCCTTTACTCTGCAAACGATCGCTCAGATAAACTGAATTATTACGTTAAAAAAATGACATTTATTCTCATTATTAATCGCGTAGAGTAATCACACTGTGGCGTTACGCCTTGCTACGCACACGCTTATGCTAAATATCTCGCTGAATATAAGGATAAATACCCTATGAAGAAGATTGGATTTTTATCATTTGGCCACTGGACACCGTCGCAGCAGTCCGGCACGCGTTCAGCGGCAGATTCATTACTGCAATCCATCGATCTTGCTGTCGCAGCAGAGGAACTGGGCGCTGATGGCGCTTATTTCAGGGTTCATCATTTTGCCCGCCAACTGGGTTCACCTTTTCCACTGCTGGCGGCGATTGGTGCGAAAACCCGCAGCATTGAAATTGGCACTGGCGTCATCGACATGCGCTACGAAAACCCACTGTATATGGCTGAAAATGCCGGTGCGGCCGATTTGATTTCAGAGGGTCGATTACAGCTCGGTATCAGTCGAGGTTCTCCTGAGCAGGTCATTGATGGCTGGCGCTATTTTGGCTATCAGCCCACAGAAGGTCAGTCCGAAGCGGATATGGCGCGACATCATACTGAGGTATTGCTGGATGTGCTGCGTGGAGAAGGGTTTGCAAAGCCGAATCCGCAGCCCATGTTCCCGAACCCACCGGGTCTGCTACGTCTGGAACCTTATTCTGAAGGGCTGCGTGAACGAATCTGGTGGGGGGCAGGATCGAATGCAACGGCGGTATGGGCGGCGAAGCTGGGAATGAACCTGCAAAGCTCCACGTTGAAGGATGATGAAACTGGCGAACCTTTTCATATTCAACAAGCACAGCAAATTCGCGCATACCGAGCTGCCTGGGCTGAGGCTGGACATACACGCACACCGCGCGTCTCCGTTAGCCGGAGTATTTTTGCACTGATGGATCAGCGCGATCGCGCCTATTTCGGCGGGAGCAGTAACGATAGCGATACCGTCGGTTTTCTCGATGAGAAAACACGCGCGATTTTCGGGCGCAGTTATGCTGCTGAGCCAGAAACACTCATCCAACAGTTAAAACAGGATGAAGCAATTGCTGAAGCAGATACGTTATTGCTGACAGTGCCGAATCAACTCGGTGTTGATTACAATGCGCATGTTATCGAAGCGATTCTGAAGCATATCGCGCCTGCGATGGGGTGGAGAGAGTAGGCTGCCAGTCACCTAAATAACTCGCCTGATGATGGGCTGATAACAATACAATTACTCGACTATTAATGAGGCGTTACTCCTAAGATAGCGCCGTCAAAAATCGGGGGAATAAGGGACGATTTTCACCGGAACTCCCCCGAATTTCCCGGCCTCAGAAGCGACGCAACGCTTTTTAATGCTATTTTGAAAATATAGTTTCTGGACCTCTTGAATTCCCCCCCTCACTCGGCGTAGATTTAGCGCCGATCCCGTCATAACTAGTGTGATTCTGGTGATGACAACGGGAAGAATTACCCTTCGGCGACGTTCTCCTGTGGTGACATCGTCGGCTGCGTAATGACTTCCTTCCATAATAAAACGCACAATCGGGATCGTTGCTGGCGTGGTTTCTGCTGGAGAATAAATCGGTGAAGTATTTTTTTATGGGTATCTCATTCTGCTTAGTCGTTTGGGTGAGTACCTTTATGCTGATGGTAGAATAACCTGTCATTTGCCCGGCAAAGATGTCTTCGCTGAAGGGCACACACAGAGATAAAAAAGGCTGATGGTATTTATACCCTCAGCCTATTTTTATGCCTTTTATTCGCTGTCTAATTATGATTCAGCCATGTCTTTGTCATTATCTACAGATTGACCCCATTCATTATCACACTGAACACGCCGCCAAGTGCCAGCCAGGGACCAAATGCCAACGGTTTATCCGTCCCTTCTTTGCGCAATCCGCGCCAGACGAGTGTCACAACCAGCCCGCTTAGCGCCGCTACCAGCACTAAATTCGGTAATGCCTGCCAGCCCAGCCATGCCCCCAGCGCAGCCAGTAACTTGAAATCACCGTACCCCAGCGCCTCTTTGCCTGTGGCATATTTAAATCCCCAATAAAGTAGCCACAGCGACAAATAGCCGGCCATGGCACCTATCACCGCATCGTTCAATGAAACAAACGTTTCCGATAAATTAAACAAAAGCCCCATCCACAGGAGCGACAACGTGAGTACATCCGGCAACAACAGCGTTTTTATATCAATAACGGTCAACACCAGCAGGAAAGACAGCAGAATTAACGCTCCCCACAGCGCCATACCGGGAACCCATAGCCAACCCGCCGTCAGAAAAACCAGCATGGTGATAGCTTCCACTAGCGGATATTGCACAGACACCGGTTGATGACAACAGCGGGAGCGCCCGCGCAGCCACAACCAGCTGAACAGCGGGATGTTATCTTTCACCGCAATAGCCTGCCGACAATGTGAACAAGCCGAAGGCGGCCACCACAGGTTATAACGCGCACTATCACGACCGGAATCCGTCACTCCCATCTGAAGATCGGTATCCTGCTGCCAACGTCGTTCCAGCATAATTGGCAGGCGGTAAATCACCACATTCAGAAAACTGCCAATAATCAGCCCCAATACACCCAGCATGCTGAACCACCATGCAGGAAACACCTGTGCGAATTCCCTTAAATCATCCACGTTAATCCCTGAGTATTGATAAAGAAGTGGTATAGATGAGTTGCCCGTTCTCGCGAGCGCCTACGCAGTGATTGCAACGATCGTCTTTATTACAACAATTGTCTTTATTACAACAGTTGTCTTTATTACAACAAGCGCCCCTGAAAATTCAGCGTTCTGGCACCCTGTTCGTCTGCTTTACCCGTGGTCGCCAGCAGCTTTTTCATGGTCGCGGGTAAGTCATTCCCGCTGCTAAGCCGTCCCGTAAAACGGTATTCGCCTTTCGGGGTAACGCTGCCTTTACCAGACAACTGTAGATATGAGGAAACCTGCCGCAGACTCGCTTCCAGTCCGCCTTGTTGGCAGCGTAGCGTGGCCTGAGGCGTCGCTAACGCCAGCCCACCCAGCGGCGTTTTTACCCGCGCGTCTGCCCAAATGACGCTAGCATCCAGCGACTGGCAGCCTGAACGATCGACCGTCGCTTCTTGCAGATTTAGCTGCACGTTTCCTTCCGCCCCGATTGGCACAATAAAACGTAACTGGCTGAATAAGTAGCCGGCCGGAACAGAAAGCCGCCATTGATAAAGCTGCGGCTGCTGCCAGCCGCGAATGATTCCATGACCTTCAATGCCTTCCGGGTTTTTAAACGCAATCTCTAACGCGGGCATAAAACCCGAAAAAGTGATTTTCCAGTGCACATCGTCCAACGTTAACTTACGCCAGCTAAACCGTTGCAGATTCCCCTGCCATAGCGTTCCAGCGGCCTCCGCGACCACCATTCCGGCTGGCAGGGGCACCGCAGTAAGCAAGCGGGCAGGTGCATAGCACGCCAGAAACAGCCCATAGGCCAGAACCAGAGCGACACCAGCGCTGATGCCGGATTTAAGCTTCATCCGACCGTTCCAGCATTAGCCTGGTGACATCCACCATGCCAGGGCTTTGCTCTACGGCATTCACATCCAGCGACACAACACGTACGCCGTTTTGCCGTTCCAGTTCACTCAGCCAGCGTAGCAGACTATTGAAGTCACTCTGCGCTAGCGTTACCGATGCCTGGTTCCCCTGCGGCTGCAAACGTACAACAGACAGTCCGTAACGCTGGGTACTTTGTGAAATCAAAATAGGCAGACTGGTTTCCCTCTGACTATTTTCCCCCTGCGCCTGATTTTCCTGTGGAATCGATGGGGCCTGTTTTTGCATCCAGTTTACGGTTTGCTGTTCACGGGAAATTGTGCGTTCCCACAGTTCCTCCCGCAGTTGCCACGGCTGAACAATAGCGTAATAAACCAGACAGAGCAGAAGCATCGCCGCACACACGACCATAAGCTGGCGCTCCCGCGGGCTCATGGCCTGCCAGCGTTGCCGTAATTCATTCATTGCTGGCTCCTTAATGTTAACCGGCCTTCAACCCGATCGTTTTCCTGCCGCATCTCACCCGCCTGTACCTGATAATAGGCAGCAGCCTGCTGCTGAAACTGTTCCAACTCTTGATAAGACGTACCCTGCAACGCCAATCGGAATTCACCCGCAGAACCGTCGTAAGACAGCGACTGAATTTTGATCGCGCTATTCTGCGTCATGAGTTGCTGCAAAGGGCTCAATTGCTCCAGTAGCCCCTTCCCCGCACTCCCGGCTGTCGTACGTTGCAGATGCTGCTGCATCTGTGCTCGCGGGTTAACGACATTCGTCTCGGAAGGGAAAATTTGCCGATAGACGCGCACGCTCTCCTGCCGCCAATGCTCGGCCTGCTGATAAAGCTGATAGTGCGCCCAGCCAGCATCCGCCACGACCAACAAGAGATAACAAGCAAAAGCAATTCCAACGCTACGCCACGGCAATAGCCTGTTTTGCCACGCGTTCTCCGGCGCATAATCGCCTTGCCGCAAATCAACTGAAGCGGGTAGAGATACCGTCGCCGCCAATGTAAAGAGATCCGTTTCTGGCTGCGCCTTCCACTCGCTTTCCTCCTGCCATTCGTACTGCGACAGCTCACCGCCAATCGAGGCAGCGCTATAGCTGTATATCGCAGGCAGCGGCATAGATGCCTTCAGCAGGTCACCACACCAAGACGATTCTGCCGCCATGGCATGACCCGTAGGCTGGCGAAACAGCCACATGTCATCATGTTGCAACGCGCTCCACCCATCCTGATGTTTTGGCAATACGCGAGCATCAGGCAACAGGGCATCAACGCGGAGACCCAACGCATCACACAGTGCCAGCCACTGCTGCATTCGGCTTTTTTCCACCACGGCAACCGTACCGTCATCACCATGAATTTCCAACACGGCAAAATGCAGCTTTTCAATATCCGTAGCCAGTTGATCTTCCAGCATAAATGGTACGACTTGCGTCAGTTGACGCCGCGCCTGCCGGGGCAACGTCAGGGCATAAAACGTCACGTCCGTTGCCGGAACCAGAACGCGGGTAAATGCCACGGACGGATAGGCTGCCAGCGCAGGACGAACCTGCTCTACGCTGCCGCGTCCCTGACTCAGTACGCTTTCCCCATTGGATGAACGGACCTGCCATTCGATTTCGCCCTGTTCCTCTACCGGAAGGCGCACAATGAGGCACGGATGTCGAACAACCGAACCTCGATTTAATGGAGCTTTCGCGGTTTTTTTCTTCCATTTTCCCGCTAATTTCATGGATTCACCGTCCTATATCCTCCATATTGCCGCTGCACAACCTCTACCTTTTGCCCACTCAAATGAAGCAAGCTGCGTTGGTGAAAATCACTGTCGCCGACACGTACCTGAAGCTTTACAAAAAACCACTCACTTTTCACTGCCAGCACCCGCTGCGCGGTATTTTTACTATTCGGAGGCAATAGTCCCGTTTGCTGCAATACCTCCAGGCTTGCCCATCCCATACGTGGACGCTGCTGCACCAACGCTTTTGCCTGAGACATCGTCATTTCATTCAAGAAAATAGCGGATAACAGCGGAGCATCAAACTCAGTTAATGTATTGATATTAATGGACATCGCATCCACTGGTAGCGCACAGACATAAGGTAATAACCGGCGATAGAGATCGCTGTCCATACCGTAAACCGCTCGTAATTCGCTGATTTCACTCATTCTTTGATTGGCTGTGCGATAAGGCACTGGTAACGTGGCATAGACCTCGTCTTCTGCACCGTTCGCCGACGGGTAGTTATCCGCATCAATCCAGTCACGTACCGCCGCAGTGATTTTTTCTGCACGATCCGCATCTTCGCCTAGATTTTTCAACAGAAAACGGAAAACCTGCGCTGGATAAGGTGTCTTCACCAACGTACTTTCGTTATCCACGCCTTGATTGATCGCATTCAGATTAAAGCAGGTGCGCGCATCGCTAATCTGGCCGATGATTTCCCCTCCATCCACCGGGAAACGGTGTCCCGGCTGGGACCAATTTTGCCCAACAAACGTGCGGCCTGGCATATTTCGGGTATCACGTAGCAATATTTGCCCGCTTAGCGTTTCCGCTCCCAAGGCGTACCATTTCGCCTGCTGACGGCTTAAATGCGTTTCGGTACGCAAAAACGCTTTACCCGTGCGTTCCGTGATCGCTGAGGCTATCGTTACCATTAATGCCAGAATCAAGAGCACCACCAGCAGCGCCATGCCGCGCTGACGCGACTTCATTTAACTGGCCCGGTGGTAATCAAGAACATACGCGACATTTCTCCGTAATCCCTTAAGGTCAGCACGACTTCAATTCCTTGTGGCAATTGCGTACTGTTATCCCAGCGGTCGCGCCAGCTTTTGTTGCTGAAAAAGCGTAGGCGAAAACCATCAACCTGCGTGAGAAGCGGTTTTACGCCGGGATCGAGCCCCTCAATAGGGTCGGGAACCGAGTGCGTTAGCCGTTCCAAAGTGTGATCCCGCAGTCGATAGGCTACAGGCTGAAGTTCAGAGCGTGGCAAAATACCAAACGGGTTCTGCCAGCCATTGCGCATAAAACTAACGCCCCAGTCATCACTTTTTAGCTGATCGCGACCGGCGTAGAATATCGAGGTGCTTCCCCGACTGCCACGTGCGATCATCTGGGAAAAATCGCTGTCCATTTGTGAAAAAGCGCGCTGTATTTCAGCCAGACGTTCGGCCTTGCGCTGCGAAATTTCATCGTTACGCATCACACCGTTCAGTACCTGAAACGCGCTGACACTTAATGCCGCAAAAATAGCGATCGACAGTATCATTTCCAGCAGCGTAAACCCCTGCTGACGCCTGCGCTTCGCGGCCTCTCGCACCGTCCTAGCTTGATTGCACATCCTTGTTCTACTAAACATTATTGCTTCACCACATAGGTGCGTAGCGAGGCATCGGAAGCAAAGGCATCTTTATTACGCCGCACTTCCACATCCAGTGCCTTGGTCTGAGGGTCGCCAGTTTCTACACCCTGCCAGCGCCAATGCCAGCGCACGCCCGCGAATTTCGTTTCCCCTCTCACCCACGACGCTTCAGGCCAACGTTGTTCCAACCGTAGTTGAACCTGCTGGTTTTCCGCCACCCAGCCTGCAAATGTTTTCTCTTCCAGCCGACTCAAGCTGCTTGCTTGTCTGGCTGTCGTTTGCAAAACGGCAATGCCCGCCAGCGCAAAAACGCTCAGCGCGACCAACACTTCCACCAGCGTCATCCCTTTCTGTCGTCTCATCGCTTCTTACCCTGACTCATCGACGTCACAAACCGCCCGTTGGCATCCATCTGGAGCCAATTCGAGAGTGCTTTATTGTCAGACTTAACGAACAGACGGAAAGGCGTGATTTCACCACCGGGCAAAATCAGGATATCGGGATCGTCGCCACTCTGCGTTTTCTCCACTTTTTTCCCATCGGCCTGCAATAGCTCAAGCCGTAACCCATCGGGCAGCGCCGCCGATGTCCTCACCCGATACGGTTGCCACGGCTGCCACTTGTAACCCTGCCAGCGATCGCCGCTCGGCACAGACACGCTTTCCGCTGTAGCAGGTCGCTGGAGTTGATAAAACTGCCAGCGATCGGGATAAATGCGCACACCCAGCATATATTCATTCACCTGACTGCTTTCAGCAGCAAATTCTAACTGTGCCTGAAAACGAGCCAACTGCCAGGCGCTGTCATTTTGGCGCTCGGGGGGAAACGCCATGACCACCATACCCGCAGCGATACCGGCCAGTAACACGACCAGCATCATTTCCAGCAGGGTGAACCCCTGCTGCTTCCTCGTTGACCGCTTCATTGCGCTTCTGCCGTCCTTTTCCCGCCGTCATCGGTAGCGATGACCTACAACTATCGCCCGACAGCAATCATCTATAAAAACGGGTGTGCCGCCACATACCTTTATTTTTTATCAAGATTCCAGTTGCCGATATCATCTTCTGTTCCCGGCATACCATCTGGTCCCAAAGAAAAAATATCCAGCTTGCCGTGCTGACCTGGGTTTAGCAGTTGGTAGTCGGTCCCCCATGGGTCCTGCGGCAGGCGACGAATATAGCCATCGGCTGGGTAGTTACGCGGTTCCGGCTGTACCGTCGGCTTCGTTACCAACGCTTTCAGCCCCTGTTCTGTGGACGGATAGCGATTGTTATCCAACTTGTACATATCGAGCGCACTTTCAAGCGAGACAATATCGCTGACCGCTTTTTGTCGATCCGCCTTTTCTTTATTCCCCATCAAATTAGGCACCACCAAACTCGCCAGCACGCCGAGAATGACGATCACCACCATAATTTCCAACAGGGTAAAACCACGCTGACTACCACCACGTTGATACTGTTGCATCCTTACTTTTCCTTGTTCAATTGTTGGTTCTCTTACGAACTCATTAACGTATTCAGTTGCAGGATCGGTTGTAAAATCGCCAATACGATAAACAGCACCACTGCCGCCATGCTGACCACCAGCAGAGGTTCAAATAACCCCAGCGCCAGCGTCATTTGTGAACTGAATTCACGATCCTGATTATCTGCCGCACGCTCCAGCATGCTGTCCAACTCGCCGCTGCGTTCACCGCTGGCGATCATATGGCGCATCATTGGAGGAAAGAGCGCCGTCTGCTCCAGTGCTTTGTGCAGGCTCACCCCTTCTCGCACCGCATCCGTCGCCATAGAAAGTCGATGGCGAGCGTAATCATTGCTCATCACATCGCCGCTAATGCGCATCGCCTGTAGCAGCGGCACGGCACTGGCGTTGAGAATACTGAGCGTCCGCGCATAGCGTGCCGTATTCAGGCCGCGAGCAATACGACCAAGCAGCGGTAAATGCAGTAGGCGTCGATGAAAACTAACGCGCCGTTTTTCCTGCCGCAGCATCACCCGCAGCGCCATAAACCCTACCAGCAACGCCAGCAGGAACCACGGTCCAAACGCACGCACGGCATCACTCATCCCCATCAACACACGGGTTGAAAGCGGCAGCGCCTGTTTCATATGAATAAATTGCTCGACGACTTTCGGCACGACAACAGACAGCAAAATACTCACCACGGCGATCGCGACCACGGTTAGCACGCAAGGATAGATCATCGCCTGCTGTATGCGGCTACGCATCTGTTGACGCTGCTCGGTGTAGTCCGCCAGCCGATTCAGCACTTCATCAAGATGACCGGACGTTTCACCTGCGGCGACCATTGCGCAGTACAAGCGCTCAAAGCTACCGGGAAAACATTTCATGGCATCAGCCAGCGAGTGGCCTTCCATCACCTTGCTGCGCACCGCTGCCATCAATTGGCTCAGATGCGGCTTTTCACTCTGCTTCGCCACGGCATCCAGCGCTTCTTCCAGCGGCAACGATGCCGCCACCAGCGTAGCCAACTGGCGCGTCAACAATGCTAAATCTGAGGTACTAATACGGATCTTGCGACGTAGGGAAAAACCCGTAGCGCTGGATTTCTGCTGTTCGCCTCGGCTTTCATCGACCGATAGCGGCACCAGCCCCCGTTCCCGTAATAGCTGACGCGCCTGTCTGGCAGAGTCGGCCTCCTGACTGCCACGGCATTTTTTCCCCTGCGCATCCAGCGCTTGATAGTGGTACTGTGCCATGTCATTCCTCTTTGGTTACGCGGATCACTTCTTCCCAGGTCGTAAGCCCCGCCAGTACCTTCTCCAACCCATCCTGACGGATCGTTGTTCGGCTCTCTCCCAGAATCTGCGCAATCGCCATTTCACCGTCACGACGATGGATCGCAGCACGGACGTCATCATTGATGAGAACCAATTCATGAATACCAATACGTCCCCGATAGCCGGTAAAGCTACACTGCGGACAACCAACGGGGCTGTGCAGCAGCGTATCCGATGCAATTCCCATCTGTTTTGCCTGAACCGGATCGACAGGCTGCGGCTGGCTACAGTCAGGACACAGCGTTCTGACCAGACGCTGTGCGAGTACGCCCAGCAGAGAAGTTGATAGCAGGAAAGGTTCTACGCCCATATCCTGCAAACGAGACAGCGCGCCCAGCGCACTATTGGTATGCAGTGTGGATAAGACAAGGTGACCCGTTAGCGATGCCTGCACGGCAATTTGCGCGGTTTCCCCATCACGAATTTCCCCCACTAGGACCACATCCGGGTCCTGACGCAAAATGGCACGTAGCCCGCGGGCAAACGTCATATCCACCTTGGTATTGACCTGCGTTTGCCCGATGCCTTCCAGCTCATATTCGATGGGATCTTCCACCGTCATGATGTTACGTTCCGAAGCATTCAGGCGACTAAGCGCAGCATAAAGCGTGGTACTTTTCCCCGACCCAGTCGGACCGGTGACCAGAATAATGCCGTGTGGACGATGGATCAGGCTGTCCAGCAGTTGTCGATTGCGGTCCGACATGCCCAACAATTCAAGATCGAGCTTAACGCTGTTTTTATCCAGCAAACGCAACACAACACGCTCACCGTAATTCGACGGAAGAGTGGATACACGCACGTCAACCGCACGTCCTCCGACCCGCAGCGCCATGCGACCATCCTGCGGGATACGCTTTTCAGCAATATCCAGCTTTGCCATGACTTTGATACGCGACACCAGCAGCGAAGCGAGCTTACGCTGTGGACGCAGAATCTCACGCAGTACACCATCAACGCGGAAACGGATCAGCAAATAGCGCTCATAGGTTTCGATATGAATATCCGATGCTTTATTCTTAATCGCTTCGGTCAGCATGGCGTTAATGAGGCGGATAATCGGCGCATCGTCATCAGCATCAAGCAGATCGTCGCTATCTGGTAGCTCTTCCACCAGCGTATAGAAGTCCATCTCGTTGCCGATGTCCTCCATCATACGGCGCGCTTCTTCCGAGTCGCGCTGATAGCTAATGACCAATTGCCGCTCGAATTCTTCGTCCGTGACCCGCTCAATCCTGAGCGAACATCCAGCCACCCGACGCGCCTCCAACAACGCAGCCGCTGGTGTCTGCGCGACGCAAATCGTTCGAAGGCTCGCATCATTATCCCCCTGCAACAGCAGGATTTGCTGCGACCGTGCATAGGCGAAAGGCAATATGGGGCGTAATTCTATAATCTGGGAAGCCGCGTCACTCATTTCCCGCCCGCCGGGTAAAATGCCACGATAGAGGACTGAACCTGACGGAACGTATAAGCGTTCCCGCCTTCCGGCAAGCGCAGTAAATCGTTATCCAGCAGATTAGCCTTCCCGCCATTCGCCTCTCTCTGCTTCTCTTCTTCAGCATTGAACGAGTGATATTTACTGGCAGAAGCGCTCTGGTATTGGCTACGATCGCGGATAATAGAAGGACGGATAAACAGCATCAGATTACGTTTTTTCGTTTCCTGGCTGTTTGAACGGAACAAATGCCCCAGAACGGGAATATCTCCCAACAGAGGCACTTTACTGGCAGACTCATTCGTACTTTTGTCCAGCAAGCCGCCCACCACCACGGTTTCGCCGCTGCTGACCAGCACTGCGTTATTAACGGTACGCGTATTGAATGTTGCTCCGAGGTTGGTGCTGCTGCTGGAAGCCGCATCCGCTACGCTGGAGACTTCCTGCTCGATTTCCAGTAGAACAGAATCGCCCTCGTTAATTTGGGGCTTCACCTTCAGTTTAATACCGACCGTTTTACGTTCCACCGTTTGGAAAACGTTGTCGCCGGATGTCGTTTGCGAGCCAGCCAACACGGGCACTTCCTGGCCGACGTTAAACGTCGCTTCCATATTATCCAGCGTCACAATACTCGGTGTTGCCAGAATATCGTTCTTGCTGTTGCTGGACAGCGCCGTCATCAGCATGCCCCAGTTACCCTGATAGAAACCGGCAGCAATCCCGTTGAAACCGCCAAGTGCCGTTGTCGCTGCCGTACCAAGTGTTCCATCACGCCGGAATTGATCCGCTCCCGCCATCATTGTCGTGATCGGTAGACCGGTGTTCGTGAACTGCGTCACCCCGGCATTCTTATTGGCCCATTGCACACCGAGGTTCATCCCATCGGCATCTTGTACTTCCGCGATGATCGCTTCGACCAATACCTGTGGGCGACGGATATCCAACTGCGCAATCACCTGTTCCAGATCGCGCATGATGTCAGGCGCTGCATTCACAATCAGCGAGTTGGTTTGCTCATGCGCTTTAATCGAAATGTCTTTGCGCAGCGCAGGCAGCGCATTTTGTTGGTCGGTTTGGATACTGTCGCCTACGCCCGTGAGCACTTCGACCAGATCGGCAGCCTTGGCGTATTTGAGATAGATGACTTTGGTGTTACCTTGCACTGCCTGCTGGCGATCGAGCTGCTTGACCATATCGATGACGCGCTGGCGTGAATTCGGTTCACCCCGTACCAGCACTGAGTTGGTTCGTTCATCGGCCACCACATTCGCGGTTAACATACCCGGCAAGGCGGACTTCTCGTCCATCTTATTCAGCTCATTGACCATCTTCACCACTTCCGTGGAGGACGCGTAAGACAGTGGAATACTGGTAACATTCCGATCGCCCGTCTGATCAACCCGTTCGACGATCGTCATCAACCGCTTGATTACCCCCGCGCGCCCAGTCATCAGCAGCACGTTCGACGGCTCGTAATGCACCACGCTCCCAGCTCCCGCGTTGTCGTTCAACTGACGCAGCAGCGGCGCCAAATCACGCGCCGCCACATTGTTGACGGGCACCACGCGCGTAACAACTTCATCACCGATACCAGGCTGATCATCACTGGCCAACGGCATCGACGTCGATTTCGCATCTTTTGAGCGAATAATTTTCAACACATTGTTATCCATAGGGACAACAGTAAATCCATAAACATCCAGCACGCTAAGGAAGAACTGGTAATACTGCTCTTCGTTCATCATGTCATAACTGCGTACAGTAATCGTTCCGCTGACCGACGGATCGATAATAACCGTCTTATTCAGATTCTTACTGACGGTATTGATAAACTCTTGAATGTCCGTGCCTTTAAAACTGGCGGAGAACTCAGCGCTCCACGCTAACGATGACGCCATCAGCAGAACACTCCCGCTGAGCAATAGCATGCTCTTGCGGCGTACATGACTAAGCCATTGGTTTTTATGCTTTGAAAAAACCTGACGCTTAAAAAATCCCTGTCCCTTGCTAAACAAATTAGTGGTCTCCATCCAGTGCCAGATATATATCTTGCTGTTGACCATCACGCTCGACGGTCAAATTAAATTTGCTCATCCCTGCCAATTGCGCCATCGCCTGCTGTGCCTGATCCGTATCACGTAAATCCATGCCGTTTAATGACACAGCGAGATCGTTATCCTGCAAGCCTGCGCGGTAGAAAAGATCGGGATTTTTGCCGGGGTTTAACTGATATCCTTTCAGTACGTCTTCTTCCGTGACGGGAGAAATGGTGAGGTAATCCTGCGCCGTAAAGGGGGCCTTTTGAATCTCATCTTTCACCTGGCTAAAAGTGCCAGAAGACAGTGGGACAGCGGCGGTGTTTTCTTCCTGATATAAATGGAGCGCCTCATACCGCCCCTGATACTGGAGCACGACACGATCGGCAGAGATAGTCACAATTTTGGCTTCATAGCCGGGAATGGCATCGCCAACATTACGGCTGTATTGCTGACTATCTTTAGCGATAATGGCAATCGAACGCTTGGCGTCTCCACTCGCCAGCACCCCTGTCAGACTGATATTTAACGATGTCAGCGGAATATCACCAGATAGCGCGGCATCGTTAGCTGCGGTCATATCCGCATCGGGAGCATGACCAAACAAGGTAAAATCACCTAACGTAGCAGGTTTTTCTTTCGCCTGGGCAGGCGTGACCGACACGCCAACAACGCGTGAATCTTCAGGTAGGAGAAAGCGCCAGGTCAGTACAGCCAACTGCTGGCAAATCAGCAGTAAAATCAGCCCCAACACAATACGTCGGATCAGCGGCGCGGGCAGTGACCGAACAGAGGCAACCAGCGAATTAAAAGACGGTTCTTTGAAAACTTGCAATCGTGCCATAGCATAATCATCCATAATACTCCCCACGCCAGCGGCGTGGGGAGAATGCCTTATTCCGTTGCGGCTTCCCGGGTGATAGTTTCATCACCGCTGGTCGTCAGCGCGGCATCATTATTTACACGGTCTTCGAGCCGGATATTTTCAATATGACCGAAATTCCAGGCTCCCGGTACATTCTCAAAAATGACATTTTTAAAGTCACTGTTCTTCAGGAACGTAATATCTGTGGCTTTTACACTTCTGAATTTTACATTCTCAAAATGCAAGCCTTGATGATAGGCATCACGTCCAAAAGAGAACTTATACGCATCAGCCATCTCACCGATGGTCATCCCATCGACCAGAATGCTGTTTTTCTTCGCTGAACCATCAACCGTAACGTTAGAAACGGTCACATCGCGGAACTGCGCGGGTTCAGCCGCAGGCTGAGTATCGTTCACGTCCGCTTTATATTTGATAGTGAAAACGAACGGCTCGTTGACAATATCACGCATCGCGTTATTACGGAATACCACGTCACGCGAGCCACCACCATAATAGGGTCGACTCTTCATACGCAAGCCAACATCCGTCTTATTCATGACGTTATCTTCAGCAACAATTTTTTCAATCCAGGCACCGGTATGGCTACCCGTAACCACCGCACCGTGCCCGCGGCGGAAGTAGTTATTGAAGATCCAGGCACCGCTCTGCGCTTTTTGCCCCAGCGTCGCCACTTCAGCACCGTACCCCGCCGCAAAGTTTACGCTGTCATCACCTGTATCAAAAAAGTTATTGAATACCATGACATTTTGGCTATTGCCGAATTCAATACCATCCGCATTATTCGCATCGTACGTCGTGTGCACCAGCGCATTCATCGCCACATTTTCGGATTCCAGCACCATCACACCGTGGTAAGCCGGGTTCAGAATCGTCAGCCCTTCCAGATACATATTGCTCACGCCGCGCAGCGTCATCAGGCTGGAGCGTCGGTTTTTGTACGCTTCCTCCAGTGACATGCCTTCATTAACGGCTTTGGCCGTTTGGTCTTTTGCCAGAATACCGTCACTGCCAACATTGGTCGCTTTGCTCGCACGGTAGAGCGGTAATTCTTTAATTCATTCATCACTGGCTTTAATGGTAGCCGAGCCTGTAATACGAATATTTTTAAAGGTACCGGCATGGCTACTGCCCCGATCGTCGGCTTCCAACACGTTAATCAACGAAGGTGGGCGCTTAGGTAATTGAGGTGAAGTGTAAGGGTAGAGATAGTAGCCACGAGCGAGCGGATAGTCGTCGCCGTTTGCCGACCCCAGCAACGTAGCACCTTTTGCAACTTCAAACGTCATGTCGCTATGCAGGAACAGCGCACCGGTTTTAAACGTCCCCCCTTCAACCACGACTTTACACCCTTTCGGATAGGTGGCTAGCGTACAGTCATCAATCGCTTTCTGAATCGCCAACGTATCGTCTGCTATCCCATCCCCTTTCGCACCGTAGTTAGTCACGTTCAGTGAGACTGGCGTGGCCGTCGTTTTCTGCACGACCGTCTCGCTATCAACGGATTCTTTGCCGTCCTCATAAAGCGCGCGCACCGTGAAGCGGTATTCCGTTTCCGGCGACAGGTTAGCCACCTTGAAATTATGGAAGCTGACGCGAACATGCCAGTTGGCGGTATCGATCGAATTGTAGAAGTGATCGATATAAGGCTTGGCTGGCGAGTGGGTGTTCTGGTTATCAATGGTTCCGCCCAACAAGGTTCCATTCATATAGACACGATAATCTTTAATGCCTGCGGCCGGTTTAGTCGGTTTTTCCCAGGCCAGTACCACGCTGCTATTATCATAGGCCAGCGTCGGCACCTTAAGATTCTGTGGTGCGGCAGAACGGTCAACACCCACATTCGGCGTTGAGTCGCTATCGCTGCATCCGGCAATCAGGCCGCTTAGAACGAGTGTCGCGCAGAGCGTAAGGCGAGTACGAGGTAAAAAATCAGTCATAACATTTCCTGTATTTTTATATCGCCCGACATCTTTCTCCCTGCGGCAGAATCGTTACCACAGGGAGACACACATCAGGCGGAGGGTTTACAGATAAAAATTTAAATAATGAGTAAGATCAGATGGCTACGGCAGGGCAATCTCCAGCTTTCCCGCACCGGCATTTTCCAGGACATATTTCTCAACAGCGGCGATAGATTTCCCAACGCTATAGACATAAGGCGGACTCCACTCCAATTCATTGGTGCAGGTCTCCAACGCCCATCCCGGTACCGCTTTTCCAGCGCTGGTAGCAGCGGCTTTCTCGGTTTCTTGCAATGCACTACATTTATCCAAGGCAATTTGATTCAGATTGCTTGCCGGATTGCCATTGAACCAAGAACCGTTGTCTTTAAATTTACTTCCCTTGTAGGCACCAATAATCAGCTTTTCATCTGCCGCACCGCCCTGGAAATTAAAAACATTACTTTCGGAAAGAATCGATGAATCGAAGCCCATCCCAATGGCATACAGAATGGGATAATTTGTATCCGTTGCGCCACGGTGGTAGTTATTAAGTAAATGCACCTGACCAAAGCGCACTCGCGGCGAACGCTGCACGCTGTTGTCCCACAAATTGCCTTCAAAAGTGATCCGATATTCCCCTTTATCACCATCGCCTGAGCCGATTAAGACCGTCTTGTCATGCTGAGCGAAAATGTTGTAGGAAATCGTCAGATAATCAGCCCCATCTTCTATATCCAGCAGGCCATCATGGCGTTGGATATGTTTACCGAACAGCACCGGCTCCTGATAGTCAGGGTGTTCACCGTCTGTAAAGGTACAGTGGTCGACCCAGACATTTTTGCTGGCATTAATCGATACGGAATCATAACGCGCATTCCAGTTGCCTTTATCTCCATCACCCGCATCCCAAGCTGGGGCAAAGTCACGCGGCGCCTGAAACGTAATATTACGGATAATGATGTTGCTGTTATCCGTTTTGCCAAACGTGTGGCTTAACGTATTGAGGGATAAGTAGCCTTCCACCAGTTTCGCGTCGCTACCTACACCTAAAATTGTGGTATTCGGCGGAACCTGAAATTGAATCTGTGCTTTCTGGTTGTTGGCATACTGCGAACGCTGACCATTCTGTTTTTTCAACAGGCTAAGCTCTGCACTGGCGGCTACCGCATCAGCGCCACCGGCATCCGCCGTCGCTTTCAGTTGTGCCATATAGTTCTGATCGAACGCTTTAACATATAAATCAAAATCGAACGTGGTTTTATTCGGTTTGGTTTTATAATCCTCAGCATTCGCATAGCGTCCATTTCCTAAATCATCACCACGAATAGTGCCTTGCCAATAGATAATCTTGGGTTCTAACTTTGCCTGTAACTCCGCATCGGCGTCACCTGCAATATAACGGACACTGCGGGTGTTATTTAACGCCTCTTTTAATTCTTGACGATTGGTAACGACATAAATGCTATTTTCATGTGCACCCTCACCTCCCGTCGTCGCATAAAATTTACCATCCGTGTTCTGATATTGCGCAGCCCAGCCAAACGGTGCAGTTTTCACCTGTAAGTCTGGCGGAGCCGTTTCTGCCACTGGTTGCTGACTGTTGTCACACCCAGAAAGTGCTATCCCAGAAAAGGCAATAGCTACCGCACAGGCGCGTAAACGACCCGTTCCAATAACTGCTCTAAACATTTTATCCCTCAGTATTTTTTAATTATTAAAATGGAAATAACACATTCGCAAAAAATCCTGCGATACTAATCACATTCTTTAGAATTTATTTTATTTGTAATTTACGGCAGATTGACGTTTTCCTTATTGATAAAAAAGTGGCGCAATACCTGTAGTAAAAACCACATAGTAACGCTGCTAATTTAACGCTCAGAATAGTTAATTAATTATTAGGATTTCTCCGAATTCATTGACCACTAAGAACAAAAAAGAAACATCATGCCTACAATGGTAAAACATGATTTCATTAAAGCAAATCCGCACTTTTTTTTTGCGACCCGCATCAAGGTTCCATCCGTGATTATTATCATTACAATAGTTTTTAATCAAAATGGAGTAGCTGTCACATAACCGAGAGATTCGGTTTTTAGTTCTTTCTATTTCTTGCAAAATAAGGCAGATAGCACCATCCGTTTGCACGACTTTCGTTTATGATGTGAGGCTACACGGCCTAAGTAGATAATTAAGGATGAGCGCGTGGATAACGCACCGGACGCACAGACACATTCACAACCAGCGCTACTTGCCAAATATCCGATGCCCGGCTATCTGATGGTTGTTTACGCTTTGCTTTTTATCGCGCTAGGCTGGTTCAGCCACCAGCGCTGGGGTAGCCCTGCGGCTTCTCCGACAGCCACTTTAGCCGTTCACGCCGCGGCCTTGCCGGCGGTTGAGGAACAAGCACTCGCGGCTACATCTCATCAAGGGGAGGTTTATGCTGATAAGCCAGCGCCCCCAAAGAAAAAGACCACGCTGCCATTACCTGCCATCAGCAATGGCGAAATTCCGCCGCTGACCTATAGCGCACATGTTTATACATCCGACGAAGCCAAGCGCAGTATCACACTCAACGGCCTACCGTTCCGTGAAGGTGATTCGCCAGTGGAAGGGCTAACCATAGAACAGATCCAGCAAGATATGACGATTTTCAGCGTAGAGGGTGAGGTATTTATTTTGGAAGCGCTGGAAGACTGGCCGGGCGGAAAATTCAACGACAATGAACGTTCCGCCGACGGTGAAAGTGGAAACGTCGCGCCTTAGCCGTGGTTACGCATGGCATCAATAAACGGCGTCAGCGTACGGTTAAACTCCGAACACTGCGCTTCTTTTGGCGTACTGTCTTTTAATAACCCTTGGTACAGGCTTTCACTGCGCTGCGGTAAAGCCTGATAGTTTGCAACATTCCAGCCTCTTTGTTTCGCCACAGCTAATGCCACATTGGTAACCGTCGCATCATCGGGGAGATCGCTACGGTTACATTTCGATTTAAGGTATCGGGTGGCAGCAACCAATGACGACAGCTGATTCAGTTGATCGTTAGGAGAGACCGTTACCACAGAAGACTGGCCTGCCACTGTTCCTTTGTGGGCAGACGTTCCTGTTTGTTGGCACCCGGCCAGCGTGACGCAAAGCAGCGTTAACGCAGAAAATTTAGACAGAGATAACGACATGACAAACTCATCCTGATTGAGATTAACGGTAGGCATTTTAGCAAATGATAGGCCGCTGTCACGGCATGTTTATGTCGCTCCCAGCCAGACGACTGGGAGCCGAGGATATCAGGCAACAGTGCCTTTTCCTGATGAAGGTTTAGCCGTCGGTAAAAGACCATCGGCACGAAACATCGTCTTAATGCCGCGCACCGCCTGCCGAATACGATCCTGATTTTCGATCAAGGCAAACCGGACATGGGTGTCGCCATAATCGCCAAAACCAATTCCAGGTGAAACGCACACCTTCGCCTCCGATAGCAGGCGCTTGGCAAATTCCAGCGACCCCAAGTGCGCATAGGCATCAGGAATTTTCGCCCACACGTACATCGACGCTTTCGGTTCATCAACCATCCAACCTGCCTCATGCAGACCGCGCACCAAAACGTTACGGCGCTGGCGATACTGCTCGGCAATATCACGTACACATTGCTGATCGCCTTCCAACGCGGCGATTGCGGCAACCTGCAACGGCGTAAACGTACCGTAATCGTGATAGCTCTTGATCCGTGCTAGTGCGTTGACCAGTTCAGGGTTTCCGACCATAAAGCCAATGCGCCAGCCTGCCATGTTATAGCTTTTTGACAGCGTGAAGAACTCTACTGCGATGTCCTTTGCGCCGGGAACCTGCATGATCGAGGGAGCCTTCCAGCCGTCATACACAATATCGGCATAGGCCAAATCATGGATCACCAACACATTGTACTGTTTTGCCAACTTAACAACGCGCTCAAAGAAATCCAGTTCGACGCACTGCGCTGTCGGGTTCGACGGGAAGCCAAGAATCATCATTTTCGGCTTCGGAATACTCTCGCGGATCGCACGTTCTAATTCATTAAAGAAATCGACGCCCTCCACAAGCGGTACAGAACGCACCTGGGCCCCAGCAATCACCGCACCATAGATGTGAATCGGATAACTCGGGTTCGGCACCAGCACCGTATCACCATGATCCAATGTTGCCAGCATCAGGTGCGCCAACCCCTCTTTGGAGCCAATAGTGACGATAGCCTCGCTTTCAGGATCGATATCAACCTCATAGCGATCGGCATACCAGCGAGAGATCGCACGGCGTAAGCGCGGAATACCTCGGGATGTCGAATAACCATGAGTATCTTCACGCTGTGCAACCGTACAGAGTTTTTCCACGATATGAGGAGGCGTCGGGCCGTCAGGGTTACCCATGCTGAAATCAATAATATCTTCGCCACGACGACGCGCAGCCATTTTTAATTCAGCAGTGATATTAAATACATATGGGGGAAGACGATCGATGCGCGTAAAACGGCGCGGAGAAGTAGAATCAGACATAACATCCTCAAATTAACGTGAGCGCCCGGACCGTCCGAGCGACGCAGTGCCTGTAAAAAGACACTCTACTCAACATCTTTCGAATCGCACGAAGCCCGTTTTCGTTAACCGCAAGAGCACATGCGACCTGAAGTGTGATGAGTCTATTCAAGCTATCCCAGATAATTCGTTCTGTCGATACCCGTTCATAAATTTTCTCAGTCTGGAAGTAAACCCCATTTATTTCTGGCTAATATCGCGAAAAATAAAGAATACGCGTCGGAAGAGGCATTACACTTTACAACCCGATCAGGCCTGCTAAATAAGGTAGTTATAGCTCGGGATTACAAGATGGTTCATTCGAGAGAGGATTCAAGAGTCAGCCTATGACCGAGATGCGATTTTTCACCGAAAGTTGGCCTATAGAGGGCGCATTTACCATTTCACGTGGCAGCAAGCGTCAGGCTGATGTCGTTGTCGTGGCGCTTCAGTCCGATAATATGACGGGCTATGGCGAGTGCGTCCCCTATTCGCGCTACGGTGAATCCCTTGATAGCGTAATGGCTCAGCTCACGTCACTGAACAGCGACGTTGGTAATGGTTTAGACCGAGAGCGCTTGCAAACCATTCTACCTGCCGGCGCGGCACGTAATGCGCTCGATTGCGCGTTCTGGGATCTGGAATGCAAACAACATCAGCAGCGCATTTGGCAACGCCTGAATCTTCCTTTGCCTACAGCGCTGGAGACAGCCTATACGCTATCGCTTGATACACCAGATGGTATGCGACACGCCGCGATGCGCAATGCCCATCGCCCTCTTCTCAAGTTAAAACTGGCTGACACAGACGATCTAGCCAGAGTAGCCGCCGTTCGCGAAGGAGCCCCATTGGCTCGCCTGATTGTGGATGCCAATGAAGGATGGGATATCGATCGCTATCTGACGCTGGTTCCTGAACTCGCCGCGCTTGGCGTAACGATGATCGAACAACCTTTCCCGGCAGGTAAGGATGATGTGCTGGCAGATCTGCCCCGCCCTATTCCCGTCTGTGCCGATGAGTCCTGTCATGACAGTCAATCGCTAACCGCTCTGATAGGACGCTATGACATGATTAACATCAAGCTGGATAAAACTGGTGGACTGACTGAAGCCCTGCGTTTGAAAAAATACGCGCAGGAGCAAGGTTTAAAAATTATGGTCGGCTGCATGGTAAGCACATCACTGTCGATGGCTCCTGCATTTGTCGTAGCGCAGGGTGCCACCGTGATCGATTTGGATGGTCCGCTGCTCTTACAGCGCGATCGCAATAACGGGTTGCATTATAACGGTAGCGAAATATTACCGCCCAACGCATTATTGTGGGGATAACGCGTATTAACCTGCATTGAGCAACTATTAAGGAGTGTTGTGATGCAACGTCTTGTTTACGTTGATGGACAGTATTTAGAAGAGAATGAAGCAAAAATTTCCGTATTTGACCGTGGCTTCCTGTTTGCCGACGCTGTCTATGAAGTGACGGCGGTAATCGATGGCAAGCTGGTTGATTTTCCCGATCACATCACCCGCCTGCAACGCTCCTGCCGCGAATTATCGCTTACGCTGCCCGTCACCGCTGAGGCACTCAAAGATATTCACGACGAACTGATCGGTAAAAACGATCTGCAAGAAGGTGCGATCTACTTACAGCTTAGCCGCGGCAATGCTGGCGATCGTGATTTCTATTTCCCTTCCGCGGACGTCAAATCCACGCTGGTTTTATTCACTCAAGCTCGTTCGCTGGTCGGTAATCCTAAAGCAACAACGGGACTGCACATTGTCACCACCGAAGATATCCGCTGGCACCGTCGGGATATCAAAACCGTCAGCCTGCTCGCTGCCAGCCTGGCGAAAGAGTATGCCCACGCGAATAAGGCCGATGACGCCTTCTTTGTCGAAGAGGGTTTCATCACCGAAGGCAGCTCTTGCAACTGCTATATCGTCCTGCATGACAACACAGTAGTAACCCGACCGCTTAGCAACGATATTCTGCACGGCATCACACGTCAGTCGCTGCTCAAACTGGCGGAAAAAGATGGCATTACGCTAGAAGAACGTTGTTTTACACCAGAAGAGGCCTATCACGCCAAAGAGATTTTTGTCAGTTCAGCCACCATGCTCGTCCTCCCTGTCGTCATGCTGGATGGAAAAACGATCGGCGACGGCAAACCGGGTCAAATTACTCAACGGCTGCGTGACATCTATCTCGATATGATTAAACAGCAGGGAAAATAGCCGCCATTCACGCTCTGTGAGCTCGGCATAGATGTTCATCCGTTACCCGTTCAATTCTGGATAACGGATGGCAATCCCCGTCATACTGCAAGCTGCATGTGCGTTGGCTGCGCTACTCGGCACATTGGCGTGAGCCTCGCCCTTGCGGGCCAACGCTTTGCGTTGTTCAAAACGCTAACGTTTTGTCCTGCAACTCGAATTATTTAGGGTATAAATCATTATTTATCCTCACCCGAAATGCTATCAGGCAGCGCTAACCCCGAGTTTTCCAATACCATCTTCTGTGGCACGGCCAACGGAATATTTGATGCCCGTAACCGTTTGATGATCTCAAACAACAGGTCGCTTTTCGCTTCCGATACCATTCTCGGGCTACTGACATAGCCCGTCACACTCAACACCATACCCGTTGGGTTCAACTGACTGAACTTCACTGACGGTGCTGGTGATTCCAAAATCGCATCGTGGTTGATATAAGCATCCAGCAACAGGGTTCGGACTTCTTCGGGGTCGATATCCAACGGGAACGTCAGCGCCAGCGTCGCAACCCCAAACGGGTTACCCATGGTAATATTGCGCACATTCTGTGAAATGAATTGAGAATTCGGCACGATTACCGTCGAACGGTCGCCTAGTTGAATTTCCGTCGCACGCACATTAATCCGACGGATATCACCTTCAACCCCGCTGATGCTCACTGAATCCCCGACTTTCACCGGACGCTCCGTCAATAGAATCAGGCCAGAGATAAAGTTTTTCACTATCTCCTGTAAGCCAAAACCGATGCCCACCGACAGCGCACTGACAATCCACGCCAGCTTGTTCCATTGAATCCCCAATGTCGCTAAGGTCAGCAGGATAATCAGGATATAGCCGATGTTGCTGAACAACGTCACCAGCGATGCACGGATTCCACGTTCCAACGTCGTTTTAGGAAGAAACTCGTCTTCCAACCAGCGTTTTGAGGAGCGTAAAACATAAACCCCAACGACCAGAAAGAGCACGGCATTAACCAGATGAGCAGGCACGATGCTCAAGGTTTCCAGTCCTTTACCACCCCAGATTTCAACAGCTTTTTGCACCAACTCCAGAGGTGTAGTCGTGCCAAATGTGCCGTTTAGTAAAGCAACGGCCGCCATCAAAATTAAAAAAACTTTACCGCCAGCCGACAGAAGCAATGTGGCTTGAGCCAGATGCCGATCGTCTAAATTAAGCGAATTTTTCATTCGCTTGCCGCTGGCATTGTTGGGAGAGAAAAGGCTTTCGCAGATATCAGTAATAAACGTTGAGAACAAATACAGGCAGGAGAACACCATGCCAATCCACACCAGTTCGAACGCCAGGAAACGAGCCAGTGAGATGTAACCGATGGCCAACGACACCAGGATTGAGAATGACGTAGCCAATACCGCAAGATGGATAATGCCAGATAGCGTCGAACGCGCTTCCGGCTGCTCCCCTGAATGTACCATCTGCCGGCGAATTTGATCGCTTTTCAGCGTGATCGTCCCTGCGGTGAAGGCTAAGAACAGTGCAGATAAGCCGTTCACCATAATGGTTGCCGCTACCGATGTCCCTACCGTCGCCGTCACTTGTTCAATAAAGCCGAATATCAGAATAATACCGGCGGCAACAACAGGGAACGGCTTCATGGCCTTGGCGACTGGATTAGCAATCGCGGGTAAACGCCATGAAGGGCGTTGATTTGACAGGAATGCTCGCCCCAGCCCAGCAATCATCGAACAGAAGATGGCCTGTCTCACCAGCGCATCAAGGAACGACACGACGCGTTCTGTCGCCTCGCCATGACGCGTGAACGTAAAATCAATCAAATTCACCGCAATACCGATCGTGACTACGGTTGAAATAACCGATGCTGTCGCTAAAAAGCTCCGGCGCAAGCGTCCTTCAGGTAACCAGTGGATTCCCGCCCAGGCCAGATACTTTTCCAGATACCGCCGCCCTGCCGAACTCATCGCCATTGCAATCAGAATCAGGAAAGCAGAACCGTAACGCCAGTCCGGTTCCCAAGCCACCGTAAAAGCATCGCTTAATTGATCTTGAAAAGTACTCAGGCGGCGAACATCCTCGGCCTGCGGCACTATAAGCGGTGCCCAGAAACGCCCGCCCAGAATACTGCCGGAGTTCAATGCCAACTGTGTTTTCAGCGCGCTACGTCGTAGAGTCACAATTTGCGCCGACAGATTAGCTGCACTGGCGCGTAAAGCCTGAATTTGTTCGATCTGCGCATCCATTTTTGCTTTTTGCGCATTCAGACTGTTGCGCTTACGCGTCACTTCACTGGTTTCATTAAGACTGGAACCAGACTCTGGCGCGGGCCCTAAAACATCCAACTGAGCCTGAATTTGAGCACGTAGCGGCGCAACCGCATTAGAAAGCTCGTTGGCGCTATTCACCAATTCCTGTGTCGTGTCATTCAACGCACCAAATTTGCTGTCGTTATTAGTACCTGAAACCTGCTGTTTGATGCTGTCTAACTGTTTTTGCAGCTTGATCAACTCAGCATCAACATTAATTTTTACTGGAGCCTCAGTCTGAGCGGGCTGTGGGTCTGGATCAGAACCCGCATTCGCCGCCGCGGCATATCCAGCGGGCAGCACTAACATCGTCAATAGACAAATGCGTAAAAATGCGGATGAAAGAATGTTCATAAATCAAAAGGTTCCAAAGTTCGACGAAATAGCGAATTCATCAATAGCCAAGCAACAACCCCAGCACGTGAAAGCTGCCCGCACTCATCCAAAATCCAACGAATACGGGCATAGTGTACCAACAGCGTAGGACGCAGAATATGCCTGTTCATAACTTGAAAAGAATTACTGAACGCATCCAGCAGATAAAACTGAAACTTTCATTGCTATGTGTCATTCGTGTGGAGCGGGCTCGCAATTGTGCAAAAAATTCACACCAGCAAAAGCAATATTCAGCAAAGTTGTACAGGGATTCACCGTATAACGTAAATCCCGCGCCAACCCGTTGACTCACTGGGGCTTGTGGGTATAATCCAGCCCACTGTTGCAACGAGCAACGGTCACTTCTTTGCGTAATGCGCCCTTAGCTCAGTTGGATAGAGCAACGGCCTTCTAAGCCGTAGGTCACAGGTTCGAGCCCTGTAGGGCGTACCATTTTAAGTTCTCCCAGACTCTACCGAATTCAACAAAACCCCGTTATATTCATTGATACCACTAGGATTTTCTGTCGCTGAGCTCCACCGAGGTCAACCCAGCATACTGGAAATCAAGTCGATGTTGGGGGCCTCTATGGGGGCTCTTCTTGTTCAATGACTATTAGGGGCCCCCACCATGCCACTTAATGCTCGACAGATAGAAACCGCCAAGCCACAAGATAAAGAATACAAACTCACTGACGGCGCAGGCCTTTATCTTCTGATAAAGCCGAATGGAGCCAAATACTGGCGTTTGAAATACCGCGTTACAGGGAAAGAGAAAAAATTATCTATCGGTGTTTATCCTGATATCTCGCTGGCAGAGGCTCGCCTAAAACGCGAAGAAGCTCGCAAAATCGTCGCTTCTGGTGGCGATCCTAGTGAACAAAAGCAGGTCGAAAGACAGGCTAAGAAAATCAGCATTGATAACACCTTCAAAGCTATCGCTCTCGAATGGCATGAATATAAGCGCCCTAACTGGTCGAAGGGCTACGCTGAAGACCTGATGGAAGCGTTTGAGAATGATATCTTCCCTGATATTGGTAAACGCCCTGTCGCTGAGGTTAAGCCGCTGGAAATGCTAACAACGCTGCGCAAACTGGAAAAACGCGGCGTACTCGACAAATTGCGTAAAATTCGCCAAGCCTGCAATCAGGTGTTCCGTTATGCGATTGTTACTGGCCGGGCGGAAAACAACCCAGCATCAGAACTGGCAAGCGCCCTTCCCCCACCAAAAGCCACGCACTACCCTCACCTGCAGCCTGATGAACTGCCAGATTTTCTACGCGCTCTATCAACTTATTCGGGTAGCAAGGTCACACAACTGGCTACACGTATCCTGATGCTTACCGGCGTTCGCACCATCGAATTACGGCAAGCAGAATGGAAGGAGTTTGATTTTGAAAAAGGGCTCTGGGAAGTACCGAAAGAACGCATGAAAATGCGCCGCCCTCACCTCGTTCCCCTCTCTGCTCAAGTGATTGATGCGCTGCAACAGCTCCAGGCCGTTACCGGGCGCTACAATCTGGTTTTCCCTGGACGTAACGACATCACCAAACCGATGAGTGAAGCCAGTATTAATCAGGTACTGAAACGAATTGGTTATCACGGTAAAGCGACAGGACACGGCTTTCGCCACACGATGAGTACCATACTGCACGAACAAGGCTATAACACTGCCTGGATCGAATTGCAGCTTGCTCATGTGGATAAGAACACCATTCGTGGAACGTATAACCATGCGCAGTATTTAGAACAACGGAGGGAAATGTTGCAGTGGTATGGGGATTTTATTGATGGGCTGGAGCATGAGGATGTGAAGAAGGTTGTGGTGTTAGGTAAGCGAAAGTAGGAAAAAAATTATTGGCCGGAATTATTCCGGCTTTCACACTTAGTCGTGTGTCCACTAATGGTGGATAGGATCAAATATCACCTCTTATCAGGTGGCCAAATTCATTAAACCACTACAACTCGCAAGTTGCGTCAACTTTGTTGTGTTTGGTGATGAACAGTCAGGCCAGCTCAGTATTGGTTGACACGGGTTCGTTCGTACACGGTTCAAAACATGTCTGCAAAGAGCGAAGCTGACGTTATGCCTCATAGACAACAGCATGAGATTTAGATAACGCGGAGCGATTCAAACAGTACAATTTTTCTATCAAATGATAAGGTTAGTTTTCCCTAAATCTTCTGAGCAGGAACGAAATGAGCATTTCAGAGAAACATGAATGGCGTAAGGATAAATACCTGGTAAGTACAGACAGAGAAAAACTGGATGTGCAGGCTATCCATAGCTATCTGACGAGATCCACCTGGGCTAAAGGTATTCCTCTGGACATTGTCTGTACCTCAATAGAAAACAGTCTTAGCTTTGGTGTTTTTCATAATGAAACCCAGATAGGCTTGGCTCGTTTGATAACGGATTATGCTACATTCGCCTACCTTTGCGATGTTTATGTCCTTGAAGAATATCAAGGAGAGGGACTTGGAAGATGGGTTATGGAATGCATACATAGTCATCCTGTGTTTGAGCAGCTTCGCAGGATCATGTTGTTCACAACATCAGCGCCCTGGCTTTATGAAAAGTTTGGCTATGAGCCCGTAAATCGGGAAAACTATGCATGGACCATTACCCGGCCTGATATTTATACCAATGGAAAAAAGCCTGATTGAGCTACGCTCATATTCCACTCCACGTTGGCTTATTTACTCTTGAGTTTGCAATGTCTTCTTTAGTACGTCAGGTAATGCCCCCTGCGTGATAACTCCCCTTCTCCACGCAGAGGCTCCACACGGTGTGGCCGTTTTTTCCTTCTTGCCTCGATTATTCAAACCACAATGAAGAAAGTCCTATAACCATCACAATGCCCATAATTACCTGAATCAAGACGATAAAAAATGCAAGAACGCCAAGCACTGTGATTTTTCTACGAAGGATAAACGTAGTACCGGAAAGTACAGCGCTGAACAGAATTGTTTTAAGCAGGTAAGCTAGCGGCACCATTGCTGCATGGCCCGTCTGCACACCAGCC
The DNA here is from genome assembly GCF_012427845.1 of Pectobacterium punjabense. Taxonomy (NCBI): domain Bacteria; kingdom Pseudomonadati; phylum Pseudomonadota; class Gammaproteobacteria; order Enterobacterales; family Pectobacteriaceae; genus Pectobacterium; species Pectobacterium punjabense. Next base: position 3,259,137 of record NZ_CP038498.1, read on the forward strand.
ATCCCAATGAGACCAAGAAATAAGCCGCCACAAAAACCCCATCCCCAGAACGTCATCGGCAAACTTAGTTGCCCAGTTACCAGCTTTTTCAGCACGGCTGCATCCCTTCTATAGTATTAGTGTATTAACAATCATTATCCGCCATGTATCTTCGTCTGCCGCAAACATTAATTCCAGCTAAATACGACTTTCGCGAGGCAAAGCGCAGGAAGTGAGAGAGGCTGATGGAGCAGATCTATCGTGCGGATAAATCGGTAAATCCAGAAAAGAATCTCGCCGTGATTAAGGGTACTGTGCGCATCTGGCAGCGTAAACTTATGGCGTTACCGCTGCCATGCATACTGGTCAACTTCGTGCGGAACTGATTTGTTGGTACAAGCCTGTCGAGATTCAGAACGGACTATCAGATTTGATTTTGCCCTAACGGAAAGTGGCTAAAAAGATCACCAGCCGGCGATCAAAAAATCTGCCGTATTGACAAATGACGACCCTGGACAGGCTTTCAACCCATCCCACAAAACTAAGCCCCGATCAGCAGAGGAATCAGATGATTTTCAGTCAAAGGGGCGAGTTTAATATGATTATGCTGGCTCGGCTCAAACCAGATCACTTCCTCAATTTCTGCGGCGGGTTCAAAATAAGTTCTATCTGTCGATATGCGAAAGATGTCTGCACATACAATATGCCCAGGCTCATTAGCAGCGATATCCGTAAAACTACCGACCGATACAAGCTCATCAAGTGAAACAATGAAATTAAGCTCCTCTTTAAGCTCACGCACCAAAGCCGCTTCTGGTCGCTCTCCAGCTTCAGGTTTTCCTCCTGGCTGCATAAAGTAGTGAGTGCCACGTTTCCTCACTAACAGGCAACGTCCTTTACTATCGGTGATAATCGCCGCTGCAATGTTAATTGCACCTATTGTGCTCAATACCTTTCCCTCCGTATGCGGTTTATATTTCGCCTTAAATGTTTATGTTCAACATCTCACTAAACAACAGGCGACCATGAACTCAACAAGGACGCTATGATAAGCAATTACGTGTGTTATGTAACTTCTAAGATTCACACAACACGCACCAGAAGCGTCCGTTCCTAGTAAAAAGTGGACTGGTCGGCTAAAGCGAAAACGGCCATCGCATTTGCCACCGCCAACAACCATACTGAAGAAAATTCAGTTCAGTTAATTTCAGCGGGAAGCACGAACTCAATACAACTTCCCCCCAAGGCACTGTCTCTGCAACTTACCTGACCGCCATGCGCCCTTGCGATAGCATTCACTACAGCCAGCCCAAGCCCTGAGCCATCTGTTCTCGCAGAGCGCACATTATCAGCGCGATAAAAAGCGTCGAATATTGCCGCAATATCCTGTGGCGGAATTCCCGGCCCTTCATCTTCCACCGTTATACGAATGTCGCCCTTCACCAAATGGCAGGTAATGAGAATTTTACCGGGAATAGTGTATTTAATGGCATTACTCAGCAGCGCGGATAAAACCTGACTGATACGAATTTTGTCCACAAAACCAGTGAGTTGATCCGCCTCGATAACCGGTGTCAGGCCTTTCCTCTCAAGTTCATCACGAAAGAGTTCAACACTGGTGACGATCAACTGATCCATCTGCACGGTTTCACGATAAAGGTAGAGCTGGCCGCTATCGGAAAGGCTTAACACCCTTAAATCATCGATAAGCCTCGATAAACCTTCAGTCTGGTTGAGTAACAGCAAAAATTGCCGATCGTCTTTCTCAAATACGCCATCCAGAATGCCCTGGATCCTGCCTTGTAAAACGGCAACGGGTGTCCTCAATTCGTGAGCGATGGCGGCATTCCATTTCTTCATTTCACTGGACATCACTTCCAGTTTACTGGCCATCGCATTGAAATCATCAACCAGTAATGCCGCCTCACGGATTTCCCGAGCACTATGTGTTGCTCTTGCGCTAAGCCGGCCTTCCGCAATCATGCGGGCGCTTTCAGCCACGGCATTCAATGGAATAATGACTTTTCGCGCAAAAGACCAGGCAAAACCCAACGCGACCACGGAAGATAACAAACCAGAAATCAACATCAGAACCCGATCATGGGTAGCGGGTATCCAGCTATATTCATCGTACCCGTCAGCAAAAATGCTGATATAAATCCCGTAAACCCCAGACAGCAGGATGAGCGTACTAAGCGCCACTTTAGACGTCAGGATGAAGAGCTGATAACGAATGCCGGTTTTCACCACCTTAGTCTCCAAGCCGATAGCCAAAGCCACGAATGCTCTCAGGTACAGATGATAACCCCGCTTGTTCAATTTTCTTCCTCAACTTGCTGATATGGCTGTCCACCGTTCGCTCACTGGCTTCGCCCTCCGGCAGGCAATATTCCAGGATCTCCTGACGTGAAAATACCCTTTTGGGATAGCGAATAAGATGGAGCAGAATTTTGAACTCTGTCGACGTGAGCTGGCTGCCAATATCGGTATGGGTATTTTTAATCACGACCGTGTGATGATTGACGTTCAGATCGATATGACGCGTACTGAACGAGAGTGGGTTTTTATCGGTGCGGTGAAAAGACATGCGCCTTAAAATGACGTGAATCCTTGCGATTACCTCAGCAGGGTTGAAGGGTTTAACGAGGTAATCGTCGGCTCCTGTCCGCAAAGCCTGAATCTTATCGATATCCGCATCCAGCGCGGTTAGCATCATGATCGGCACATCATTATCCCGCCTGATTTCACTCAGTACCTGCCAGCCATCCACATGCGGCATTCGAATATCCAGGATCACAAACGAGGGAGATTCGGCAAAAAAAAGTGAAATCGCTTCAAGGCCATCCTTCGCTCTCACCACAGTAAAACCTTCTTTCACCAGATAAGCGGTTAGAATTTCTGCAATTTCGTTTTCATCTTCTGCCAACAGGATTTTGATGTTTTTCATTTTTGCTCCAGATATCCGCTCATCTTTATCGCTCTCCACACCATCTCCACATAGCCTACACTTAACATAAACATATGAATTATATAATCATTATAGCATGTGGTATCTATTTTAAATATCAGGAAATGACGAGAATGATGCTTAACAGAACGACGAAAATAAGTGTGTTATCCCTCTTCTGGCTTTTATCAGCCTGTGATTCAGATTCCGAAACCGCCACACAAACCGAAGAGATGCCGGCCATCGTGAACGTGGAGACACTGGCCGCAGAACCGGTGTCTCGTGAGCAAACTTTTCCGGGACGGGTGGCCGCTTTTCGTATCGCACAAATTCGACCTCAGGTGAGCGGTATTGTCACTGAAATGAAGTTTAACCCGGGAAGTGAATTAACACCGGGGCAGGCATTATTCCAGATCGATCCCGCACCGTTTAAAGCTGACGTAAACAGTGCGGCCGCCGCGTTGCAAAAAGCGCAGGCCAGTTACCGACAGCTGCAAGCTAAAGCCAGCCGCCTTGCGAAGATAAAGCATTCAGGTGCAGTCAGCGACCAGGATTACGAAGAAGCGCTTTCCACTGCTGAGCAGGCAAAAGCGTCTATCTCGGAGGCGCGTGCCATTCTCGAGCGCAAACAACTGGACCTCTCCTATTCAACGGTGAAATCCCCCATCGGTGGGCGGGTTGATCAAAACTTTATTACTGAAGGCGCGCTGGTCAGTGCCAGTGACAGTCAGGCTCTCGCAACGGTCCAGCAGATCGACAAAGTGTATGTTGATGTTCGACAACCTGCCGCGCAAATGAACGCACTGCGCACCGCCGCAGGCACAGGAGTCAGTGGTGAAAATGCAGCATCCGCCGCCATTATCTCCGCAGATGGGACACCCTATAGCAACAAAGCACAAATTCTGTTTACTGGCGTCAGCGTTGATGCGGGTACGGGGGACGTGGTGATGCGTCTGCTGGTTAATAACCCGGATAGAACGCTTTTGCCAGGTATGTATGTTCAGGCAAAAATCTCACGCCTGTTGGATAAGGACGGCCTGATGGTTCCGCGTGAAGCCGTGGTGCGCGAAGGCAATAAAACGCATGTCTGGCTCAACGATGAAGGTAAAGCGAAATCTGTCGAGGTTGAGCTGGGAGAAGCCGTTGGCGCTAAGTTCTCAATCACAAATGGCCTTAAGGCTGGTGACCAGTTAGTTGTCAAAGGCATGGGCAGGTTACAGGAGGGAATGTCTCTGCAACTGGCACAAGGTACACACCCGTAACCTCACCCTACTATTATTCAGGATTCCCTATGCCGCAGTTTTTTATTAATCGCCCTGTTTTTGCCTGGGTTATTGCCGTGTTTATTGTGCTGTTCGGGATGATCGCCATCCCAAAACTGCCTATTGCTCGCTACCCCTCGGTGGCTCCACCCAGTGTCAATATCTACGCCACGTATCCGGGTTCTACGCCTGAGACGATGAACAACAACGTCGTGTCTTTAATCGAGCGTGAGCTGTCTTCGGTTAAAAACCTGCTCTATTTTGAATCATCCAGTGACACCACGGGACAGGCAACCATTACCGTCACCTTTAAACCCGGCACCGACCCCGACCTGGCTCAGGTTGACGTGCAAAACCGTATTAAAATCGTCGAGCCAAGACTGCCTCAGGTGGTACGACAAAATGGCCTCAATGTTGAAGCGTCATCCTCAGGCTTCCTGATGATTATTGGACTTTCCTCAAAGCACGGACAGATGTCGGACAGCGATTTAAGCGATTATTTCTCCCGTAATATGATTGAAGAATTACGCCGGATTGAAGGCGTTGGCCGCGTCCAGCTGTTTGGATCGGAAAAAGCGATGCGTGTGTGGATCGATCCGGTCAGGCTCAATCAATATAGCCTGACGCTGAACGATATCAGTCGGGCAATAACCGCAGAGAATGCTCAGATATCCCCCGGCCGCACGGGCGATTCTCCCGCAGTGCCAGGCCAGCAGGTCACCTATCCTTTACTGGTGAAAGGCCAGCTCAGTTCGCCTGAAGAATTTGGCAATATCACACTGAGGTCGAACCGGGACGGTTCACGAGTGGTACTTTCCGATGTTGCTCGTCTGGAGCTTGGACCACAAAGTTATACCTTTTCAACCCGAGAAAATGGACAGATTTCCACCGGTGCGGCGATTCAGCTTGCTCCGGGAGCGAATGCGGTCAGAACAGCGGATCAAATTAAGCTGCGTCTTGACGACCTGAGTAAAGCGATGCCCTCAGGCATGCAATACACTATTCCGTTTGATACCACTCCGTTCGTAAAAATTTCGATTGAGAAAGTCGTACACACGTTCATTGAGGCAATGGTGCTGGTGTTCCTGGTGATGTATCTGTTCTTACAGAATGTCAGGTACACCTTTATCCCCGCCATTGTTGCGCCCATCGCGTTGCTGGGTACTTTCACGGTCATGTTGATGTCGGGCTTTTCCATTAACGTGTTGACCATGTTCGGCATGGTTCTGGCGATAGGGATCATCGTGGATGATGCCATCGTGGTCGTGGAAAACGTTGAACGCATCATGGATGAAGAAGGATTAGGGCCGAAAGAAGCGACGCAGAAAGCGATGAAAGAGATAACCGGGGCAGTTATCGGCATCACGCTGGTGCTCAGCGCCGTGTTTATTCCCATGGCGATGGCAACGGGATCGGTCGGGGCCATATACCGGCAGTTCACTCTGTCGATGGCGGTTTCGATACTGATTTCCGCTTTCCTTGCGCTTAGCCTGACACCCGCGCTGTGCGCCACGCTACTGAAACCGATAGATAAAAATGCCCATGAGAAGCGCGGCTTTTTCGGCTGGTTCAACCGCAAATTCTCGGCGATGACCGACCGTTACGAAAATGGCGTTGCCCGAATGCTGAGGCGAGCAGGAAGGTCGTTGGCTGTCTATGTGGTGCTGTGCCTCGTCCTGTTCTTATCGATGAGAAGCGTGCCCTCTTCCTTCCTGCCAGAAGAAGATCAGGGGTATTTCCTAACCTCAATTCAGCTGCCTTCGAATGCCACGGCGGAGCGAACCTTAGGCGTGGTGAAAACGTTTGAAGATACCGTGCTGGGCAGAGAAGGCATCGAAACCAACCTGTCCATCATGGGATTCAGTTTCTCCGGTTCGGGGCCTAACTCCGCGATGGCATTTACCACGCTAAAAGACTGGGGTGAGCGTAATGGTGCGACCGCAGCGTCCGAATCCGGCCATGTGTTAGAGGCTTTATATGGCCACCCTGAAGCTGAAATCTACAGCCTGATGCCCCCTGCGATTGACGAACTCGGAAATTCTTCCGGCTTTGCCATGCGTCTTGAAGACCGAGCGGGTAAAGGGTATGCCGCGCTTAAAGAGGCTAAAAATCAGCTCCTGGAGCTGGCAGCGAGCAGCAAGGTCGTTCAGGGTGTCTACGTTGACGGTTTGCCCGACGGCCAAGTGATTAACCTGCAAATCGACCGTCAGAAAGCCTTCGCGTTAGGTGTGCCATTTGATGAAATCAGCCAGACGTTATCCGGGGCCGTAGGGTCTTTGTATGTCAATGATTTCCCTAACGCTGACCGTATGCAGCAAGTCATCATTCAGGCAGATGCCCCGTACCGTATGCAGCCAGAGGACATTCTCAAGCTGTATGTACGTAATGGCAGTGGTGGAATGGTTCCGCTTTCCGAGTTTGTCCAGGCTAAATGGGAAAATTCACCGCTGCAATTGGTGCGTTATAAAGGCTATCAGGCCATTAAGATTACCGGTAGTGCAACGGCAGGCTATTCAAGCGGGGACGCCATAAAAGAGATGGAGCGACTGGCAGAACAATTGCCGGAAGGATTTGCCGTTGAATGGACGGGTCTGTCATTGCAGGAGCAGCAGTCTGCTTCCGAAGCACCGATGCTGATGATTCTGTCAATGCTGGTCGTGTTCCTGGTGCTGGCGGCGCTTTATGAAAGCTGGGCCGTTCCACTGTCCGTACTGATGGTTGTGCCGTTGGGCCTGTTAGGCGCAGTGCTGGCTGTCATGATGAGAGATATGTCGAACGATGTCTTCTTTAAGGTTGGGATGATTACCATCATTGGCCTGTCGGCAAAGAACGCGATCCTCATCGTAGAGTTTGCCAAACAACTGCATGAGAGCGGCAAAGGTTTGCTTGAGTCTACGATTGAAGCGGCGCGGATGCGTCTGCGGCCTATTCTAATGACTTCTCTGGCGTTTACCCTAGGCGTAGTGCCCCTGATGATTGCCAGCGGAGCCAGCGCAGAAACACAGCATGCCATCGGTACGGGCGTATTTGGTGGTATGGTCAGCGGAACGATACTGGCAATATTCTTCGTCCCTGTCTTTTACTTCTCAGTCATGAAAGTGGTCGAGAAATTTACCCGCAATAAGGCTTAATTTTTAGTGAAGGGCGTATCGTATGATGCGCCCTCATTGATGGGGGACACATGGCATCAGTCTATACTTACCATCAGGGCATTATTGATGAACTGATCCGTTGGATAGTGCAACAACACGACAAACCCGTCACAACCGCTATTGTTGCGGAACGCGCAGGTTTTTCTCTCTGGTATATGCAGAGAGTGTTTAAACAGCGGACAGGTATTACACTGGGAAAATATATAAAAGATGTCAAACTTGGCAAGGCAGTGCTTGAGTTAATTAAAGGGAATGAACCGGTTATTATTACGGCTCTTCAGAGCGGTTATGAATCCCAACAAACCTTTACCCGTGCGATAAAAAACTATACGGGCTTAACTCCAGGGGAGATTAAGCGGCTGCCTGACGAGCAAAAGATGAACTTGCTTGAACGGGTACTACATCGGCGTTGCGAGTGAAGCAAAACAGCCGAAGAATAACATTGAAGGCCTGTGATTACCTTCCTCCTCTTAATTGTCATTGTCGCACCGTGATGTTCATCATATCGGCTAGGACGCATTGTTGATCACACTATCGGCAATCGGTTCAGCTAGCCGCTCCTAACCCCATGGATGCCAGCGGTGAATCCTGTAAAACAGGGCTTCTGCACTAACGTCGATCCTAACCGCACACCTGATCATGAATATAATTCATATTTGATGAAATTAACTCTCTTTCACTCGCCCAATGACTCTGGCATAAAATATGCAATATTAACTTATCGACAACATGAAGATAACTGAATAAGAAACAATCAAAGCCATTAAAATCAACAAATTAATTCAGTTTTCATATCAAAATTTAGGATACAAGAACACAATGAACAAAGATTTTACATTTACCATTAAAAGCATTTGTTTCGATGAAAATTATAACCCTTCAGAAAATACGCGCATCACGACCAACTTTGCTAACCTGGCCAGAGGAGAGAAGCGCCAGGAGAACTTACGCAACACGTTAGTGATGATTGACAATCGTTTCAATTCTCTGGCGCATTGGGATAACCCCAAAAGCGATCGTTACTCTGTCGAACTTGAAATCATTTCCGTCGAGATTGATATTGAAGGCAATGGCGACACCTTCCCGGCAATTGAGATATTGAAAACCAATATTGTCGATAAAAAAACAAACGAACGCATTGAAGGCATTGTAGGGAATAACTTTTCTTCTTACGTGCGAGATTATGATTTTAGCGTATTACTGCCAGAACATAATAAGAGTCACCCCGGATTTAGCACGCCAGATAATTTTGGCGAGTTGCATGGTAAATTATTTAAATGTTTCACAAATTCAATTTATTACAAAAATAACTTTAATAAACAACCCGTTATATGCTTGAGCGTTTCAAGTAAAAACACCTATCATCGGACGGGGAATCAGCATCCTGTGCTGGGCATCGAATACCAGCAAAATGAGTCTTCCTTGACCGATCATTATTTCGAAAAAATGGGATTACAGGCTCGCTACTTTATGCCTGAAAATAGTGTCGCACCTTTAGCTTTCTATTTTTCTGGTGATTTACTGAGCGATTACACGAATCTTGAGCTTATCAGTACCATCAGCACGATGGAGACTTTCCAAAAGATTTATCGACCTGAGATTTACAATGCTAACTCGGCGGCAGGGCATACTTATCAACCCAATCTGAATCATCAGGATCATTCATTAACAAAAATTGTTTATGATCGGGTAGAACGTAGTCAGTTGGCGATTGAGCAAGGGAAGTTTACTGAAGAGCAATTCATCAAACCATACAAGAATATTCTTGAACAATGGTCTGCTCACTACGCGCTTTGATTCACTAAAACGATAAGGTCACCTGCTATGAAAAGATTGCTACCGACTTCGACTGCGGGCAGTTTGCCCAAACCGTCCTGGCTCGCAGAGCCAGAGAAACTGTGGTCCCCCTGGAAATTACAAAACGAAGAGTTAATTGACGGGAAAAAAGACGCCCTGAGTTTATCGCTGTTTGATCAACTGCGCGCAGGTATTGATATTGTCAGCGATGGTGAGCAAACGCGCCAACACTTTGTCACAACGTTCATTGAGCACCTTAGCGGCGTGGATTTTGAGAAACGTGAAGTCGTTAAAATTCGTAATCGCTATGATGCGAGCGTACCGACTGTTGTCGGTGCGGTGGCGCGTCAAAAACCCGTTTTTGTTGAAGATGCCAAATTCTTACGTCAGCTCACCAAGCAACCGATTAAATGGGCTCTGCCAGGGCCAATGACGATGATCGATACGCTGTATGATAACCACTATAAAAGCCGCGAAAAACTGGCTTGGGAATTCGCCAAAATTCTCAATCAGGAAGCTAAAGAATTAGAAGCCGCGGGTGTGGATATTATTCAGTTCGATGAGCCAGCCTTTAATGTCTTTTTTGAAGAGGTGAATGATTGGGGTATCGCCGCGTTAGAAAGGGCGATTGAAGGGCTGAAATGTGAGACGGCGGTACACATTTGCTACGGGTACGGCATCAAAGCCAATACCGATTGGAAAAAGACGCTGGGATCAGAGTGGCGGCAATATGAAGAAGCGTTTCCTAAACTGCAAACGTCCAATATCGATATCATCTCGCTGGAATGCCACAACTCGCATGTTCCCATGGACCTGCTTGAGCTGATTCGCGGTAAAAAAGTGATGGTTGGAGCCATTGACGTGGCAACCAATGCCGTCGAGACACCGGAAGACGTCGCCAATACGCTACGCAAAGCACTTCAGTTTGTCGATGCCGACAAGCTCTACCCTTCAACCAACTGTGGTATGGCTCCTTTATCTCGTCGGGTAGCGACAGGCAAGCTCAATGCGTTAAGTGCAGGCGCAGACATCGTCCGAAGAGAACTCTCGGCTAAATAACGCTCTAGACACGTTTCCCGTGCCAGCATTCCAGTTAGATAAAAAAGACCCCGGATAAACCTATCCAGGGTCTTTACACCGTGCAAAACCGTCACCGCTTAAGGATTAGCCGCGGTTCTCTTCAATGTAGCGAGCCAATTCTGCTGGGGTCTTCAGAACGGTAGCAACTTCGGTTGGTGGGATCACGCAGCCGTAAACGTCCTGCACTTCCAGCACCAGATCGACCGCCAGAATCGAGTCGAGAATATCAGACTCAATCAGTTCATCGTTAAAGCCCACTTTACGGGATAAGATCTTTTCAAACAGCGCAAGTATTTCTTGTTCCATGATTTTTCCTGAGAAAATTAAATCGTGCGGGCATGAGTATCCAGCAGTTTACGATCGATTTTGCCGTTAGGATTCAGCGGCAACGCATCTTTTATAATGATTTGGGAAGGCACCATATAGGGTGGAATCACCTTAGAGAGCGAGGTTTTAATCGCTTCTGGTGCTAAGTTCGTCACGCAGAATGCTGCAATACGCAGCACGCCACCGCCCGATTTCATCAACGGCAGGACAACCGCTTCGCTGATGTCGGATATCGCCAGCAGGCGGTTTTCAATTTCGTTGATTTCAATACGGTAACCATTGAGTTTGATCTGGCTGTCATTACGACCCTGACAGTACAACAACCCGTTCTCATAGCCCAGGTCGCCGGTTCTATAGCCTCGAAATGCTTCACTTTCCCGGTGCAACAATTTCTCAGCGTTCTCCTGCGCGAGCCCGAGGTAGCCACGCATCACGTTTTTGCCCCAGATAATCAACTCACCTTCAGCGGTAATTTCCATTCTGGAGTCCGGCATCATCGCGCCGACAGGCAGCAGATCGTTGTCGCTGTGCAGAATGTCATCGGTGATTTCGATAACGGTGGTAGCGACAGTCGCTTCCGTTGGGCCATAAGAGTTGAGGATTTTGGCGTGCGGAAAGCGGCGACGTAATTGTTTTACCAACGCTTTATTGAGTACTTCGCCAATAAATACAAAGACGTTAAGTTCAGGTAGATATTCACTGTTGAACTGGGGGGAAAGCAGCTTCTGGTAGGCGAAAGATGGCGTTGAAACCCAGACGGAAACGCCGTTGTCTTTCAGGCGATCGAGCCAGTTTTCGGCGGCAATATCCTCTTTCGCATTCAGAACGATGTGCCCTCCGGTTGCCAGGTTCGCCAGCAGCGGAATCAAGGAGAGATCGAAGCTGAACACCGCATGGTTCATCAGCACCGGTATGTCTGGTAGCGAGAAGTCCTCACGCACCCATTTCATGAAGTGCCACAGGCTTTCACGCCCAATCTGCACCCCTTTCGGCTTCCCGGTGCTGCCGGAAGTGAACATGATATAGGCGAGATCCTGCTCAACCAGCGCCTGACCAGCCTCACCCGTCGCAATAAACTGCCTGGTCGCGACATCGTAGTAGTAAGGGGCGTTCGCCAGGTGGCAAATCTCCTTGAGCCGCTCCTGCGGATAGATGCAGTCCACCGGGATATACGGAATGTTATGCAGCAGGCAGCTATAGATCGCCACGGCGAATTCCGCCTGCTGATGCCCATATAACACAACAGGCGAACCTGCGGGCCGCCGGCATTGCTGATAGCGATGCGACCAGTCAGTGACAGCGACGGAAAGCTGTTGCCAGGTCATCGCTTCATCGCTGCCGCTAATCGCCAACTGAGTTGGGTTAGCGGGCTCGAGTAATGCCGCACGCAGGAAATCTTGTAGTTCCTGAAGTTCTGAGTGAAGGTTCATAGAGGAGACATTCCGCTAAAGATGTAGAGGGAGGCCGCAGCGCTTGTCAGCGTCAGAATTCGACCGATGAACACAATAACCGGATGATGTAGACAATTATTCAAAGCCGGACTACGTTTGGCAGACCACTGCAACATGTTATGAACAACGGAAATGGCACCAAACAGCGCGCCGCTAATAACATAGTGTCGTTCAAGCCCGTTCCATGCCCCCATGCAAAACAGGGTGCAGAAAATGCCGATATTCTGCGCCAGCGTTTTGTTCTGTCGGAAAAAATCGAGCTTCATCAGATTCATATAAATCGGCATAAAGACCACGTCCCTCAGCCATTCAGACAGGCTGATATGGAAGCGCCGCCAGAAATCCTGCGGGTTTTTCGCCAAAATGGGCATATTGAAGTTCGCTGGGATATTCAGGCCAAATAAGCGCCCTGCCCCAATAGCCATATTGCTGTAGCCGGCAAAATCAAAATAGAGATAGGCGCTGTAGGCCAACGACATCACCACGCCAACGCTTACTGTAAACGGACGATGGCTCCACGACTCAATCACCAGATTATTGATCAGCATGGCGAATAAGAACTTCTGAATAATACCGGTAAATATTTGCTCCATAGCCACTAAAAACTGCTCACGGGTAATAATAAAGACCGGTTTATTAATATCAGTAAGCCATGTCCGCCAGCGATACATTGGACCGGCCAGAATAATGAATGGCATAAACAGATAGCAGAAGTAATGCAGGAAATTCTGGCCGTCTTTTTTGCTGCGATAAAGCAGAACATCAATGGCGCGGAAGGTCATAAAAGACAGACCAATCATGCCCCAGTGATTGTTAAGGTGTAATTTCACTAAAAACAGCGGGAGCAACGTCAGGCTGACCGCCTGCCAGGTTTTTAGCCAGCCTTTTTCTTTTAAGGTGACGAGAATATAAAAACTCAGGAAAACCGCCACAGGAACAAAGTAATCCCCCTGGAAAATATATCCCCAGCCCAGCACCGCCAAGACGGAAAAGGCGGATAAATACGTCAGCCGATAACTGAACGCGCGGTTAACCAGCGCAAACAATAATGCTGATGAAAACAGAAGGAAAAAAAACATTCCGGAGCTGTACATCATTCATCCTTCAGAATTTTTGATATTCAAAATGCACTTTTAAACTCATGCTTTCATCAACAGAGGTCCACGCGACAATGGTTACTGCCAGAAAGAGATAAAGGAAAAAAAGGCGAATGGCGGTTTTCATCATTTAAAACTCTCAGCAATAAATTGATCCATCGCGACCCATGCCGGCTCGGTTGGGTGCAGGCGATCCCAATTCCAGCCATTCTGATAAGGCTGCGCATACATATCAAAATAGCGAACCTGATTTTCTTCCAACATCGATCTGATCTGACTATCGACTGGCTGGAATTTTTCGGAATTTTTAATTGCCCACGGATTGATCGGATCAACAATGACGACAAACTGCACATTGCGCGCTTTTAGCAGTTTGATCGTCGCTGATAACGCCTCCATTTGCGCAGGAACAATCGGCGCGTCATCCCACTCTTCCCGCGTTTGATCGTCTGCAAAAACAGACTTATCCATCCACAGCGTATCTGCACTTTGCTGACGAGACTTATTCAGCTCATGAGCCTGAGCCAGTTCGCGATCCCAGTCAGGAGCCACATGGGAGGCTGGTGGATTCGGCCACGGTTGCGCGGGCTGAGGGACAATACGTAGCATCGCTAACCAGTCGCTTTTTATCAGCTCGCAGAAATTAGCAAATTGATAACTCACTTCCTGCCAGATAATTTGCGGGTCCCAGCCATAGATTTTCATTTGGCCGAAAGTCAGATGACTTATCTCTTCTTTATCGATATGTTGTAAGTAATTGACCAGAAAGGAACGCGTCTGGTCGTCCTTCATCAACGGATTGAAAATAGATGCCGGAAAATTGTTGGCAAAAATTGCCGGTGGAATACCGTCCGAATAAAAGCTATCGGGTGCCAGCAGCAAAACAACTTTACTGTTCGCGTTAAGATCATTTTTAAAACGCGAAAGCAGTAAAAAATGCGTGACGCTATCGATATAACTATCGCCATAGGCCACAACGGGGCGATGCAGTTGGTTATTAAAATAGTTATAGACTGCGTAATGTTCGTCTTCAGAAGTAGAGACTTCGGATGCACCAAGAAAGAAAATCCCATTTCCCTGTAAAGCATGAGAAATAGTCGCTATTTTTTCCTTTTGTTCTTTCTGCGTTCCTTCCATGGTGTTAATCAGCGGTTGAAATGTTAACGCCGGATCAACGCTAGTCGCTAGCGGGTGAGCGCTAAGAAACAGGATAGCGAGAGTAGCCATCAGGATATGTAGACAGAGAGTATTTTTTATTTTCATTATATAAAGTAAGACTACATGATATTTATTGTTTGAAATTTGTGAATTTTTATCTTCACAGTACATCGATCCCTGTATTTTTGGATTATATACCAGGCTTATCTTCGATGATGAGCGTTGCTGTGTAACGGTATGTACAGTGTTTATGTCCGTCACAATAATCAGGTTGGCGACCAAGTAAGGGAAGGATTCTCAGACATCTCTTCTTGCTTACGCAGCCCGAATATGGGGTAGTAAAGCTTCGCTGGCAGGAGTCTCACCGCACCCAGTTTGAACGTGATGTCAGGGATGATGGAGTGCAAACATCTTTGAGCGCTGACCGACAAAAAAGTTAAAGGAGTGTTTATGAAAAATTATCAGCCCACTATCCATCAGCTATTGATTGCTTCAGTGACGCTGTTAGTTATCGCCTGTTCATCCAATGGGAAAAAATTCCCCACGGATGAAACGCCGGAATGTATGAAGTACCGTTCTATGATGACAGCACCTTTGCCACCAGCGGAAATGATGAGATTAAAAAATCAGTGTGAGCAGTCAAGGCGTTAAAATAATAGGGTGTTTTTATCGTGTCGATAATTAATAAAAAACGCCCTAATCAATAAAGCAAAGAAATAGCGTTCATCATTGAAAATGATCGCTACTCGTTTCAATTCCCCGCGTGTTCTCAATCACAGTAGAATGTATAAGACGTCTCATTATTATCAGTGCACATTTTATTTCCTACTCGGTTATAGCGCACACTGCGATTCATGAATGAGATCGATAACGGCATACTGCCAACGCGGCTTAATCAAGAGGTTAGCTTTGCGTTACTAACGCGGATAGCGCAGCACTTCCACAAACAGTGAAAAGGCGGTGGTATGCTGCTTGCGGCTGGGATAATAAAGATAGTAGCCCGGAAACAGCGGGCACCATTCTGTCAGCACCCGAATCAGGCGTCCGCTGGCAATATCCTCACGCACTGAATCTTCCGGCACATAGGCTAGGCCGAGCCCGATTTGCGCGGCGTCAATTCGCTGGCGCAGGCTATTCATCGTCAACTGCCCTTCAACACGCACCTTGATGGCTCGCCCGTTTTTTTCAAACTCCCACGCGTAGATGCCGCACATTGTCGGCAGACGCATGTTAATACAGCGATGCTGCTGTAAATCTTGTGGCGTCGTGGGGGCAGAATTGCGCGCGAAATAGTTCGGGGAACCGACCACCGCCATACTCATTTCCGGTGCAATACGCACAGCGATCATGTCTTTTGCCACCTGCTCACCCAGACGAATATCCGCATCAAAGCGACCAAAAGCACTATCCGTTAAGGCATCATCCACCGTGATGTCGACGTGAATATCGGGATAGTTCGCTAAAAATGGCTTTAACACTGGCCATAATATCGAATCAACCGCGTGCTCTCCCGCCGTGATACGGATATTCCCCGCAGGCCGCTCGCGCATATCACCCAGCGCAACCAGTTCACTTTCGATATCCGCGAAACGCGGGCCAAGGCTATGCGCCAGTTTCTCCCCCGCTTCCGTCGGCGCGACGCTGCGCGTGGTACGGGTCAGCAACCGTACGCCAAGCCGCTCTTCAAGGCCGCGAATCGAATGGCTCAGCGCCGACTGGGAAAGCCCGAGCTTCGCCGCCGCTTTGGTAAAACTGCGTTCTCTTGCCACCACAAGGAACGAAATGAGGTCATTAACGTTTTCTTTTAACATCAGCGTGTCCGAATAGTGGTGTTATCAATCGGTATCCATTATACAAGTTCATGAATGATATTGTTCCGCCCCAAAAACAGCAAAGCCACTCAGCGTGAAACTGAGTGGCTTTTCCGTTAGCTTCGTGATGTGACTAGCGCATGTGCATATTAACGCCTGAGACCTCTTTCCTCAGTTCAATAATCTCTTCAGCCAGTTCACGGCACAACATCGCATTCATCAGGTGATCCTGTGCATGCACCACGATGAGTTCAAGATTGGCTTTTTCCTTACTCTGGTGGCCAATAAATCCAGTCTGGATCAACTGCGCTCGGTTCAGCGCTACCGCCGCCATTTTTAATAGTTCATCGACGTGTTCCCACTCGCCTCGGCGGGCGGATCTCAGTGCTTCCATTGCGCAGGAACGTGTTTCGCCAGATTTAACAATAAGCTCAATCATCCGCGTTTCTACATCCATTATCCCATCCCCCGAATATCAGTTGCTGTGTCACTTTTTTGTCGGTCAATTAGCCCCAAATTGCAGACAAGCGCACGTGACACCGAAGAGATACGGTGCATTTGTTGTATCGCTACTCACAGCCTGCATAGTAAATATAGACGATGAATCAAGATTTGTTTCTGTAAATCATGATGTTATATCTCATATTCGATGAAATAAATTTCACAGCAACGCCAACCTGTTTTTACGAGGTCGTTTTATCCTTTTTCACACCGCGACACGTGCTGAAATAAAGTGATGACCGAAATATCCCATCCATTGAAACCTTAATTTAACCTTAAGAAAGCGAAATAATAATAACTATCATTATTATTATCGATATGTAGAATCCATTTTCGACTGCCGCGACATCCCTGCCTGTGTCACTAAAATAATGCGATACGAGGGAGTCAATGTCGGCCAGCAATATTCAAACATAACGGGTATTGATAAGGGTAAATACTATGAAGCTTGGTTTTGGATTACTGAGTTCTGCCGTTTTATTAGCTTCCGGCCTGACTCTCAGCGCATCGGCAAATGCAGCAGAAAACGATGAAGGGATTGTGATTTACAATGCCCAACATGAAAATCTCGTGAAATCGTGGGTTGACGGTTTTACCAAAGAAACCGGTATTAAGGTAACGCTGCGTAACGGTAGCGACACCGAATTGGGCAACCAGCTCGTGCAGGAAGGGAAATCTTCCCCTGCCGATGTGTTCCTGACCGAAAACTCACCGTCAATGGTGCTGGTCGATAACGCCGATCTTTTTGCTCCACTGGATAAAGCCACCCTCGCTCAGGTCGCACCTGACTATCGTCCGTCCCACGGACGCTGGATCGGCATTGCCGCACGCTCCACCGTATTTGTCTACAATCCGACCAAATTTACCGACGCGCAGTTACCGAAATCCTTAGCCGATCTGGCGAAGCCAGAATGGAAAGGCCGCTGGGCAGCATCGCCATCGGGTGCAGATTTTCAGGCCATCGTCAGCGCCTATCTAGAACAGAAAGGCGAGAAAGCCACGCAAGAGTGGCTGAAAGGCATGAAAGAGAACTTCACCGCCTATAAAGGCAACAGTACGGTGATGAAAGCGGTGAACGCAGGTCAGATTGATAGCGGCGTGATCTATCACTATTACCGTTTTGTCGATCAGGCTAAAACCGGCGAAAACAGTAACAATACTAAGTTGTACTACTTCAAGCATAAAGATCCGGGCGCGTTCGTCAGTATTTCCGGTGGCGGAGTACTGGCATCCAGCAAACACGCGAAAGAGGCTCAGGCCTTTATCAAATGGATCACGGGCAAATCCGGTCAGGAAATCTTGCGCACCAACGACGCCTTTGAATATGCGGTTGGCGTCAATGCGCTCTCAAACGACAAACTGGTTCCGCTGAAAGATCTGGACGCACCGAAAGTTGATGCCGCCAAGCTCAACAGCAAGAAAGTCGTGGATCTGATGACACAGGCCGGCCTGTTGTAGCGAATAGATTGTAATGATAGCGCCTTCGTCAGGGCATTTTCGCCCTGACGAATCATCACAAAAATGGTCGCTCAACGCGATTTTACCGTCTAAGAATATCGTCCTGACGAGGCAGCTACAGGCAGTATGACAAACGTTAGCTACAGCAAAACTAGTACGTTTCCCGAATCCTCCCCGCCATTACGCAAACCTGTCGCGTTGCTTACGATCGCCGCGTTGGTGCTATCCCTGTTGGGCTTTGTCCCGCTGGGCTTTGTGATTGGCGTCAGTATTGATACCGGTTGGGAAACGGCTCGTGCCCTGTTATTCCGCCCACGCGTAGGCGAACTTCTGACAAATACGGTGCTGCTGGTTGTCCTGACGCTGCCGATTTGTACAGTTCTGGGCGTACTGTTGGCCTGGCTGACGGAACGTACTACTCTGCCCGCCCGACGCCTGTGGTCGCTGTTGCTCACCGCACCGCTGGCGATCCCCGCGTTTGTACAAAGCTACGCTTGGATCAGCGCCGCCCCCGGTCTGCATGGCTTACCGGCTGGCGTATTTTTATCCGTCGTCGCCTACTTACCGTTTCTTTATTTACCCTGCGCCGCGACGCTGCGGCGTCTTAACCCCGCACTGGAAGATGTCGCCGCCACCCTGGGCGTGCCGCCCATTACCGTATTTTTTCGCGTGGTGTTACCGCAGTTAACGCTAGCTATCGGCGGTGGGCTACTGCTGATTGCCCTGCATCTGCTGGCAGAGTACGGCCTGTTCGCGATGATCCGTTTCGATACCTTTACCACCGCAATTTTCGATCAGTTTCAGTCAACGTTTAATGGCCCGGCGGCCAATATGCTGGCTGGCGTACTGGCGCTACTGTGCCTGTTCCTGCTGTGCGCGGATGCCCGCGTACGCGGCGTCACACGCTATGCGCATGTTGGCTCCGGCGCGCCACAGGTCGTCACACCGATACGCTTGTCACCACTGTCTCTCACGTTGGCGCAGCTGTTACTGGCAACGCTGGTGCTGCTGACGCTCGGCGTACCTTTTATTACGCTATTCCGCTGGCTAGGTTTTGGCGGTTGGGACGTGTGGCAACGCCGCGAGCTGTTTGATGCCTTTAGGCAGACCATGACGCTGGCGCTGAGCGGTGCCACACTGACGACGCTGGCAGCGATCCCAATGGCCTGGCTGACCATTCGCCACCCCAATCGCCTGTATCGGTTTTTGGAAGGGTGCAATTACATCACCAGTTCTTTGCCGGGCATCGTCGTCGCGCTGGCGCTGGTGACCACCACGATTCACATCATCAGGCCGCTCTATCAGACCGAGTTTACCGTGCTGTTAGCTTATCTGCTGATGTTCATGCCACGGGCGCTGGTTAATCTACGCGCGGGTATCGCACAGGCACCCGTAGAGTTGGAACAGGTGGCTGCCAGCCTGGGTCGATCCCCTTTGCAGACGTTAATGACCGTGACCATCCGGCTGGCTGCGCCCGGCGTCGCGACGGGGACAACACTCGTGTTTCTGGCGATCGTCAATGAGCTAACCGCCACTCTGCTGCTGGCACCTAACGGCACGCGAACGCTGGCGACCGGATTTTGGGCGCTAACCAGTGAGATCGACTATCCCGCTGCGGCACCCTATGCGCTTATTCTGGTCCTGCTGTCGCTACCGTGGACCTGGTTTCTCTACACGCAATCACAAAAAATGGCGGGACTGTAATCATGTTGGAACTTCATCGCGTCAGTAAAAGCTTCAACGGGCGCACCGTGCTGTCTGACATCCGTTTAACGTTAGAAAACAGCCGCCGCACGGCGATTGTCGGCCCGTCCGGTTCAGGGAAAACCACCCTGCTGCGCCTGATCGCCGGGTTCGAAAAACCAGATACCGGCGTCATTACGCTAAACGGCCAAACGCTCTGCGATAACGGGCTTTCCGTCCCCGCCCATCAGCGCGGAATCGGCTATGTCCCGCAGGACGGCGCACTGTTTCCGCATCTCTGCATCGCAGACAACATCGCCTTTGGGCTCAAAGGCACGAGGGCAGAAAAACAAAAACGCGTGGATGAGCTGATGGCACTGGTTTCCCTTCCCGCACATTTACAGAAGCACTCGCCGCATGAAATTTCCGGCGGACAGCAGCAACGTGTCGCACTGGCTCGCGCGCTAGCGCAGCGCCCTGCGTTGATGCTGCTGGATGAACCGTTTTCTGCTCTGGACACTGGCCTGCGTGCCGCCACCCGTAAAGCGGTAATGGACGTCTTGCAGCAGGCTAACGTGGCGTCGATTCTGGTGACCCACGATCAGGGGGAAGCGCTGTCTTTTGCCGATCGGGTCGTCGTGATGCGCGACGGCCAACTGTCACAATCAGGCTCGCCGTGGACGCTCTACCACCGACCCAACAGTGAGGATATCGCCACCTTCCTCGGTGAAACACTGATTCTCGAAGCTCAAATTGACGACAATCAGGCTGATTGCCTGCTGGGACGCATCGCCGTGGAGCGCCCAACGGCAAATGGTCGGGCAAGAATTATGCTCAGGCCGGAGCAGATAATGATTCAGGATACCGAGACAACGAGCACGGCACACATTCGCGCCACCATCCGCAACGTCGAGTTTTCCGGCTTCGTCTCTACGCTGACGCTATGCATCCACAACGCAGAAGCCGATGTCATTGAACTGAAAACCGTCAGTCACGCTGCTTTCACCGTCGGCCAACAGGTTAGCCTGAGCGTCACGGGTACTGCTCACGTCTTCAGTCAATAATCCCGCACTACCTGCGCGCTCAGGCGGTTTATCGCTCCGCCTGCGCGTTACGCGTCACCAGCCAGACGCCCAGCATAATAATCAGAACGCCGAGATTTTTACGCAGGCTCATCGGCTCATTCAGCCACGGCAGAAAAACCGCAGCCAGGTAAACTACCGCATAGCTCAAACTAATCAACGGGTAAGCGCGGCTTAACGGTAGATAACGCAGCACCATGAACCAGCACACCATCGACAGGCCATAGCAGATAACCCCGATAAGCACCGCGACAACAGGCCAGCCCACCATCAACGTGCTGAGCGATGGCCAGTGTGTCATGGAAATGCTCGGCAGAGCCAGCATTCCGCTTTTCATTAATATCTGTGCAGCGCTGGCTAGCACAATACTGGCAAGCGCCCAGACATAGCCTTTTTTCGTCATCATCCCCCCTGCATCAAATAGATACCGGTGATAATCAGCACGATGCCCCACCAGTGATGCCTATCCACACGTTCGCCAAATCCATAGCGCGCCAGTAGCGTAACCAGAATAAAATTGATGCTCAGCAACGGGTACGCCACGCCGAGCGGGAGATGCTGCAACACCAAAAGCCACAGCAGCAACCCAACTCCGAGCAACAAAACCGCCAACATTAGCCACCCCAGCGTTATCCGTTTACGCCGTTCGGTGGGCAAACGCCGCCAGCATTCCGCCGCCTGTTTCTGGCACAGCTGCCCTAAGCTCGTCAGCAGACAGACGATGGCAACCAATAGATAACTCATGGCGTTACCTGCTTATAAAACAGCAGCACGTAGCGGTGCGATTTTCTCAACTGACTGGGCATTGGCAGATTACGGTATTCCTCATCGGAATCTCTATCGACCTTCAGCACCAGCGCGACATCTCCGCGACGCCGCTTATCGGCAAGCCAGGCTGGAAAAGCGTCCTCATCGACAAAGCGGTCAGCGGCATCCGCATAGCCCAGTCCATAGCTCAGTTCGCCACGCGCTTTGAATAAAGTGATATCGCTGCGCTTCAGTTCCCACGCCAGTCCGGCGGCCAATCCGACCTCGTCGCTCAACACATAGCGGCTGTTTTCCAGCAACGGCTGGTGGCTACGAATGAAGGTTTGGGGGTTCTTGGAATCCACTACGCTCGCTGGAATGCTTCCGCCAACGAGCAGCGCCAGAAAGAGCGGACAACCCGCCACCAGATAGCCCCAAGCCCTCTGTTTTCTCAAACTGACAACCGCAAAGGCGATCCAGCCAATAAAGCAGACCACACCCGATATGATGGTCAGCCCTTCTCCCGGTTGATAGAAATGCGGTACGACGATGCCAAGTCCAAGTGCGGCAACCGCAAGCCCCAGCACACCGCCAAAAGCAATATTGAGCCAACTATTGATACGTAATAGACGTTCACGTACCGCTGGTGCCAGCCCGGAAACCCACGCCGCCATCAGCAGCGCCAGCGGCGCGAAGCACGGCAGAATGTAGGTCAACAGCTTGCCTTTGGCGATGCTGAAAAACAGCAGCGGCATTACCATCCAGCACAGCAAGAAGAACCGTTCTGGATTCACTTTCCGTTCAATCCAACCGCTGCGTAACGCACCCGGCAACAGCGCCAGCCAAGGGAATGTCCCGATAATCAGAACCGGCAGGTAATACCAGAACGGTGCCTTATGTTGCGCATCGTCTTCAGCAAAACGCTGGATATGTTCGATCCAAAAAAAGTAATGCCAGTAATCGGCCTCGCGTTCGTGCACCGCCAGCGCCCATGGTGCACTCAGCAATACCGCGACGACAATCGCAAGCGGCCCGAACAACAGCAGTTCCTTGATTCGCTTTTGCGCCAGCGCCACGGGCAGCACGCTGATCACCGGCAGCGCCAGCGCCAGAAAGCCTTTGGTCATGAATCCCATACCGCAGGCTAGCCCCATCAATCCCCAGGCCAACAGCCGTTCACGCGTCTGTTTTGCCCGCAAAATCAGCGCGTGGCTGAACAGCGCCGCCGTCATCCACAGCGTCACCATCGGATCGAGCACGCTGTAAGTACCGATGCCATACACCAGCAGTGATGTAAGGTAGATCGTCGCCGCCAACAGCGCGGTGCGCCGGCTTTTCCACAGCATCATCGCCAGCCAAAACACCAGCAGTGCACTCAGCGCGGTAGAAAAAACCGAGGCAAAACGCACGGCAAAATTGGTATGGCCTAATAACCATTGGCTCATGTTATTCAGCCAATAGCCCGCGACAGGTTTCTCAAAATAGCGGATACCCAACAAATGCGGCACAATCCAATCGCCGCGCTGAAGCATCTCACGACTGATTTCGGCATAACGTGTTTCATCTGGCGACCACAGCCAACGGCCATTAAGCGGCAACAGATAGAGCAAAGCAAACAACACCATTATCACGGTACTTTTCAGCTTGAACATGCCTTTTTCCATACGATTTCCCGCTGTATTTATTCTTCCGTTTGTACGCCAAGCCACCCTTCCCGTCCGGGAAACGGCGCGCGCTCAATCCGTCCGACGGGCAGCGTAGCCAAGTCGTCAGGCAGTAACGAGGAAAGCGGACAAAATTCGATGTGCTGCTGACGGGCGCGAAGCAGTAGCTGACGGAACAGCGCCAGCTTCGTCCCCCCTTCAACCTCCGCGTGGATGGTATACACCGGCACGCCACGATCCTGCTCGATTGCATCAAGAATAAAGCTGTTGAACTCACCGTCACTCACACGCTCGCCGATGACCTCATCGTAGGTCGGCAGCGTGACGGGGATCTGCATCGTGCCGAGCTCACCATTTTTCAGGCGCGGTCGGAAAGGTCGGGTGCCGCGGCAGTCGCTGTTATAGTTCAGATTCCAGCGCTGTTTCATCTCTACAACGCGCGAATCAGCCCGCCAGCCCGCCACCGCAGAACAATGCACCGGTGATGGCAGAATCTGCGTTAGCGCATCTATGCCTTCACGGAACTGCGCGGCCAGTTGCGCATCCGACCAACGAGCGACATTCGCCTGCCAGCCGTGATGATCCCAGGCATGTAGCCCTACCTCATGCCCGGCGTCGTGCGTCTGGCGGATTAACGCGCCAAACCGTGCGCCGATAGGACGCCCCGGCCACGCCGTGCCAGCCAGTAAAATATCCCAGCCGTAGAGGGAGGCCGCGTTGGAGCGCAGCATCTTCCATAGAAAGCGTGGACGCAGCAGACGCCACAGGTGTCGCCCCATGTTGTCCGGCCCGACGCTAAAAAAGAAACTCGCCTGAATATCAAACTCAGCCAGCACCTTCAGCAGCGCGGGCACGCCGTCCCGCGTACCACGCCAGGTATCGACATCAATTCGCAGGCCAACGCGCGTCATCCCTGCGCATCCGTGGAATCAGCGGTGTGCGAGACATCAACGGTACGCAGAAAATAGTCCAGCGTTTCCGCAACGGTCTGCTCCATCCTCACCGACGGTTCCCATTCCAGCAGGCGTTTGGCATTGCGAATGCTCGGCGTGCGGTGTGCCACATCCTGATAGCCTTTGCCGTAATAGCTACTGCTCTCCACGTCAATAAACCCAGCGAACGGCGGGAAGCGGTCACGTAACGGGTGAGCATTAAAGCTGGTCAGCAGCATGTCGCCTAGCTCGCGGATACTGGCTTCATTGTGCGGATTGCCGATGTTGATAATCTGTCCGTCACACTGGCCGTTACGGTTTTCAATAATGCGGAACAGCGCTTCAATACCGTCATGAATGTCGGTAAAGCAGCGCTTCTGCGCCCCGCCGTCCACCAGCTTGATCGGCGATCCTTCCACCAGATTGAGGATCAATTGCGTAATGGCGCGCGAACTGCCGATCCGCGCGGCATCCAGCGTGTCCAGACGCGGCCCCATCCAGTTAAACGGACGGAACAGCGTGAAGCGCAGGCCGCTTTTCGCGCCGTATGCCCAAATCACCCGATCCAACAGCTGCTTGGAGACGGAGTAAATCCAGCGCTGCTTGTTGATCGGCCCGACAATCAAGCGTGAAGTGTCTTCATCAAACTCTTTGTCATCACACATGCCGTACACTTCTGAAGTGGACGGGAAAACGATGCGTTTGTTGTAACGTACGCAGTCGCGCACAATTTTCAGGTTCTCTTCGAAATCCAGCTCGAATACGCGCAGCGGGTTACGGGTGTATTCGATGGGCGTGGCAATCGCCACCAGCGGCAGAATGACATCACACTTCTTGATGTGGTATTCGATCCATTCGTTATGGATGCTGATATCGCCTTCCACAAAATGGAAACGCGGATCGTCAAGAAAACGGGCGATGGCATCCGAACTGATATCCAGTCCGTAAATTTCATAGCGATCGTCGCGCAGCAGCCGCTCGGTCAGATGGTTGCCGATAAAACCGTTCACACCGAGGATCAACACACGCGTACGGCGTCGTTGCACCCGGCTAGCGAGGTTGCCCAGCCGCGCCTGTGGCACCATGCCCATTTCCGCCGCCAGTCGGCTGCCCGACATATATAGCCCGGACTCGCTCTGTCCGCTGACGATCTCAAGTGCGTCTTCCCCGCAGGACACCACCAGCGGCGAGGTCGAAATAATTGAGCCCGCATCGCCGCCATGTGGATAATTCACGTCCACACTCTTGTTTTTAACCACACGGGCGCGCCAGATAATTACCTTGCGCTCGCCGAGAAACGTAAACGCCCCCGGATAGGGCTCCGTCACGGCGCGGATCAGGTTGTTGATCTCACCCGCGCTTTTTTGCCAGTCGATCAGGCCATCTGCCGCCGTACGGCGACCGAAATAGCTAGCCTGACTGTCATCCTGCGGCGTCAGCGTAACCTCACGCGAGCGAATCAGCGGTAACTGCTGCGCCAGTAAAGCGGCAGCGGCGGTACGGCATTTGCCATGTAGCGTCAGCGCGGTGTCTTCATCGTCAATCACCACCACGGACTGGGCAACGATGTCGCCCGCATCCGCGCGGGAAACCATCTTGTGCAGCGTCACGCCCGTCTGCGTTTCGCCGTTCACCAGCACCCAGTTGACCGGTGCTCGCCCACGGTAGCGCGGCAGCAGTGAACCGTGCAGATTGAATGCGCCAAACGAGGGTAACTGAAGAATGTCATCGCTTAATAGTGTGCGGTAATAGAAGGAAAAAATAACATCCGGTGCCAGCTCTCGAATGCGGTTCACCCAGAGTGGATGGTTAACGTCTTCCGGCGCAAACACCGGCACGTCCATCTCGGCAGCCGCTTTCGCCACTGAGGCGTAGAAGTGGTTCTCACCCGGTGCATCGCTGTGCGTGAACACCGCCTGAATTTCGTAGCCTGCTAGCCTCAATGCTTCAAGACCGACACAGCCGATATCATGGTAGGCAAATACGATCGCTTTCATTCTTCTTCATCCCGTAAACTGGTAGTCAGTGGCGTTGCCGCACTCACCGTCTTTTGCACAAAATAGCGTGGCCGAGCACGCACATCGGTATAGATACGACCAATGTATTCCCCCAGTAGCCCCATCCCGACGAACTGCGCGCCGATAAACATGAACAGCACGGCAAACAGCGTGAACACGCCCTCAGCCGCCCACTCCGCGCCGAAAAACAGACGCAGGCCAATCAACAGCAGCGCCAGCAGAAACCCCGACAGCGCAACGACGCTACCAATCAGGCTGAGTATGCGCAGCGGCGTTGTCGTCAGGCAGGTCAGCAGGTCGTACATCAGATTAATTAGCTTGAGAAAGCTGTATTTGGACGTGCCGAATTCCCGCTCGGCGTGCAACACGTCGATCTCGATAGTTTTGCGAGCGAATGTATTAGCAAGAATAGGAATAAAGGTGCTGCGTTCATGACAGCGCAGCATCGCGCTGACAATGTGGCGACGATACGCACGCAGCATACAGCCGTAATCCGCCATCGATTTCCCGGTCGAACGCCGGATCATCATGTTGATGGTTTTCGAGGCCAGTTTGCGGAATAGCGAATCCTGCCGGTTAGCTCGCACAGTGCCGACTACGTCATAGCCTTGCGCGGCATACTCCACCAGCCGCGGGATTTCCTCCGGTGGATTTTGTAAATCAGCATCCAGCGTAATCACCACATCGCCCACCGCTTGCTGGAAACCCGCCATGATGGCCGAGTGCTGACCGTAGTTGCGGTTCAACAGCACGGCGATGATGTGCTTTTCCGGGTCGCTCGCCGCCTCGGTCAGCAGTTCTGCCGAGCGGTCGCTGCTGCCGTCATCAACCAGAATTATTTCCCAGGGTTTACCGATCTGCCGACAGGCCGCCAGCGTGCGGTCAATCAGCACCGGTAGGCTCTCTTCTTCGTTATAAACGGGGATCACAACAGAAACATTGTTGATGTCATCAATCACGAACAGACTCCAGAATCGAGGTTAGCGCCGCGACGACGCGATCGACATCGCTATCCAGCATGTCGGGGAACAGCGGTAGCGTCATCAGCGACGCCGAATTCCACTCCGTTTCCGGTAGGTGCAAATGAGGGTAGCGCTCGCGGTAATATTTCTGCGTATGCACCGCTCTGAAATGCAGTCCGGTGCCAATACCGTGCGTTTGCAGCGCCGCCATCAGAGCATCGCGTGATATGCCGCACTGCGTTTCGTCTACGCGCACCATAAACAGGTGCCAGGCGTGCAGATGGGGATAATCAGGAACCGCCAGCGGCTGGAGCGGCAGGGAGTGCAGTTGAGTGAGATAACGCACGGCAAGTTGCTGACGGCGGGCGTTGAACGCCGAGAGTTTATCCAGTTGAATGAGTGCAATGGCCGCATTGATATCCGCTAGGTTGTATTTAAACCCCGGCGTCACCACTTCAGCCTGCGGCTTGCGCCCCTGTAATTGCCGGTCAAACGCATCTACTCCCAACCCGTGAAACTTTAGGCTGCGTATACGCTCGGCGAGTACGTCGTCATCCGTTACCACCATGCCACCTTCCGCACAGGTGATATTTTTAATCGCGTGAAACGAAAAAATGGCCGTTCCGCGCGCGCCGATCCATTCACCGCGATATTGCGTACCGACGGCGTGCGCCGCATCCTCAATCAGCGGAATACCGTAACGTTCACTCAAAGCACGCAGCGCATCCAGATCGGCAGGTGCACCGGCGTAATGCACGGGAATAATCGCTTTAGTTTTTGGCGTGATAGCGGCTTCCATGTCCTGCGGTCGCACCATCAGCGTGTGCCGATCCACGTCCACCATCACCGGCTCTGCCCCCAATAGCGTGATCATATTGACAGTCGAAACCCAAGTCTGAGACGGTGTAATCACCTCATCACCGGGGCCGATACCGAGCGCCATCAGCGTAACGTGCATTCCCCCCGTCGCAGAGCTAACCGCAATCGCCTGTCGACACCCGATTCGCTGGCAAAACGCCAGCTCTAATTGCTGGCATTTCGGCCCCGTGGTTATCCAGCCAGAACGTAATACGTCTGCCACGGCAGCAATTTCCTCTTCGCCCATAGTCGGGCGGGAAAAAGGCAAAAAATCCGTCATAACATATTCCCAAAATAAATAATGGCGACAAATCATTATTAAGCAGTCTAAATAATGAAGCCTTAAGCCAACCTTAATTTATTACGACAGTCATAAAATCACAGATAAACGACGCCACACGACATAGCGCAAACACATCCCGCACTCAAAGAGATATAATTAATTACAATCTATAAATGAACTTTCCGCTAATATCCGAGTCACGGTCGTATCGATTTATTGATCTATGACAAAAAATCAATCCTCCCCGAATAAATCTCGCGTATAGACTTTCTCCATCACATCTTTTAATTCATCGGCGTAACGATTGGTAATAATAACGTCACACTGCTGTTTAAAACTATCGAGTTGATGAATGATAGGAACATCGAGAAAATCGTCATCATCAATACCCGGTTCATAAATCACAACATTGATTCCTTTCGCTTTTATCCTTTTCATAATGCCCTGAATGGAGGAAAAGCGAAAATTGTCCGACCCCGCTTTCATGATAAGGCGATAGACGCCAACGGTTTTAGGGTGGCGGCGGATAATCGTGTCGGCAATGAAGTCTTTCCGCGTATGGTTAGCGTCCACGATAGCCTTGATCAGATTATTCGGCACAGTACGATAATTAGCCAGAAGCTGCCGGGTATCTTTCGGTAAACAGTAACCGCCGTAGCCAAAAGAGGGGTTATTGTAGTAATCACCAATACGGGGATCGAGGCATACCCCTTCAATAATCTGCCGGGTGTTCAACCCCAGCGATTCGGCATAGCTGTCCAACTCATTGAAGTAGGCCACCCGCATTGCCAGGAAGGTATTCGCAAATAATTTTATCGCTTCGGCCTCTGTCGGGTCGGTAAACAGCACGCGAATATCTTTTTTTAATGCACACTCTATCAATAGGTTAGCGAAGAACCTTGCCCTTTCTGACCGTTCCCCCACCACAATTCGTGACGGGTAAAGATTGTCATGCAGCGCCTTTCCTTCACGTAAAAACTCAGGCGAAAAAATGACATTATCCGTATCCAACTGTTGACTGATTTTCTCCGTAAAGCCAACAGGCACCGTCGATTTAATCACCATAATCGCCTGCGGATTAATCGCCAGTACGTCGCGAATGACCGCCTCTACCGATGAGGTATTGAAATAGTTGGTTTGTGGATCGTAATCCGTCGGCGTAGCGATAATCACGAACTGCGCATCGGTATACGCTTCATGTTTATCCAGCGTAGCCGAGAAATTCAGCGTTTCATGTTGTAAAAAACGCGCAATTTCAGCGTCATTAATCGGCGATTTTCGTTGATTTAGCAGCGCCACTTTTTCAGCCACAATATCCAGCGCTACAACCTGATGCCGTTGTGCTAATAATAATCCATTCGATAAACCCACATATCCCGTTCCACTAATGGCTATTTTCATGCAAGGCTCTTCATCTCAGCATTCGCTAAAAAATCATACGTTATCGCAGTATCTTTGTTATTTACTCATCTGCACAATCACGTTTGTTTTCAATTTATTTCCTGTTATATCCACACGATTAACAACGACATCACTTAAGAAAAAATCTTCACACGTCAAAAAGTAGGAGCAAAGTATCATTCATCATTAGCAAATTCAGTTAAACGCCAATTAAACATAGTGCATTTAATGATAAATAAAATTTTTTACACGCTGTCACGTTTTAAAATAATTTTCGGTATTATTGAATAAATTGAACTTTGAGAAAAAAACCGCATCAAAACATTTCCCTCCTTTTCAGACAAACCTTATGCGTATTGCCTGAAAGGGAGGAAAACCACTTTGCTCTACCTCAAAAACTATTTATTCAACAACGTTTCGTCCAGATTATTTATGGTCATACTGGCGTTAAGTACCAGTGGTTTGGCTATTTCTTTTCGTCGCTGCAATAGCGCCAGAAAAATCAAATCTGTCAGGGTGTTTTGCGCCGTCCGTGATGATATCGAAGAGCTGCGCCATTCATTTTCATCAGAAATACTTTCCAGCACATAATCGGCAAGTTTGGCCAGAGGGGTTTCCTTGTTACCTGTAATGGCGATGACCGTCGCCCCCTGCGCTTTTGCCATGGTACTGGCTATACGCATTTCTTTGCGCTTGCCGCTGAACGACAACACGATCTGTACGTCCTTCGGCGTCAGAGCCTGCGCGGTGGTGAGTTGAACGTGAAGGTCTGCTTCTGCTAAGCAGAGAATACCTATCTTTTGCAGTTTGTAGCTCAGGTCTTTTGCTGTTAATCCAGACCCCCAAATGCCGACAATCTGCACCCGTTGGGCGTTATTAATAATATCGACAACTTTCTGAAATATTGGGAAATTTATTTTTTTGGTGGTATCAATGATCGCGGCCGTTTTTTCATGTGCCAGTTTTTGCGCCATCACCATCAGCGAATCTTCAGACGAGATCGCGTTATGCAACGCCTTATGCGGGTAAGTTTTAAATTGGTTGTTTCTGCCCAGTTCTTCACTGATGACAATCTTAAGCGCAGGAAAGCCCTTCATACCGATCTTCTGGCTAAACTTGATGACAGCAGATTGACTCACCCCAGCGTTTTCGGCAAAGCGGGAAGAGGACATGCTCAGAATAGCCTCTGGATTATCCAGAATGTATTGCGCAATTTTTTGCTGTCTTTCAGCTAACTCAGGTAGCAGCCAAGCGATCTCATTTAACACTGACATGAAAAATATCTCCGTTACTTGTAACACACCGTCATACTTCAAGTTGCATGTGCGTTGTTCAAAACGCTAACGCTTTGTCCTGAAACTCGAATTATTTCGGGTATAGATTATTCCAGTAGTAACACCTTTCATTCCATCAACTTATTTATATGAAAATATTGAAAATATTTTTCAATTCACTTTTTTTATTCGGTATTTATTCCTCATCAAACCAAAAACAAGAATAGATTTGCCGTGATAAAAATCACACTCCATGAATAAATAATTCCTTAACATTGCCGAAAACCCAATGACCTGGAAGCCCGAATGAAGATTAATTTAAGCCAGATGATGACCGAAAGCCGCAATCCGGCCAGCTCTCAGATTGATACGCTGTCAACACTGGAAATGCTTGCGGTGATCAACGCGGAGGATAAAAAAGTCTCCTTAGCGGTGGAAGCCACGCTGCCAGACGTTGCCAAAGTAGTGGATTTGGTCACTGAGGCTTTTGCCAACGGGGGCAGGTTGATTTATTGCGGTGCTGGCACTTCTGGACGTCTGGGAATTCTGGATGCAAGCGAGTGCCCCCCCACCTACGGGACACCGCGAGAACAGGTTATCGGCCTGATTGCTGGTGGACATACGGCGATTCTACAGGCGGTTGAGAACGCAGAAGACAACCCTGAAATGGGGAAACAGGACCTGCGTAATATCGAGTTCAACTCGCGTGACGTCTTGGTGGGGATCGCCGCAAGTGGCCGCACACCTTATGTATTAGGCGCGATGGCTTACGCACGCCATGTCGGGGCAACGGTTGCCGCTATCTCGTGTAATCAGAACAGTGAAATGAGCAAGGCCGCAGATATTGCCATTGAGCCCGTAGTTGGCCCTGAAGTCGTCACGGGTTCATCACGCATGAAAGCAGGAACGGCGCAAAAACTGATCCTTAACATGATCACCACGAGTGCAATGATCCGCAGCGGCAAGGTCTATAGCAATCTGATGGTGGATGTTGAAGCCACCAACGCCAAGCTGGTGCAACGCCAAGTCAACATTGTGGTAGAAGCCACAGAATGCAGTCCAGAAGAAGCAGAAAGCGTACTCAATGAATGCCAGCGCCACTGTAAAACCGCGATTGTCATGATCCTAGGCGGCCTCACAGCGCAGCAGGCTACCGCAGCGTTAAGCAAGAACAACGGCTTTATTCGTAAAGCCTTACAGGGGATACAGGTATAACCATGGCGAAAATAACCGTTTCTATGATAGAGCAGATTTTACAGCTCACCGGCGGTAGTGAAAATATCATTATCTGCGGTAACTGTATGACCCGTCTGCGCCTGACGTTGCGTGACCGCGAGCAAATACAGCTCGATAGCCTGAAGAAAATACCGGGTGTGTTAGGGGTAGTTAACGGTGACGATCAATTGCAGATCATCCTCGGCCCAGGTAAAGCCCAGACAGCCAGCGAAATGATGAATGCGCTGTTGAGTGAGCAACCTCGGCAACAGCCGGGCAGCAACGAGCAAGCAGATTTGCAGTCCTTGACTAGCCAGAACAAGCAACAGATGAAAGCCAAACAAAATAGTGCGATACATAATTTCTTGACCAAGTTCGCCACTATTTTTACCCCATTGATCCCTGGTTTTATTGCAGCAGGGCTATTGCTAGGGATTGCAACGCTACTGCAACAAACGCTGGTCGTTGATGGCGTGACTCAAGCCGCTTGGCTGAAAAGCCTGATCGCTTACATGAAAGTATTCAGCATCGGTTTGTTTACCTTCCTGAGCATTCTGATTGGTCATAACACTCAGAAAGCCTTTGGGGGGACTGGCGTGAATGGCGCGATTATCGCGTCGCTGTTTATTTTACGCTACGTTCCAGAAGGCACTGTTGGCTATTACGCTGGGATGGGTGACTTCTTTGGCATGGTTATCGATCCGCGCGGTAACATTATTGGTGTGTTGCTGGCCTGCATGTTAGGGGCATGGATTGAACGGCAAGTGCGTCGGGTGATACCGGATAACCTGGATATGATCCTGACGTCATCGATTACCTTGTTGATCACGGGCGCGATTACTTTTGTGGTGATTATGCCCGTGGGGGGCGAGTTGTTTAAGGGGATGTCATGGCTGTTTATGCATCTTAACGGCAACCCGTTCGGCACCGCCATACTGGCTGGGCTATTTCTGATTAGCGTGGTTTTCGGCATTCATCAGGGGTTTGTGCCAGTGTATTTCGCGTTAATGGATGCACAAGGGTTTAATTCGCTATTCCCAATTCTAGCGATGGCGGGTGCTGGGCAAGTCGGGGCATCGTTAGCGTTGTTTGTTCGTTCGCCAAAAGGTTCGCTGTTGCGCACTCAGATTAAAGGAGCCATTCTCCCTGGCCTGCTGGGGATTGGGGAGCCACTCATTTATGGCGTGACGTTGCCGCGCCTGAAGCCGTTTGTGACCGCCTGCCTGGGCGGTGCTGTAGGGGGATTCTTTGTCGGTCTGGTGGCTTGGATGGGCTTGCCAGTAGGACTGAATACCGTCTTCGGCCCTTCTGGATTGGTCGCGATTCCTCTGATGACGTCAGCAAAAGGCATATTTGCAGGCATGCTAGTTTATATCGCCGGCATTATTATCTCTTATATTGCCGGTTTCATCCTGACCTGGCTGTTTGGCAGTAAGAATGTTGATTTAAGCTGATTACCAAAGCTTTTCTATTGCTTCTTGCGGGACAGTGTTGCCATCGAAAAGACGGGTTGCTATTACGCAGCCCGCTGCGGAGCACAGAGCCCAAAAAAGACTATCCAACCGCAGTACGAAAATGATGTCCTGCAAAAACATAAGCTAATTTCATCAATCCCAGCGCAAGCGGCAGAAACGTCTACACTTATCATCAGTCATCTTTCTGGCTAAGGATGGGAAGAACAATGAGGGTCAGCACGCACAGCAAAGCCAACTACTACCAAATGCCGCTGCAAAAACTGATGATTGTCTTTATGCTATTCATCGTCACCACCGTAGTGGCGCTAAACGGGTGGGCTGTATTCAACTCTCACCAACAGCTTATTGATTCCACAGAGCGAAACGCCAAAAATCTGTCTCTGTCGCTGGCGCGCCATGCTGAAGATACGTTTTTACAAGTCGATATCCTGTTACAAGATTTACAAGAACGTATCGACAAAGATGGCTTATCACCTGCACAAATAGCCAGGCTCGGCGATATTTTAAAAAGCAGAAAATCCACTCTGCCACAGCTGCATGGCATCTTCATCTACGATGAGAAAGGCGAATGGCTGGTGAATTCGGGGGGAACCAAACCCGCCAACGCCAATAACGCCGACAGAGAATATTTTAAATATCACCAAAGCAACGTCAGCAAAGACATGCACATCGGCAGCGTGATTCAAAGCCGCTCCACAGGGGATTTGATCATTCCCGTTTCCATGCGCATCAGTAAACCAGACGGTAGCTTTAACGGCGTGCTGCTCGCCACCCTCTCGCTGAACTATTTCAAACAGTATTATGGCTACTACTCCATGGGGAATATGGACGTGCTCGCCATCCTGCTTTCCGATGGTCGGATTCTCTATGGCCGGCCTTACGACGATTCATACGTCAACCGCAATGTGTCCAACGGTCCGCTCTTTTCAGAACATCTAAAACAGTCCGAAAGCGGAACGGCGACGTTTGTCTCGACGCTCGACCACATCGAGCGAATTTACGGTTACACAAAATTAAAGCGTTACCCCATCGTCATCGCAGCGGGCTTCGATCTTGGGTTAGTGCTCAACAAGTGGAAAGCCGACCGTCTGGTCTACGGTGTCATTACGCTCATTCTGCTGTTCACTATCACTCTGCTCGGCCTGATCGTCCTGCGGCAGATTCGCATGAATTTAAAAAATCAGATCGATTTAACCATCGTGCGTGATGAGCTCACGTCGGTTAACCACACCCTGCAAACGCTGGCGCTGTTCGATGGCCTGACGGGATTAGCTAACCGCCGTCAGTTTGATATTTTCCTGCAACAAACGCTCTTGCGGATTGCAGGCACGCAGCAGTGTATGGCGCTGATCATGATCGATGTCGATGCCTTCAAGAAATATAATGACCACTATGGGCACGTGGCTGGCGATGAGTGTCTGCGTAAGATTGGTAACGTCCTGAGCAACATGCCTAAGCGTAAAGAAGATTTAGTCGCCCGCTACGGCGGAGAAGAATTCGCTATTATTATCACCGACACCGATAAGCAAGGTGCCGCCACGTTCGCTCAGCGCGTACTGGATGCAGTGCGAAAGGAAAAGATCCCTCACGACATGACGCTATTTCCAGAAAAAATCGTCACCATTAGCGCCGGAGCCTATGTATTCTGCGTCGATAACCCACCGCCAACCGCAGCATCCGTTGTCGATATTGCCGATGCCGCACTGTATCGCGCCAAAAATGGGGGTAAAAACCGGTTTGAGGTCAGTGAATAGCGCGGGCAATTGGAATTAATGTTGACGCAATGCCTGACAGCACGCGCAGGTTCTGACAAAATAGCGGCCATCTCCCCCTATTTCAAATTGATGGGTATCATCTCAGATGGCAGCAAAGATTATTGATGGTAAAACGATTGCGCAGCAGGTCAAAGACGAAGTTGCCGCGCGAGTCACGCAGCGTTTAGCTGAAGGAAAACGCGCACCAGGTCTGGCGGTTGTACTGGTCGGCGAGAATCCAGCGTCACAGATCTATGTCGCCAGCAAGCGTAAGGTATGTGAAGAAGTCGGCTTTATCTCCCGCTCTTATGATTTACCCATCACCACCACGGAATCAGAGCTGCTGGCGCTTATCGATCGGCTCAACGCTGACCAGGCGATTGACGGTATTCTGGTTCAACTCCCGCTGCCGGAAGGCATCGATAACACCAAAGTGATTGAGCGTATCGCACCAAGTAAAGATGTGGATGGCTTCCATCCTTACAACGTGGGTCGTCTGTGCCAGCGCGCGCCACTGCTGCGCGCTTGTACACCACGCGGCATCATCACGCTGCTAGAACGTTATAATATCGATACCTTCGGACTGAATGCCGTTGTGGTTGGCGCATCCAACATTGTTGGCCGCCCGATGAGTCTGGAACTGTTGCTGGCAGGCTGTACCACCACCGTTACGCACCGTTTTACCAAAAATCTGCGCCACCATGTTGAAAATGCCGACCTATTGGTTGTCGCCGTGGGCAAACCGGGCTTCATCCCTGGCGAATGGATCAAACCGGGCGCAATCGTGCTGGACGTGGGTATCAACCGTCTGGAAAGCGGTAAAGTGGTTGGCGATGTGGAATTTGAAACGGCGCAGGAACGAGCGTCTTACATTAGCCCTGTGCCGGGCGGCGTCGGCCCTATGACCGTTGCCACACTGATTCAAAATACGCTACAGGCGTGTGAAGAGTACCATGACCACGCCGAATAATGGGCGAGTCAAACACCGATAAGCAGGAATTTATGGCAACCTTTAATCTTGAAAAACATCCGCACGTTGAACTGTGCGATCTCTTAAAATTGCTGGGCTGGAGTGAAAGTGGCGCAACAGCCAAGCTGGCTATCGCCGCAGGTGACGTGACCGTTGACGGCCAGACGGAAACGCGCAAGCGCTGCAAAATCCTCGCCGGGCAAACCGTTCAGTTCAATGGCGAGAAGGTAACCATCGCCGAGTAACCCTTATCCCGTCGATGATACCGAAATAAAAAGCCCGCGATTTATACTTGCGGGCTTTTTATTGACTGAAAGTGTGCTGGCTGAGAGAAAGGATTACTTACGGCGCCAGATCGTTCCCTGCGGGCCATCTTCCAGCACAATGCCCATTTCGTTTAACCGATCGCGTGCCTGATCGGCCAGCGCCCAGTCTTTCGCCGCGCGTGCATCTTTACGTTGTTGGATTAACGCTTCGATTTCTTTCACTTCATCGTTATCCACCTGCGCACCGTTTTGCAGGAACTGCTCAGGATCTTGTTCCAGCAGACCCAGCACGCCAGACAGTTTACGCAGCGCCGATGCCAGTTGGTTTGCCGCCAGTACATCTTCCGCTTTCAGGCGATTGACTTCGCGCGCCATATCAAACAACACCGAGTAGGCTTCCGGCGTGTTGAAATCATCGTCCATCGCTTCGCGGAAGCGAGCTTCAAACTCGTCACCGCCGTGCGCCTCAACGCTGAGATCGGTGCCGCGCAATGCGGTATACAGGCGTTCTAACGCCGCACGTGCCTGTTTCAAGTTATCTTCACTGTAGTTCAGTTGGCTACGGTAGTGGCCTGACATCAGGAAGTAGCGCACGGTTTCCGGGTCGTAGTACGCCAACACATCGCGCACGGTGAAGAAATTGTTGAGTGATTTTGACATCTTCTCGCGGTCAACCATCACCATACCGGAGTGCATCCAGTAGTTCACATACGGACCATCGTGCGCACAGCTGGATTGTGCAATCTCGTTTTCGTGGTGCGGAAACATCAAATCTGAACCGCCGCCGTGAATATCAAAGTGCTCGCCGAGCTGCTTGCAGTTCATGGCAGAACATTCTATATGCCAACCAGGACGCCCTTCTCCCCACGGAGAAGACCAATGAGGCTCACCCGGTTTGGACATTTTCCATAGTACGAAGTCCATCGGGTTACGCTTCACTTCGGTAATTTCAACGCGCGCGCCAGCCTGCAACTGATCCAGATCCTGACGAGACAGCACGCCATAGCCCGGAGCGGTATCAACAGAGAACATCACATCACCATTACTCGCGACATAGGCGTGGCGGCGGGCAATCAGCGTTTCCACCATTTCGATAATGTCGGCAATATGGTGCGTCGCACGCGGCTCAGCATCCGGGCGCAGAATATTCAAGGCATCAAAATCAGCGTGCATTTCTGCGATCATGCGAGTCGTCAATTGGTCGCTGGTTTCCCCATTTTCGATCGCGCGCTTAATAATTTTGTCGTCAATATCGGTGACATTACGCACATACTTCAGTGAATATCCCAGATACCGCAAATAGCGCGCCACCACATCAAACGCCACGAAAGTACGCCCGTGACCGATATGACACAGGTCATAAACGGTGATGCCACACACATACATTCCCACCTGCCCGGCGTGGATAGGTTTAAATTCCTCTTTTTGGCGACTCAGCGTATTAAAAATCTTTAGCATCAGGGCGTTCCAGTGTTTTTATAAAAAAATGGTTTTCACAAAAAATGGTCTTCACAAGAAAAATCGTGTTCACTCGATAGGTCAATTACCGTCGCGGTTAGCACAAGTAACATCAATACATTCAGGGTTTACACCCTAACGGCGTATTGAAACCTGAACCCTACTGTATTGCAAGGTTAATAAGAAGAGGGAATAAGAGAGAAAGGGTAAAAATGAAATGGCCCGGAAGATCCGGGCCATTTCACGCAATTGGCGTTATTGATGAAAAAACAATCAGCGCCAGCGTGGGTTCGACATCACAGAGTATTTACCACTACCAAGCAAGGCAATAGCGATACCCGCAAAGAAGAACACAGCCGTGCCTTCAACACCCCAGGCACCGGTTTTTGCCAGCGTGAAGAAACCATCAGGGTGAACCAGCAACGTCGCGACGAGCATGGTGAAGGAAAAAATCAGTGCGGAAGGACGCGTAAAAATCCCTAAAATCATCAGGATCGGTATGATGACTTCGCCAGCATAGACACCGTAACCAATGAAAGCAGGCAGCCCAGCATTGGTCAGCATACCTTCAATCGCACCAATTCCGCCGTGCACTTTATGCCACCCGTGGAACAGCATCAAAACGCTGAAAGATACGCGCAGAAACAGCTTGCCAAAATCCGGTTTGTCTAATAAACGATTAATACCATCCAGAATACCCAGCATAGTTCACCTATCTCTTTAGAGTTATTTGGGAAAATAAGAGTTACTCTCAGATTAATCTGAGCTGAAAAAAAAGAATACGTTGATTACGCAAAACATTGATCTGGGGCAATAAAAATCTCATTCAAATAAATTAACCATAAGTTGACCACTCAATCAATTTATTTGCTTTTAAAAGTCCACATTACATGATTAATGTGTTCATCAATGCACACCTAGCCACCGTTCTCCTTTCCCAGCGATTACCTAAATCAGAGTAGTACACATTTTTATACGATTTTTCAATCACACCCATCGTCGCCAAACAGCAGCAAGAGCGAAATACTGACTCAATCGACCAGTTATGCTATAACAGCGCTCTTGTTGTTCACCGTCTTTTGTGGACAGCACTCTTAATCACTAAGGCTATCTAGGGTTCATTATTATGATTACGCTTCATACCAATCACGGCGATATCGTTATTAATACGTTTGCAGACAAAGCGCCAGTTACCGTAGAAAACTTCCTGAACTACTGCCGCAGCGGTTTTTATGACAACACGATTTTTCACCGTGTCATTAATGGTTTTATGATTCAAGGCGGTGGTTTCGCTCCCGGTATGGATCAAAAAGAAACCAACGCGACAATCAAAAATGAAGCCAACAATGGCCTGAAAAATACGCGTGGCACGCTGGCGATGGCTCGCACTAACGATCCGCACTCTGCAACAGCCCAGTTCTTTATCAACCTCGTTGATAACGATTTCCTGAACTTCCGTTCAGAACGTGCCGATGGCTGGGGCTACTGCGTTTTCGCTGAAGTGACCGACGGTATGGACGTCGTTGATAAAATCAAAGGCGTGGCAACAGGCCGCAGCGGTATGCATCAGGACGTACCGAAAGAAGACGTGGTGATTACCCACGTAACGGTCAGCGAATAATCCGACCTGCATGGCAACGCTGTTCATTGCCGATCTGCATTTAAGCGTTCATGAACCGGCGATTACCGCCGGTTTTCTGCGCTTTTTACGCCAGGACGCCATTCATGCCGATGCGCTGTACATCCTCGGTGACCTGTTCGATGCCTGGATTGGTGACGATGATCCGCAACCGCTGCATGCGACCATCGCCGCTGAGCTGTATGCATTACATCAGCGCGGCATTCCCTGTTATTTCGTGCACGGTAACCGTGATTTTTTGATCGGCAAGCGTTTCGCCCAACAAAGCGGGCTGACACTGCTACCAACAGAAAATATCGTTGACCTCTACGGGCAGAAAATCCTCATTCTGCATGGCGATACCTTGTGCACTGACGATTTGGCCTATCAAAAATTTCGCCGCCGGGTACACAACCCGTTCATTCAGCGGCTGTTCCTGCTCTTACCTTTATCATTACGTGTGAAAATCGCTGCGAAGATGCGGGCAACCAGCCAGCAGAAGAATCAGAAGAAATCGCAGCAGATTATGGATGTGAATCCTGAGCAGGTGATTGGCCGCTTACGGCACTATCAGGTGAAGACGATGATCCACGGGCATACTCACCGGCCAGCCATCCACCAGGTCTCTCTCGGTGATTCTCATGGCCGTCGTGCTGTTCTTGGCGCCTGGCATGAAGAAGGGTCGATGATTAAGGTCACGCCACAAAATATCGAACTGATTTCCTTCCCCTTTTAATACGTTTTCTGCCATTGACTTAACGGCCTCTCACCTAGTTCCCCCTGTATTTCCGCATACGCAACCGTTTTCCTCGCCATAATGGCGTGGTATGCTCTACGCCCTCAACGCCAGACCCTCTCTGTCTGGCCGACGCAATATTGGTTACCCTAAATAATTCGAGTTGCAGGACAAAACGTTAGCGTTTTGAACAACGCACATACGGCTTGAAGTATGACGGGTATACCGCGTCACGAACACGTACAATCATAGGAGCGTCACAGGCATGTCATCCAACGTTGCCCCGGCTAAAATTGCCATCGTCATGGGTTCAAAGAGTGACTGGGCCACTATGCAGTTTGCTGCGGAAATCCTCACCACGCTGAACATTCCTTTTCATACCGAAGTCGTTTCTGCACACCGGACACCAGATAAGCTGTTTAGCTTCGCTGAGCAGGCGGCAAAAAATGGTTTTGATGTGATTATCGCTGGCGCAGGCGGCGCAGCACACCTGCCGGGTATGCTGGCAGCGAAAACGCTGGTTCCCGTGCTCGGCGTACCCGTACAAAGTTCAACGCTGAGCGGTGTAGACAGCCTGTACTCCATCGTCCAAATGCCGCGTGGCATCCCAGTCGGCACGTTGGCAATTGGCAAGGCTGGTGCAGCGAATGCCGCTCTGCTGGCCGCACAAATTCTCGCCCTGCATGATAACGACATCGCCACCCGACTGGCCGACTGGCGCCAGGCGCAAACTGATGATGTGCTGTCTCATCCCGATCCGCGGGAGGAGGCATGAAACCGGTCTGCGTATTAGGCAATGGCCAGTTAGGCAGAATGCTCCGCCAGGCAGGCGAACCGTTAGGGATCGCCGTTTATCCCGTTGGGCTGGATGCAGAGCCGGAGTCGGTGCCGTTTCATAACAGTGTGATTACTGCCGAGATCGAACGCTGGCCGGAAACCGCCCTCACCCGCGAGCTGGCCGAACACACGGCGTTTGCGAACCGCGACATTTTCCCACGCCTGGCCGATCGCCTGACGCAAAAACAGCTGCTGGACTCGCTGAATCTGGCAACCGCCCCCTGGCAGCTGCTGGCCAGCGCCGATGAATGGTCACACGTCTTCTCCTCACTCGGTGAGCTCGCTATCGTTAAACGCCGCGTCGGCGGTTACGACGGCCGTGGACAATGGCGCTTGCGTGACGGCGAACAGCAGACGCTGCCTGCTGATTGCTATGGTGAGTGCATCGTTGAGCAAGGGATTAATTTTTCTGGCGAAGTCTCACTGGTTGGCGCTCGTAATGCACATGGCAAATGCGTGTTCTATCCGCTCACTCATAACCTGCATCAGGATGGCATTCTGCGCACCAGCGTGGCTTTCCCTCAGCCCGATCCGCAGCTGCAACAGCAAGCTGAGCAGATGCTGTCCGCGATTATGAATGCGCTGGGCTATGTTGGCGTGATGGCGATGGAATGCTTTATTGTCGGCGATCGCCTGCTCATTAACGAACTGGCGCCACGCGTACACAATAGCGGACACTGGACGCAAAATGGTGCGTCGATCAGCCAGTTTGAGCTCCACCTGCGTGCCATTCTGGATCTGCCGCTGCCAGTACCGGTCGTCGAAACCCCTTCGGTGATGGTCAATCTGATCGGAACCGATGTAAATATCGACTGGTTGGCGTTGCCGCTGGTGCATCTGCACTGGTATGAGAAGGAGGTTCGTCCTGGCCGCAAAGTAGGACACCTCAATCTACCGTCGTCAGACACCGCACAATTGCAGCACACACTGCAATCGTTGGCTTCTCTATTACCAGAGGAATACCACAGCGGGCTGGCGTGGGCAGAAGAAAAACTGACTGCCTGACGATCGGCGGCTGTTATCCGGCGGATTGCGATCTGCCGGGTAACGCGCAGTAGACTACCGCGCAATGGGATACAAAAGCAGGAACAACATCGACAGTACATCCCTCTAAAAGAGAAAAACCATCATTACGCGTGACATCAGAAAATTTGCGTTTATTATTTCATCTGCTTTTTATTTTATTTATTGTTCATTTTTTATCACTCGATAATTAAATAAAGTATCAATAACGAGCCGTTAAAAATATTTAAAATAAAGTATCAAGATTGATATTTTAATTTACGCGGAAATTTATTAAAATATTTCCCGTCAATTCATTTCTGTGATCGCCTCAATATTATTCGCTGACCACCACGATATAGAATGCCGCCACAAAACAGTATTGACCTACTGACATAATTAGCAACATGTCTCGTTCGTTTTTTAAACTCCGTAACGGCAGCTTGCCGATACTGTAATTTTTATAATCCACATCATGTGGCAATACTCTTGTAACAGAGTATTAATATTTTCACCGAGGAGAGATCAGTATATGAGCACCATTCAAGATAGCAGCCAGGTATTAGAACAGGCTTCAGGATGGCGTAAAAGCGACACTGTCTGGATGCTGGGCCTCTATGGCACAGCCATCGGCGCTGGCGTGTTATTCTTACCTATCAATGCTGGTATTGGTGGGTTAATTCCGTTAATTATCATGGCACTGATTGCCTTCCCGATGACATATTATTCTCACCGTGCCTTATGCCGCTTTGTATTATCCGGCAAGAAAGGTGGCGAAGATATTACCGAAGTCGTTGAAGAACATTTCGGCGTTGGTGCAGGTAAATTAATCACTTTACTTTATTTTTTCGCTATTTATCCGATCTTATT
Source organism: Pectobacterium punjabense (assembly GCF_012427845.1). NCBI lineage: Bacteria > Pseudomonadati > Pseudomonadota > Gammaproteobacteria > Enterobacterales > Pectobacteriaceae > Pectobacterium > Pectobacterium punjabense. The sequence continues at coordinate 3,302,262 of NZ_CP038498.1, forward strand.
AGTTTATAGCGTTGCTATCACCAATACAGTAGATAGCTTTATTACTCACCAATTGCACTTACCTTCTCCACCGCGTGCCGTGCTGTCATTAATATTGATCCTTGGGTTGATGTTTATTGTCCGTTTCGGTGAAGCGATGATCGTTAAGGCAATGAGTATTCTGGTTTATCCTTTCGTTGCCGTGCTGATGTTACTGGCGCTTTATTTAATTCCGAACTGGAATACCTCTGTTTTTGAAAACATTTCTTTGAGTTCCAGCGTAACGGGCAACGGTCTGTTAGCGACATTGTGGTTGGCTATTCCGGTGATGGTTTTCTCCTTCAACCACTCGCCAATCATCTCTTCTTTCGCCGTTGCCAAGCGTAAAGAATATGGCGATGACGCAGAGAAAAAATGTTCACGCATCCTTTCTTATAGCCACATCATGATGGTGATGACCGTGATGTTCTTTGTCTTCAGCTGCGTACTAAGCCTTTCTCCGGCGGAGCTGATGGAAGCGAAAGCACAGAACATTTCTATTTTGTCCTATCTGGCGAACCACTTTAACAATCCGGTCATCGGCTATCTGGCTCCAGTTATTGCCACTATCGCGATCTCTAAATCCTTCCTGGGTCACTATCTGGGCGCTGGCGAAGGTTTTAACGGCATGATCGTGAAAACCCTACGTAGCAGAGGCAAAACCATTTCCCATACCAAACTGAACCGCATCACGGCGCTGTTCATGCTGGTTACCACCTGGATTGTCGCGACCAAGAACCCAAGCATTTTGGGTATGATCGAAACATTGGGTGGTCCGATTATCGCCTGCTTGCTGTTCCTGATGCCGATGTACGCCATCCAGAAAGTTCCAGCGATGAAGAAGTACAGCGGCCACATCAGTAACGTCTTTGTTACCCTGATGGGACTGATCGCTATTTCCGCCATTGTTTACAGCCTGCGCGATCTGCTGTAGGCCCCAGAGACTAATTTAACGCCAGTACGTTATTAACGGCTGGCGTTTTTTTTCAAGGAAATCGCTATGGTCAGCGTATTTGATATCTTCAAAATCGGTATCGGCCCGTCCAGTTCTCATACTGTCGGCCCAATGAAAGCGGGCAAAATGTTTACCGACGATCTGGTGAATCGTGCGCTTATCCCATCGGTGACACGCATTGTCGTTGATATTTACGGATCGCTCTCTCTAACGGGAAAAGGGCACCACACCGATATCGCCATCATTATGGGGCTTGCGGGTAACCTGCCAGATAGCGTAAACATCGATCGCATTCCGGCCTTTATTCAACAGGTGAAAGACTCTCAGCGACTACCGATACTCAACGGTCAGTATGAGGTCAGCTTCCCGCTGGAGTCTTCTCTGCGCTTCCAGCCGGAAAACCTGCCACTGCATGAAAACGGCATGACCATTCGCGCCTATAACCAGCAAGAGCTGGTGTATAGCAAAACGTATTACTCAGTCGGAGGCGGATTCGTCGTCGATCAGGAAAATTTCGGCAAACCCAATCTGGCAGAGGAAAGTGCACCCTATCCATTCTTTTCTGCCCAGAAGCTGCTGCAACATTGCCACGATCACTGCCTGTCCTTATCCGCCATCGTCCTGAAAAACGAGATTGCGATGCATGGGCGGGAGGCGCTTGAGCACTATTTTGCCGACGTGTGGAAAACCATGCAGGACTGCATGCATCGCGGAATGAATACCGAAGGTGTATTGCCTGGGCCATTGCGCGTACCCCGCCGTGCATCAGCGCTGCATCGCCTATTGTTCATCAACGATCGTTTCTCTAACGATCCAATGGATGCGATGGACTGGGTTAACATGTTCGCGATGGCCGTGTCGGAAGAGAATGCGGCTGGCGGACGCGTCGTTACGGCACCGACGAACGGCGCATGCGGTATTATCCCCGCCGTACTGGCCTATTACGATCGCTACGTTCAACCCGTCACCCCAGAATCTTACCTGCGTTACTTTCTGGCATCCGGGACTATCGGCATGCTCTACAAAATGAACGCGTCTATTTCTGGGGCTGAAGTTGGCTGTCAGGGAGAAGTTGGCGTTGCCTGTTCGATGGCCGCAGCGGGTCTGGCTGAGCTACTTGGCGCCAACCCGGAACAGGTGTGCATCGCCGCAGAAATCGGCATGGAGCATAATCTGGGGCTGACATGCGACCCGGTAGCGGGTCAGGTTCAGGTACCGTGTATTGAGCGTAACGCTATCGCCTCCGTGAAGGCGATCAATGCCGCAAGAATGGCAATGCGCCGTACCAGTGAGCCACGCGTATCACTCGATAAGGTGATTGAAACCATGTATGAAACAGGCAAAGACATGAACGCCAAGTACCGTGAAACGTCTCGCGGTGGGTTGGCGATTAAAGTCGTGCTGTGCGAATAGTCGGCGAAACACTGCTCCTGTTGCGTTAAATACCTGGCAGATTAACGCAACAATCGGGGGTTAATGCGAATGATTTGGCATTAGCCCTTTATTTTTTATCACTTTCAGGCAGCGACCAGACAATATTGTTTTCAGCAGCCGCGATGTACCAGTCCACAGTGCTGTTAGCTGGTTTCTTGATGTTTTCATGTTTGGCGAGCGCTTTGGCAGGAAACGTCGCCGCTTTCTTCCTGATACGCAGCGGCGTCTGTTTTTTCTCACCGCTGATCTGCGCATGAAAAGATTCGACTTCCGCATCGAAGAGCACACCTTCAATCTGATGCAGACGGTTCAGCCCACGTAGAATAGAGAGCAGGCTGCTGAGCGTAATGGATTCACCCATTTCAGCCCGTTTGATCGTTGCAATCCCCAGCCCTGCCCGCTCAGCGAGATCAACCTGTGATAAACGCTGCTGGATTCTGGCATCTTTTATTCTCCGGCACAGTTCGGTAATAATTTCGCCTTCGTTCATGGTGCTGAATTTCATCTTACCTGCCGCTTACCAGAGTCATAAAATTGCGCGCATTTTATCATCAATTTTTCAAATGGCACGGACAATTGATGAACGGTAGCCATAATTTTTTTATGGTTTGATGAGACCATGAACATTCCATCAGGTTTGCCGTCAATACGGGTTATATTTAATCGAAACAATTAAATAATATAATAATTAAAACCACTAACCAACAACCAAAAAGACACGAAAATTTAAATAATCAAATAAAAACAACCAATTAAAAAACAATCGCTAATTTAAAAAATAAAAAGAAGACAAACACATTAACTAAGATAAACTTTTCTCTATATTCACACGATTGTACTGCATAACCACGCTCTACTATTGAATTTCACTCTCACAGGAAAGGAACCTCCATAATGAGCATTACAAGCCTTAATGGTATCACTAACTACTCAGTCCCCACGGTGAACCGTAAAGAACCTGCGGAAAACGCATTTTCACTCGTTGGCAATACGTCTAAGTCCCCCCATTCCGTTTCTGCTAATCCTCCCTCAACGATTCAGTCAAGCAAACGTTATGACTTTTCCAATATGACACCACAGGAAGCGATTGACGCGACAAAAGAACTTACGGCCTCCGGCGATATGTCATTTGAAGAAAGTCTGGAAATCGGTATGGCGGCACTGCTCATTTTGCATCCTCCGCTTGACGATGTCGCCCCCGCCGATCCCAACCAGAAAATCAATTTTATCCAAATGCTCAAAAACGGGATAAGTGGTTCGCTGTCACGCGGCGAGCACTTACATGCAGAACAGCAACAGGCAGTATTAGACAAATTAGTCCAACTCAGTTACACACCGATTAGCGTGAAAGCATGATGAAAAGCAGGCTCTCTTTTTGGGAGATCCTGCTAAGAATACGGCGTTATCGAATATTCAGTGAAGTGCTAAGCGTTCTAAAAGGAGGATTAGTAGAAGTGGATTGATAGCGGAAATTGCCAGACTGCATGCCATCGCCATTGAAATAAACCATCCATCCTACATAAGTCGCCCCAACGGGGCATGACTCGCTGTAATTACCACGAACAATACAAACGCCATTAACCTGATAGGATTTCTTGTCTAGACCACCAACCGAAGCAAAACGATGGTTCCCATAACCGACTTCCAGCACCGCAATGCGCAGTTGTGCCCCACCATGGTCCTGAGCCGTTATCGATTTATTTGGACCAATATATTCCCAGGCTCCACCATTCTGTGTTGATGCCACGGCGTAGACATAGACAGAACTCAATGCAGGCGCTGGCGCACGAAGAGGTTTATAGTGCTGAGAAGAGGATTCATTTGCAGATGTTGGGTTCTCCAGAAGCGGAGAATCAAATGCTGTAATTGCTTCCGCCACCGGCTCTTCCATACCCTGAGAATAAGCCGGAAATACAGCACTAACCAACATACTGAATGCAAAACCAATATATATTTTCTTTCTCATCCTGAGTAATTCCATTTAAATGCAGCCGATTGCTGCAGATAAACTATGAATAAAAATGTTATTTTTTCCAGTAACCAAATCACAATAAAATAAAAATATTTACATTAAAAACAAATGATTAACCATTTATTTATTTTAAAAAAAACCTTAAATAACCTAATAATATCATCACCACTCATAATAAAATAACATACATAGCAATGATATCATTTAAATAAATATCTAACCAAATCGCCCAGTAATATAATCTTCTGTGCGACGCTGTATCGGAGAGGTAAATAAATCATCAGTACGGTTGTACTCAATTAATTTACCCTGATTGATAAACGCGGTGTAATCCGACACACGAGCCGCCTGCTGCATATTGTGTGTCACTAATACCAGCGTAAAGTGCTGTTTTAGCGTTCCCATCAGCTCCTCGACAATCAGCGTCGAAATCGGATCGAGCGCAGAAGTCGGCTCATCCAACAGCAGCACTTCTGGTTCAATAGCGATCGCCCGAGCGATCACTAAACGCTGCTGCTGTCCGCTAGATAGCGTGAGCGCATTGTCACTTAGCCGATCCTTTACCTCGTGCCATAGTGCCGCTGCCCGCAGCGCACGCTCAACGGCATCATCCAGTAAGCGACGATCGCGCAGCCCCTGTAATCTCAGGCCATAAATCACATTTTCATAGATCGACTTGGGAAACGGATTAGGACGCTGAAAAACCATACCGATGCGGCGACGTAACACCGCAACATCCAACTGAGGGTCGTTAATTGGCATACCATTCAGCCTGATATCACCTTCGGTACGGCAGTCATCCACCAGATCGTTCATGCGATTAAAGCAGCGTAAAAGCGTAGATTTACCACAGCCAGACGGCCCAATCAGCGCCGTGACCTGATGCTTCGGGATGCGAATAGAAATATCGTTCAATGCCTGTTTATTGCCATAGTACAGATTCAGATGTTCCACGGTTAACGTCGTCTGTTCATCACTCAGTTGATGAACATCAGGCAGCGGTGCCATCTCCTTTTGTGTCATAAATCCCATAACTTCATCCTACTTTCAGAGTGATAACGAACGGTATTTCTCACGCAAAACATGGCGAATCCCAATCGCAGCAAGATTCAACCCGACAACAATCAATACCAGCAGCAGCGCGGTGATATACACCAGCGGCCTTGCCGCTTCCACATCCGGGCTTTGGAACGCCAAATCGTAGATTTGAAAGCCCAGATGCATAAATTTTCGCTCAAGATGCAGATAAGGGAAAATATCATCAACCGGTAAGACGGGCACCGACTTCACCACGCCGACCAACATCAGCGGCGCGGTTTCTCCTGCGGCACGCGCCACCGCGAGGATCAACCCCGTCATCATTGCGGGAACCGCCATCGGCAAGACAACGTGCCACAGCGTTTCGGCTTTGGTTGCCCCCAGCGCCAGCGAACCGTGGCGCACGGACATCGGAATCCGTGACAACCCTTCCTCTGTCGCCACAATCACCACTGGCAGCGTTAGCAATGCCAGCGTCAGCGACGCCCACAGCAGCCCCGGCGTACCAAATGTCGGGTTCGGCAATGCTTCAGAGTAGAACAGTTGATCCAACGTGCCGCCGATGAGGTAAACAAAAAAACCTAATCCGAATACACCGTAAACAATTGATGGCACACCGGCCAGATTAACCACCGCAATCCGCACCCAGCGCGTTAAACTATTTTTTCCTGCATATTCATGTAGGTAAACCGCAGCGATCACCCCCAGTGGCATCACGACAATAGACATCAGCACTACCATTAATACCGTACCAAAAATGGCAGGGAAAAGTTGACCCGCGCTATTACTGTCCGGCGAGTAGTGCATCAGCATGTATTTCGCCTGATAGCCCCAATGGCGGGCTTTTTCCCACAAGCTCATTGCATTAGGATACCAGACCTGCTCAATGTCTTTGAGCGGGATAAGATGGACACTACCGTTAGCATCCCGTAACTGCACCGTATCGCGATTAATATCCAGATTAAGTGCAGTTAACTGGCGCGATAGCTCATCAAAACGGCGTTGCAGTTCGATACGTTCTGCCTGAAGACGGGCTAGCGCCTGATTGTCCAGTGTCTTTGCCTGCTGTCGCTTTTTCTCTTCCAGCCGTAGCGTCTCAAACTGCTGGTTAATCTTTGCCATCTCGCCCATGCGGATTGTCTGCGTCTTCGCGAGCAATCCCTGAACCTGCTCGACGCGATGCCGTAGGGTTGCGGAGAGATCCGTCGCCACTAGTGGTTGCTCTCCCTCCAGCATCCCAGCCAGATAACCGTAGGCGGTGCCATTATTGGTTCGTTTCAATACCAGAATGTCGGCAGGTTTATCAAAGTGAGCAATGTCGCGGGACAGCAGCGTGCGAAAGCTTTGCCCATGAATTTCACGTTGGCCGATTTTGATCAAATAGCGGGTTTCTTCCTTACCAGACAAAGACGCTAAATTGGCCTGTTGCAACTGCGAAGGCGAAAGCGTCTGTTCGGCATAAATTTCCCCCATCAACGCGCGTTGCACACCCTGTTCAGGCTGTAACGTCAGTAGCCAGACGGGCTGCGGCCACAAATAACGCATTCCCTGCCCCGCCAACAGCACGATAATCGCTAGCATGGCCAACAGGCTGATAGAAATTGATGATGCGGTCAGCCACACCCACGGTCTTCCTGAACGGAACCAGCGCTTCACGCATTTTCTCCTTCATCACGGTAACGTTGGCGCAAACGCTGCCGGATAGTTTCAGCCAGCGTATTCACAATGAACGTGAAAACAAACAGCGTGAGTGCCGTTAAAAACAGCACCCGATAGTGACCGCTGTTCGTTACCGCTTCTGGCATTTCAATAGCAATATTCGCAGCCAGCGAGCGCAAGCCCTGAAGCAGACCTTCATCCATAATCGGCGTGTTGCCCGTCGCCATGAGTACAATCATGGTTTCCCCCACGGCGCGACCAAAACTCAGCATCAGCGCGGCAAAAATGCCCGCGCTGGCAGACGGCAACACAACACGCCACAAGGTTTGCCACGCCGTTGCACCCAACGCCAACGAACCCTGGCTTAAGCGAGCGGGTACGCTAAACAAAGCGTCTTCCGCCAGTGAAAAAATTAGCGGGATCAGGGCGAAGCCGAGAGCAACCCCCGCCACCAGCGTATTACGTTGGGCAAAATCGTCACCCAACCATTGGTATAGCGGTTGCCCCAACAGCGCTATTTCGATATGCGGCGCGGCCCAACAGCCAACCACGAACGTCAACAAAATGGCGGGAATGAGAAATAGCGCGTCCCAACCCACAGGGAAACGGGTACGCCAGCGTCTCGGCAGACACTCAACCAACCAACCACAGCCGAGCACAGCCAGCATCCACAACACCGGCATGACTAGAATAGCGGACAAATACGTCGCAAAATGCGGTGCCAGCCAGATGGCCGCAATCAGACCGACGACGACTGTCGGCAGCGCGCCCATGATCTCCAGCGTGGGTTTAATCCAGCGTCGCAGCGTCGGCGACATAAAGCAGGCGGTGTAAATCGCGGCAGACAGTGCCAGCGGCGTAGCAAACAACATGGCGTAAATCGCCGCTTTCATGGTGCCCAGCATCAGCGGCATCATGCTGAATTTGGCCTGATAGCTGTCATCCGCAGACGTGGATTGCCAGATATACGCCGGTTCCGGGTAGTTCTCATACCACAGCTTTTGCCACAACCCGCGCCAGCCAATATCGGGATACGGATTATCAACCTGGTAGCGATGCCACCCCTGTGCCGTTTCAATCAGCATGGCAGAACCACGCGGCGAAAATGCCATCCCCTGCGCCTGTGTTGGCAATGTCTGCGTCAGCAGCGCATGCGACTGTTTACTGGCAAACAGTGACAGCTCACCCTGTGTATTTAATGTGGCAAATACGCGTCGCTGCGCCTCTGTTGCCAGCAATACCGATTCCCCAGCAACGTGCGGAAACTGACGCGTTTCCGTCAGCCTGGCCCCCTTTTCACTCGGGACGTCAAACCACTGGCTAATCCGCCCGTCAGCAGCCTGCACCAGCAACGAACGTCCACCGGACAACAGCGCCAGATGCAGGGGGTCCGCCAGTTGCAATTGCCGTTCTTCACGCAGCGTCAGCGCATTTTCGCCCACTTGCCACAACGTTAATGTATTTCCGTGCAGCAAATACACTTGCTGTCCGTCTGGCGTCAGCAGGAGTTGGCTAACCGCGCCAGCCGGCAGCGTAATCTGTGCCTGTTGCCGCACGCCGCTCTCATCGACATCGGCAATAATCAGTGCATTTTCCTGACCAATCGCCGCAGTAACAACGTGTTTTTCGCCCACAGCCGCTATCGCCAGATGACGCAGTGGCTGCGCGGGCAGCCCCAGTGAATACGCCTGTTCACCCAACGGATACATCCAGGCAGGAGAACGGTTTTCCGTCCGCGACAATGCAGGTTGAACAAAAAGCAAGCGGCCATCAGGTTGGCTCAAGGCATAAATCTGTCGCTCGCCCTGACTTTGCGCCAGCAAACTCAGGGCAGGAACCAGTTGAATACGCGACATAGGCTGATTTTCCGCAAACGGAATAAACTCACCATATCCCTGAGCGTCGATACGAAACCCAATTTGCCCATTGTCGCTGAGTCCCAAGGCCAGCGAAGGTTCCGCGCTGTGGCGTTGAACCGTTTTTTGTCCGTTGACCGAAGGAGACAGGAATAGTGGCGTCACCACATACAGTAGATAGAAGAAGATTAACAACAGCATCGCTAGCACCAGCAGCCCGCTGCCCGCAACAATGCGGTGTACCAAACGATCGACCCACGCTCGTCGACGATCTCGATACTGTAATGTGCTGCCTGTTTTGACCATTATTCTCGCCGTTAAAATGAAGCCGCCAGAGTCGTGTTGCTAACGTATTGCGGGTAGCATATGTTGCCTTTACGCCCATAATATGACAATGGTAAGTCTGTCTATGAATTAGATTTTATCGTCATCAACACGCCATAATGTTGTTGTACCCTATCTCCACAGCGGAAGGGTATGAATATTGGATGAACCTTCAGTACATGAGTTGAGCGGAGTGACAATGGGTCAGGACAAACTCTATATAGAGAAAGAATTAAGTTGGTTATCCTTTAATGAGCGAGTGCTTCAGGAAGCAGCAGATAAAAGCAATCCGTTAATCGAACGCATGCGCTTTCTTGGCATTTACTCCAGCAACCTTGATGAATTTTATAAAGTCCGTTTTGCCGATTTGAAAAGACGCATTCTGATTAACGAAGAACAGGGTCTGGACGGCAATCTACGGCATCTTTTAGGCAAAATTCAGGCGCGTGTACTCAAAACCGATCAACTCTTTGACAGCTTGTATAACGAACTGCTGTTGGAGATGGCGCGGAACCAGATTTTTCTGGTCAACGAGCGTCAGGTTTCCCCTAATCAGCAGGAGTGGCTGAGGGACTACTTCCGGCAATATCTACGCCCACACATCACGCCAATACTTATCTTTGACGAAACCAACCTGGTGGAGTTCCTGAAAGATAACTACACCTATCTTGCCGTCGAAATTATTCGTGGCGATGAGATCAGTTATGCCCTGCTGGAAATTCCTTCGGATAAAATACCGCGTTTCGTCAATCTGCCAGCGGAAGCGCCACGCCGCCGTAAGACCATGATCCTCATCGATAACATCCTGCGTTACTGTCTGGATGATATCTTCAAGGGCTTCTTTGATTATGATGCGCTGAACGCGTATTCCATGAAGATGACGCGCGATGCGGAATACGATTTGGTTACGGAAATGGAATCCAGTCTGCTGGAACTGATGTCTTCCAGCCTGAAGCAGCGCCTGACCGCCGAACCGGTGAGGTTCGTCTATCAGCGCGACATGCCGGACGCGATGGTCGCCATGTTACTTGAGAAACTGGGTATCTCTTCCTATGACTCCGTGATCCCCGGCGGGCGTTATCATAATTTCAAAGACTTTATTTCTTTCCCGAACGTCGGGCGCGCTAATCTCGTCAACAAACCGTTGCCGCGCCTGCGACACACTGGGTTCAACCATTTTCGCAACGGCTTTGATGCGATCCGCGAACGTGACATCCTGCTCTATTATCCGTACCACACCTTCGAGCACGTATTGGAACTGCTGCGACAAGCCTCGTTCGATCCCAGCGTGTTGTCCATTAAAATCAATATTTACCGCGTCGCCAAAGACTCGCGCATCATTAATTCGATGATCCATGCAGCGCACAACGGTAAGAAAGTGACAGTGGTCGTCGAACTACAGGCGCGCTTTGACGAAGAAGCGAATATTCACTGGGCCAAACGTTTAACCGAAGCCGGCGTGCACGTCATTTTCTCGGTGCCAGGGCTGAAAATTCACGCCAAGCTGTTCCTGATTTCCCGCCGTGAAGGGGAAAACATCGTGCGTTACGCGCACATCGGCACCGGTAACTTCAACGAAAAAACCGCCCGTCTGTATACCGACTATTCGCTGCTGACTGCCGACGAACGCATTACTAACGAAGTCCGTCGCGTCTTCAACTTTATTGAAAACCCTTACCGCCCGGTCAGCTTTGAACACCTGCTGGTGTCACCACAAAACTCCCGCGACAAACTTTACCAACTGATCGATACCGAGATCGAAAACGCGCTGGCGAATCGTGATGCAGGCATTACGCTTAAGGTAAATAATCTGGTGGATAAAGGGCTGGCGGAAAAGCTGTATCAGGCTTCGTCTGCGGGCGTGAAGATTAATCTGCTGGTACGCGGCATGTGTTCATTGATTCCTAATTTGCCGGGGATCAGCGAAAATATTCAGGTCATCAGTATCCTTGACCGCTATCTGGAACACGATCGGGTGTATGTCTTCAACAACGGCGGAGACAAAAAAGTCTACCTCTCTTCCGCAGACTGGATGACACGCAACATTGATTATCGCATTGAAGTCGCAGTGGAAATCCTTGATCCTATTTTGAAAAACCGCGTACTGGAAACGCTGGATATCCTGTTCAGCGACACGGTGAAAGCCCGCGTCATTGATAAAGAATCGAGCAACCGCTATGTATCACGCGGCAACCGGCGTAAAGTACGCGCGCAAAATGCCATTTACGACTACATCAAGGCGTTGGAGCAACCTGGAGATAAGCCTGAATAATGCCGCTAACGAACAATGAAAAAACTGAGATGAAGCCGCAAGAATTCGCGGCTATCGACCTGGGTTCCAATAGTTTTCACATGGTGATCGCACGCGTGGTAAACGGTGCGCTTCAGGTATTGGGGCGTTTAAAACAGCGGGTACATCTGGCCGATGGGCTGGACAACAAAAATGTGCTCAGTGAAGAAGCCATTCAACGCGGCCTAAGCTGTCTGGCGCTGTTTGCTGAACGTCTGCAAGGCTTCCCCGCGGTGAACGTTTCTATTGTCGGCACGCACGCGCTGCGTCAGGCGGCCAACGCGCAGGAATTTTTGCGCCGTGCGGCAGACATCATTCCCTATCCAATAGAGATCATTTCCGGTCATGAAGAAGCTCGCCTGATTTTTATGGGCGTGGAGCATACGCAGCCGGAAAAAGGCCGCAAACTGGTTATCGATATCGGCGGTGGTTCTACAGAACTGGTTATCGGTGAGGATTTCGAACCGATGCTGGTAGAAAGTCGTCGAATGGGATGTGTTAGCTTCGCACAGCAATTTTTCCCCAATGGTGAGATCAGCGAAGCCAATTTCAAGCGCGCTCGGCTGGCTGCGGCGCAGAAACTGGAAACGCTGTCCTGGGAGTACCGCATATACGGTTGGAAATTTGCCCTCGGTGCATCTGGAACGATCAAAGCCACACACGAAATTCTGGTGGAAATGGGGGAAAAAGACGGTCTGATTACCCCCGAGCGGCTGGAAATGTTACGCACGCAAATTCTACAGTTTAAGCACTTCAAATCGCTGAGCCTACCGGGGCTGTCCGAAGATCGGCAGTCGGTGCTGGTGCCTGGTCTGGCGATTTTGTGTGGTATTTTCGATGCGCTGGCGATCAAAGAGTTACGCCTGTCTGATGGCGCACTGCGCGAAGGCGTGCTGTACGAAATGGAAGGCCGTTTCCGCCATCAGGATATTCGTATCCGTACCGCGCAAAGCCTGGCAACCCATTACAATATCGACCGAGAGCAGGCACGACGCGTGCGGGAAACCACGCAACAGCTTTATGCGCAATGGGCAGAGCAAAACCCCAGCCTGGTGCATCCACAGCTTGAGGCCATCCTAAACTGGGCTTCCATGCTGCATGAAGTCGGATTGGGCATTAACCACAGCGGTATGCACCGCCATTCCGCCTACATTTTGCAAAATACCAACCTGCCCGGTTTCAATCAGGAACAACAGCTCGTCCTGTCAATGATCGTACGGCTGCACCGTAAGGCCATCAAGCTGGAAGAGTTACCACGACTGAACCTGTTTAAAAAGAAACAGTATTTGCCGCTGGTACAATTGCTACGCCTTGCCACGCTGTTAAACAACCAGCGGCAGGCAACGACGACGCCAGAATCATTGCAATTACATACCGATGACAATTACTGGACGCTGACGTTCCCGCACGACTTTTTTACCAATAACACATTGGTACAGCTCGATCTGGAACGTGAACAGGAATATTGGCAGGACGTCACCGGCTGGAAGCTGATGATTGAGGAAGAGAAAGCCTGATTACCGAAGGCGTTGCGCAAGAAATCTGGCGCGCATTGGGCACCATAATAAGGCGCAAGTTGCGCCACCGCGTTGGCGGGTTCATTCTGGTTAACATAAAGTTAGCCAGAATGAGGCCGATACTAAATTGATGACTGGTGAGAATATTCACCAACATCGTGCAACCTCGGTGGAAAGGCGCACTTCCTTTCCATACCCTAAATAATTTGAGTTTCGGGACAAAACGTTAGCGTTTTGAACAACGCAAAGCGTTGGCGCGCAAGGGCGAGGCTCACGTAAGTAAGCCGAGTATCGCAGCCAACGCACATGCAACTTGAAGTATGACGGGTATATATCGGATAGTAATCCAACTCAACGTTAAGGAGAGTAAAATGGATGTATCACAGATTGCATCATTCGCAACCGACCTCAGCAACCTGCGCACCAGCAGTGAGGCCAGTACGCTTGTGATGAAAAAAGCGCTCGACAGCCAAGAGTCTGTTGCTTTAGGTATTTTGCAAGCCTTACCCCCATTGCCAGCAAACCCGGCGATTGGGCGTAACGTCAATACCACGGCGTAATTCCGCCGTACTACACAACCCGCTTATCCGTTTTTGAGCGGGTTTTTTATACCACCGCCCCAATTCTTACTCACTTCCCTCTCCGTACTCGTTCCTAAGATCCTATCCTTGCACTGAACGTGCGGAAACCCGTTCGTCCATCACCTTTTTCACTGCGGCAGATTGACCTAGGCCACTGCTTGTGCCTAAATAAACAACAGCGAATGTTCGCTTTCACAGAGGATTTACTGGTAATGTCCACGCTTACCCACAAACGACGATTATCGATACGCCCACGACGAAGTGGCTCCCGTATCGCTCGTGCTGTTTTGCTCATCAGCTTCATTATTCTTTTAGGTCGTTTTGCCTACTCCACTATCACCGCGTTTGCCCATCATCAAGACAAACAGCAGCAACGTGCTGAACAGCTACTGCCTCCTACCAACGTACTCATTAATCAGAAAGAGTAACGCTTAGCTAAAGCCGTTTCTTATATTGCCTCGTTAGGCTTTATTGCCTATGTCTCTTCGTGCCCGTTCTTCACATCAGCACGCGTTGCCCATTCAGCTTATGTCGCACAAATAAAAAAAACGGCAGTGCGAATCTTCGCAGCCACCGTTTTCAACGCTCAATAATACCCTCACATCAAACTGGACTTAGACGATAGTCAAAGTCACATCGATGTTACCACGCGTTGCGTTGGAGTAAGGGCAAACGATGTGGGCTTTCTGCACCAGATCTTCAGCCACTGCGCGATCCAAACCTGGCAGGGAAATTTTCAGTTCAACTTCAATACCAAACCCTGTAGGGATGGCACCGATACCTACGCTACCGTTTACCGTTGTACCAGCCGGTACGGCGATTTTCTCACGTGCACCAACAAACTTCATTGCACCAAGGAAACAGGCAGAATAGCCAGCAGCAAACAACTGCTCTGGGTTAGTCCCCTCACCGCCTGGGCCGCCCAGTTCACGTGGCGTCGTTAATTTAATATCAACCGCGTTGTCGGAAGATACCGCGCGACCATCACGACCACCAGTGGCCTGAGCATGAGCAACGTATAAGACTTTTTCAATAGACATAATGTGACTCCAGATAGTTAAGGAAATAGGGATGCTGCTTCATTTCATTTACATAGCAAAAAATTAAATCGCACACTACTTAATTGATTAAAATAAATGACTTAAAAATATGACACAACCTAACAACTCTTACGATGTGCCTAGAACAAGCGCGTGTTTAAAGGTGTCCGATCAGGCTTTTACGTAGCATCTCAAGATCCTTTTTGATCGTCTGTAACTGTTCGAGATGACATTCCGTCGCACAAAACACACTTTCAGGAATCGCCCGCGCCTGTTGCTGAAGGGCACGACCCGCTTCGGTTAATCCGATCAGTACCTGACGCTCATCTTCCGTCCCTCGGTTACGTACCACGAGCCCTGCACTTTGTAAGCGCTTGAGCAATGGCGTTAGCGTAGCCGAATCCAAATACAGCCGCTCGCCCAACTCAGATACCGTCAATCCATCACGTTCCCACAAAACCAACATCACCAGATATTGGGGGTAGGTCAGGTTTAGTTCAGACAGTAAACGACGATACAGCTTATTCATTGCCAGATTGGCAGAATACAGTGCGAAGCATAGCTGTCCATCCAGTTTATAAGCGTTATCGTTCATCGTCTCTGCCATCGGTATCTGTTGCGTTTCTGGTATTGACTCTACATCGCCCAAAACTAAATAGCAAACGATTTAATATCGCGTTAAATAAAAAACATCCTGAAAAACACGTTTGCCCAGTATTAGCTCGTTTTTCAGACTGCGATTCGCCAGTAATCCTATTCTTAATCTACTGATTTTGCGCTACGTTTAATAAAACATGGATAAAAAACAGACCGAGCATAAAACATTATGTCGAGTGTAAAAAAACTTACCGACCTCCGGCGTCGCATCTCCCTTCTGCTATTAGAAAATAAAGAGCTGGTTGAAGACATCATCAATCGGCAATCCCCTATCACAGAACATGACGAAACCACGTTAAGCGACAAAACGGTAGTAAGTAACAAAATCAAGCTACGTGAAAAAAGTCTTCTGCTCGATCAAACCGCAGAAATTAGCGAACTGATCGTCGATCTCCATGCTGCTGACCTGGCCGATTTGCTGGAATCGTTACCACAGGATGAACGCCTGGCGCTCTGGCGGCTTATCCCCATAGCGAAACGCGGCCACGTTTTAATTGAGGCCTCAGACAGTATTTCCGACGATCTGATCGGTGATATGCAGGATAAGGAAATTCTAAGGGCAGTTCGGGTACTGGATGTGGATGAACAGGCGCAATTATCTCGCCTTGTCCCCCGCCATTTGCTGGGTCGAATACTCACCTCACTTGAGCCGAAGCAGCGTGCGCAGCTACGGGCTGCCATCAACTATGATGAAGACTGCCTCGGCCACATGATGGATTTCAAACTCATCACCATACGCGCCGACGTCACGCTCGCAGCCGTACAACGCTATCTGCGCTACCGCAAAACCATTCCTGAATCTACCGATAAGCTGTTCGTGACCGATCGCAAAAACACGCTGATCGGTGAGCTATCGCTGGCGAGTATCCTGCTCCATTCGCCTCATGCTTTGGTGACTGACGTGATGGATGCTCAGCCGCTGAGATTTCAGCCCGAAGATAAAGTCGAAGAGGCCGCTGGCGCTTTTGAGCGTTATAACTTAATTTCTAGCGCCGTCGTGGACAGCAAAGGCAAGCTAATGGGACGCCTGACGATTGAAGATATCGTCGATGTCGTAAACCGGGAAAGTGATAGTAACCTGCGGCGTTCTGGGGGGTTAACACCTTCTGAAGATGTCTACGCGCCCGTCTATAAGTCGTTCCGCAATCGCTGGGCATGGCTGGCTATCAACCTTTGCACGGCGCTCATTGCCTCGCGGGTCATTGGTCTATTTGAGCACACATTATCGCATCTGGTGGCGCTAGCGACACTCATGCCGATTGTTGCCGGCATCGGCGGAAATACCGGTAACCAGACAATCACCATGATTGTACGCGCACTGGCGTTGCATCAGCTTGAGCACGGTAAAAAATCGTATTTACTGCTCAAAGAATTAGGCGTTGCGCTGGTAAACGGGGTGATATGGGGCACGATCATGGGCGTAGTGACCTTCCTGCTCTATGGCAGCCCTGCTATGGGTGGCGTGATGATGCTGGCAATCCTGCTGAATTTACTGCTCGCCGCGCTGATGGGTGTCGCGATTCCGCTGGTTATGATGAAACTTGGACGCGACCCGGCCATCGGTTCCAGCGTGATGATTACGGCAATCACCGACACTGGCGGCTTCTTTATCTTCCTTGGATTAGCAACGCTGTTTCTGCTGCCTTGATAAAAGACAAAAAGCAACATTAATGATTTATTTTTAATCATATAAGTTGTTATTTAATACAAATAAGTTAATGTATCTATAGAATAAAAACTGAGCAAAATGGCGGGATGCCAAATGAAATACTCTGAATTCAGGCGCTGGCTTCTACAACAAGGAGCAGAATTGACTAAAGCATCAGGAGGTGGGAGCCACCTTAAAGTTAAATTAAACGGAAAGGCATCCGTTCTGCCTTTTCATGGCGCAAAAGAAATACCTGAGCCTCTTCGTAAGAAAATCATGAAAGATTTGGGATTATGATACTTAAGGCTTACCAGCCAATTTAGCTATCTCATAGACCAAAATTTCTGTAAATTCAGCGAATTGGTTAGAAGAACCACTAATCTGATTACGTCGACCACTATAATCTATGTCAGTGTGATTCTCGTTACATAGGGGGAAACCCCATTTAGAGGTAAAAGTATGTTCAACTATCCCGTAAAACTGGAACTCGACGAAGCGACCGGACAATACGTGGTTTCCTGCCGCGATTTGCCATTAATGAATTCAGTTGGTGACTCCGTTGACTCAGCCCTTCTGGAATCTGTTGACGGAATTGTTACCGCCATAGCCATCGAAATTGAAGAACGCCGCCCTGTTCCTTACGCTAGCGCGCCAATAGCAGGAGAGCACGTTGTCACGATCCCAGTATTAGTGACGATGAAGGCTGCATTACATAATGCAATGATTGAAACAGGAACGCGTAAAGCTGAACTTGCCAGACGGTTAGGCCAAAAAGGTCCGCAAATTGATCGCCTTTTGGACGTTGAACATTCATCAAAAGTCGAAACGATAGAGTTAGCTCTGCGCCAGCTTAACCGTGACGTTAATGTTTCTATTTCCACACAAGCTCGACAATAAACTGAAAAGGTGAGGTTCCCCTCACCTTTCCCAGCCTGAACTTAACTCAAACGACCCGCACCGTCGGATGCCTGGCACAGATAGATTGACGGCTGCAGCCCGGTGCGCGCCGGATATTCACGTTCGATCACCTGTTTGACTTCATCCGTCAGCGCCGAAGGGATAAGGGCAACAATACAGCCACCGAAACCGCCACCGGTCATGCGTACGCCGCCCCGCTCACCGACATAATCCTGAATCAACGTGACCAACGTATCGATCGGCGGTACGGTAATTTCAAAATCGTCACGCATTGAGACATGTGATTCTGCCATCAGTGTAAACAAGCGGTGAGCATCCTGACGCGCCAGCGCATCGGCGGCTTCCAACGTGCGGCGATTCTCGGTAATGACGTGCCGCGCGCGACGTACCGCCACCGGGTCCAGCCCCTCGATTCCCGACTCAAACTGTGACAGAGATACATCACGCAGCGCTTTAACGTTAAAGTGACGCGCTGCCGCTTCACACTGCTGGCGGCGCGTGTTGTATTCACTGTCCACCAGCCCACGGCGCACATTGGAATTCACGATCAGCACATCGACACCGTCGAGCATACGCACAGAGCGCCCTTCCAGAGAGCGGCAGTCGATCAACATCGCCTGACCTACACGCCCCTGAGCGGAAATGAACTGATCCATAATACCGCAGCTACAGCCGACAAAATGGTTTTCCGCCTGCTGACCGTTTAACGCCACATCCAACTGGCTGATATCCAGATTATTCAATTCCTTGAACGTCTGCCCGATTACCACTTCCAGCGAAGCCGAAGAACTCAGCCCGGCACCGGAAGGCACATTCCCAGAGACCACCATATCCATGCCGCTAAGCGGCAGGCCACGCGCCAGCAAAAACTTCACCGTTCCGCGAATATAGTTGGCCCAAAGATATTCCGGGTGAGGCACTATTTCTTTAGCAAGATCAAATTCATCCTGCTGATTGTCATAGTCCACCGCCACCACCCGCACGATGCCATCCTGACGTACCGCCGCGCTGACAACCGTCTGGTAATCGATAGCGCAAGGCAAAACAAAACCGTCGTTATAATCGGTATGCTCACCAATCAGGTTAACCCGGCCAGGTGCCTGAATAGCAGCGTGCGGCGCATAGCCAAATAATCGGACAAAAACAGACTCAGTTAACTGACGTAGAGAATCAATACGGCTCATAAAATGACCTCAAATTTGCTCACTAAAATGGATATCGCTCACACTGCGTAAGCGTTCAGCGGCCTGTTCTGCCGTCAGATCACGCTGTGCTTCAGCCAGCATTTCATAGCCAACCATAAATTTTCGCACGCTGGCGGAACGTAATAACGGGGGATAAAAATGGGCATGCAGTTGCCAGTGCTGGATGTCGTTACCCTTAAACGGTGCGCCATGCCACCCCATCGAATAGGGGAATGAACACTGAAACAGATTGTCGTAACGGCTGGTCAGTTTTTTCAGTATCAATGCCAAATCGTCACGCTGAATGTCATTGAGCTGTGGCAATCGCTGCACGGCAAACTTGGGCAGTACCAGCGTTTCAAACGGCCACGACGCCCAGTAAGGGACAACGGCTAACCAGTGCTCGGTTTCCACCACAATGCGTGAACCGTCAGACTGCTCTCGCTGAACGTAGTCCAGTAATAATGGCGAGCCATGGCGAGTAAAATAGTCATGCTGCTGTTCATCCTCACGCAGCACTTCGTTGGGTAAAAAATCATTAGCCCAAACTTGCCCGTGTGGGTGCGGATTAGAACACCCCATCATCGTGCCTTTGTTCTCAAACACCTGCACCCACGGATAGCGCTTGCCCAGTTCCTCGGTTTGATCGCTCCACGTATCGATCACGGCTTTCAGTGCTGGCAGCGAAAGCTGTGGCAGGCTTTTACTGTGATCGGGAGAAAAACAGATCACACGGCTTACCCCACGGGCTTGCTGCACGCGGAACAACTCGTCGTCCCCCGAGGGAGCCTCCGGCGTGTCTTCCATCAGTGCCGAAAAGTCATTGGTAAAAACAAAGGTGCTCTGGTAGTGCGGATTGATATCGCCCGTAATACGTTTATTGCCCGCACACAGATAGCAGGTCGGATCGTAAGGCGGCGGCGTGGCACGGTCGGGTTCATCCTGCTGGCCTTGCCAAGGGCGCTTGGCACGGTGTGGAGAAACCAAAATCCACTCACCTTTAAGTGGGTTAAAACGACGATGCGGATGTTCAGTTGGCTCAAACTGCATAAGCTACTCCTCAATACAAAATACGAATTCAGTACAGCAGTGGTAGCCATCCGCAGCCAATTGTAGGGCGCTAACAGCCAGTCAGCAGTCTGGAAAAAGCGTTTAAAAAGACAGTAAACCTAACCAGAAAATCCCGTTAATGTAATCAGTTTCACCCTAAGCTATGGATAAAATAGCTGTAATAATGCTGAATACAGATAGACTGCTATCGTTTAGCCACCGCATAGGTGTAATCGGTTACCCTAAATTTAAACCTCAGGATGGTATTTTGGAAGAGAGAAATAGTCGATGATTGTTGATAGCGATCACATAAGTACGGTCTGGATCAAAAAGGAAAGCAGGTCGGGTAGGTAACATCCCCCAAAAACCTGTACATTTATCAATATAAGTAATCGATTTTTTCTTTTAACTTGTGCGTTAGGCTGCGGTCCGCCTCACCACGCATTTGACCGTTCAGGAATGCCAATGGCCACAATAAAGGATGTTGCTCGTCTATCAGGTGTATCAGTCGCTACGGTTTCGCGCGTCATCAATAATTCGCCCAAAGCCAGTACGGCCTCAAGGGAAGCCGTACACAAGGCGATGGCGGAGCTGCAATACCACCCGAATGCCAATGCCAGAGCGCTTGCACACCAAAGTGCAGAGACAATGGGGCTGGTCGTTGCGGATGTGTCCGATCCCTTTTTCGGGACAATGGTCAAATCTGTCGAACAAATAGCACAGGCAACCGGCAACTTCCTGCTAATTGGGAACGGCTACCACAATGCCGAACAGGAAAAGAAAGCCATTGAACAGCTGATTCGCCACCGCTGTGCAGGGCTGATCGTGCATGCAAAAATGCTTTCAGATGAGGAACTGGCGGCGCTGATGAGCCATATTCCTGATATGGTGCTCATTAACCGCACCTTACCAGGTTATGAACACCGCTGCGTTGCGCTCGACGATCGCTATGGTTCTTGGCTGGCAACACGCCATTTGATTCAGGAAGGCCATCAGAAGATCGGTTTTCTTTGTTCCAACCACCAAATTTCCGACTCCACCGACCGCCTACAAGGCTATATGGATGCACTGCAAGAGCACGGCATCGCACGGGATGAGCGCCTCATTGCCCGCGCCTCACCGGACGAAGTGGGCGGCGAGTCAGCCATGACGGAACTATTAAGTCGTGGTGGTAATATGACAGCGGTGGTGTGCTACAACGACTCCATGGCAGCTGGCGCCCTTTCCGTCCTGAGTGATAACAGCATCAGTGTACCGCAGGATATGTCGGTGGTCGGGTTTGATGACGTATTGATCGCTCGTTACCTCCGCCCTCGCCTGACCACCGTGCACTATCCGGTTTCCGCCATGGCCATTCAGGCGGCAGAATTGGCTATCGCGTTATCCCACGGTAAACAGCTCAGCGAAACGACGAATATGTTTAGCCCGACGCTGGTACGCCGCCATTCTGTTAGCCCCCCAGCCCGTAAGAAGTAACCGCTATCGCACTGTTTGCCTGATGTGGTACTCGTTTACATCAGGCAAACAGTGACATTATTCCCCTTCCGCACTCACACATCTTGTTCTTTATTTCTCTTACGCAGACGCCTTTCACTCTTTTCCAGAAACATTTCCGATTCTGACATAAAAAAATTTTATGCTGCATTTGAGGCTAAAAAACAAAACGTGTAACCAGTTACACCTAATTACACAGCAAATAACATCATCTATAACCTGATAAATCGCCTAAAGTCAGCCTGTGCCATCGTTAAATCAGTGTAAATTTTGGTGTAACTATTTTGTATTTTGTGAGAACAATCATGTCACGCGTTATTTTATTCCCCCATAATCCTTCGCCATGAGTGGAAACGTTTTACCTCCGTTCACGTCATGTTATTTGGAACATCCACATCCTTACCCGAATAAGCGAAAGGTATATTATGAAAAGAAAACTGCTGACGACATCCATTGCCCTGAGTCTGGCAATGCTAGCAACCCCTTCTTATTCTGTTGATTTTTCAGGGTACTTCCGTTCTGGCGTGGGGGCTTCAAACCACGGAAAACAACAGGCGGCCGATAAAAGCTATGTAGGAAGATTAGGTAACGAAGATGACACCTACGGCGAAATCCAATTAGGGCAGCAGCTGTATAACGAAAATGGGAAAACGTTTTACTTCGACAGTATGATTTCCATGTTCTCTAATGGCTCGAACGACAATGAAACCACAAAAAATGACGACGCCGAGTTTGGCCTGCGCCAGTTGAACCTTCAGGCGAAGGGCTTTGTTCCTGGTCTGCCAGATGCCACCGTCTGGGCAGGGAAACGTTATTATCAGCGTCATGATTTGCACATCATCGATACCAAATACTGGAATATCTCCGGTGCGGGTGCCGGGATCGAAAACATCAAAGCGGGTGAAGGTGCGTTCTCATTTGCCTGGATTCGTGCTGATGCAGAGAACATGAACATCGATTGTGGTAATAGCTTGAACAGTCAGGAATGTCAAAGCAGAACAGACACCTACGACGATCTGAATATCAACTATCTGGACGCACGCTATGCGGGCTGGAAGCCGTGGGACGGTGCCTGGACAGAATTCGGTATCTCCTACGCGATGCCAAATGAAGCGGATACCCAGAAAAACATCTTCCTCGCAGAAGGACAGAAATTCGATCCTAAAAACTCGATGATGATCACGGGCGAGCTCAGCCACTATTTCTCTGGCCTCAAATCTAACCAGAAACTGGTGCTGCAATATGCCGACAAAGGGCTGGCACATAACATGGTCGATCAGGGCGGCGGCTGGTATGACGTCTGGAGCATCAACGACAGCGCCAAAGGCTATCGCGTCATTCAGGCAGGTGACCTGCCAATCACCGATCATATTTCCCTTAGCCACGTGTTGACCTACGGTAAAGCGGATGAAATCAGCCGCTGGCGCGACAGCACAGAGTTATTGTCTGCAGTAGGACGCGGCCAATATGCCTGGACCAAGAACCAGAAAACCTATCTGGAAGTGGGTGCATATCAGAAAAAAGACAGCTGGAAAGCGGGTACAGAAACCAAATACAGTGGTGAAAAATACACGCTGGCACACGCCTTCAGTGCCGATATTCCCATGCTGACACGCCCGGAACTGCGCTTCTTCGTGTCTTACCAAAACCGTGGAAATGAAAACCGCAACACCTTCAACGACGATCGCAGCAATGCAGTGAACTTCGGTATTCAAGCGGAAGCCTGGTGGTAATACGTCTCTAACCCTCAACCCGACGGGCTCATCATTCCCGTCGGTATTTCCCAAAAGGCTTTCTTCGGAGAGCCTTTTTCCATTGCGAGTAACACTCACTATCCAATTTTCACTGCATCATGTGCGGTAGTACGAAAGTTTCGTGCGTGTTAACTACCACTCCAATCTGTAATTTCACCACACGCCCGACAAGGCGCGCTCAATCGCCGCAGCGCCTTGACCACTGGCTTTTCGGCGCTAATTACGTCGCTACGCGATACCTTCGGCGTTCGTGACCGCTATTCGGGCCGTCAGTGACGCGTTCCAGACGCGGCACTGCCTTTCGCGGCGTCCATGCCGCTCACCCGGCGGTCACGTCCACCTCAGCGCAATTTTTTACGCCTGGAACACACAGAACAGCGGCATATTTCACAATAGAGGATTTATAAATGGCAGAACCAACGCCCGCTAAGGGCGCTGTTTATGTTTAGTAGGGATTTTGACTATTTAAATTCAGCGACTTAACTACGCACTGATACGCAAGCCATCGGCGTTGAACACCAGACAGTTAGCAGGAGAGAAGAACACCTCAATATGTTCATACGGCTTGAAGGCGCTGTCGCCTGCCAGCAGCAGCTTGAAGTTATCAATCCCGCAGCATTGGCCGAACAGATAGGTGCTATTGCCTAAACGCTCGACGACCTCACAGCCGAATGACAGCCGAATCCCCTCGCCTTCCGGTGAAACGTGTTCTGGCCGTAGCCCCAGCGTAATCGTGCTCCCAGCGCTCAGCTCACTGGTGCGAACCGGCAGTTCAAGCTGTAGCTGCTCGGCGGCATTGACCGTCAGGCTATCCGGCGTCCAGTCGATGACCTGCGCAGGCAGGAAATTCATTTTTGGCGAGCCGATAAAACCCGCGACAAACTGGTTAACCGGATGATAGTAAAGCTCCATCGGCGATCCAACCTGTTCAACTTTTCCGTAATTCATTACTACGATTTTGTCAGCCAGCGTCATGGCTTCGACCTGATCGTGCGTTACGTAGATCATGGTCGTTTTCAATTCCTGATGCAGCTTGGCAATATGCAACCGCATATCCACGCGCAACTCCGCATCAAGGTTCGACAGCGGTTCATCAAACAGGAACACTTTCGGATTACGTACGATCGCACGCCCTATCGCCACACGCTGACGCTGGCCGCCTGACAACTCTTTCGGCTTGCGCTCCAGCAGGTGAGACAATTGCAGCGTCTTCGCCACCATCTCAATCTGGTGCTTAATCTGGTCTTTCGGGACACCATTAACACGCAGGCCGTAGCCCATATTCTCAGCGACGGTCATGTGCGGGTATAGCGCATAGGATTGGAACACCATGGCAACGCCACGATGCGCGGGGGCAACATCATTCACTATCGCATTATCAATCATGATTTCACCGCCTGTGACATCTTCCAGTCCGGCAATCATTCTTAGCAACGTCGACTTACCGCAGCCAGACGGCCCAACAAAAACGGCGAACTCTCCATCTGCAATCGTCAGATTCACATCGTGAAGCGTAATCGTTTTGCCAAAATGCTTACTAACTTTATCCAACTGGATCGACGCCATAACGGTAACCTCTTGATAATTTTGCTTTTCAGGATATAAGCGCTGAGTCACAACGGCCCAGTGGTCGTCTACTCAAAATGGCTCGGCAGCCCTTCCAGACGTATCAGCATCCGGCCAGGCTGACCTGCACGCTGGTCATAATCGCAATATAACAGCATGGTGTAACCGTTTGCACAAACAGGGGGTTACTTTTGTGCATAAGATCACAGCCTTTACATGTTTCACTGGCAGACGTGGCGCACTCTGCTTAATGTAATCGCCACTGGTGTAACCGTTACCCTACTTTGTGGAAAACGCACAATAAAGCGTCAAGCGCCACACAGCGACGATCACCACACAACGCGTACGGTTAGATGTCTCATTCCCTGCTGTGTACTGCCGTGTGATGTAACGTTACACCAACATCGCACAGGGACGACAAAAACGGCGAAAGCGGAAAGTACGTGACGATTTCCTACCATGATTGGCCCACCAGGGCTTTGAGGACTAATGATGAAAATGAAAACGCTGACTACCGTCATCATGATTTCACTGGGTATCACTGGCGTGCTCAGCAAATCAGCGCTGGCAGCCGACAAAGAACTTCTGGTATGGGAAGATATCAAGAAATCAGACGGCATTGCCGATGCGATAAAAGCCTTTGAAAAACAAAACAATGTAAAAATCAAAGTGCTGGAAACACCTTACGCTCAACAGATTGAGAAACTCCGTCTGGATGGCCCTGCGGGGATCGGCCCAGATGTGATAGTGATGCCACACGATCAGGTTGGCACCGCTGTGGTTCAGGGATTAATTAGCGAATTGACGTTGGATCAGACATTCCTGTCGAGTTTCACCAAACCCGCACTGGAAGCACAAACCTACAACGGTAAGCTGTATGGCGTGCCGAAAGCGGTTGAAACCACCGTACTGGTGTACAACAAAGATCTGATGCCACAGCCGCCGGAAAAATTCGACGACCTGTTCGCCTTCTCCAAACAGCAACGTGCCGAAGGTCGCTATGGTTTGTTGGCGAAATTTGATGAGATTTATTACGCCTATGGCGTCATCGCCGGGATGGGCGGCTACATCTTCGGCCAAAACAGCAACGGTTCACCGAATGTCAAAGACCTCGGTCTGGATAAACAAGCCACCATCGATGCCGTCAACTACATCAAGAAATTCTACGCTGATGGCCTGTTCCCGCCGGGCATCGTCGGTGAAACCGGCGCTAACGCCATCGACTCCCTGTTTACCGAGAAAAAAGCCGCTGCCGTGATTACCGGTCCGTGGGCGTTTCAACCGTACAAAAACGCGGGCGTAAACTATGGCGTAGCACCACTGCCGCTGTTGCCAAACGGTGAACACCCGCGTTCACTGCTGGGCGTAAAAGGCTACAGCATCTCCACCTACTCCAAGAACAAAGAGCTGGCACAGAAATTCATTGAGTTCATCAATCAGCCGGAATACGCCAAAGTTCGCTTCCAGTTGACCGGTGAAATCCCACCGATTGCCGCACTGGTTGACGATCCACTGATTAAAGATGACGAAAAATCTCGTGCTGTCGCGATCCAGTCTGGTTATGCCGTCCCTATGCCGAGCGTACCGGAAATGCAGGAAGTCTGGACGCCAGCCAACAGCGCGCTGCAATTGAGCGTGACGGGCAAGCAGGACACCAAAGCGGCGCTGGAATCCGCCGTGAAGGTAATAAAAATGCAGATCGAAGCTAACCACAGTAACCAGTAAACCACTGCTCCACCGTGGGTCAACATGGGTTCCCCCTGTTTATCCCCACTAAATATCGGGATGCGGGGATACCCATGTTTTTAAGAAAATGGAGGTAGATGTGACCGTCAACGCCAGCGGCCTTACGCCACAAGAAAGAGGACATCGCCACGCCAGAACAGCGGTATTGCTGGCGCTCGTCCCCGGACTCGGACAGATTTATAATCGCCAGTTCGTCAAAGGCGCGCTTTTCTCTATCGTCATGGTTTGCTTCATCGGCATATTCCATGATTTCCTGCAAAATGGCGCTTGGGGGCTTATCACGCTGGGCACCGAGTTGCCACGCGATCACTCTATTTTTCTTCTGGCAAAAGGCATTATCAGTGTGATCGTCGCCGCCTTTGGCGTCGGCGTCTACTATTGCAGCCTGCGTGATGCCTACGTGTGCGGAGCCAGACGTGATAAAGGCCTGCCGTTGAACAGCGTGAAGAAGCAATATCAGATGCTGTTGAGCGAAGGCTTCCCTTATCTGATGATCACACCGGGCTTTATTCTGCTGGTCTTTGTCGTGGTTTTCCCGATTATTTTCGGCTTCTCCATTGCCTTTACCAACTACAACCTCTATCACACGCCGCCCGCCAAGCTGGTCGACTGGGTGGGGATGACGAATTTCATCAATATCTTCCGGCTTGACCTCTGGCGGTCCACATTCTTTGACGTGCTGCAATGGACGGTAATTTGGACGCTGATTGCGACCACACTTCAGTGCGCTGTGGGTATCCTGCTGGCGATTTTGGTGAACCAAAAAGGACTACGTTTTAAACCGCTGATTCGCACCATCCTGATCCTGCCGTGGGCAGTACCGGGTTTCGTCACCATTCTGGTCTTCGCGGGGATGTTTAACGAAACGTTTGGTGTAATCAATAACGGCATTCTGGCCGCGCTGGGGATTGAGCCTAAAGCGTGGATGACCGATCCGTTCTGGACCAAGACCGCGCTGATTCTGATGCAAACCTGGTTAGGCTTTCCGTTTGTGTTCGCCATGACCACCGGCGTATTGCAGGCTATTCCTGATGATTTGTACGAAGCCGCGACCATTGACGGAGCCAGCAGTTGGTACAAGCTGACCACCATCACGCTGCCGCTGGTACTCTACTCCATTGCGCCGATCATCATCACGCAGTACACGTTCAACTTTAATAATTTCAACATCATCTATCTGTTCAACAACGGTGGACCGGCGGTAATCGGCTCCAACGCGGGCGGGACGGATATTCTGGTGTCCTGGATTTATAAGCTGACCATGTCTTCTTCCCAATATGCGATCGCAGCCAGCATCACCATTTTGCTGTCGATCTTTGTCGTGGGAATCGCGCTGTGGCAGTTCCGTGCCACCAATTCCTTCAAACAAGACAACATGGCATAGGAAAGCGCGCAGATGAAAAAACATAGCGTTAAACGCCAAAATTTTATCAAACTTGGCCTGACCTACCTGCTGCTGACGATTGTGGCCATCATCATTATTTACCCGCTGATCTGGACGGTTGGTGCATCGTTAAATCCCGGCAGCAGCCTGCTCAACACCTCAATCATCCCGGATAACTTCTCCTTCATTCACTATGAGGAGCTGTTCAACGGCCAGATTGACTATGCCGCCTGGTACTGGAACTCGATGAAAATCAGCTTCCTAACTATGGTTCTGACGCTCATCAGCGTCAGTTTCACCGCGTATTCCTTCTCGCGCTTCCGCTTTCGCGGCCGTCAGAACGGGCTGATGCTGTTTCTGCTGTTGCAGATGATTCCGCAGTTCTCTGCCCTGATCGCCATCTTCGTACTGGCGCAGATGCTGGGGCTGGTGAACAGCCATATCGCCCTCGTACTGGTTTACGTCGGCGGTATGATCCCGATGAATACCTATCTGATGAAAGGCTATCTGGATGCCATTCCGAAAGATCTGGATGAGTCCGCGCGTATGGACGGTGCAGGCAACTTCCGCATCTTTATTGAGATCATTATGCCGCTGTCCAAGCCAATCATCGCGGTCATTGCCCTGTTCTCGTTCACTGGCCCGCTGGGTGATTTCATTCTCTCCAGCACCATTCTGCGCACACCGGATCAATACACGCTACCTATCGGGCTGTACAACCTGGTCGCACAGAAAATGGGCGCTAGCTACACCACCTACGCCGCCGGAGCCGTGCTGATCGCGGTGCCGGTCGCCATTCTTTATCTTTCATTGCAAAAATACTTTGTCTCCGGCCTGACGTCTGGCGGAACCAAAGGATAATTACTCAACATCTGTACCTATTCCAGGAACGTAAAATGAAAATGAAAAAACGCGTACTGATGGCCGCCATGTTGGCAACTGGCCTGTTGACCTTCTCCCTGCCGCAAACCCTGTATGCCGCAGAAAATGTGACGATCAATAAGTTGACGAATGTCCCTGCCGATTTCATTAAAGGCGCGGATATCTCCATGCTGAACGAGGTGGAAAAGCACGGCGGAAAATTTTATGACGAGCATGGCAAACAGAAAGACGCCATGCTGATCCTGAAAGAAAACGGCATTAACTATATCCGTCTACGCATCTGGAACGATCCGAAAGATGCTGCGGGCAACGGCTATGGCGGCGGCAACAACGATCTGGCCACCACGCTGGCGCTGGCTAAACGCGCCAAAGCGAACAGTATGAAAGTGCTGCTGGATTTTCACTACAGCGATTTCTGGACCGATCCGGCTCACCAAAACAAGCCTAAAGCGTGGTCAGGCCTCAACGTGGAACAGCTCACCACTGCCGTACATGACTACACCAAAGCCACGATTAGCGAATTTCAAAAAGCGGGCGTCATGCCGGATATGGTGCAGATCGGTAACGAACTGAACGGCGGGATGCTGTGGCCAGAAGGAAAAAGCTGGGGCCAGGGTGGCGGCGAGTTCGATCGCCTCGCGGCGCTGCTGAAAGCCGGCATTCAGGGCGTGAAGGACGTACAAGGCGCGAATAACGTCAAAATCATGCTACATCTGGCAGAAGGCACCAAAAACGATACCTTTATCTGGTGGTTTGATGAAATCGTCAAACGCAATGTTCCATTCGATGTCATCGGTGCCTCATTCTACACCTACTGGAACGGCCCCATCAGCGCGTTGCAGTACAACATGAACGACGTCACCAAGCGCTACAATAAAGACATCATCGTGGTTGAAGCCGCCTATGCCTATACGCTGGAAAATTGCGATAACGCGGAAAATAGCTTCCAGCAGAAAGAGCTGGATGCGGGCGGCTATCCGGCTTCCGTTCAGGGTCAGGCCAATTACCTGCACGATCTGATGCAAAGCGTCATCAACGTGCCCAATCAGCGCGGCAAAGGCATCTTCTACTGGGAGCCAATCTGGCTGCCGACCCCCGGCGCAACCTGGGCCACGAAAGCGGGCATGAAATACAACAATGACGAATGGAAGGAAGGCAACGCACGGGAAAATCAGGCGCTGTTCGACTGCAAAGGCAACGTACTGCCTTCCATCAAAGTATTTAAGCCGTAAACCGTATTCAACACGTCGACAACCCGTTTAGGAGAGAACGATGTTCAAATTTCCCCCGCTAAGCAGCAAGGTGCCTGTTCTACTGCACGGCGCTGACTATAACCCTGACCAATGGCTGGATGACCCAGAGGTACTGGAAAAAGACATTGAGATGATGAAGCAAACTCAGTGCAACGTCATGTCAGTGGGGATTTTCAGCTGGTCCGGGCTTGAACCGGAAGAAGGTCGTTATGAATTTGGCTGGCTGGACGGCATCCTCGATACGTTGTATGCCAATGGGATCTTCGTTTTTCTGGCAACACCCAGCGGTGCCCGCCCGGCCTGGCTATCGCAGAAATACCCTGACGTGCTGCGCGTGGGCAGCAACCGCGTACGGGCGCTGCACGGCGGTCGCCACAACCATTGCCTAAGTTCGCCGAACTATCGCGAAAAAGTAAAACAAATGAACACCCAGTTGGCAAAACGCTACTCGCACCATCCTGCGGTGATCGGCTGGCATATTTCTAATGAATACGGCGGCGAGTGCCACTGCGATACCTGTCGCAGCACCTTCCAAAGCTGGCTGAAAGCACGCTACGGCACGATAGACGCGTTGAATAAAGCGTGGTGGAGCACCTTCTGGAGTCATACCTATACCGACTGGTCGCAGTTAGAACCGCCATCCCCCATCGGTGAAGTCTCTATCCACGGTCTGAATCTGGACTGGAAACGCTTTAACACCTCACAGGTCAGTGATTTCTGTGCGGCAGAAATCGCACCGCTCAAAGCCGAAAATCCGTCTCTGCCAACCACGACGAATTTCATGGAATACTTCTATGATTACGACTACTGGCAGTTAGCGAAGGTGATCGACTTCATCTCCTGGGACAGCTACCCGCTGTGGCATAACGCAGAAGATGACTGCACGCTGGGTGCCTACACCGCGATGTATCACGACCTGATGCGTACGCTAAAAGGCGGCAAGCCTTTCTACCTGATGGAGTCAACGCCGAGCCTGACCAACTGGCAGCCGATCAGCAAACTGAAAAAGCCGGGCATGCATATCCTGTCTTCACTTCAGGCTGTCGCACACGGGTCAGACTCCGTGCAGTATTTCCAGTGGCGTAAGAGCCGCGGTTCCGTCGAGAAGTTCCACGGTGCCGTCGTCGATCATGTCGGGCATATCAACACTCGCGTTGGGCGCGAAGTGCAGGAGTTGGGTGACATCCTCAACAAACTCGCCCCAGTGGCAGGCAGTCGGGTGGACGCCAAAGTCGCTATCATTTTCGACTGGGAAAGCCGCTGGGCAATGGATAACGCTCAAGGGCCGCGCAACGCAGGCCTGTTCTATGAAAAAACCGTCACCGATCACTATCGGACATTCTGGGAGCAAGGCGTGGCGGTGGACATCATCAACGCCGATGTCGACCTCAGCGGCTATCAGGTCGTCATTGCACCAATGCTTTACATGGTGCGCGATGGCTTTGCCGAACGTGTCGATGCCTTCGTCAAACAGGGCGGCCGCTTCGTCACTACCTACTGGTCTGGCGTCGTCAACGAAACCGATCTCTGTCACCAAAACGGCTTCCCTGGTCCGCTGCGTCCGATCATGGGGATCTGGGCGGAAGAAATCGACGGGCTGTACGATCATGAAAGCAACAGCATCAGCGGTCTGGACGGTAACGAGCAACGCCTGGTCGGCCCGTATCAGGTCACCCACCTGTGCGAGCTGATTCATCTGGAAGGCGCGCGGGCGCTGGCGACCTATGACAGCGACTTCTATGTCGGACGCCCGGCCGTTACGGTCAATGATTACGGCAAAGGACAGGCTTACTACATCGCATCGCGCAACGATCTCGCTTTCCAGCGGGATTTCTTCACCACGCTGATACAAACGCTGGATCTACCGCGCGCGCTGCCAATCGATCTGCCTTACGGCATTGTCGCTCATTGTCGTGATGACGGGGAAAGCGAGTTTATCTTCGTTCAGAATTACACGGCAACGCCGCAGCACATTACGCTGCCTGCCGCCTACGAAGAAATGACCACGGGTAGCACGCTTTCAGGGTCTATCGACCTGTCAGGCTACGGCTGCCGGATTCTACGCCGCGCATTACAGTAAAGATTCATGCTGGTCAGTTAAGTATCGCAATACCGATAGGGCACCGGTGATGAGCGTTTCGACGAAACCTCATCGCCGTGTGTCGCCTAACAGTAATGTCAGGTGAGCGGCATTATCATACGCACGCTGATAAACAAACGAAGAGGTGACTACGATGGGCAAGATTCACAATTTTCGGAAATTGTTCGCATCAATGTTGGGTAAGCAAATTACCGAAATTGAAATCGCTTCACCGTTAGACAAAGAGAATTTGCAGCAGTTGGTGAACGCCTTTGGCGGCAAAGAAAATATCGTCAGTCTGGATGCCTGCATCACCCGCCTGCGGGTTGAGGTTCACAGCCTGCGACTGGTCAACAGCGACAGCCTGCAAAAACTGGGGGCTATCGGCGTGATTATTGTCGGTCATCAGGTACAGGCCATCTTCGGCACCCAATCAGATAATCTGCGGCGCGAACTGGCGGCCTGGTTTGAGGATGATGGGGCGGAAGCACACTAAGAGTGTTACGACGCGCTCAACGGTTTTTGCCGTTATCCGGCGTAAAAAATTATGCAGAGGAGATATCTGACTTAGGGTGAGCCGCATGGACGCGGCGAAAGCTTGCGCCACGTCGGACAAAAACGTCAGAGACGTTTTTGAACAGCACTCGTGCTGGCCCGAAGGGCGAGCCCCATTTATGGGGCGAGTAAACGTGTCGCAAGCGGTCCTCTAAGCCTGATACCGACGAAGGCACCGCTTTAGCGGCATAATTCCCGCCAAAAAGCCGGGGTTCATAGGGGGCTGGCGTAGCCCCCTATGTCGGGCGCGTGCTACGACGTAGCATGAAAATGGCGGCATTATGGCGCACGAAACCATTTCCACATCCGCATGTAATTTCTACACCCGCATGTACGCATATAAAAGTGTGCCGAAGCTAGCCGCGTCCTAATAACGACTCGCCCGCTCCAGCAACTCAATATCTTCTGCCGACAGTACCAGCCGCGTCGCACCTGCGAGTTCAGCAACCTGTTCCAGCGATGTCGCACTAGCAATCGGGGCGGTAATACTTGGACGTGCGATCAGCCAGGCCAGCGCAACCTGCGATGGCGTCGTTTGATGCGCATTCGCCACGCTATCCAGTGCTTCCAAAATGGTGCGACCACGCTCGTTCAGGTATTTTTCCACTACGCCCTGCCCGCGCGCACTTTTCGACGCATCCTTCGGCTGACGATACTTGCCTGACAGAAACCCGCTGGCCAGCGAATAATAGCTAATAACGCCAACCCCTTGCTCACGCACCAGCGGTTCAAGCGCGGCCTCATACCCTTGCCGATCGTACAAATTGTATTCCGGTTGCAGGGTTTCATAGCGTGCCAGATGGTTGGCTTTGCTGACTTTCAGCGCTTCAGCCAGACGCGCAGCGCTGTAGTTGGACGCCCCAATCGCGCGTACCTTGCCCTCTTTAATCAGCGCATCAAACGCGGCCAGCGTTTCTTCCAGCGGCGTTTCCTTGTCGTCAGTATGTGCCTGATAGAGATCGATGTAGTCGGTTTGCAAGCGCTGTAATGAAGCCTCGACCGCCTGACGAATATAGCCAGCAGATAGCCCTTTCTTGCCATCACCCAAATCCATGCCGACTTTGGTGGCAATAATCACCTTGTCACGCTGGCCGCTTTTTTTCAGCCAGTTGCCGATGATCGTTTCAGATTCGCCACCTTGATTGCCGGGTGCCCAGCGTGAGTAAACATCGGCGGTATCAATGAAATTCAGCCGATGCGCCACGAGTGCATCCAGCAGACTAAATGACGTCGACCGATCGACCGTCCAACCAAAAACATTACCACCAAACGAAAAAGGCGGGACCACAATGCCTGAACGACCAAGCTCACGTGAGGTATCTGATACTGACATAATCACTCTCCTTTTGAATCATGCAGAAAACACCATAAAAATACTCGCCAACCTGCAACCCAAAGTAGGGCAATGCAGCTTTCTGTGTGCGATAAGAATAATGAATGAACAGAAAGACCCAAATAACGAGACGTAGCATTTAGTTTAGATAAAATCCGAAGGTATAATTGTTTTTTTGCGTTCTTCCTCTCATTTTTAGTGCACGCGTTACATAAAATGACGTGGAAAATTTGGCCTGCCTCATATTCGGAGCACACATGTCCTTGTCCCATATCGCGCAATTTGTTCTGGCGCTGGTTGTTGTTACGGCGCTGTCGCTACTCGTCTGCCGCGATCGTAAAAGCATTCGTATTCGTTTTATTATTCAGCTACTCGTCATCGAAATTCTGCTCGCCTATTTCTTCCTGTACTCAAACGTTGGGTTAGGTGTGGTCAAAGGGTTCGCAGCAGTCTTCGACAAATTACTCGGATTTGCAGGCCAGGGGACGGACTTCGTATTCGGTGACATGGTGAATAGTGAGAAGAACCTGATTTCCTTCTTCTTCAAAGTGCTCTGCCCTATCGTCTTCATTTCTGCGCTGATCGGTATTCTGCAATACATTAAAGTGCTGCCAATCATCATCCGCGCCATTGGTACAGTGTTGTCCAAAGTGAACGGTATGGGCAAACTGGAATCCTTTAACGCGGTCAGTTCACTGATTCTTGGTCAGTCCGAAAACTTCATTGCCTATAAAGATATTCTGGGCAAGATGTCCGAAAAACGCATGTACACCATGGCCGCTACCGCGATGTCCACCGTGTCGATGTCCATCGTCGGCGCGTATATGTCTATGCTGGATGCCAAATTCGTCGTTGCTGCGCTGATTCTGAACATGTTCAGTACCTTCATCGTGCTGTCACTGATTAACCCCTACAAAGTCGGTGAAGAGCCGGAATTGCAGTTGGGTAATCTGCATGAAAACCAGAGCTTCTTTGAAATGCTGGGCGAATACATTCTGGCAGGCTTCAAAGTTGCTGTGATCGTAGCGGCCATGCTGATCGGTTTCATTGCACTGATTGCCGCAGTCAACGCGATTTTCAGCGCCATTTTTGGTATCAGCTTCCAGGAAGTCCTTGGCTACGCGTTCTACCCATTCGCCTGGATCATGGGTATCCCGTCTCATGAAGCGCTTCAGGTTGGTAGTATCATGGCAACCAAACTGGTTTCTAACGAATTTGTCGCGATGCTGGAACTGCAAAAAGTGGCAGGCGAACTGTCTCCACGCAGCGTCGGCATCCTCTCTGTGTTCCTGGTGTCCTTCGCCAACTTCTCGTCTATCGGTATTATTGCAGGCGCGATTAAAGGCCTGAATGAGCAGCAAGGTAACGTGGTTTCCCGTTTCGGCCTGAAGCTGGTTTACGGTTCCACGCTGGTGAGCATCCTTTCCGCCTCTATCGCGGGTCTGGTGCTGTAACCCTTCATCACGTTATAAAATCCTTATCCCAGTCCGGCAGTCTTACACTGCCGGATTTTTTTCCTACAAACCCTGACACATCTTCCATATTTCCTTCATTTTTGTCCGGCATCCCCTGTTTAAACTAGTAAAATGCGGCCATTGGCTAATGTTGATCGCTTAAGCCTCATTTTAGGAGAAACACGGGGATGAGGTTCCCGCAGGGAAACCTCGCTCCGTGTATCTCGATTCTTAAACGATCGGCACGTGGCCATTGGTCCAATAACACGCTGAGTATGACAGCCAACGCACATGCAGCGTGAAGTATGACGGGTAGATCGTGCTTCCCGCGCAACCTGGAGAGAGTAATCCACCACTATGAATGCTAAACGTATCCGAGGCCTGCTGGTACTTGCCGCCGTTATTGCTATTGCCGTACTGATCTGGCGCCACTTTACCCAGACGTCGCCTGCCGCACCCGGCAAGAGTGAACAGCACGCCGCCCGTACGTCAAATTCGGGTAGCAGCAGTGGTGGTGGACGCAGGGCGGCCATGCGCACGCTGGCTCCCGTACAGGCTGCGCTGACGCAATCTGCCTCCGTACCTTATTATCTCTCCGGTTTAGGCACAGTAACGGCGGCCAATACCGTGACGCTACGCAGTCGGGTGAACGGGCAACTGATGGCGCTTCACTTTCAGGAAGGGCAACAGGTTAAGGCGGGCGATCTCCTGGCAGAAATCGACCCCCGCCCGTTTCAGGTTGAACTGACGAAGGCACAGGGGCAGTTGGCAAAAGATCGGGCCGTGCTGGCTAACGCTCAGCAGGATTTAGCACGCTATCAGCAACTGGTGAAAACCAACCTGATCTCCCGTCAGGAACTGGATACGCAGATCGCCGCCGTGCGTCAGGCGGAAGGCACGCTAAAAGCCGATGACGGTGCCGTAGCCAGCGCACAGCTCCAGTTGGATTACAGCAAAATTACCGCACCGATCAGCGGCCGGATCGGTTTAAAACAGGTCGATGTGGGGAATTACATCACCAGCGGCGACACCAATGGCATTGTCGTGATTACACAGACGTATCCTATCGATGTCGTCTTTACCGTACCGGAAGCGGAAATCTCCACCATTATTAGCGCGCAGAAATCAGGTCAGCCACCCGTGGTAGAAGCCTGGGATCGCGCCAATCAGAAGAAACTCTCGCAGGGTAGCCTGCTCAGTATGGATAACCAGATCGACACCACCACCGGTACGATCAAGCTCAAGGCGCGTTTTGATAATCTGGATGATGCCCTGTTCCCGAATCAATTTGTGAATATCCGCATGAAGGTCGATACGCTGCAAAACGCCGTTGTTGCCCCCTCCGCTGCGGTGCAAATGGGCAATGAAGGCCGCTTCGTCTGGATTTTGAATGATAAGAACGAGGTCAGTAAACGTCAGGTCACGACCAGTATCCAGTACGGCCAGTTGGTCGTGGTCACTGCCGGGCTGGATGCCGACGTGAAGGTGGTCACTGACGGTATCGATCGTCTGACCGAAGGAACCAAAGTGGAAGTCGTTCCCTCTACGCTGACGGAGAAAACGCCTGCAATCTCTGGGGAGAAATCCTGATGCAGGACACCGTTCCAGCCAGCGGAGGCGGGCCGTCACGCCTGTTTATTCTGCGCCCCGTCGCAACGACGTTGTTGATGTTCGCCATTCTGTTGGCCGGTATTATTGGCTATCGGGCACTGCCCGTTTCAGCGCTGCCCGAGGTTGATTATCCGACGATTCAGGTTGTTACCTTGTATCCTGGAGCCAGCCCCGACGTGGTGACCTCGGCGATTACCGCGCCGCTGGAACGGCAGTTCGGCCAGATGTCCGGGCTAAAACAGATGTCGACGCAAAGCGCAGGCGGCGCATCCGTCATCACGCTTCAGTTCCAGCTTGAACTGTCGCTGGATGTCGCGGAGCAGGATGTACAGGCCGCCATTAATGCGGCCAGCAATCTGTTGCCAAGCGATCTGCCCTATCCACCCACTTACAGCAAAGTGAACCCGGCTGATCCGCCCATTATGACGCTGGCCGTCACCTCCACCGCAATGTCGATGACGCAGGTGCAGGACATGGTGGACAACAGGATCGCGCAAAAAATTTCGCAGGTCGCGGGCGTCGGGCTGGTGTCGTTAGCCGGTGGCCAGCGGCCAGCCGTGCGGGTAAGGCTAAACGCGCCGGCGCTGGCGGCTTACGGCCTGACCAGCGAGACCATTCGCACCGCGATTACCGCCGCCAACGTGAACTCCGCCAAGGGGAGTCTGGATGGTCCAACGCGTTCGGTGACGCTCTCCGCCAACGACCAGATGAAATCCGTTGATGACTACCGCAAGCTGATTGTTGCGTGGAAAAATGGCGCACCGGTACGACTTCAGGATGTTGCCACTATTGAGCAGGCCGCCGAGAATATTCATCTTGGCGCCTGGGCGAATCGGCAGCAGGCGATCATTATTAACGTTCAGCGCCAGCCGGGTGCCAACGTCATCACGACCACGGATAGCATTAACAAGATGCTGCCCGCGTTAAAAGCCAGCCTGCCGAACTCTGTGGATGTCACTACGCTGACTGACCGCACCACCAGCATTCGCGCTTCAGTAAAAGACGTCCAGTTCGAGTTACTGCTGGCTATCGCACTGGTTGTGATGGTGATTTACCTGTTTTTGCGTAACGCCGTTGCCACACTGATCCCGAGCATCGCCGTGCCGCTGTCGCTGATCGGCACCTTTGCCGCCATGTATTTCCTCGGTTTTTCCATCAATAACCTGACGCTGATGGCACTCACCATCGCCACGGGTTTCGTGGTAGATGATGCCATCGTGGTGATCGAAAATATCTCCCGGTATATCGAAAAAGGGGAAAAACCGCTTAACGCGGCGCTGAAAGGAGCGGGAGAAATCGGCTTCACCATCATTTCTCTGACCTTCTCACTCATCGCCGTGCTGATCCCATTGCTGTTTATGGGTGATATCGTCGGACGCTTGTTCCGCGAGTTTGCCGTGACGCTGGCGGTGTCCATCCTGATTTCTGCCGTTGTGTCGCTCACGCTCACCCCGATGATGTGCGCACGGATGCTAAGCCATCAGTCGCTGAGTAAACAGAACCGTTTTACTCGTGCCAGTGAGCGTTTCTTCACCCGTCTGATCAATGTCTACGGCATCTGGCTACGCAAAATACTCAATCATCCGTGGCTAACACTCAGCGTCGCACTGGGTACGCTGTTGCTCACTATCCTGCTCTATATCTGGATTCCGAAGGGCTTCTTCCCGCTACAGGATAACGGCATCATTCAGGGCACCGTACAGGCACCGCAGACGGTCTCGTTCAGCAATATGGCTGACCGCCAACAGCGCGTCGTCTCCATTATCATGAAGGACCCCGCGGTAGAGAGCGTTTCCTCGTATGTCGGCGTCGATGGGACGAATGCCGCACTGAACAGCGGTCGACTGCAAATCAACCTGAAACCGCTCAGTGAACGCAGTGAGCGTATTCAGGCGATCATCAGTCGCCTGCAACAGCAAACGGCCCAGATTCCCGGCATTCAGTTGTATCTGCAACCGGTGCAGGATCTCACCATCGACACCCAGATTAGCCGCACGCAATATCAGTTTACGTTGCAGGCAATGTCGCTGGATGAACTGAGCGTCTGGGTGCCGAAGCTGATGACCGAACTGAAAAAGCTACCGCAGCTAGAGGATGTCAGCAGCGACTGGCAAGACGGTGCTGCGGTCGCCTACGTCAACGTCGATCGCGACAGCGCCAGCCGTTTGGGCATCACCATGTCTCAGGTCGATAGTGCGCTGTATAACGCTTTTGGTCAGCGTCTGGTTTCCACCATCTATACACAGGCCAGCCAATACCGCGTGGTGCTGGAGCACGATACGACCCACAATACCGGTCTGGACGCATTGAACGACGTGCGTCTCATCAGCAGCGACGGCGGTACGATCCCGCTCAGCAGCATCGCCACGATTGAAGAGCGTCAGGGACCGCTGGCGATCAACCATATCGACCAGTTCCCCTCGACGACGATCTCTTTCAACGTCGCCAGCGGCTACGCACTGGGCGAAGCGGTTGATGCCATCACGCAGGCTGAACAACAGATGAACCTGCCCGCGGATATCACGACCCGTTTTCAAGGCAGTACGCTGGCGTTCCAGTCGGCGCTGAGCAGCACCGTGTGGCTCATCATTGCGGCGATTGTCGCGATGTACATCGTGCTCGGCGTGCTGTACGAAAGCTTTATTCACCCGATCACCATCTTGTCTACGCTGCCAACGGCGGGCGTCGGTGCGCTGCTGGCGCTCATGATGGCGGGGAATGAGTTAGATGTGATCGCCATTATCGGGATCATCTTGCTCATCGGGATCGTGAAGAAAAACGCCATCATGATGATCGACTTCGCGCTAGCGGCGGAGCGAGAACAGGGAATGACACCGTATGACGCTATTTATCAGGCCTGTCTGCTGCGTTTTCGACCGATTCTGATGACCACGATGGCCGCCCTACTCAGTGCGCTGCCGCTGATGCTGAGCACTGGCGTCGGCGCGGAACTGCGCCAGCCGCTAGGGGTCTGTATGGTCGGTGGCCTGATCATGAGCCAGATTCTGACGCTGTTTACGACACCGGTAATTTACCTGCTGTTTGACCGTCTGGCGGCGCGCTTCCGTCGTGCACCGCGTCAGGAGGAAGAAATCGAGTGAAGTTCTTCGCCCTGTTCATCCACCGCCCCGTCGCCACCCTGCTGTTGACGTTGGCCATCGCGCTCTGTGGCGTATTAGGTTTCCGCCTGTTGCCCGTATCCCCGCTGCCGCAGGTGGATTTCCCGGTGATCTCAGTCAGCGCCTCACTGCCCGGCGCGTCACCCGAAACCATGGCCTCTGCCGTCGCGACACCGCTGGAGCGTGCGCTCGGTAGAATTGCAGGCGTCAACGAAATGACGTCCACCAGCTCGCTCGGTAGTACGCGCGTCATTCTGGTGTTTAACCTCGATAGGGATATCAACGGCGCGGCGCGCGATGTTCAGGCGGCTATCAACGCCGCACAGAACCTGCTGCCGTCCGGTATGTCCAACCGCCCGACTTACCGTAAGGTCAACCCATCCGACGCACCGGTCATGATTCTGACGCTGACTTCGGATACCTACAGCCAAGGTCAACTGTACGATTTCGCGTCCACCCAGTTGTCACAGAAAATCTCGCAGATGGAAGGCGTTGGCGATGTCTCTATCGGCGGAAGTTCGCTCCCCGCCGTGCGCGTGGCGCTGAATCCGGTGGCGTTATTTAACCAAGGCATTTCCCTGGATGACGTACGACAGACCATCGCACAGGCAAATGTGCGCCGACCGCTGGGGAATGTGGAAAACAGCCAGAGAAGTTGGCAGATACAAACCAACGATGAGCTCAAAACTGCCGATGCTTACGCCCCGCTGATTATCCACTACAACAACGGCGCCGCCGTTCGCCTGAGCGACGTCGCCACGGTGGAAGATTCCGTGCAAAACGCGCGCAATGCAGGGATGGCGAATGCGAAGCCTGCCATTCTGGTGATGATTCGCCGCGCGCCGGATGCCAACATTATTACCACGGTAGACAACATCCGCGCCGCGATGCCGGAACTACGCGCCAGCCTGCCTGCCGAAATACAGTTGGATGTCGCACAGGATCGTTCCCCCACGATTCGCGCCTCGCTGGCAGAAGTCGAGCAATCGCTGCTGATCGCCGTCGCGCTGGTGATTCTGGTCGTCTTCCTGTTCTTACGCTCCGGGCGGGCAACCGCTATTCCGGCACTCGCCGTTCCCGTGTCACTCATTGGCACCTTCGCTGCCATGTATCTGTGTGGCTTCAGCCTGAATAACCTGTCGTTGATGGCGCTCACCATTGCTACTGGTTTTGTGGTGGATGATGC
Organism: Pectobacterium punjabense; assembly: GCF_012427845.1. Classification (NCBI taxonomy): domain Bacteria; kingdom Pseudomonadati; phylum Pseudomonadota; class Gammaproteobacteria; order Enterobacterales; family Pectobacteriaceae; genus Pectobacterium; species Pectobacterium punjabense. The sequence continues at coordinate 3,343,820 of NZ_CP038498.1, forward strand.
CATCGTGGTATTGGAAAATATTTCCCGCCACATCGAAGCTGGCATGAAGCCGCTCCAGGCATCGCTTCAGGGGGTCAGAGAAGTGGGGTTCACGGTGTTATCCATGAGTCTGTCGCTGGTGGCGGTGTTCATCCCGCTGCTGTTGATGGACGGCCTGCCGGGGCGACTATTCCGTGAATTCGCCGTAACGCTGTCGGTGGCGATCATGATTTCCCTGCTGATCTCGCTCACGCTCACCCCCATGCTGTGCGCACGACTGCTGCGTGCCGTGCCCAAACGCAGCCAGCCGCGCACACGGGGTTTTAATCGTGTATTGCTCGCCATGCAGCAAGGCTACGGGCGATCGCTGAAGTGGGTACTCAACCATGCTCGCTGGGTTTTGTTGCTCCTGCTGGGCACCATCGCACTCAACGTCTGGCTGTACATCAGTATTCCGAAGACTTTTTTCCCGGAACAGGATACAGGCAGGCTGATGGGCTTTATTCAGGCTGACCAGAGTATTTCTTTTCAGGCCATGACGGTGAAGCTCCAGAATTTCATGACCATTGTCAGCAGCGATCCTGCGGTGGATAACGTGAACGGTTTTACGGGGGGATCGCGAACCAACAGCGGCTCGATGTTTATTTCGCTTAAGCCGCTGTCCGAGCGCGATGTTTCCGCACAGCAGGTAATTAGTCGTCTGCGCGTCAAGCTGGCCAAGGAACCCGGCGCCAATCTGTTTTTAATGCCAGTGCAGGATATCCGTATCGGCGGACGGGAATCGAGCGCCGGGTATCAGTACACGCTCCTGTCTGATGATTTGAGCGAACTGCGAACCTGGGAGCCAAAGATTCGTGCTGCTTTCAGCAAACTGCCTGAACTGGCCGATGTGAATTCCGATCAACAGGATAAAGGCGCAGAAATGGCGTTAACCTACGATCGTGATGCGATGGCACAGTTATGCATCAACGTCTCTGCCGCCAATGCATTGCTTAATAATGCCTTCGGCCAGCGTCAGATTTCGACCATTTATCAGCCGTTAAACCAGTACAAGGTCGTGATGGAAGTAGACGATGCCTACACGCAGGATGTCAGTTCACTGAACAAGATGTTCGTCATCAATAACGACGGTAAGCCCATCCCACTTTCTTATTTCGCCAGTTGGAAGCCGATCAACGCACCGCTGTCGGTGAACCATCAGGGACTCTCTGCCGCGTCAACCATCTCTTTTAACCTGCCTGAAGGCACCGATCTTTCCACGGCGACAGCGGCGGTAGAAAGAACCATGACGTCACTGGGCGTGCCGTCCTCGGTACGCGGTCAGTTTTCTGGTACGGCGCAGGCGTTCCAGCAATCCCAGTCTTCCCAGCTATTGCTGATTCTGGCGGCGATTATCACGGTGTATATCGTGCTGGGCGTGCTGTATGAAAGCTATGTGCACCCACTGACGATTCTGTCTACCCTCCCCTCGGCAGGCGTGGGCGCTCTACTGGCGCTAGAGTGGTTTGGCGTACCGTTTAGTCTGGTAGCACTGATTGGTATCATGCTGTTGATTGGGATCGTGAAGAAGAATGCGATCATGATGGTGGATTTCGCGCTGGTGGCACAGCGCAGCGGCAAGCTGAACGCACGGGACGCCATTTTTCAGGCCTGCCTGCTACGTTTCCGCCCGATTATGATGACCACATTAGCCGCATTGTTTGGCGCACTGCCGCTCGTGCTGACCAGCGGTGACGGTGCAGAGTTGCGTCAACCGCTCGGCATCACGATTGTCGGCGGGCTGGTGATGAGCCAGATCCTCACGCTGTATACCACCCCGGTGGTATACCTGTTTTTCGACAAGCTGAGGAATATTCGGCGCAAAGCCCCGGAGAAGGATTTGTCACTGTCGTGACGGAACATGAGCACCAGTAAAATGCTAATTTAGGAGAAGTTTCGTGCGCTTAACGTTCGCTGTTTTTCTAGTAGCGCCCCGAACGCGCCCGACCAAGGGCGGCTCAATTGCCGTCGCCCCTGTGTCGTGCGCATACGGAAAACATGCAGAGAAAAACAAATGTTAAGCGCACGAAACCTCGCCAAAAGAACAAGTTACACAATCGGGTGTCGGCATATGTATTCACCAGCTATCCATTTATCACTTAATCAGGGGGAATCTGAAACATGATGAATCCCGCCTCCGTTCGCTGGCAGCTCTGGATTGTTGCCTTTGGCTTTTTTATGCAGACGCTGGATACCACTATCGTGAATACCGCGCTGCCTTCAATGGCGGCGAGTCTGAATGAAAGCCCGTTGCATATGCATTCGGTGATTGTTTCCTATGTGCTGACCGTCGCAGTGATGCTGCCCGCCAGCGGCTGGCTGGCGGATCGTATCGGCGTGAAGAACATCTTTTTTGCCGCAATTCTGCTGTTTACACTGGGGTCGCTGCTGTGCGCCCGTTCGGAAACATTAGATGAGCTGCTGCTCTCCCGCGTGATTCAGGGCATTGGCGGCGCGATGATGGTGCCGGTAGGACGTCTGACGGTGATGAAGATCGTCCCGCGCGATCAATATATGGCGGCAATGACCTTCGTGACGCTGCCCGGCCAGATCGGCCCATTACTGGGGCCCGCGCTCGGCGGTTTTCTGGTGGAATACGCCAGTTGGCACTGGATTTTCCTTATCAACCTGCCGGTTGGCATCATCGGCGCGCTGGCAACCTGGTTTCTGATGCCCAACTACACCATGCAAACTCAGCGCTTTGATATCAGCGGTTTCGTTTGGCTTGCCGTCGGTATGGCGACGCTGACGCTAGCGTTGGACGGTAACCGTAGTCTCGGCATTCCGCCGATTGCCATTTTTGCGCTGATTGCCATCGGGCTTATCGCACTATTGAGCTACTGGCTGCACGCCCGTCATAACGAACGGGCGCTGTTCAATCTGCGTTTGTTCGACACCCATACTTTTTCTATCGGCCTGACCGGCGGGCTGCTGGCTCGCATCGGCAGCGGTATGTTACCGTTTATGACGCCGCTATTTTTGCAGTTGGGAATGGGGTTTTCTCCGTTCCATGCGGGGTTGATGATGGTGCCAATGGTACTGGGTAGCATGGGGATAAAACGCGTCGTGGTGCAGATCGTCAATCGGTTCGGCTACCGCAACGTGCTGGTCGCCTCGACGTTATTGCTGGCGCTGGTCACGGCGCTGTTTGCGCTGGTCGCACTGATGCAATGGATCTGGATGATCCCGGTGGTGCTGTTCTTCCTCGGTACGGTAAATGCCATTCGCTTTTCCACCATGAACACGCTGACGCTGAAAGATCTGCCTGATTCCCTCGCCAGCGGCGGCAATAGCCTGCTGTCGATGACCATGCAGCTCTCCACCAGCCTGGGGGTAAGCATCGCGGGTATTCTCTTAGGCATGTTTTCTCAACCGCACATCGCCGCAGAAAGTGGGACAACCCACACGGTATTTCTCTACACCTATCTCAGCATGGTCGTCATCATCGCGCTGCCAGCGTTGATTTTTAATCGTGTCCCACCTGACACCGTAAAACAGTCAACGCTACCGCGTAAATCGTGAGGTCGTTATGAAATTCGGAATCACCGCCAAACTGTTTCTCGCGATTTTCGCCACCTGCATGCTGGTGCTGGTAACCATGCACTGGGGTGTGCGTGTTAGTTTTGAACGCGGCTTTATCGACTACATTAAGCGCGGCAATGAACAGCGGGTTATGCAGCTGCGCGATGCGCTGGCAGAGCAATATCAGTTGCACGGCGATTGGTCATTCCTGCGCAATAATGAGCGTCTGGTGTTCAAGATGCTGCATTCTGTGGATCAGAACAGCGACACCGACAACAGCATGCAGGGATGGCGGGTGCGTCTTTGGGTACTGGATAACAGTAAACGCAAACTGTTCGGATCGCCGGCACCTATACCCAATGAAGGCACCTGGCAGCCCATTCAGGTACAGAACCAGACCGTCGGCTGGATTGTCGCCTCCCCCGTTGAACGCCTGACCCGTAACGCCGACATCAGTTTCGATCAACAGCAACAACGCACCAGTTGGCTGATTGTGGCGCTATCGATGTTGCTGGCTATCATCGCCGCCTGGCTGACTGCACGTGGCCTCCTCGCCCCCGTCAAGCGACTGGTCAACGGCATGCACAGTTTAGCGTCAGGAGATTTCAGCACCCGCGTGACGGCAAGCTCGCACGATGAGCTGGGCAGGCTGGCACAGGATTTCAATCAGCTTGCCAACACGCTGGAAAAAAATGAACAGTCTCGCCGCGCGTTTATGGCTGATGTATCCCACGAGCTGCGCACGCCGCTGGCAGTGCTACGCGGTGAATTGGAAGCCTTGCAGGATGGTGTACGCAAGCCCGACGCGCACTCTCTGCATTCGCTTCAGTCGGAAGTCGCAACGCTCACCAAACTGGTAGACGATCTGCACCAGCTCACCTTGTCCGATCGCGGGGCGCTGGCCTACCGCAAAACGTCCGTAGACGTTGTGCAAACCCTGCATATTGCTATCGCTGCATTTCATGCACGTTTCCAAAAAAAGCAGATCGCGCTCACCACCGATTTACCCGATCAGGCTGGCGTTTTTGGTGACTCAGATCGGTTAAGTCAGTTATTTAATAATTTGCTGGAAAATAGCCTGCGCTATACCGATGAACAGGGCCAATTGACCATTTCACTGGTTCAGCGACATAAGTGCTGGGCTATTATCTGGCAGGACAGCGCCCCTGGCGTAACCGATGAGCAGCTCATACTGATTTTCGAGCGTTTCTATCGGGCGGAAAGCTCGCGCAACCGCGCCAGCGGTGGAGCAGGTCTGGGGCTGGCTATCTGCAATAATATCGTTGAGGCACATAGCGGACGGCTGTATGCTGAACATTCGCCATTAGGGGGAGTGATGATTACCATCGAGCTTCCATCGCACGTTCCTGATTAAACGCCACGCTAAGCGAAACTGAAGATAAACAGAGCCATGACAACCGCACCCGATTTCGCTATGACGTCACCCATTTTGATCGTCGAAGATGAGCCCAAGTTGGGGCAACTGCTGGTAGATTACCTTCAGGCCGCAGACTATGCCACGCACTGGCTGCCAAATGGCAATGACGTCGTTGAGTGGGTGCGACAGCATTCTCCTTCACTCATTCTGCTGGATTTAATGCTGCCGGGCTGTGACGGCCTGACCCTCTGTCGCACCATCCGTCAGTTTTCCAACGTGCCAATTATCATGGTCACCGCCCGCAGTGAAGAGATCGACCGCCTGCTGGGGCTGGAAATTGGTGCTGATGACTATATTTGTAAGCCTTTCAGCCCGCGTGAAGTCGTCGTGCGTGTCAGAACGCTACTGCGCCGCTGCGGCTGGCAGAACGACGGCCTGAAAGCCGCAGAGAAAAGCGAAACAGCGCTGTTGATTGATAAAAGCGGCTTTCAGGCCAGCTATCTGGGGCAGAACCTTGACCTGACGCCCGCGGAGTTTCGTCTGCTCAAGACCCTCTCCACTGAACCGGGTAAAGTGTTTTCACGCGAGGCGCTGCTGGATAAGCTTTACGACGATTATCGTGTCGTGACCGATCGCACCATCGATAGTCACATCAAAAACCTACGCCGCAAACTAGAACAGCTGGATGAAGAAACCTCATTTATCCGCACGGTGTACGGCATCGGCTATCGCTGGGAAGCCGCCCCCTGCAATGAGGTATAAATCCAACCGTCTTATGATGTTATGGAGCCTAATTTGAACGGACCCGATCCTGATAACCGCCACCCGATGGCCGGTTTCCCCCAAGTGTGTTTTATCAAGAATATTGTCGCCAACCCGAATATTAACATTGGCGACTACACCTATTATGACGATCCCGACGGCGCGGAAAATTTCGAAAAAAATGTGCTTTATCACTATCCGTTCATCGGCGATAAATTAATCATCGGTAAGTTCTGCGCTATTGCGCGTGGTGCAAAATTTATCATGAACGGGGCTAATCATCGGCTTTCCGGCCTGTCGACTTATCCATTCCAGATTTTTGGCAACGGTTGGGAAAAAGTAACACCTAAACCAGAAGATTTACCTTACAAAGGCGACACCGTGATCGGCAATGATGTCTGGATTGGCTATGATGCGCTGATCATGCCCGGTGTTCATATCGGAAATGGTGCCATTATTGCCTCACGCGCCGTGGTCACCGCCGATGTGCCTGCCTATACGGTCGTCGGCGGCAATCCGGCAAAAATCCTTAAAGCCCGTTTTGCGCCAGATGTCATCAATACACTGGAAACGCTGAGCTGGTGGGACTGGCCGATAGAAAAAATCACACGCCATCTGGATATCATCGCAGCGGGTGATATTGACGCACTGCAAGCCAGCCATCAGTCAGAATAACCGCCTTTCATTGCCCACCAATCCATTTCCCACGAAGAAGAGGCTTTCACGATAATGACTGCGCTATTTTCCGAAACCACCAAAATCGAAACACCTCGCCTACTGCTACGCCCGCTCTATCGTGATGATGCACCCGCACTGTTCGCTTTTATGTCCGATCCGGTCGTGATGCGTTTCTGGAATCACCCGCCCTGGCAGCACATCGAGCAGGCGCATGACGCGATTGACGAATACTGGAGCGCGCTGTGCGCCGGGCAATACATGAAGCTGGGTCTGGAAGCCAAAGCAAGCGGCGAACTGATCGGCACCTGCGTGCTGTTCAATCTTGAGATTGGCTCTAAACGCGCAGAGATTGGCTACTGCCTGGCAGCAAGCGCACAAGGAAAAGGCTATATGGCGGAGGCGCTCTCTGCCCTGCGGGATTTTGCCTTTGAAACGGCGGGTCTAAGCCGATTGGAGGCCGAAATCGATCCCCGCAATGTGGCTTCAGCCAAATCGCTGGAACGACTGGGATTCACGCAAGAAGGGTTATTAAGGCAGCGTTGGATCGTAGACGGCGAAGTGTCTGATTCTGCGCTCTACGGCTTGCTGGCGGCAGAACGTTAATCGCCATTTTCCTATGCCAGTCAAAAATACTGTCCGACTTAATGAAAATTTTGTCATTTTTTCTTTTCCCACGGCTGTTACCATTTCAAGCCTACAATAATGACAGGTATCCATCCGCATCCTATGCGGGTACAGGTCACCTGCAACACCATTGATTTTTTAACGCCATTGATTTTGAAAACAACGGTTCTTCCAAGCCATTGTTCTTCAAAAAAATGGGGCTTAAAAACAATAGACAGGGGAAAATGTATGTCAGGTTTAGTTGATGGCAAATGGGTTAACGGCGATGTCGCGGCAGAAGAGATCAAAAATGGCGCGTTCCACCGTGAAGAGACCAAATTTCGGCAAACCGAGCTGGTGCCAGAGGCTGGGCGTTACCAGCTTTTTGTTTCTTATCTCTGCCCGTGGGCATCGCGCACGCTGATTTTCCGCAAGCTGAAAGGGCTGGAGAACATCATTTCGCTCTCAGTTGCCAACCCACGTATCGCCGATAACGGCTGGGAATTTGCAACGCCGCAGGATGCTGGCGAGCACGCGGGGGAAATTCACTATCTGCACCAGTTGTACACCGCCAGCGTGCCCGACTATACCGGAAAGGTGTCGGTGCCTGTGCTGTGGGATCGGGTAGAAGGCCGTATCGTTAACAACGAATCGGCGGATATCATCCGTATGCTGAACAGCGAATTTAACGATCTGACAGGCAACCACCTCGATTTTTACCCGTCTGAACTGCGCGGTGAGATCGACCATTGGAACGAAACCGTGTACCACAACGTCAATAACGGCGTATATAAAACCGGGTTTGCTAAAACGCAGGAACACTATAACGATGCGGTCACCACACTCTTCGCCACGCTGGACGAGCTGGACGATCATTTAGGCAGCCATCGTTACATGTTGGGCGATACGCTGACCGAAGCCGACTGGCGTCTGTTTGTGACGCTGATACGTTTTGACGTGGCCTACCACGGCGCGTTCAAATGTAATCTGAAACGCATTGCCGACTATCCGCACTTATCAAATTACCTGCGCGAACTGTATCAGTGGCCGGGCATTGCGGAGACGGTCAATATCGACCATATCAAAGCAGGTTATTACGGTATTGCCTGGCTGAACCCGACACAGATTGTGCCGGTTGGCCCACAGGTTGATTTATACCAGCCACACAACCGCGACACCCTCGGCACATCCCGTATCGCCACGCGTTAATACGGTGAGATCTGGCCTGCTCGGTTTACGGCAGGCCATTCTTTATTTAGGTCAAAAAAAATTGATTTACGTCAAACAATAGGCCCACGTTTCGTGTGTCGTCTACTGCAATTTCCCCCTATTAGCGCTAGAATCCTCCGCCTTTACTGCTCCCGCCGCGGAGCAGCCTGACTTGTGATCAGAATCGAGAGATACCATGTTTAAACCGGAACTGCTTTCTCCGGCCGGTACGCTGAAAAATATGCGCTACGCCTTTGCCTATGGCGCGGACGCGATTTATGCCGGTCAACCTCGCTATAGCCTGCGCGTACGCAATAACGAATTCAACCATCAGACGCTGGCGCAAGCCATTAACGAAGCGCATGAACTGGGCAAAAAATTCTACGTGGTCGTTAACATCGCACCGCACAACGCCAAGCTGAAAACCTTCCTGCGTGACCTGCAACCCGTAATCGAAATGGGGCCGGACGCGCTGATCATGTCCGATCCGGGCTTGATTATGCTGGTGCGCGAAAACTTCCCACAGATCGACATTCACCTTTCCGTTCAGGCCAACGCGGTCAACTGGGCGACGGTGAAATTCTGGCAGCAGATGGGGCTGACTCGCGTGATTCTGTCCCGCGAACTGTCGCTGGAAGAGATTGCGGAAATTCGTCAGAACGTCCCGGACATGGAACTGGAGATCTTCGTTCACGGTGCGCTGTGCATGGCCTACTCTGGCCGCTGCCTGCTGTCCGGCTACATCAACAAACGCGACCCAAATCAGGGAACCTGCACCAACGCCTGCCGCTGGGAATATAAGGTTCAGGAAGGTAAAGAGGACGAGGTCGGGAACATCGTCCATCAGCACGAACCAATCGCGGTGAAAAACGTTGAGCCCGCGCTGGGCATCGGCGAACCGACCGACAAAGTCTTTATGCTGGAAGAAAATCTGCGTCCCGGCGAGTACATGAGCGCATTTGAAGACGAGCACGGCACCTACATCATGAACTCCCGCGATCTGCGTGCGATCCAACACGTTGAGCGCTTGACGCAAATGCAGGTTCATTCGCTGAAAATCGAAGGCCGCACCAAGTCATTCTATTATTGCGCTCGTACCGCACAGGTGTATCGCCGCGCCATCGACGATGCTGTCGCGGGCAAGCCATTCGACCCAACATTGCTGGAAACGCTGGAAGGTTTGGCGCATCGTGGCTATACCGAAGGTTTCCTGCGCCGCCACGTGCATGAAGATTACCAGAACTACGACTACGGCTATTCCGTTTCCGATCGTCAGCAGTTTGTCGGCGAATTCACTGGCGTTCGCCGTGATGGGCTGGCAGAAGTCGAAGTGAAGAACAAATTTTCCTGCGGCGACAGCGTGGAGATGATGACGCCAAACGGCAATATTCAATTCACCATCGAATCGATGCAGAATGCCAAAGGCCAACCGACCGAGGTTGCGCCGGGTAACGGCCATATCGTTTATCTGCCGGTGCCGGATGATGTCTCGCTAGACTACGCCCTATTGCTACGCAATCTGCCGGGCACTACCACGCGTAACCCTAACGCGGAATAAATCAGTCATATCGCCGGATGTCCTGACCATCCGGCGATGCCCTCTCAAGGCAGCGCGTTCTCACGGAATGTCCTCCATCATCACCGCTCCTCTGCCACAAATAAGTACGCTAATAGCCTGAGGGTATCGTTACAAAGCTCAGGGTTTTTAACGAATATTAGAAACAGATCACATCAATTCGCTGGTCTTGTGGTTAGTATTGCGTCGCTGAGAAAACATAGAACGAAAAATAAGCGTAGTGATACTACTAGGAACCACCTCCTTGGCCAGCTCAATCTCCCTTGAGCTGGCTTTTCTTTTTCTTCCGCCCACGTATTTCCCCACCGCACATATACCCTAAATAATTCGAGTTTCAGGCAGGCGGCAAGAGAAGGCATCCCGATGAGCTTACTCAGGTAAGTGATTCGGGTGACAAATCTGCCGGGAGCAGATTTGAACGCTGCTTGCAGCGGCCCTTTAGGGCGAGGCCCACGACGGGCCGAGTATTTAAGTGCTGCCAACGCACATGCAACTTGAAGTATGACGGGTATATTCACCGACTCTTCTGATATCTGCCTACCAATTTAGTGTCTATGATTAACTGCAACGTTTCTGTATTAACAACATCGCAGCCAGAGAAAGACGACATGGAAAAAAATCCAATCACCCTGCTGATTTTGAATGGGAAAAGTGCGGGTAATGAAGAACTTCGCGAAGCCATCGGTGAGCTACGCAAAGACGGCTATACGCTGCATGTCCGCGTGACCTGGGAATACGGTGATGCGAAGCGTTACGTGGAAGAGGCGATCCAGCTCAACGCGGATAATGTGATCGCTGCCGGAGGCGATGGCACCGTCAATGAAGTCGCTGCGGCATTGGCCGTACAGCCGGAAGCGGTGCGTCCGTGTCTCGGGATTGTACCGTTAGGCACGGCCAACGATTTCGCCACCAGTTGTCAAATTCCGATGGAGATGCACAATGCGGTGACGCTGGCGATAAAAGGCCGTGCTACTGCGATTGATATCGCCAAAGTGAACGACACGCACTATTTCATCAACATGGCGACGGGCGGGTTCGCGACGCGCATTACCACGGAAACACCAGCCAAAATGAAAGCGGCACTGGGGAGCGCTTCTTACGTGCTACACGCGCTCTTTCGTATGGACATGCTGCAAGCCGAACGCTGTGAAATTCGCGGGCCGGATTTTCACTGGGAAGGCGATACGCTGGTTATCGCGGTGGGGAATGGCCGTCAGGCTGGCGGCGGACAGGAACTTTGCCCGGAAGCGCTGATTAACGATGGGTTGTTGGAACTGAGCGTACTATCGGCAACCGAGTTACTGCCCAATATGCTTCAGGCCTGGTTTACTGGCAGCGAAAACCAGAACATGATTTCCGCTACCCTACCCTGGCTGGAGATCACCGCGCCAGACGATATGACATTTAATCTGGACGGCGAGCCGCTCACCGCCAAACGATTCCGCATTGAGGTGCTTCCCGCAGCGATTCACTGTCGGCTACCGCCTCAGTGTTCGCTGCTGGAATAGCGGCGCGTTTTAACTATTTCTGTTTCTATTATTCCCGCTTCAGGCGATTACTGTTTGCCAGATACAGCGTCACAACCAGCAGCAGGATCGCCGCGGAATAGACCAGCGTATCCGACGGGCTTTTGTGATCGACAATAATCAGGCGAATGATGGCGGTGATGCCGATGTAGATAAAATAGCGCAGTGGGAAGTGATAGCCGGACTGGAAATACTTCACGATCAGCGCAATAAACTCAAAATAAAGGAAATAGATCACGATGCCTTCTATCAGCTGATAGGAGGAATCTTTCTCGTTGGAGATCAACAGCACCTTCGCCAGATGAAACGTTTCCTTGACTAAAAAAATCACCAGAATAGTCGCCAGCGCCAGCAGGCCGATATTGAGTATCGTCTGAAGCGCCTTGGCAGCCATTGCACTGCGAGCAGAACCTGCCATATGTTATCCCCACATCCTATTTCACATTAACACCAAGATTTCACAGCAAAGTAACCGGACGTTCACTCACTGTCTATGCCGAAGACGCTTAATTTACTTTGAAATTACTGGCAAATGTGTCACGCAAAGTACAAGTCAATTTACTTATACCCGCCATATTTCAGGCGGCAGGAAGCCGGCAGTGTGAAGGATTGAGGGCATATAATATTTACCACCAGCGGTGGAAGTGATGAACGGGTCCGATACCGTGCCCAACCTCCAGCGTGTCGGCCTGCTGTAGCGCCTGCTGTAAATAGTCCTTAGCTACCTTAACCGTCTCACCCCAGCTAGCGTAACGTGGCCGCAGCGCCGCCAGCGCGGCAGACAGCGTGCAGCCGGTGCCATGCGTATGACGCGTATTCACACGCGGGGAGCTAAAACGCTGCGGATCGGCCTGTCGGCTGAACAACCAGTCCGGGCTTTCCGCTTCACTGAGGTGCCCGCCTTTCATCAACACTGCCTGACAGCCCATCGCCAGCAGCGCTTCCCCCTGTTCTCGCATTTCCCGCTCGCTGGCGGCAGGCGACGTATTCAGCAGCGCGGCGGCCTCCGGCAGGTTGGGCGTAATCAGGGAAACCAGCGGCAGCAGCTCACGGCGGATCGACTCCACTGCTTCAGGCGCGAGCAGCGGGTCACCACTTTTCGCCAGCATCACGGTATCTAACACCACAAAAGGAACCGCGTAATGACGCAGACGCTCGGCAACCGTTTCGACAATATCGGCCTGCGCCAGCATCCCAATCTTGGCGCTGTCGATACGCACATCGCTCAACACGGAATCCAGCTGCGCCGCGACAAAATCCGGTTCAATCCGGTAGACGGACTGTACGCCGCGCGTATTTTGCGCCACCAGCGCGGTAATGACCGACGTGCCATAAGCACCCAAGGCTGAAAACGCTTTTAAATCCGCCTGAATCCCCGCCCCACCGCTCGGATCGGTACCCGCAATCGTCAACGCATTGATACGTTTCATGCCAGATCCTCCGCACGTAGGGTATAGAGCCGATCGAGGAAATTAGGGATAAAACTGCCTGTACCTTGTGATGCTGAAGCTGCCTGCTGCCCCGCTAACGCCATGACATAACACGCTGCCGCCACGTGGGATAAACGGTCACCGTCTAAGGAGCAGAAACCCGCAACCACCGCCGACAGCACACAGCCTGTACCGACTACACGTGTCATCATGCTATCGCCGCCGATTACCGCAATATCGCGTTCACCGTCCGTGACATAATCCACCGCGCCGGTCACCGCGACAATCGTCCCAACCTGCCGCGCCAGCTCACGCGCAGCGGGTAGCGCTGCAAGGGAATCATCGGCACTATCCACGCCCCGCCCCTGCGCGGCTACCCCAGAAAGTGCCATGATTTCAGACGCATTGCCGCGAATCGCCGCCGGTTTCCATGTCAGCAATTCCCGGCAAAATTCGGTACGGAAGGTCAAACCGCCTACAGCAACCGGATCGAGCACCCACGGCGTACCCGCCTGATGTGCGCTGCTTACCGCCGCCCGCATCGCCTCAGCGCGCGCGCGTTCCAGCGTTCCGACATTAATCAGTAACGCATCGGCCACCGCGCTGAACTGCGCGGCTTCATCGGGATCGACCACCATCGCAGGCGATGCGTTCAGCGCTAGCAGCACGTTAGCAGTAAAAGATTGCACCACGTCGTTGGTTAAACAGTGCACCAGCGGTGAAGCAGAACGAAATTGGGTCAGTGATGTTGCTGCCTGAGCGGCAGAAAAGTCGGCGGGTTGTGTATTCATAAGTCTCCCAACCGGCGTGGAAGAAGGCGGCAACCGGTGGGCATACCGTGACTTCCCTACGCTGGCATTATCCAGATCAGGTGGTACGGGTATTTCTCAGCCTTCACAAAGAAGGGCACCCCGAGTCATTTACTACGCCTCGCAGCATAAGTAAGTGATGCCAGCAAAGCAAGCCCGTCCCGCCCGACACAAAATGAAAAACCACAGGCACGTTGTGACATAGAGAAAAACGCCATAACCCTTTAGACTGATTAATCAAACCCGTACTGAGGAGATTGTGATGACGATAATCAAGAGTTATGCCGCACCGGAAGCAGGCGCAGCGCTGGAGTTGTATGAGTTTGATGCGGGTGAACTGCATGCGGAAGACGTCGAAGTCGTGGTTGATTACTGCGGCGTGTGCCATTCCGACCTGTCGATGATCGATAACGAATGGGGCATGTCGAGCTATCCGCTGGTTGCCGGGCATGAAGTGATTGGCCGTGTGCACGCATTGGGTGATGCGGCGAAGAACAAAGGATTAAAGATTGGCCAGCGCGTCGGTATTGGCTGGACAGCACGCAGCTGTGGGCATTGCGATGCCTGTATCAGCGGTAGCCAAACCAACTGCCAGCAAGGCAGCGTGCCGACGATTCTGAATAAAGGCGGTTTTGCCGATAAGATCCGAGCAAACTGGCAGTGGGCAATCCCGCTTCCTGATTCCATTGATATCGAATCTGCGGGTCCGTTACTGTGCGGCGGTATCACCGTCTTCAAACCGCTGTTAATGCACCATGTCACTGCGACCAGCCGCGTTGGCGTGATCGGTATCGGCGGTCTGGGACATATCGCGATTAAGCTCCTACACGCGATGGGTTGCGAAGTCACAGCGTTCAGCTCTAATCCGTCCAAAGAGCAGGAAGTCTTGGCGATGGGTGCCGATAAGGTCGTCAACAGCCGCGATCCACAGGCGCTGACCGCGCTGGCAGGCCAGTTCGATCTCATCATCAACACCGTAAGCGTCGATCTGGAATGGCAACCTTACTTCAACGCGCTCGCCTATAACGGGAAGTTCCATACCGTCGGCGCGGTAATGAAGCCATTTAGCGTTCCGGCCTTTACGCTTATCGCAGGCGATCGCAGCGTTTCTGGTTCTTCTACCGGTTCGCCACATGAGCTACGTTCTCTGATGAAGCTCGCCGCGCGTGCCAGCGTGAAGCCACAGACGGAACTGTTCCCAATGTCGAAAATCAACGATGCTATCCAGCACGTGCGTGACGGAAAAGCCCGTTATCGCGTCGTACTGAAAGCCGATTTTTAATCGGTAAAGACGCCTGAGCGATCGGGCGTCTGCTTTTTACACATTGGTCAGATTAACGTCATTCTCTGGAACACACCGCCGGCACCACGCGACTGAATGTATTCAATAGGTTTCATGATAGGATTGGAAGGTGATGCAAGAGGAGATCCGCAATGCCTTTTAAAGAGTATGACCACGACTTCATTGATAGAAATAAGAAGGCTTCCTCGTCAGTAAGGGTCGCCCTTTTATTGTCTGCGTTAATCATTATATTTAATCTCCTGTTCTTCAAGCACCGCGATTTTCAGGAGCAGTTGCACAATAATCCGGGGTCTTATACCGATTCGATCGCGTTGGTTTTTCTTTTTTTTATCTTATCGTGTACCAGTAAAATCTCACTGAACCATACTTCAGCCTTATCCATCCGGCTCGGGCTACATGTCTGGATATGCTCAGCCACGTTTGACTTCATGGATGAGTTTATCTATCAACCCAAACTAGTTGGGTACTATGTTGAGGATATGCTGAGAATTATTGGTATGTTTGGCGTCGGATTCGGTGTCTATACCCTGATACAGCAAATCAACAATAAGTATGTCGAAGCCAGAATACAGTCATTCAGCGATGAACTCACGCAGCTCCCTAATCGCCGGTTTTTTATTAACGAATTAAAAAAACTCGAAGCGAAAACACCCTATTTATTTATCATCGACATCGATAATTTCAAAGTCATCAATGACAAATATGGGCATACGAAAGGCGATGAAATATTAAGTAAATTCGGCCATATTCTTTCTCGTTTCGATAACAGTGAAGTCGTCGCAACTCGAATTGGTGGCGAAGAATTCGCGATTATTCTTTATGCAGGAACACAGGATCGGGCAGAGAAGCTGGCGAGAGAAGTATTAAAAAATGCCAACAAAATCATTATTAAAAATATGCATTACCTTTCTGTCAGCATTGGGGCAGGTAAAAAACAGCCGCAGGAGCCCACAGAACACTTTATGAAACGCGTAGATGTTGCACTTTATCAAGCCAAAAATACCGGCAAAGGCAAAGTGGAATGGGCTCTGGAACCGCAAGAAAAAAAACCGTAATCCAACGCAGCCTCATCCGATCACACGGCCGCACGGACGCGCCTCTCTCTAACTCATCATAAAAACTACTGTAAACAACATTCCCGCCATAGAAAACCATCGACTAAATAACTCATCATTTTGTAACAAAATTAAACGCTTCCTGATTAGTTAACTCGCCGACCTGCGTATACTCTTTTATAGGTAGAACCAAATACATTACCTCCACAACACATTCAGTAAAAGGAAGACTAATGAAAGCAGCTATCGTTACGAAGGATCATTCCGTTGAGATTCAGGACAAAAAACTACGTCCCCTCCAACACGGAGAGGCTCTGCTAAAAATGGAATGCTGTGGCGTGTGCCACACCGATTTGCACGTCAAAGACGGTGATTTTGGCGATGTGACTGGCATCACGCTCGGTCATGAAGGTATCGGTATTGTTAAAGAAGTCGGTCCAGGCGTGACATCACTGAAGCCCGGCGATCGCGCTAGCGTAGCCTGGTTCTATCAAGGCTGTGGCCACTGCGAATATTGTAATAGCGGTAACGAAACGCTCTGTCGCACGGTGAAAAATGCAGGTTATTCCGTTGATGGCGGCATGGCGGAAGAATGCATCGTCGTTGCTGATTACGCAGTCAAAGTGCCGGATGGTCTGGATTCTGCCGCAGCCAGCAGCATTACCTGCGCTGGCGTGACAACATATAAAGCGGTGAAAATCTCGCAAATTAAACCAGGACAGTGGATTGCCATTTATGGTCTGGGCGGGTTGGGCAATTTGGCGCTGCAATACGCCAAAAATGTCTTTAATGCCAAAGTCATCGCGATTGATGTGAACGACGCACAGTTGGCCTTTGCCAAAGAGGTCGGTGCAGACCTGGTCATCAATCCAGCCAAAGAAGATGCCGCCAAGATCATTCAGGAAAAAGTGGGCGGCGCACATGCGACCGTAGTCACCGCTGTTGCACGCGCAGCGTTTAACTCTGCCGTGGATTCTGTTCGTGCGGGCGGACGCATTGTTGCCGTCGGCCTACCGCCGGAGTCCATGGATCTGAATATTCCGCGTCTGGTGTTGGATGGCATTCAAGTGTTGGGTTCGCTGGTCGGCACGCGTGAAGATCTGAAGGAAGCGTTCCAATTTGCGGCCGAAGGAAAAGTAAAACCGAAAGTCACCCGCCGTCCGCTAAACGATATCAACGCTATTTTCGCTGAAATGAAAGGCGGGAAAATCACCGGCCGTATGGTGATCGATCTGTCAATGTAAGCGATAGTTAGCAAACAGGTATAAACGGGATAGCGCTATCCCGTTTATTTATTCATCTCTTAGCTAAGCGCTTGGGTATTACCGGGGCAAACAAGCTGCTTGCTTTTAATATGGTAAACCTCGACGTCAGGGCGTGTGAAAAAGGCAATTTCCCACGGGTTCTTGGTGACGAATTCATGGCGTACTTTTTCATAGAGCGGATTATCACGCGCGATAATAAACGCTTCCCCTTCGATAAGGGTGTAGTTCCACTCGATGGCTCGCTCAAAGGTATAATGGCTGCGCTCATCCATCGCAAAAAAGCAGTGCGGATTACGTTTGAGCAACTGGGATTTAAAGGTCTCAGGGAACGTAATCAGGAAGATATCGTTATCCACGGATGAGAGGAACGCTAACACCGTAGTATGCGGCTGTTCGGCAGCCATGGTGATTAAGACACCGACCTTGTTGGAAAAATCCTGCTTTTCCGTCGGCGGAAAATCGACCATCGGCGTCAGGGGCACTGGTATGGACGGGCGATCGTCTTGTGGAAACTGATAGCCCGGCTCGCGGATGTCCAGCACAGGCGTGAAACCATGCAGGAGCTGACATTCTCTCGGTTCCAGTACCACCCAATCACCTTCGCTTGCTATCACGCGCCCTTTGTAAGAAGCACGATAGACCTGAATATTGGCATCAAACTCATCGACCCCAGAGCGGTTATCAAGGTGAATGGTTGCCAGATCGCCAACGACAAACTCATGTCCGTGCGGGAAAAAAACGCGCAGGCTGTTATCCGCATTGGGATAAACGCCGCAAATATGGATGACCATGCCATCCTGCTTATAACCCGCCAGAACACCGAGAGTTTGCTTTCCGAGATAGCTCACGAGACTCATACATCACGCCTTATTCAGATTGGGGTTCAGAGAGGACGCCGACCCAGCTTCACTCGGGCCGCTCCAACTGCGGTCAGGACGCTGAAAAATCATTCACGCTAACCGCATCACTTCCTACTTATCAACGGAGAAAGCGCTGAAAACTTTAAGCTGAATACCTGTCTATTTAAAGAAATAAGTATGTGTTAACAGTGAACCAGCGTGTTCACCGCGTTATTTCAGCACCAGCATAGCGATTCCCACGCCGACCAGCATCAGGCAAAACGCGCCACGTAGATAAGCGACCGGCAGCTTGTGAGCAACCGCTACCCCCCAGGACACGCTGACAATTCCTCCCAACGCCAGTGGTAAACCGATACTCCAGTCAACATTACCCGCCTGTGAATAGGATAGCAGCGCCGCCAGAGCGCCCGGCACAACAAGAATCAGGGCCATCCCCTGCGCCTGTGTTTGTGCAAAGGCAAACAGCGTAACCAGCACTGGCACCACCACCAAACCGCCGCCGACGGTAAAAATACCGGACATAAACCCGCTCGCTACACCAAGTAGCGGCAGATACTTGGTCGACAGTACAATCTCCAACGTTTGGCTGCGCTTTTTGTTATACCACTGCCACATATAGTACGCCGCCAGCACCAGCAGAAAAGTGGCAAAGGCGCGCTGTAGGTTGTGAACATCAATCGATGAGGCGATATGAGCGGCAAGGTAGGCAGACCCCGTGGCAAATAGACACATAGTCAACGCCAGCCGCGTATCAATGCGGTTACGCTGTCGATAGCGTAGAAAACCAATTAGTACGTTAGGTGTTATCATCACCAGCGCGGTTCCCTGTGCCATATGCTGATCCATCCCAAAGAGCACTCCAAGAATCGGAATCGCGATAAGCCCCCCGCCGATCCCCAGCATTCCTCCGCAAAACCCCAGTCCGATCCCCAAAAGCAAACACAACAAAATATCGCTGAACATCATTAAGCTAAACATAACCTAACCAGATAACCCATAAGGTAAAAATAGAGAGAGAACAACACCATCCTAGGTGCAGAGCCGCATTTTGATAATCACTGAATCGTCAATGACCCTTTCCTGTCAGGAAAACCGCCAACTGTGTTAACGTACAGCGTGACATAAGACATGTGACGACATGCTGCGCGGAATCAAACTGCCAGCTATTGTGCGGTTTTCCAGCCATGCTGAGGACTCTCGATAAACCATGATTAATCCGGCGCATTTTGACCTTCAGTCACTTCGTATCTTTTTGCAGGTTGCCCAAACGGGTAGCCTGACCAAAGCCGCAGAAAAATTTCACATCACGCTTTCGGCCTTGAGTAAACGTATCGCTGAACTGGAGCGCACCGTGGACTGTGCGCTGTTTATCCGTATGCCGCGCGGCCTGACGCTCACCCCGGCCGGTAAAGAACTGGTTACTCTCGCAGGCAATGTATTAAGCAACGTGGAACGCATGGCGAGTGAGATGAACGATTACGCCGCTGGCGTTCGCGGCCACGTACACATGTGGGCGAATACTTCGGCGATTATTCAGTTTCTTCCGCAGGATCTGGCGTCATTTCTTCTGACGCGCCCACTCATTCGTATTAACCTGGAGGAAAAGCTCAGTAAAACGGTGGTAACGGCGCTGGCGATGGGGGACGCTGATATTGGCATCTTCGCCGACAATGTGGGTTCGCAAGGCGTCGAAAAGATCCCTTATCGCCAGGATAAGCTGGTCGTACTCGTTCCGCCTCTGCACCCGCTTTCCTCATACCCAGAGGTGAGCTTTAACGACACATTGGGCTACGACTACGTTGGTCTCAATAACGGCAGCTCTTTGCTCAAACAATTGAAAGACGCCTCGGATATACTGGGAAGAGTTCTGCGCCTGCGGGTTCAGGTCAGCAGCTTTGATGGGATTTGCCGCATGATAGAAGCAGGGCTGGGGATCAGCGTCTTGCCAGAGGGCGCGATTCGCCCTGAAGTGCTCGGCACCGGATTACGCGCCATCACGCTCACCGATGAATGGGCATCACGCCAGCTTTGGCTTGGCGTAAAATCCGGCGCCATTCTGCAACCCGAAGTGGCTAACTTACTCGCTCATCTGCGGCAATACGGAGCGTAAGGTAAAATGTGGCTCTCAGCCTTCTTCGCTACCCGTTTTGTCATAGCCGAGACGGCCAATAAAGGGTAAACGCAGCGCGGGTGGGTTGATATCCACGCCCATATTTAGTCCCAGAATATTGGCTTCGATCCCCTCTTCAACGCCCATGGTGATACCCATGACACCCAGCAGTGAAATCTGCACACCGCTCCCCGACGGTGACCGGCCAACGGGACGCGTGATTGGGCGGTAATCTTTACCAATCGCATTGGCAGGCATATCCAGCTTGAGCGCAGGCACCTCACGGCCGATGTGCGCCAGAAACGTATTGCTATTTGGCCCTGGCCACGCATGATAGGTATTCGGCCACGGATAGCTTTTGATGGCGGCTTCAATCTGCGGGATCATCGCTTCCGCCTTGTTACCTCGATGATCCACCAACAGTTTCGGTTTCGCGCCATACCAATACGCATCGGCTGCCGAACGGTTCAGATGGATGACGTTATCACTTCCCCAACTCAAAATTTCGTAACGGCGATATTGGGTTTCCCCTGCTTTCTTGAAAATGATCCACGGATGCACCGCCACCAGCCCGCGCCAGCCATAAGTCGGCGCAGCATACACCTGTACGACGGCAGTCTGGCGGAATTGCACCGGATTCGGCGCTAACCCGGAAGAATCGCGTTTAGCAGACCACCAACTTTGCCCACTAAACGTTTCGCCGTTACGCGTTGATTGCGCCCAACTTTGCCAAAAAGACAGTAACAGCACACAAATAAACCCAATCCCCAAGAATTTGAGGTACGTCATAGGCCAAATAGCTCGCAGAAAAGGAGTGGAACAGAATCGATACGCCCGTGGGCGAACACCCACAGTGAAAATCGGTCAAAAAATCACAACCGCCAGTTTACTGCCAATTGGCGGTAAGGTTAAAGCATTGGGTGAAATGTTGACCTATTTTTACGTTGTGTGGGTACGACGACAACCGTCTCAACGCGTTTTCACTCAACGTTCGTTGCGGTGCAAGCTTGATTGAAAATCAACATAAAATAAACGAACCATCAAAAAACACATTCCCATTGAATAATAATAAATAAACTAATCAGCATGCATCGTTATATTTATTTTTAGATCTAACACATCCCATAAATAAATCACTGACTATACTCGTCATACTTCAAGCTGCTTGTACGTTGGCTGTCCTTATTCACCCCAGTCACTTACCTGAGTAAGCTCCTGGGGATTCATGCGGTTGCCGCCTTCACGCAACTCGAATTATTTAGAGTAAATAATCAGCGGTAATATTAGTGAACTACCCCCTCTGAGAATAAATGTGGAGAAATTAAATGATAAGAAATAATAAGCACCTTAAGTCTACGGTATGCGCACTGTCATTAGCAGCATTAACGCTAGGCTCAGCGGTTTCACTCGCCTGTACGCGATTCGTTTATAAGGACATACAGAACCCTGATTACCCTATTACCGCCCGCTCAATGGACTGGGCCGAGGATACCCATACTAATCTCTGGATTTTCCCTCGAGAATTAAACCGCTCTGGCGCCGCTGGTCAGTATTCTCTGGAGTGGACATCAAAATACGGCAGTGTTATTGCCTCTGCTTTTGATGGCGACGAGAAAATGGCTTCCACAACCGATGGTTTGAATGAGAAAGGGCTGGCGGCTAACGTGCTCTGGCTAGCGGAGTCTGAATACCCTAAAACCAAGCCGACAGCGAAAAAACCGGGATTAAGCGTCGCCGCATGGGCCCAGTACGTGTTGGATAATTTTGCTACCGTCGATGAAGCCGTGAAATCGCTACAACAGGAAAAATTTATACTGGTTACCAAAGATGTACCAGGGCAGAACCGGAAGGCAACACTGCACCTTTCGTTATCAGATTCCTCTGGCGACAGTGCGATTATTGAATATATCGACGGCAAACAGGTTATTCACCATAATAAGAGCTATCAGGTAATGACCAACTCCCCCACGTTCGATCAGCAATTAGCGCTTAATGCCTATTGGGATCAGATCGGTGGTAATGTGATGCTACCAGGAACGAACCGCGCTGCCGACCGTTTCGTTCGAGCCTCATTCTATGTGGAAAGTTCTACCCCCAATAAACTCATTCCTGGGATAGCAGAGAAAAATAAAATAGAAAAAGACAAAGCGGACTTAGCCACTGCATTCAGTATCATACGTAATGTATCGGTTCCTTATGGCTATTCCTTACCGAACATGCCGAATATTGCCTCAACGCGCTGGCGTACCGTTATCGACCATACATCACTGCAATACTTCTTTGAATCCGCTGTTTCTCCCAATATCTTTTGGGTTGATTTGAAGAAGATCGATTTTTCCCCGCGAGGAAATAACGCGAGCAAGTTAGATTTAGGGCCAAACCAAAGTATAATTTACTCTGGTCAAGCCTCAGGACATTTTAAACAGGCTACGCCATTTAAATTTGCAGGACTATAAATAGGAAAATTATTTCCCGACATTATGTTTATTACACAATAATATTAGAGCGCCATGGGAACATGGCGCTTCAGACCGTTGACAAACCTATTTGCTGAATGAAAACGGGCGTAACGGAATAGAAGAGTAAAGCGTTTGCGCCAGGGATGGCGCAAGCCGAGCGCACAAGGACGTGTTTACAGCGTCTTTATGATCTATCCGTTACCCCCGCTCTGCGGACTTTGTCAGCAACCTCAAGCGCATGATAATAACTAAGGATATCTACAGACTACTTATAACAACTTCGCATCTCCTGCCCATTCAGCATAGAAATGGCTCGAACAGATCCCTGGCTCAATTGCCTTTATTTCTGTTTTGACTAATCCCAAATTGACAAATGGATCATCGGAAAGAATATCTTCTATATCAGAAAGTGCTAGCCCGTAGGCTAAAATAAACCCGCCGGAGCCATCTTCCAGTGGGCCGGCAAAAATAACATTTCCCTTTTTAATGTTATCAGCCAGCCATTTTTTGTGCGCATCAATACTCTTTTCAAGTTCATTTTTCGGGCTGGTGTAAGAAAGCGTAATAGCATAGAGCATGATTGCTACCTCAATAATTATTGAACGGCCATAGATGTAATAATGGAATGAATAGAGGATTTCGCATTGTGAATTTCACGATTCTTGATTTCATCCCCTTTTGAAGCACCTTCCACACGGACAAAATGAATATCGCTAATACCAAGAAACTGGAAAAAACCCTGAAGATAACGCTCCTGAAAATCCAGATCTAAAAAAGGCGGTGCAGTATAAAAACCACCGCGAGAAGAAACCACAATAACCGTTCTTCCCCCAGACAGCCCTACCGGACCTTTTTCCGTATATTTAAAGGTCTTGCCAGCCTGCGCAAGCCGATCCAGCCACGATTTCAGCTGGCTGGAGACGGAAAAGTTATACATCGGCGCGCCGATGACAATCACGTCATTCGCCAGAAATTCCGCGACCAACGCATCAGACAACTGGTGTTCCCGCATCGTGGCTTCATCCGCTGAAGAGGACGCTATTTGGCGAAATCCTGCGGCAATCGGTCCCGTTAAGTGGCGTATTTCATCTTTAACCACATCCCGGTAAGAGACAGCAGCATCGGGATGTTGCTTGACTAACTCATTCACCACGTCAGCAGAAATCTGTCGGGAAACGGAACCGCTCTCAAGAATACTGGAGTCTATATGTAAAATGTTCACAATGACTTCTCCTACATTTGAGTTTCAAAGCTCACTTAGTTAACTGCTTTAGCCGCGCTATCAATAAAATCCGCAACAGCTTCCGGGTGTGACACCAGAGACATATGACTGGAGGCAATAGAACGCGTCTTTGCGCCGATACGGCTCGCGATTTCTTTCTGAATAGATGGATGTAATGCCTTGTCATTCTCCGTCAGTAAATACCAGGTCGGTTTAGCTTTCCACGCCGCTTTCTGGACGCGATCGCCAAACGCTTTTGCCGCAATCGGCTGCTGCACCGCAGCCAATGCCTGCGCTTTCTTCAGTGATACATCGCCCGCCATAACCGCACGATACTGCTCAGAATTGTCCAGCCAAATCATGCCATTAGCATCGGGCGCCATGCCTTCCATCGGCGCTTTCAGGCGCTGCAATAGATCAGAAACGGATTCTTCGCTGTCTGGCACCAGCGCCGACAAATAGACGATGCCGCGGACCTTGGGATCATTACCAGCTTGTGTCACGACAGTCCCGCCCCACGAATGCCCGACCAACAGCACATCGCCCTGCTGTCTTTGCAGCACGCGATCTGTCGCTTCGACGTCATCCGCTAAAGAGGTGAGCGGGTTTTGCACTGCGGTCACGTGGTATCCCATCCGCTGTAGTCGGGCCGTAACAGCAGACCAACTGGAGCCATCGGCAAAGGCGCCGTGGACTAAGACGATATTGTTAATTTTTGCCGCCTCCGCAACGTTGTGAACACCAGCAGACAGCACCAGGCCTAACACGATAGCCAGATGGCCGAGCCATTTAATACGGTAATGCGTCATACGCTTTCCTCTGCAAGAGTGATACGCCTGCCTGCTTCTCCGACGAGTCTCATCAGGCTTGGGCTGCGAATGGTTGAATTTTAATCGTGGTTGATGCTTGTGGTAAGGTGGCAAACTTGACATAGTTCATGCAAAATTCGCCAAATCTTGTCTGGCAGGAAACGTCACTATGCACATCTCTATTTTGGCATTGCCGGGCAGTATGCAGTCGGCCATCTCCGGGCTTTCCGATATATTTTGGATGGTCAATCAGGCACTGATTACACAGCCTGAGAGCGCTTCTTCCTCCGCCCCACCGCTCTCTTTTGAAACGTCCATCATCAGTGCAGACGGCAAGCCAGTACGTGATGCCCAAGGCAGGCTCATTCACGTAGACAGCTCATTTGACGCGGTGGGTAAAGCAGATGTTGTACTGGCGACCGGGATGATGCTCGGATCGGACAAATTACCGCTAGCGGCATCATCCGTTCATGAATCCGCCATTTGGCTCAGGGAGCAATACCAGCAGGGCTCGCTGATAGGCGGTGCCTGTGCAGGTGGGTTTATTCTGGCCGAAGCCGGGCTGCTGGATGGCCGGTTTTGCACCACGACCTGGTGGCTCTACCATACCTTTAAGCAGAAATACCCGAAGGCAAAACCAGTGTGGGGCAAAGCGCTGGAAGAACAAGATGGCATCATTACCACCGGCGGGCCATTATCCTGGGTCGAGCTTGCTCTGCATATTATCCACCGCAGTGGCGGGCCAAAGATCGCCAAATTAGCGGCGGATATCGCCGTGGCGGATAGCCAACCTCTTTCTCAACGTATTTACGCGCCACAGGGGTTCATTAATACCGTACACCCCTTGCTGCTACGCGCTGAACAACTCATCCGCTACGAAAACCCATCAATCACCGCAGAAGAATTAGCCAGCGCTCTGAATTTCAGCGACCGAACGCTGCACCGCAAACTCAAAGAACTCACGGCGGAAAGCCCGAAAAACTTTATTACCCGCGTCAGGATCGAAATGGCCTGTCTGCTGCTTGAAAACCCAATGACCAATATCAAGCAGGTTGCCGCCGAATGCGGTTACAGTGAAGATACCGCTTTCAGACGCGCCTTTTCCCAGCAGATGGAGATGACGCCGACCCAGTTCAGAAAATGGGCGTTGTTGAGAAATAATAAACCGGGTGCGTTAGATAATGACGGTGGTGATTGAGTCGATGGCTCTAGAAGACACGACCGACGGCAAACCATCACCTTGGCCGACACCTTTGCTATACATTGCTATTCACTCAGGGAATGAAAATCGATGATAAGGAAAACAATAATTGCCACGCTGCTCAGCCTGTCGGCGGTATCCATCAGCCCAGCCAATGACAAAATAGAGGCGATCTACGAACGCCTGACGCAGCAGGATACTCATGCATTAACCGCGCTGACAGCATTAGCGAAAGACCGCGACTCGCAGGCATTAAGCACGCTAGGGTTCATCTATGAGTACGGCATCATAGTCCCGCAAGATACTACGCAAGCGCGCCAGTATTACCAGCAGGCCTGCGAAATAGACGGCAATGTTGGCTGCTACAACGTCTGGTATTTTTATCAATATGGCAAAGGTGTGGCGCAGGATAAAGAACGCGCCAGACAGTTCGCAGAAAAAATGAATCGTGCCGATCTCAAAACACCGCCTGATGTAATAGAGATAATCATCGATTATCTCTATAGCGCAAAAGCCAATGCCGATAGCGACATATCACAGCGTTCTACGTTAATTTACACCGCCAAAAGATACCTCACCAATGGTGATGAAGAGACACAACGTTTCTTTACCCGTATCGGCTTTAGCAAACGGGATGTGCTACGGCTGGCAACATTCTGGGCAAAAGATGGCGATCCAGAAATAAATTTCCTGGTCGGTCATTTGTATAATTTTGGCTATGCCGGTATTAAAAATGAGAATATTGAAGCCCTTAAATGGTTCCGCGTCGCAGCCGAAGGCGGCCATCCAGAGGCACAAAATATTCTTGGGTCGGTATACGAAAAAGGACGCTGGGGTATTCATGCAGACGGATCAGAAGCTGAAAAATGGTACGATCGGGCGGCAAAACAAGGCAATGACAACGCCCTGATGAATCTCGGAAAAATGTATTACGATGGCGTACTCATCAAGGCCGATTACCGTAAGGCCTATGCATTATTTGAACAGGCCTATAAAAATGACGTAACAGGTGCAAGCAAATATTTGTCCCAGATGTATTACAGCGGACAGTACGTTGATGTGGATTGTCATCAAGCCCAGAAGTATAAAGGGCGTGCAGATAACGATTATTTTCGCCAATGTGAAAAAGATAAGCGTGAGAGAAACGCGACACGCGACGTATTACCGGATTTAACGTTAAAACATGAATCGAGCCCATTCGGTGGAGATAATAATCCCTATAAATGCGAACTTAATTTCTCTATCAATACGAATAAACTCGGTGAAGTCGCCAATTTTCGCGCCACGTTACGACTCAAAAACAGCGAAGGCATTTCGGCCGAACAGGCGCTCGCTTTCCCACCTTTTGGATTGAGTAGTTTTGATGCCGGAATGATTGGAGAAAAATTCATTTTTTCCCAAGCATCTGCTCTGCTCCCACAGTACAACCCCGATTTTTGCCAGTTCAGCGATCTGGAATATCAGGTCACCTCCGCCACCGCCACGATTAACGGAAAGGAAGTGGATATGCTTAAAGCAGGAATATTGAAGCAACAGGAAAAGCGTTAACCCTCACGATTAGTGCCTGATTCTCCATGCTGTGGCCCTGTTTTTCGGGCTATTTAGCCTTTCCAACATATTCACCCGCGTGACTAAAACGCGAACTCATGCACAGGGAAGCAATTAGGTAGAAAAATCCTCTACAGAGAGTCTATGATGTGAATATAATGCTGTATGGATAACAGAGATCGCAAAGAAAATGGAAACAGGGAATAAAGAATTCATTTTTCATCAGTCATTAACACAAAACGACTATGAAAAAAGCATTAAACTGATGTCCAACTGGGCTGAAAAGAAAAAGAGCTATAAACACAGGGTAACCCACTCCCTACTACTGCTTTCATTCGTTTTATTTCTCTTATCGCTCTTCATATTGCTGGCGATTATTTTCCTATCTAATGAACGTGAAGCCCATCCAATTATAAAATTATTTTCTTATTTTACCGCTTCGCTAACCGTCCTTTCCATTTTACTTTCATTAGCGATCGTGAAAATAAAAAATCATCCTTCCGATGCTTTTCCAATTAGGGTGAAAGTAATAATAAACAACGATGGAATTTACGGGGAGACAGAAAACTCAAGCAGCAGCTATACATGGCACGCTATTTCTCACATCAATAAAACTGATGACTTTTTATTTTTAATCGCTAATCATCTGACGGTGCTCCCTATTTCGCTCAGCAATTTTTATGATGAACAAGAGGTTGAATCGCTCACTCTTTTTATTGAAGAAAGAATGGGTAACCCAAAAGGCACGTCATAGCGGAACTTTTCGCATGGTTCTGCCATACGGCAGAATCTCTATTGCACTTTAGAAGAGCGGGGATGAGGTTCAGGCTTAGCCAGCCCCCGCCTCTCGTATACTTGGGGATGAATGGCAAACTGGCGTCATGTGACTATCACGAACTCCGTCTCCACTATCCCCCCTGAAAATTCTATCGACGACTTATGTCGTTCCGACAATTATTCATCATCGCGTTCTTTTCTTGCCCGCTGACGTTCGTAGAACTCATCTTCAACTGCAATGATTTCATCAATCAGTGAACCCATATCCACTTCATGCGCCGCTTCGACGAAAAGACCGGTTAGCACTGTTTCTGGGGTTAATTTTCCGTCTTCATATAACATCCAGATTTCTTGCGCATACCGTGTTTGCAATAATTGTGGCGCAAACTGGCCGTAGTAAGCAGTAATGTTATTAACATCACGTGTAAACATAGATTCAGCATGGTTGTTGGCGGCGGCGTCCACAGCCTGTGGCAAGTCGATAATTACCGGTCCTTGCGCGTCAAGCAGTACGTTAAATTCCGATAAATCACCATGTACGATGCCTGCACACAACATGCGCACAATATTGCGGATCATCGTATTAAAATCAGCAACGGCACTCTCTTCCGTTAGAATCACATCGCTAAGGCGTGGAGCAACAGCGCCTTCAACATCTGTGACCAACTCCATCAATAACACACCGTCAATGCAAATATAGGGTTGTGGTACACGAACGCCGGCATTAGCAAGACGAAACAATGCTTCGACCTCCGCGGTTTGCCAGGATTCTTCTTGTTGCTTGCGTCCGAATTTTGAGTTTTTTTGCATTGCACGGGCGTTACGCGTATTACGGACTTTGCGCCCTTCCTGATACTGCACAGCCTGTTTAAAGCTACGCTGCATTGCTTCTTTGTAAACTTTGGCACACTGGATTTTGTCACCACATAAAACAGTGTAAACGTCCGCTTCCTTGCCGCTTTTCAAGCGTTGGAGCACATTGTCTATCAGGCCATCATCGACCAGCGGTTGTAGTCTGTTTGGGATTTTCATGCGGCTTTATGCCCTATTTCAGCCGCTTTTCGTATCAATAACAAAGACGGCGATACTGGAAAAAATGGCAGAGTCTGAAGAAAGATTTTAATTCTACCAATAATCACCAGATTTTGCTGACCTGCTGCGATCATCTTCTTGCTTCATTCAGCCGTTCATGTGCCTCTGAAAGCAGAATCACACCAAGATCATATCGACCAGGTAATGATTTCTTGTCTGCCATGGATCGGGTAGTGGTAGCGAAACGATATGGCTCCAGCAGTTGTGCTGACTATAAAAGACCATCGTGGTCATTCGTCTTGTAGCTTCCCTCTGTTTGAGGTTATGTAGTTTGGTATTAGTCTGCATGGAGGCCACGGACACCACATAAACACGGTGCTTGGCGATGCTAAGAACAGCGGAGTAGTCCAACCCAAAAAGCTGAAGGAACAGCGTAGCGACATAATTTCTGCCAACAGCCGGGTTCTCAGGGCAACGGCGACTGGGCGCTCTGAGTCGGCGTGACACAGGTGCAACAGATAAATTCATTATCTATCACGCACGAAATCTCCCTCTATTCGTAAATAAAAAACTTAGTTCCAAAACCTGATGCACCAATACGCTTGAAGGCATTCTTGCAAGATTGTCGTTTTTAAGTTACAAAAATTAAAGGACTAAAGACCTGTGAGGACGCTATCTTGTATACAGTGAAACTGTTACCAAAGCAGTGACGGTAAAGTCCTTTACACTGAATAGATACAGAAACTACGCAAGAAAGATCCTCGTACAGCTTCAAAAGTAGACACCCGAGTAGACCGTGCAGAAAAGAGAAATTTCGGCGACCATAAATTTGAAAGAGACGGTGTTTGGGAGCTCAGAGTTGATTATGGTCCAAGCTATCGAGTGTAGAAGGCGATAAGATGATTTTGCTCTTCACCGGTGGGATAAATCAAGCCAAAGCAAAGATTTAGATAAATCAATGCAATACTGGCGGGATTATCAAAAGAGGTAACATCATGGCAATCATCACCCAATCCACTACATTCGAAAAAACCATTAGCCACGATGATGCAATGGTTGTGGAACTACGAGAAAATCCTGAATACGCAGAAATATACCTCCAGACAGCACTAGAGGATATTTATGAGGAAGGTGGCATCGCTGCATTCCTGACAGCATTACGCCGTGTCGTTGAAGCGCGTGGCGGAGTGGGTGAAATAGCCAAAAAATCGGGTCTGTCTCGCCAACAGCTATACAGAACGCTGTCTGAAAATGGCAATCCAACGCTAATAACACTCACAGAAATCACCAGAGCCGCAGGCGTTCGGCTTATTCCTAATGCTCACAATAATTAAAAATATCAGTGGCTCAATTGTGTAGAAAGATTTCGTCAGACGTAAAAAAACCCGCAGTTACGCGGGCTTAGAGGTACTTTACTGCTTTTACGTGCAGGCTGTTGCCAGACGCGAAATCATTCCCACTCAATCGTTGCTGGTGGCTTACCCGATACGTCGTAAACGACGCGGGAGATACCGTCGACTTCGTTGATGATGCGGTTGGAGACGCGGCCCAAGAAATCGTATGGCAGGTGTGCCCAGTGCGCGGTCATAAAGTCGATGGTTTCTACCGCACGTAGCGAGACAACCCAATCGTATTTACGACCATCGCCCATCACGCCCACGGAACGAACCGGCAGGAAGACAGTGAATGCCTGGCTAACCTTGTTGTAGAGGTCGGCTTTGTGCAGTTCTTCGATGAAGATCGCATCCGCACGACGCAGCAGGTCACAGTATTCTTTCTTCACTTCACCCAGCACGCGCACGCCCAGACCTGGACCCGGGAACGGATGGCGGTACAGCATGTTGTACGGCAGACCCAGTTCCAGACCGATCTTACGCACTTCGTCTTTGAACAACTCTTTCAGCGGCTCAACCAGACCCAGTTTCATCTCTTTCGGCAGGCCACCCACATTGTGGTGTGACTTGATCACGTGCGCTTTACCCGTCGCAGACGCCGCAGATTCGATGACGTCCGGGTAGATGGTGCCTTGCGCCAGCCATTTCACGTCGGCTTGCTTGCTGGCTTCTTCATCAAACACTTCAACGAACACGCGACCAATGATTTTACGCTTGGCTTCAGGATCGTTTTCGCCAGCCAACTCACTCAGGAAGCGATCTTCTGCCGCTACATGCACAATGTTCAGACCGAAATGGTCGCCGAACATTTCCAGAACCTGATCGGCTTCGTTCAGGCGCAACAGGCCGTTGTCGACAAACACGCAGGTCAGACGGTCACCAATAGCACGGTGCAGCAGCATCGCAGTAACGGAAGAATCCACACCGCCAGACAGACCCAAAATCACGTGGTCGTTACCCACCTGCTCACGAATACGGTTCACCGCATCGTCGATAATCTTGGCTGGCGTCCACAGGGCTTCACACTGGCAAATATCGCGTACAAAACGTTCCAGCATACGCTGACCCTGACGGGTGTGCGTCACTTCCGGGTGGAATTGCACGCCGTAAAAACGCTTATCTTCGTTAGCCATGATGGCGAACGGACAGGTATCCGTACTGGCAACGGTCTCAAACCCTTCCGGGATCGCCGTCACTTTGTCGCCGTGGCTCATCCAGACATCCAGCAGCGGCGCGCCCGTGGCGCTCAACGCATCCTGAATATCACGCACCAGCGCGCTATCCGTCTTAACTTCTACCTGCGCATAACCAAACTCACGCTCGTTGGAACCTTCAACGTGGCCACCCAACTGCATCGCCATCGTCTGCATGCCGTAGCACACGCCTAATACCGGTACGCCAGCATTGAAAACGTATTCTGGCGCGCGTGGGCTGCCAAATTCGGTGGTGCTTTCCGGGCCACCGGACAGGATGATCCCGTTCGGATTAAAGCCGCGAATCTGCGCTTCCGTGACATCCCATGCCCACAGTTCACAGTAAACGCCCAGTTCACGCACGCGACGTGCAACCAGTTGCGTGTACTGCGAGCCGAAATCCAGAATAAGAATGCGGTGTTGATGAATGTTTTCAGTCATGAGGAGCGTGTTCCAAAAAGCTAAAAAATAAGTAAACCCGGCGAATAGCCCTAAAAAGGTAGGCAATAGTACCGGGTTTATCGGGTTAAATCAGCCCGCAAATTACCTTATGAACCCATACGGTAGTTTGGTGACTCTTTAGTAATGGTAACGTCGTGAACGTGGCTTTCCTGAATGCCCGCGCCGCTGATGCGTACAAACTCAGCCTGCGTGCGCAGCGCGTCGATAGTGGCGCAACCGGTCAACCCCATACAGGAGCGCAAGCCACCCATCTGCTGGTGAACAATCTCTTTCAGGCGACCTTTATAGGCTACGCGACCTTCGATACCTTCCGGCACCAGTTTGTCGGCAGCGTTATCGGTCTGGAAGTAACGGTCTGATGAACCTTTAGACATCGCGCCCAGTGAGCCCATACCGCGATAAGATTTGAATGAACGCCCCTGATACAGTTCGATTTCACCTGGGGATTCTTCTGTACCCGCCAGCATAGAACCGACCATGACACAGGCCGCACCGGCCGCGATGGCTTTAGCAATATCACCAGAGAAACGGATACCACCGTCGGCGATGACCGGAATGCCAGTGCCTTCTAACGCTTCAACCGCGTCAGAGATAGCCGTAATCTGCGGTACACCTACGCCCGTCACGATACGGGTGGTACAGATAGAGCCAGGGCCGATACCGACTTTCACCGCGCTAACGCCAGCTTCAACCAGCGCTTTCGCGCCAGAACCCGTTGCAACGTTGCCGCCGATGATTTCGAGGTTCGGATATTTAGCACGTGTTTCACGAATACGTTGCAATACGCCTTCGGAATGGCCGTGTGAGGAGTCAATCAGCAGTACGTCAACACCTGCGGCAACCAGTGCATCAACACGCTCTTCGTTGCCTGCACCAGCGCCAACTGCCGCGCCTACACGCAAACGACCGTGTTCGTCTTTACAGGCGTTCGGTTTACGTTCTGCTTTCTGGAAATCTTTTACTGTGATCATGCCGATCAGGTGGAATTGGTCGTCAATCACCAGTGCTTTTTCAACGCGTTTTTCGTGCATTTTTTGCAGCACGACATCACGCGCTTCGCCTTCTTTGACGGTGACCAGACGCTCTTTCGGCGTCATGAACGCGCTAACTGGTTTTTCCAGATCGGTAACAAAACGCACGTCACGACCGGTAATGATACCGACCAGTTCGTTGTCTTTTGCAACAACCGGGTAGCCCGCGAAGCCGTTACGCTCGGTCAGCTCTTTCATTTCACGCAGCGTCGTTTCTGGCGTCACGGTTTGTGGATCAACCACAACGCCACTTTCGTGTTTTTTCACGCGGCTTACTTCTTCCGCCTGACGCTCAATGGACATATTTTTGTGAATAAAGCCCAAGCCGCCTTCCTGCGCCAGCGCAATGGCCAGGCCGGATTCGGTAACGGTATCCATCGCTGCGGACAGCATAGGAATATTCAGGCGGATGTTTTTCGTCAACTGCGTGGACAGATCGGCAGTGTTAGGCAGAACGGTAGAATGAGCAGGAACCAGGAGGACGTCGTCAAACGTCAGTGCTTCTTTAGCGATACGTAGCATGGGCAATATCTCACCAAGGTGGATGTAAGAATAGATAAAATATTGCCGTGGCATTATACAGAGCGTAATCGGTT
This sequence comes from Pectobacterium punjabense, assembly GCF_012427845.1. NCBI lineage: Bacteria > Pseudomonadati > Pseudomonadota > Gammaproteobacteria > Enterobacterales > Pectobacteriaceae > Pectobacterium > Pectobacterium punjabense. The sequence goes on from NZ_CP038498.1 coordinate 3,377,648, forward strand.
GCCTCCAGCATTATTTTACTAAAATGCTTGATTACCTTTTTCAGGTAGGTAGTATCGATCAATTAAGTGACTGTTTTAAAATTTGATCTGGCTCACAATGTCTCAATTTCCCTCCTCTGCAATTTTTACCGTTAGCCGCCTGAATCAGACGGTTAGACAACTGTTGGAAATGGAAATGGGCCAGATTTGGCTCTCTGGCGAAATCTCCAACCTTTCTCAGCCCTCATCCGGCCATTGGTATTTCACGCTAAAAGACGAGCGGGCGCAGGTGCGCTGTGCGATGTTCCGCACCAGCAACCGCAGAGTGACGTTCCGCCCGCAAAACGGTCAGCAAGTGCTGATTCGTGCCACCATCACGCTGTATGAACCTCGCGGCGACTATCAGCTACTGGCGGAAAGTATGCAGCCTGCCGGCGATGGCCTGCTACAGCAGCAGTTTGAACAGCTCAAGCTGCGCCTCGCTGCCGAAGGGCTGTTCGACCAGCAGTTTAAGCAAGTGCTCCCCTCTCCCGCCAAACAGGTCGGTGTGATTACGTCAGCCAGCGGTGCCGCCTTGCACGATATTTTGCAGGTGTTGCAGCGCCGCGATCCGTCACTGCCGGTGATCGTGTATCCCACGTCAGTGCAAGGCGCCGAAGCGCCGCTACAGATTGTTCGCGCCATCGAACTGGCTAACCAGAGAGATGAGTGTGACGTGTTAATCGTCGGGCGCGGCGGAGGGTCACTGGAAGATCTCTGGAGCTTTAACGACGAACGGGTAGCTCGCGCTATTTTCGCTAGCCGTATTCCTATCGTCAGCGCCGTCGGCCATGAGACCGATGTCACCATCGCCGATTTCGTCGGTGACCTGCGTGCGCCCACGCCGTCCGCTGCTGCCGAGTTAGTGAGCCGTAACCAACTTGAGCTGTTGCGTCAGATCCAGTCCCAGCGCCAGCGTCTGGAAATGGCGATGGACTACTACCTTGCCCAGCGCAACCGGGAATTTACCCGCCTGCACCATCGCTTGCAGCAGCAGCACCCGCAACTGCGGTTGGCACGTCAGCAAACTCAGTTGATTAAACTACGCCAGCGACTGGATGACGCTATGCAGCAGCAGCTTCGGCAGACCTCACGCCGAAGTGAACGCTTACAACAGCGCCTGATGCAACAGCAGCCGCAAACCCGCATTCATCGTGCGCAGCAGCGTTTGCAGCAGTTGAGCTATCAGATGCAAAGCGCAGTAGAACGTCAGTTGAATCAGAACAAGCAAAAGCTAGGCATCGCCTGTTCGCGACTGGAAGGCGTTAGCCCGCTGGCGACGTTGGCGCGTGGCTATAACGTCACCACGGCGCCGGACGGTAAGGTGCTGAAAAATGTCGCGCAAACTGCCCCCGGTGAAACGCTGAAAACCCGTTTGCAGGACGGCTGGGTAGAAAGTCAGGTCACGACGCTGATTCAAAACTCAAGTTCCGTGAAAAAGCGGCGAAAACCCTCATCCCAGACGCCAAAATAACGCGATTGGCATAAAATGCACGGAATGGGGATTTATCCTAAAACGACGGCGATCCCCCATTCTTGCCACTGACATCTGAACTATACTCATTTCCAGCTCACTAAAATTTATCCCCGTCATACTTCAAGCAGCACTGCGCGATGAAGCGGATGGGATAAAAAGACAGTGAGCTTTATTGATCGTCTGTGTTACCCCTGATGAGCGTTTTCAAGGAGATGAGGTATGAAGTCCAGACAAAAAATTTGTAGCGTAATCCCCCCCTATATTCTGCATCGTATTATTGCAAACGGCACAGACGAGCAGCGACACTGCGCGCAACAAACACTGATGCACGTTCAGTCATTAATGGTCAGCCACAACCCGCGCCCTGAGCCTCATGAGACATTGCCCGCTGGGCAAGTAAACCGCCGTATCCTTGATGCAGAACAGCAGCAACAGTTGCCTGGCAAACTGGTACGCGCTGAAGGTCAATCCAGCAACGGTGATATCGCGGTGGATGAGGCCTATGACTACCTGGGCGTGACCTATGATTTTTTCTGGAAGATTTTCCAACGCAATTCGTTGGACGCTGAAGGGCTGACACTGGCTGGCACCGTACATTACGGTCAGGATTACCAGAATGCCTTCTGGAACGGGCAACAAATGGTATTCGGGGATGGTGACGGTAAAATATTCAATCGCTTCACGATTGCGCTTGATGTCGTTGCACATGAACTCGCTCACGGCATCACCGAACATGAAGCGGGGCTGATTTATTTCCGCCAATCCGGCGCGCTCAATGAATCGCTGTCCGACGTCTTTGGTTCAATGGTCAAACAGTATCATTTAGGGCAAACCGCTGAACAGGCCGACTGGTTTATCGGTGCCGAACTTCTGGCAGACGGTATCCATGGCATGGGGCTGCGCTCGATGTCTCATCCGGGCACCGCGTATGATGATGAACTGTTGGGTACCGATCCCCAGCCCTCCCACATGAACGAATATGTCAACACGCGTGAAGATAACGGCGGTGTACACCTGAACTCGGGTATTCCCAACCGAGCATTCTATCTGACAGCTATCGCGCTAGGCGGGCATTCCTGGGAAAAAGCGGGTCGTATCTGGTACGACACGCTGTGTGACAAAGCGCTGCCGCAAAATGCGGATTTCGAGATTTTCGCGCGCCATACCATTCAACATGCCGCTAAGCGTTTTAATCACACTGTTGCCGATATCGTCCAGCAGTCATGGGAAACCGTGGGCGTGGAGGTACGTCAGGAGTTCTTATGAGAACGCTGCCAGAGCTCAACGACAACGCCATCATTGAGCTGGCGCGTGAAGGGGGATTCGCCTTTATCCCCAAGCTGGCGGGGCCGCGACGCTTCGCGCTCGCCAGCGTCCCCTCATCCGAACGGGAACGCATTTGTAATGCGATCCGCGATGCCTTTCCCCAAGCTCGTGAATCCGGCGAACCCGATGGCCCAGGACGCGGCGACCAGTTCTATTACCGCATCCACATCAGCTACAGCCACCCGCAACAGAATCAATATGCCGATGTCATCCTGCTGATCCCCGAAGACCGCGCGCCACCGGAACTGACCGAACTGTGGCGCAACGGCATACAAGCGTAACAATTGGCTTAATCGGCAGGTACGTAACTGAACACAACCCGCCGTTTGGAAATCATCCCGTGCTGCTGACAGAAATAATCCACCGCGCCACAGGCTTTCAGTTCCTGGAGTAAGTGGTTACATTCAGGGCACGCCGCCTTACGCAGATAATGCTGCTGGCAGACCTTGCATAAAAATGAACCATCAGGCTGCCACAGCATCACGTGGTGACAATCAGGACAAAGCGCATCCATCTTTTCTCCTCCATTTTGCTATCAATAACACGTGGTGGTCAGACGTTAAATCACACCGAGGGAACGCAGCACGTACAGCCCAATCGCAATCATGAAAAACGCGCCAACCGTCGTCAAGCCAATAATATTCGCTGCCAACGTGGCGTTTCCCCCCATCGCACGAGTCATTGCATAGCTACCTGCTGCGGTTGGCGTCGATGAAAACAGAAAAATAATGCCCAACTCAACACCGCGAAAACCAACCAGCCATCCGCCCAGCGTGAGTAGCCCCGGCACAATGAATATCTTCGCCACAGAAGACAACACGGCAACATTGGACGAACGAAACATACTGCGCCACTCCAGACTGGCTCCGGCACAGAGTAACGCTAGCGGCAGCGCCATTGAGGAAATAAAGCCGCCGGTTTGCTTAATCACACTCGGCATCGGTAATTGGCTCTGCCCATATGCCGCCCCCAGAAGTAAACCAATGATCAGCGGGTTCGTCACAATCCCCCGCAGCAATTGGCTTACTGGGATCTTCTGTTCAGGAGATTGCCGCTGCAAGCTGCGCGTCAGCGTAATGACAGACAGTGCGTTGAACATAATCACGGTCACCATCAGATACAGTGAGCCAACAGCAATGCCTTCATCACCGTAAGCACTCATCGCAAATGCCAGCCCCATTACGCCAGTATTCGAACGGAACCCACCTTGCACAAAAATGCCGCGTTCCTTCGGGTCCTTGACGACCTTCACCGCCGCGATTTCCAGCAGCAGAAATGTCGCCAATGTCCCTACCGTGCCATATACCACTAGTGGCCATTGGCTTGCGAAAGAATGGTGATTGCCTGCAACACTAAAAAACAACAGACAGGGAAGAGAAAGATTGAATACAACCCGCATTGCCGTATCACAAAACGCATCATTCAGAAGATTGAGTTTGCGTAACACAATACCTATCAACAACATAAGTACATTAGGCATCGTAACGTTGAATGCAAAACTCCAGGTTTCCCAGGACATGACTTTCCTTGATTATTATTCGTTTTATCAGAGACGAAACGGGGGCGAATATCGCTATTCGCCCCCGTTGATGAATCATTTACTCTTTTTAAGATGCGACATTAACCGCTTACGCTTACGTAGCTGGTTTGGCGTCAGCGTGTTGCGCTTGTCTGCAAAGGGGTTTTCCCCTTCTTTAAACTGAATACGAATCGGCGTACCCATCACTTCCAGCGAACGACGATAGTAATTCATCAAGTAGCGCTTGTAGGAATCTGGCAGGTCTTTCACCTGATTACCGTGGATCACCACAATCGGTGGGTTATACCCCCCGGCGTGCGCATATTTCAGCTTCACGCGACGACCGCGCACCAGCGGCGGCTGGTGGTCGTCTGCCGCCATTTGCATAACACGCGTCAACATCGCCGTGCTCACACGACGCGTCGCGCAAGAATAGGCTTCGGCCACCGATTCAAACAGGTTACCCACGCCGCTGCCGTGTAGCGCAGAAATGAAGTGAATGCGGGCAAAATCGATAAAGCCGAGGCGCAGATCCAGCGTATCTTTCACCTGATCGCGCACTTCCTGCGACAGGCCATCCCACTTGTTCACCACGATCACCAGTGAGCGCCCACTATTGAGGATAAAGCCCAGCAGTGAGAGATCTTGATCGGAAATACCTTCACGTGCATCGATAACCAGCAGCACTACGTTAGCATCTTCAATCGCCTGCAACGTCTTGATGACGGAGAATTTTTCTACCGTATCCGTGACTTTACCGCGCTTACGTACCCCGGCGGTGTCAATCAGAATATATTCACGTTCATCGCGCACCATCGGGATGTAGATACTGTCACGCGTTGTGCCCGGCATGTCGTACACCACAACACGTTCTTCACCCAGAATACGGTTAGTCAGCGTGGATTTCCCCACGTTCGGACGCCCGACAATCGCCAGTTTGATCGGCAAATCTTCAGGATTGAAATCGTCTTCCGCTTCTTCTTCGCTGGCCTGCTCTTCCGCTTCTAACGCTGCCCAATAAGCCGCGTTCTCTTCTTCTTCGGTGAGCTCGACCGGCTCTTCTATTTCATCTTGTACAAACGGCAGTAAAACCGTTTCCAGCAGCGACGTTACGCCACGGCCATGAGATGCTGCAATCGCGTAGACCTCACCCATACCGAGTGAATAAAAATCCGCAGTGACCATATCAGGGTCAAGGCCATCGGTTTTGTTAGCGACCAGCACCGTCGTCTTTTCGCGGCTGCGCAAATGCTTGGCAATGCCTTCATCCGCAGGCATCAGCCCCGCGCGAGCATCGACCATGAACAGCACGATATCAGCTTCTTCAATCGCCACCAGCGATTGACCCGCCATGCGCGTTTCCACACCGTCTTCCGTGCCGTCAATCCCACCGGTATCGACGATAATAAACTCATGCCCTTCCACTTCTGCACGACCATACTTGCGGTCACGAGTCAGCCCAGGGAAATCCGCCACCAATGCATCACGAGTGCGCGTTAAGCGGTTAAATAGCGTGGATTTACCCACATTCGGGCGCCCGACCAGCGCGACGACAGGTATCATTGTTACAACCTCATTACTTATATTTCAATACGTTACAGCGAAACACTCGCTGACGATAAAAAGACGAAACGGCCCCTGATAGTGTCAGGAGCCGTTGTAGTAACACAGTCAAAAGTGGGAACGCATCCAAAAGCGCTGCGCTCCAAATCAATACGGTATTACTTAGCGAGTGAACGCGTAGACATCACCATTTTTCGCCTGAATCAACAGCTTGTCGCTGGCAATGACAGGCTTGCTCAGGAAACCAGAGCTATCCACTTTTTGTTGTGCCACAAAGCGACCATCTGCCGTATTCAGCCAGTGCAGATACCCTTCGGCATCGCCCACAACCAGATAACCGTTATACAGCGCTGGTGCCGTTAAGTTACGGTGCAGCAGATCGCTTTGACGCCACAAGCTCACGCCACCGTTAGTGTTCAATGCAACAACGCGATCGTCCTGATCGACCAGATAGATGCGGTCACCGTCAATGATGAAATCATGCACGGAACCCAGTTCACGCTTCCACAAAACCTGACCAGAACGCAGATCCAGCGCAGTCATATTGCCATTGTAGCCCAGCGCGTACACCACTTCGCCCGCAACAACGGGTGTTGTGTCGACATCGTTCAGACGATCGATTTCGGTTGCGCCACTCGGCTGTGAAATACGCTGTTGCCAGATGAGTTGACCCTGATTGATCATCACGGCATTCACACGACCGTTGTCACCGCCGACAATCGCCGCACCAAATGCGGTTGTCGGAGCAGATTCACCGCGCAGAGACAGCGTCGGCATATCCAGATTGACACTCCACTTGATTGCGCCATCCGCTTCATTCAAGGCCTGCAACATACCGTTGCTAGTGTGAATCAGCACCACACCATCACTGACCACAGGACGTGACAGCGCTTCGCCTGCCACTTTCGCCTGCCACACCGGCGTACCATCTTCCGCATTCAGCGCATAGACCTGCGCCTTCTCGCTGCCGACATAGACATGGTTACCAGAAACCGTTACGCCGCCAGACAGCAGCGCTGGATTATTGCGAGAGAAGAAATTGGTCTTCTCGGACAGATCGGCGCGCCACACCTCTTTGCCATCATTCAAATCCATCGCTTTTACGGTACCACGACGATCGGCGGCAAAAACGCGATTATCCTGCCATGCTGGATGAAGATTGGAATAAAACTCACCAATGCCACTCCCAACCGAACTGTTCCACACTTTGGTTGGCGTGAACTGGTTTTCCACCTTCGGCAGTGGAGACATAGTGACAACATCTTCTTCGCTGTTAAACAGCGAGCATCCGCTCAGCAGGGCAACAGAAACCAGTCCTACCAACAGTGTTTTACGCAATTGCATGGAATTCCTCTTAGCTGGACAGGTTATTCAGTTTCATGCGCAGTAACGCTTGCTGTGCCTGCGATGGATTGGAAGACAACCCTTTGTTGTAGGCATCACGCGCAGCCTGATTGTCCCCTTTGCTCACCAGAATATCGCCACGCACTTCCGCTGCCTGTGACGCCCAGCCTTCCAGCTTGATGGCATCCAACGTTTTCAGCGCGTCATCCGCTTTGTTTTCCTGTAGCTGAACCCGCGCCAGACGCAGATTCACGACTGCCAGCAGATCGGCATCTTTAGTCTGCGACTGTGCCTGTACCAGCTGTTGCGCTGCCTTAGCAAAATCTTTCTGATCAACATAATGACGAGCCAGTTCCAGAGAAGCCAGCGCACCATAGGTATTCTTATTCTCAGCCGTAAATTTCTCTGTTGAAGCAATCGCTTCAGCTTTACCTTCGGCCAGTTGCTCCGTCACCTGCTGATAAGACGCCGATGCCGCCTGCACGCTATCATTTTGATGGTTTTGCCAGAAACGCCAGCCAACCAGCGCACCGACACCCAACACAACACCGACAACGAGCGCCTTTCCGTTCTCCGCGAGGAAACGACGCAGTGCATCAACCTGTTCATTCTCTGTGGTATAGACTTCCACGGTGTCTCTCTCCTCAATCCAGTAACGTTGCCAGCCGCGATGCGACGTCGGCCTGTGCCAATGTATCCTGTTCGCCATTGCTCAGGTTTTTAACCACAACCTGACCGGCCGCCACTTCATTTTCGCCTAATACCAATGCGACGCGTGCGCCCCATTTATCCGCGCGAGCAAACTGTTTCTTAAAGTTGCCACCGCCATAGTTGGTCATCAATTTCAGCTGCGGCAGCGCATCGCGTAATTTCTCCGCCAGTTGCATTGCAGCTACCTGCGTTCCTGCACCGGAAGAAATCAGATAAACATCCACGCTTGGCTGTGCTTTGAAATCCGGGTTCACAGACTGCACCAGCAGAACCAGACGCTCCAGCCCCATCGCAAAACCGACGGCTGGCGTCGCGTGGCCGCCCAGTTGCTCCACCATACCATCATAACGTCCACCGGCACAGACCGTGCCCTGAGCGCCCAGACTGGTGGTAACCCATTCAAATACGGTGCGGTTATAATAATCCAAACCACGGACCAGACGCGGATTAACGGTATATGGGATACCGGACTGCGTTAAAAGTTCACCCAACGCCTCAAAGTGTTCACGCGACTCGTCATCCAGGTAGTCCGTCAGCACCGGCGCGTCATTCAGCAGCGCTTGAATCTGTGGATTTTTGGTATCCAGAACGCGCAGCGGATTGGTGTACATCCGGCGCAGACAGTCTTCATCGAGCTGATCTTTATGCTGTTCGAGGAACGCCACCAGCGCTTCACGATAGCGAGCACGCGCGTCCAATGAACCGATCGAATTCAATTCCAGCTTCACATGGTCGGCGATACCAAGCACTCGCCACCAGCGGGCTGTCATCAGGATCAGTTCTGCATCAATGTCCGGCCCTTGCAGACCAAAAACCTCACAGCCCAACTGATGAAACTGACGATAACGCCCTTTCTGCGGACGCTCGTAGCGGAACATTGGGCCGACATACCACAGACGCTGTTCCTGATTGTAGAGAATACCGTGCTCAATACCAGCGCGGACGCAGCCTGCCGTCCCTTCAGGACGCAGAGTCAGGCTCTCGCCATTGCGATCATCAAAGGTATACATCTCCTTTTCGACAACATCGGTCACTTCACCGATAGCGCGCTTAAACAGCGGTGTTTGCTCGACAATCGGCAAACGAATTTCATTATAGCCGTAGCCGCTGAGCACCTGTTTCAGGCTGTTTTCAATACGCTGCCACAATGCCGTTTCGGCTGGCAGGTAATCGTTCATGCCGCGAATGGCTTGAATATTTTTTGCCACGTCAGTTCTCTATGCGTTTTTCAAAAAATAAACCCGATTATAGAAGGATTGTCGTCGCATCTTCAATGCGGGGCATCCCCATCGGGTTCAGGAGTCGTGAATTATACAGGCGACGGCATACCGCCACGCCTTGCAAAATTATTTATCCACCAGATTAACGGTAATACGCTGATTTTCGTCCATCATGGAGGCTTTGGCGCGAATCTTGGCTTCTAGCTGATCGATCATCTGTTCGTTATCGAAGCGCTCTCTCTGCCGCACGCCGTCTTCATAGAAGCCGCTCTTATTGTGCCCGCCCGTAACACCAATGGTAGACACCAGCGCTTCACCGGGGCCATTCACCACGCAACCGATAATTGAAACATCCATCGGCGTGATGAGATCTTCCAGCCGTTGCTCCAACGCGTTGACCGTACCGATCACGTCAAATTCCTGACGAGAGCAGGTCGGGCAAGCAATGAAGTTGATGCCACGTGCACGAATGCGCAGTGATTTCAGAATATCGAAGCCAACTTTCACTTCTTCAACGGGATCGGCCGCTAGAGAGATACGCAGCGTATCGCCAATACCTTCAGACAGCAGCAGACCGAGGCCGATAGCCGATTTCACCGCACCACTACGCGCCCCACCGGCTTCGGTGATACCAAGGTGAAGCGGCTGATCGATACGCGCCGCCAGCAGACGGTAAGACTGCACCGCCAGAAAAACATCCGAGGCTTTGACGCTGACTTTAAACTGATCGAAGTTTAGGCGGTCGAGGATATCGACATGGCGCATTGCCGATTCAAGCAGCGCTTCCGGTGTTGGCTCACCGTATTTTTCCTGCAAATCTTTTTCCAACGAGCCGCCGTTAACACCAATGCGGATCGGGATATTGTTGTAACGCGCACAGTCAACAACCGAGCGAATACGCTCTTCGTTACCAATATTACCGGGGTTGATGCGCAGACAGTCGACGCCGTATTCTGCGACTTTCAGCGCAATGCGGTAGTCAAAATGAATGTCAGCGACGAGCGGAACATTTACCTGCTGTTTGATCAGCTTAAAGGCTTCCGCCGCATCCATTGTGGGTACGGACACCCGGACAATATCGACACCAACACGCTCTAGCGCTTTAATTTGGTTGACGGTGGCTTCAACGTCGGTGGTTCGAGTGTTGGTCATGGATTGCACCGCAATCGGCGCACCATCACCAACAGGCACCTTGCCGACGTAAATCCGTGTTGATTTTCGACGGGTTATGGGTGCAGCGTTATGCATTACTTCATCTCCAACATTGCAGTCTTACTTGAACAACATGTTATTCGGCCGTCAGCGTCAGACGTGCAACCTGACTACTACGTACAAATTGGCTTAAATCGACCGGCTTACCTTGAAATTGGATCTGTAGCGCAGCTGGCGCACCAATTTTAAGTTTATAAGGTGACTGACCATCCAGATTCAGCGTGCCGCCATTACGCTGCATGCCACTAAACAGTTTCTTACCGCTCGCATCCGTGACTTCCAACCAGCAATCAGCCGTAAAGGTCATTACCAATGCATGCGTTGCAGACACCGGGTTGCTCTCCGCTACCGTAGCAGCGGGTGCGACTGCCCCAGCCCCCAGCAAGGTATTACCCGCAGACTGTGACTGTGTCGCGTTCGCCGGTGAAGATGATTGGCTGGACGGTGCAGCAGAAGGGGCAGTTGTGGAAGAAGGAGGCGTTGATGGTGCCGCCCCAATAGCCGCGGAAAGATCGACTGGCGTTGAAGAAGGTGCGGTTGCAGAACTCGACGTCGTGGTTTCCTGCGGAGCGCTGTTATCCATCAGCGGAACAGACTGCCCTTCCGTTTGTGCCTGTACTGAGCTGGCGTGATCGACCATGCTGTTGATCTCTGCCTGCTGAGCCTGATGGTTTTGCCACCACCATGCACCCGTCAGCCCCAGAACGACCAGCACAACCAGCCAGGTGATTGTCATCAACCAGCCATCGCGCTTTTTGCGACTTTTTTTCAGTGAAAAACTCTGCATCGGCGAAACGGAGATAGTTTTAGGCACGGCCTGTTTATCCACTATGGGAAGCAGGTCATTTTCGGGTAAATGAACCAGCTTGGCATAAGAACGGATATAGCCGCGCAGAAAGGTCGGCGCTAAATCGGCAGGGGTCGTACCGTCTTCGATATCACGAACGGTGGTGATTTTAAGGCACAAACGCTCGGCAATAGTTTGCTGAGTCAGCCCAAGGCGTTCGCGCGCCTCACGCAGACGTTCACCGGGTAGTTTTGCTTCTGTTGTATTTTGGGTGGCTTCAGTATTCATTAGCTAAGAAATGCTGGTACTGTTTAGATTGTGGAAAACTTCGCGCCAGCACGTTGCCATAACGTTCTTTATCGCCATCATGGCCCGCTAACGCGGCGAAACGAATCTGTAACCATAAACTTTCGGCACTGGCCGGAAGACTATGCTGATAAATCTCAATCAGCAGTCGCGTTTGCTCACTTTTTCCGGCAGAAAACTGTTGGTTTGCTTCCGCCAGCAATGCGATGCCTTTCTTCGGGTCATATTTCAGCGCCCGACTTAATAAACGACGCGCGTCTTCAACCTGCCCGGCATTGAAAAAGCAGTATCCCGCATTTTCCAACGCATCAGCAACCTGACTGTAATCAGGAAGTTGTGCAGCCGCACTAAACTGTCGCTGCGCCGCTACATACTGCCCTAAACTACACAGAAACGCACCGTAATTATTCATGGCACTGCCATTTTCCGGTGCCATGTTGAGCACTTGCTGATAACGCTGTTCGGCCAGACGGTTTTCACCTATCCGCTGTTCGTAAAGCGCCATCCCCAGTTGTGTTCGATAATCCTGCGGAGCAATCGCTACCGCCTTCTCAAGATTCTGCCGCGCCGAATCCAGATTATTGTGCGCCAAATACGCCAATCCCAGCTGCAAGCGGGTTTGGGCGAGCGCTGGATTTGTCGCCCCCTGAGGCGAATTCACGCATCCCACCAGCAGCAACATCGCAAACCAGCTACTCAGCGGTGATAACGCCCTTCCATGTAATAAAGACAGTCCCTGCAATAGAGGCTTCACCATCCCTGTTCCCTCGCGTTGTCATTCCTGACAAAGAGGTTACCTGAATACAAACAGAGTGGCAGTCAAGCCTCACAACAACGCGGCGCGCCTCGCAATTTGCCCACCGCGGCCCTAAAAATGACCTCGGCGGCAAGACCTTGGGTTAACGCCTCCGCATTAACCCGCGCCATTCGTTATCAGACCGCTTTCACCGCGATAGGTTCACCGGCCATTTTCTTCTTCAACGTACGCTTGGTTCTGTCCACGACTTCCCCCGCCAACTGACCGCAGGCAGCATCAATGTCATCCCCACGCGTTTTACGTACGATCGTCGTGAAACCATATTCCATCAGCACTTTGGAGAAACGGTCAACGCGGCTGTTTGAGCTGCGGCCATACGGCGCGCCCGGGAACGGGTTCCACGGAATCAGGTTGATCTTGCACGGCGTATCTTTCAGGCATTCAGCCAGTTGATGCGCATGCTCGGTGCCGTCATTGATATGATCCAGCATCACATACTCAACGGTAACGCGTCCCTGATTCGCATTGGATTTCTCCAGATAGCGGCGTACCGCGCTCAGGAACGTCTCGATGTTGTATTTTTTGTTGATCGGCATGATTTCGTTACGGATATCGTCTGTCGGCGCATGCAAAGAAATCGCCAGCGCAACATCAATCATATCGCCTAATTTATCCAATGCTGGCACCACACCAGACGTGGACAGCGTCACACGGCGCTTAGACAAACCAAAGCCGAAATCATCCAGCATAATTTCCATCGCTGGCACTACATTAGTCAAATTCAGCAGTGGTTCACCCATCCCCATCATCACCACGTTGGTGATCGGACGCTGACCAGTGACTTTAAAAGCACCAATGATCTTCGCTGCGCGCCACACCTGACCGATGATTTCCGATACGCGCAGGTTACGGTTAAAGCCCTGCTGGGCTGTTGAACAGAATTTACACTCCAGCGCACAGCCAACCTGAGAGGAGACGCACAGTGTGGCACGATCTTCTTCTGGAATATAAACCGTTTCGACCCGCTGACCGCCGACCAGAATCGCCCACTTAATCGTGCCGTCGGAAGAACGTTGCTCATCCACCACTTCGGGTGCACGAATCTCAGCGATTTCCTGCAATTTGGAACGGAAGACTTTATTGATATCCGTCATCTGGTTGAAGTCATCACAGCAGTAGTGATAGATCCATTTCATGACCTGATCGGCACGGAACGGCTTCTCTCCCATAGAGACGAAAAGATCGCGCATTTGCTGGCGGTTAAGATCAAGCAGGTTAATTTTTTCCGCACTGGTTTTAACGGATTGAGAAGCATCAGCAGATGCCGGGGAGAATTCAGACACGATAGTTTCAGACTCAGACACGATTTGCTTAGACATTGATAGATCCTGGCCTCGTTGTTACACGTTATGGCACTAAAAAAGAGGGTTGAATTCGATGGTAATGACCAAAGAAATGCCCCGGGCAAGTGCAGGCTCATCCGGGGCGCAGCATTGTACAAAGTTTAAAACAGGTAAGCTACCATCACTGCCTTTTTTCTGTGTCATCGCTTCAGCATCGCGCACTGACTCGTGAAAAAAGGGTCACATCATGAGTACTCACCTGCTATTACCCACGCAGAATTACGCGCGTGGGCAGATTTCATCTTCGCTAAAGAAATAAGCGATTTCACGCTGAGCAGACTCGATGGAATCGGAACCATGCACCGCGTTTGCCGTGAAGCTGTCGGCATAATCAGCACGCAGCGTTCCCGCCAACGCGTTAGCTGGGTTGGTGGCACCCATGATGTCACGGTTACGTTGGACGGCGTTTTCACCTTCCAGCGCCTGCACCATGATCGGGCCAGACATCATGAATTCAACCAGGCCATCAAAGAATGGCTTACCTTTATGCTCTGCGTAGAAACCTTCTGCCTGTTCACGGCTCAGACGCAACATTTTAGCCGCAACGATGGTAAAACCAGCGCTTTCAAAGCGTGCGTAAATCGCACCGATGGCATTCTTGGCAACCGCATTAGGTTTTACGATGGAGAAGGTACGTTCTATCGTCATATTGACCTCATTAACTAAACTATCAAATTACAGCCGGATTATAAGAATTATCTATATCCTAAATAATTCGAGTTGCAGGCAGGCGGCAATCGCACGAATCCCCAGGAGCTTACACCAGTAAGTGACTGGGGTGAGTAAGGGAAGCCAACGCACATGCAGCTTGAAGTATGACGGATATACCCAGCCAGTGAAGGTGGCGGAAATTATAGGGGTACTGGCCTTTATTGCCTACCAAGGAAATAACATTTTTATTAAAAAAATATTACCTCTTCTTTTCTCTTCATTAACGATCCAATTCTCAATGATTGACGCCAATCAGGATGGCTGGCTGCAATTAAAACAAGCATATACAAACAGCAGCATCCAATCATCCATGGCTTGTCGGATTAGGGAAAATCACTGACAATAACGCTATCATTGCACATCAGAGCTGAATCCCTCAGCTCTAGCGTGGAGGATCTATGTCAGCATCGTCTTCTGATTTGCCCATTTCTCATGAGCGGTTTGTCTCCGCAGACTGGCTTGCCAGCCGCCTGAATGATAGCAACATCACGCTTATTGACGCACGAATGCTACCACCGGGTAACGCTAGCCGTGATATTCATGCCGAATACCGCGACGGCCATTTGCCAGGCGCGGTTTTTTTTGACATTGAAGCCTTGTCCGATCACAGCACAGACCTGCCGCATATGATGCCAACTCGCGAAGATTTCGCACACGCGATGGGTGAACTGGGGATCGATAATCAGCAGCATCTGGTGATTTACGATGAAGGTAATCTCTTTTCCGCCCCCCGAGCCTGGTGGATGCTGCACACCTTCGGTGCCACATCGCTTTCTATTCTGAGCGGCGGGCTAGCAGGTTGGAAAGCGCAAGTCCTGCCACTAGAGCAAGGCAATGTCGTACGCAAGCCCGTCACGTTTCACGCTACTTTGGATGAAAATGCTATTCGCTCACGCGATGACGTGCTTTCAATCAGCCGGGATAAATCAGAACAGATTATCGATGCCCGACCCGCCCCGCGCTTTCATGCCGAAGTGGACGAGCCGCGCTCCGGCCTGCACCGTGGCCATATTCCCGGTAGCCTGAACGTGCCGTGGACCGATTTAGTGAATAACGGCACGTTGAAGCCCAATGCAGAACTGGCGACCATTTTGCATAAGCAGGGCGTGGATTTCACTCGCCCCATCGTCGCCAGCTGTGGTTCTGGCGTGACAGCGTGCGTCGTAGTATTAGCGCTGACGCAGTTAAATGTCCCTAATGTGACGTTATACGATGGGTCATGGAGCGACTGGGGTAGCCGCGATGATGTCCCGATTGCACGCGATTAATGCCGGGTGAGATTGTATCCAGCCGCGAATGGCAGCCAGGTGTAGAGCAGGCAACAGCGGAAAAAGCGTAATCCGCTGTCGCCGCCATGCCGATTACGCGTTGCCGGTGGCCTTAAACTCCCGCAGGAAACTGCCCCACTTGCGCTCGTAGAACGGCGTGGTGTGTTTAATCATGTAATGGCTGATGCCCGGCTCGCCGTCTTTCACCAGACACAAATCGACAGGACGATCGTCCGGTAAGGTATCGCTAGCGACATTGCCCGCCTCACGAATGATAGTTTCCTCGTCCCGATCGGCATCAATACCAATCAGCAGGTGCGGCTGTTCTTCACCGGGCTCCTGAATCTGTGCCAAAAACGCCCGTTTTACCTGACGGTGTTTGGCAAACAGCTGCGTTAGAGAATCAATCATCTGTGCTGGCATCTCGGCTGGCTGACTCAGCATCACCTGCATATCTTCTTCAACAACGCGCTGCTGAACAAAACCATTGCCTTCGCCAGACAGAATATGTTCAATTTCCTGCGGCAAAAATTCTTTGCCATACGGTAGTTTAGGATTAAGGAACAGCGTGACGCCCTGCGTCATTTCAAACAACGACCGCACTGGCAGTGCCAGAAAAGGGGCCTCTTCCGTAATCACGCTCTGTAACGCTTCCAGAGAAGAAAAGAAGGGAATGGCGGATGAACCATCGTCTTTTTCCCAGTGCTGGATGTTCACATTACTGCCCGCATGCAATACCACCTCACCGGATTCATCCCCGTCGTCGGTACTGCCCAGCACAAACACCGTGGCTTCCATCAGTTCACTGAAAAATTCAGGACGATGCGCCGGCTCTGTTGCGGCCAGAATCAGCACTTCTTCCAGTTTGTTACGTGGCGAAAACTCCATACGTTCCTCAACATGATTACGTTAAAAGCCGGCACGTTGAGGGCCGGCTTTATTCTCAATACATTCTGTAAATAGCAGATAAACCTGAAACAACTATTTGGCGTTGCTCAGCAGAAGATTCGCCAATGTGCGAACACCAAGCCCCGTCGCGCCAGTCGCCCACTGATCTACCGCGCTTTTGCGGTACGTTGCGGAACAGTCGATGTGCAGCCAGCCCTGCTGGTAATTTTTCACAAAATGCGACAGGAAAGCGGCGGCCGTGCTAGCACCGGCGGTGTGTGCACCGCTGGCAATATTGTTCAGATCGGCAAAGCTGGACGGCAGATGGCTGCGGTGGAACTCTTCCAGCGGCAAGCGCCAGAACGGCTCATTTTCTTCTTTCGCACTTTCCTGCAATGCCGCTACTAGCTCATCATCAAAGCTAAACAGCGCGTGATAATCATTGCCTAACGCCATTTTCGCAGCCCCCGTCAACGTGGCACAATCAATAATCCACTGCGGATTCTGCTCGGAAGCATCGATAAGGCCATCCGCCAATACCAGACGTCCTTCCGCATCGGTGTTCATCACTTCAACCGTTTTGCCGTTACGGTAGCGAATAATATCGCCCAGACGGAATGCATTACCGCTCACCATATTGTCTGCACAGCACAGATACAGCTTCACGCGTTGTTGTAAACCGCGCGACGCCGCCAGCGCCAGTGCGCCAGTCAGGGTGGCTGCGCCGCCCATGTCTGACTTCATAGAATCCATAGAGCCGCTAGGCTTCAGGCTATAGCCGCCGGTATCAAACGTAATACCTTTACCCACCAAGCAGGCGAACACCGGTGCATCCGGGTTACCCGTCGGGTTATAGTCCAGCGCCAGCAGCACGGGCTGACGTTCAGAACCGCGACCGACCGTGTGCAGACCGGCATAATTCTGTTCGCGCAGATCTTCACCTTTGGTGATGCGGTAGCTGACAGCATCACACGCAACCTCACACAGCAGGTCGACCGCACGGGTCGCCAACTGCTCTGGCCCCAGATCTTCAGCAGGCAGGTTGATGGTATCACGCACCCAGTCAACAATTTTCAGGCGATCGTTCAGCTCTTTCTTATCAGCGTCGTTCAGTTCAGCCCATTCAACCGTTCTTTGCCCTTTCGGCCCACGATAGCCCTGCCAGAATGCCCAGCTGTTTGCCAGATCCCAACCTTCCCCCGCCAACGTAACGTGTTTAATCCCCTGCCCATCGATTTTACGGGCGGCACGCTGGATCGTGGCCAAGGCAGCTTTGCCATTCAGCGACGTCGACCCAACATGAATGGTAAAGCCCTGCTCATTCACACTCAGCGTCGCTTTTTCTCCCCAGCGCGCGTCAGCAGGTTGCGTGGAGAGTGAAATCAGCATGGTATTGTTCGTCATAGTGCTTCTCCGATAATGGGTATTCCTGCCACTTTTCATGTTTGCAGGTGCTTTTCATATTTTTGCAGATAAATAAACGGTGCATGATGACATGAAAATATTACGAATTTTGGCACGGAAATAAAATGGGCCACCCAAGGCAGCCCGTCATAATGTTAGTCGGCTTCATCTAACCAGACCAGCAGGATCGCTTCCAGAATTTTTTCGTTGGAGGCGTCCGGCCGATCGTCAAATTCATCCAGTTCGCAGATCCACTGGTGCATATCCGTGAAACGTACCGTTTTCGGATCGAGATCGGGAAACTGGTCGTAAAGCGCTTCGCCGATCGCCCGACTGTCCGTCCATTTTAGTCCCATAATTCTTCCTCTCTATTCAGATCAATGCTCACGCGCATGATTGATCGTATAGCGCGGGATCTCGACAACCAGATCGTCTCCAGCAACACGCGCCTGACAGCCCAGACGGCTTTCCGGTTCCAGCCCCCAAGCCTTATCCAGCATGTCGTCCTCTTCTTCCGTGCTTTCCGCCAGCGAATCAAAGCCTTCGCGCACAATACAGTGGCACGTGGTGCAGGCACAGGATTTCTCGCAGGCATGTTCAACGTCAATACCGTTACGCAAGGCCACTTCCAAAATACTTTCGCCGCGCTCCGCTTCCAAAACCGCGCCTTCAGGACACAGATCCTGATGCGGTAAAAAAACTATCTTAGGCATGTTACACCTCATCCACAGAATGACCTGCCAGCGCGCGACGGATAGAGGCATCCATGCGGCGGGCGGCGAATTCCTGGGTTTGTTGATCAACTGTTTTAATCGCGGCTTCAATTGCCACGGGATCGCTGCCCTGCATCATCGTATGCAGATGTTCGGATGCCGCAGCAATGACGCCTTTTTCGTCATTGCTCAATAATTCCGCATCGGCCGCCAGCGCAGTTTGTAAACTTTCCAGCACGCGAGCCGCCTCCACTTTTTGCTCTGCCAAACGACGCGCGCCGACGTCTTCCTTCGCGTTCAGCATCGAATCGGTGATCATCGTGGCAATTTCCGTGTCGCTCAAACCGTACGACGGCTTAACCTGAATGGATGCCTCGACACCCGTCGATTTCTCCATCGCCGTCACGCTCAGCAGGCCATCTGCATCAACCTGAAAAGTCACGCGGATGTGAGCCCCACCGGCAGGCAGCGGCGGCAGACCGCGCAGCGAAAAACGCGCCAGCGAACGGCAATCCGCCACCATTTCACGCTCACCCTGCAAAACGTGGATCATCATGCCGCTCTGACCATCTTTAAACGTCGTGAATTCTTGAGCACGGGCAACGGGGATCGTGGTATTGCGTGGAATGATTTTTTCCACCAGCCCGCCCATCGTTTCAAGACCCAGCGACAAAGGGATCACATCCAGCAGCAGCATTTCACTGTCTGGCTTGTTGCCCACCAGAATATCCGCCTGGATTGCCGCACCGATCGCCACGACCTTGTCTGGATCGATCGACGTCAGCGGTGTACGACCAAAAAACGTTCCCACTTGCTCACGCACCAGCGGAACACGCGTCGATCCGCCGACCATTACCACTTCCAGCACGTCTTCTGCCGTCAGCCCCGCGTCTTTCAGCGTACGGCGGCAGGACAGTAATGTGCGCTTCACCAACGGAGCAATCAGTGCATCAAGCTGTTCACGGGTGATCGTCCCCTGCCAACCTGCGACATCCACACCTATCGCATCAGCGCTGCTGAGTGCAACTTTAGCCTTCACCGCCGCGTGGCGAAAAGCATGATCTAACTGAAGATCGTCACGATCGTGAATGCCCGCCTGCTCACGCAGCCACTCCGCCAGCAGATGATCGAAATCATCACCGCCCAGCGCAGAATCACCGCCCGTTGCCAGCACCTCAAAAACGCCGCGGCTCAGGCGCAGAATGGAAATATCAAAGGTACCACCGCCCAGATCGTAAATGGCGATCACGCCCTCTTTACCGGAATCCAGCCCGTAGGCAATCGCGGCCGCTGTCGGTTCATTGAGCAAGCGCAAGACGTGCAGCCCGGCAAGGCGCGCCGCGTCTTTGGTGCCCTGACGCTGTGCGTCATCGAAATAGGCAGGAACGGTAATCACCACGCCATCAGGCACGCCGCCTAACGCCGCTTCTGCACGCGCAGCCAGCGCGGACAAAATATCCGCCGAGACTTGTACAGGATTGAGATTGCCAGCCGAGGTCTGAATCAGCGGCAGGCCGTTATCGCTGGCATGAAAGCGATACGGTAAATGCGGATAGCGCTGCTGAATATCGGCCAGAGAACGTCCCATCAGACGCTTTACTGAACGAATCGTATTTTCCAGATCGTGAGCAGCATTGTCGCGTGCTTGCCAGCCCACACTGTGACCATCGCAATGGTAGTGAACGACTGACGGCAGCAGATCGCGCCCGTCGCTATCCGTCAGCGTTTGAGCTTCGCCGCTGCGCACGGTGGCAACGAGCGAATGGGTGGTGCCTAAGTCAATACCGACAGCCAGACGCCGCTGGTGCGGTGCGGCACTGAGGCCAGGCTCACTAATTTGTAATAAGGCCATATTGAGCTTCCATCAATTGGCTGGCGAAAAACTGAATGGTCATTACCACCGAATTTCCCGCCGGATTAACCAGTTATCTGTCCAGCAATTGTTCTTCGAGTTCTTCAACCTGTTGCTGGAGCTTGTCTAAAAAGCGTAGCTTGCGCACGGTGTCTGCGGCGTCTGCCCACGTCTCATTATCGAGTGCATCACGCATATGAGAATGACGTATAGCGATAGCAGCCTGTAACCGCTCGGCAAAGGCCGTCAGCACCTCATCTGCATCAGCTCGCTGTGAGATCGCGTCCAATTCTTCGCGCAGTTCCAGCTGTTCCATCAGGAATGCTGTGTCCTTCATCGTGTGCTGTTCGTTGTTCACATCAAAACCGTGCAGCGACAGCATGTACTCCGCACGTTTCAGCGGATGCTTGAGCGCCTGATAGGCGTTATTAATCGTCGCCGCCTGTTGCACCGCCAGCATGCGCTCGCGTTCTGGGCTGGTAGCATAGCGGTCAGGATGAAACTGACGCTGCAAGTCCTGAAAACGGGATGCAAGCAGGCCGCCATCCACGTCATAGCGAATCGGCAGCCCGAATAACGTAAAGTAATCCATAGTGGTACTCTGGGAGTGCTGGGTAGTCGCGCTTGCCATCCATTGATAGCACACTCAACTACCCAAGAGGGGTCAGACGTTGAAACTTTCGCCGCAACCACATTCGCCGGTAATGTTAGGATTATTGAACTTAAAGCCTTCGTTCAACCCTTCCTTAACGAAATCCAATTCAGTTCCGTCAAGATAGACTAGGCTTTTACCGTCCACGATGACCTTCACGCCTTTGTCTTCAAAGACCGTGTCACCGTCGTTCAAGTCATCCACAAATTCCAACACATACGCCATCCCAGAACAGCCGGATGTCCGTACGCCAAGACGCAGCCCAAGGCCTTTGCCCCGGTTTACGATGAAAGCACTTACGCGTTGTGCCGCACTTTCGCTCAGAGAAATCGACATACTGTTACCTCGATCGTTCGCCAGCTCGACAGGAACAGGCACCGAGAGACACGGTGCCCCGACGAGCTCAGCCGCAGAGATTACTGCGCGTCGCGTTTACTTTTGTAATCCGCAATCGCTGCCTTGATAGCGTCTTCCGCCAGGATGGAGCAGTGAATCTTCACTGGCGGTAGCTCAAGCTCTTCGGCAATCTGCGTGTTCTTAATCGCTTCAGCTTCATTCAGCGATTTGCCTTTTACCCACTCTGTGACCAGCGAGCTGGAGGCAATGGCAGAACCACAACCATATGTCTTGAAGCGGGCATCTTCGATGATACCCTCATTGTTGACTTTTATCTGCAACTTCATCACATCGCCGCACGCTGGCGCGCCGACCATGCCGCTGCCGATAGAAGGATCGGCGTTGTCAAATGAACCCACGTTGCGTGGATTTTCATAGTGATCAATTACTTTTTCGCTGTAAGCCATGATAGTCGTCCCCAAACTGGTGAATTAATGATGCGCCCACTCGATGCTGCTGATATCCACGCCCTGTTTGAACATTTCCCACAGCGGAGAAAGATCGCGCAGACGACCGATGGATTTACGTACCAGCTCGATGGTGTAGTCGATCTCTTCTTCGGTGGTAAAACGTCCCAGCGAGAAACGGATCGAGCTATGTGCCAGCTCATCATTCATGCCCAGCGCACGTAACACGTAGGAGGGCTCCAGACTGGCCGACGTACAGGCAGAACCGGACGATACCGCCAGATCCTTGAGCGCCATAATCAGCGATTCACCTTCAACATAGTTGAAGCTGACGTTCAGGATCGTGGACACACCCTGCTCGATATCACCATTCAGGTAGACTTCTTCAATATCATTAATACCGTTCCACAGACGGTCGCGCAGCGCACGCAGGCGATCCATTTCTGCGGTCATCTCTTCTTTCGCAATGCGGTAGGCTTCACCCATGCCGACAATCTGGTGCACAGGCAAGGTGCCAGAACGCATGCCGCGCTCATGGCCGCCGCCGTGCATCTGCGCTTCGAGACGAATACGGGGTTTACGACGAACATACAGGGCTCCGATCCCTTTCGGCCCATAGATTTTATGGCCGGAGAAAGACATCAGATCCACTTTTAACTGGTTCAGATCGATAGGCAGTTTGCCTACGCTCTGTGTGGCATCGACGTGGAACACGATACCGCGGCTACGGCACATCTCGCCGATCGTTTCGATATCCTGCACAACGCCAATTTCATTATTGACGTGCATGATAGAAACCAGAATGGTGTCCTCACGCATTGCGGCTTCGAGTTCAGCCAGATCGATAATGCCATTACGCTGCGGGGCCAGATAAGTCACCTCGAAGCCTTCGCGTTCAAGCTGACGACAGGTATCCAGCACGGCTTTGTGCTCGGTCTTGCTGGTGATGATGTGCTTGCCCTTCTTCTGATAGAAGTTGGCAGCACCTTTAATCGCGAGGTTATCGGCTTCGGTCGCGCCTGACGTGAAGACGATCTCACGCGGGTCGGCACCAACCAGCTCAGCAATTTGGTTACGGGCGATATCAACCGCCTCTTCCGCCTGCCAGCCAAAACGGTGGGAACGGGAAGCCGGGTTACCGAACGTACCGTCCAACGTCAAACACTGCATCATTTTCTCAGCGACGCGCGGGTCAACCGGCGTGGTAGCTGAATAATCGAGATAGATAGGTAACTTCATTGCTCATAAACTCCGTACATCACTTCAAAACGTACAATGCGTTTTGTTTTATTGACAGGCTGTTTATACCCGCAACCTCTCGGGCCAATGCAAAAAATCTGACGATGTTATCGTTGGCACAATCTATCGTCAGAACACGCCGTGACAGTCGGACTAACGCCAACACCACATTGGGCAATGTGGTCAGGATTATGCAGCTATCAGAAAGGCAAAACGTGACGAGTAAAGATGCTCGTCACATTGAAGGTGTATCAGGCGCGCAGGTTAACGTTGATCGTTTCCTGAATACGTCCATTGGCGGTGCGGCGAATGTCAGCATCCTGACGATCGGCAACGTTCAGCACTTCCTTATTATTCACCAGCTCATCCAGCGTGATGTTATTCAGGAAGTCGGTAATACGGTCGCTCAGATCGCGCCACAGCGTGTGCGTCAGGCAACGATCGCCACCCTGGCAGCCTTCGCGACCCTGACAGCGCGTTGCATCAACGGACTCATCGACCGCAGAAATAACCATACCAACGGCGATTTCATTCGCGTTTTTACCCAGCAGATAACCACCGCCCGGGCCACGAACGCTGGCAACCAACCCATTTTTACGCAGGCGTGAAAACAACTGCTCCAGATAAGACAGTGAAATGCCTTGGCGCTCAGAAATATCCGCTAAGGGAACTGGGCCTTCCTGGGAGTGCAGAGCCACATCGAGCATGGCGGTAACGGCGTAACGGCCTTTGGATGTCAGTCTCATGATAGTGGTACCTGTAGGTAAAACATGTATTATGAAAACATGTATTGGCAGAACATATCGCGAGTCTGACATTCCCGAGTGTTTTAGTCAACTATTTAACCGAGTAAAATACTCAAGTATTATTCGTCGTGGTTTTTTTGTACCGAACTCAGTATCCCACGCAAGATGTTAAGTTCCTGCGCTTCAGGCCTGGCGCGGGTAAACAGGCGACGCAGCTTGTTCATCACCTGCCCTTGATGTGCTGGTCGGATAAATCCGGTTTGCAGCAATGTCTCTTCAAGATGCTGATAAAAGCGCTCCAGATCGTCGACCAGCGGATACGGTGACTCTTCGTGTTCCGGCTTACCGGCCTGTAACCGATCCAAATGCGCGATACGCACTTCATAAGCAATAATCTGCACCGCCATCGCCAGATTCAACGAGCTGTATTCCGGGTTTGCGGGAATCGCCACGTGGTAATGGCATTTTTGCAGTTCATCATTCGTTAGCCCGACACGCTCACGCCCAAACACCAATGCTACCGGTGCGTGCTCCGCTTCCTGCGCGCTGCGAACGCCACACTCGCGCGGGTCCAGCATCGGCCAAGGCAAGGTACGAGAACGTGCGCTGGTGCCAACGACCAGACTACACCCTTCAAGCGCCTGATCGAGCGAATCAACAATCGTAGCGTTACCAATGACATCACTGGCACCAGCCGCCAGCGCAATCGCCTGCGAATCAGGCTTAACCAGCGGATTGACCAAATAAAGTTTGCTTAATCCCATGGTTTTCATCGCCCTGGCCACCGACCCCATATTGCCAGTGTGCGACGTTTCAACCAGAACAATGCGAATATTGTCTAACATATGTACTCTGTTGTGCGAAAAGGAAGAAGAAGTCGTGTGAAAAGGAAAGTGCCATACCTTAACACAAACTTAGCTATTTTACTTTTCCACTGCTATACTCTGCGCCGCTTTCCGTTCTTTAACATTCCAGTGGACCGATACCATGCATCCGATGCTCAACATCGCTATACGCGCTGCGCGTAAAGCCGGTAATTTGATTGCCAAAAACTATGAAACGCCAGACGCCGTCGAAGCTAGCCAAAAAGGCAGCAACGATTTTGTGACTAACGTCGATCGTGATGCAGAACGTCTGATCATTGAAGTCATCCGCAAGTCTTACCCACAGCACACCATTATTGGTGAAGAATGTGGCGAGCTGGCAGGTGAAGATCCGGCAGTACAATGGGTTATCGATCCTCTGGATGGCACCACCAACTTCATCAAACGTTTACCTCACTTCGCCGTTTCTATCGCGGTTCGCATTAAAGGCCGTACTGAAGTTGCCGTTGTTTATGATCCTATGCGTAATGAACTGTTTAGTGCTACCCGTGGTCAGGGTGCGCAGTTGAACGGCTATCGTCTGCGCAGCAGCACTGCCCGCGATCTGGACGGTACCGTGCTGGCAACCGGCTTTCCTTTCAAATTAAAACAACACAGCAAAAGTTATATCAATGTCATCGGCGCGCTGTTCACCCAGTGTGCGGATTTCCGTCGCACGGGTTCTGCTGCACTGGATCTCGCCTATGTAGCCGCGGGTCGCGTTGACGGTTTCTTTGAAATCGGCCTGAAGCCGTGGGATTTTGCGGGTGGTGAACTGCTAGTGCGCGAAGCTGGCGGGATCGTGACAGACTTCGTTGGTGCTCATAACTATATGACGTCTGGCAATCTGGTTGCAGGTAATCCGCGAGTGGTTAAAGCGATTCTGGGCACCATTCGTGAAGAACTGAGTGACGCGCTGAAACGCTAATCTCAACCAACTCCGGCTCACCCACATAAAAATGAAATTGGGTCGGAGTTGTTATTTTTCTTTACATATGAATCCTGTATACGCATTGTTTATCCTTATACGATAATAATTATCAAACTCATTTCTCTGATAAATTGTGAATTAGGATCGCCACCATGTTAAGAAAATCAGTAAGATCGCTCTTTCTGACCGCATTACTCTCCGCTCCACTTTTCAGCTATGCCACCCAATATCCTCTTACCGTTACCGACTTTGATGGCAGAAGTGTCACCATTCAACAAGAGCCGCAGCGCATCATTCTGCAAGACGGGCGTGATATTATGGCGATGGCTCTGCTTGACCGCGATAATCCCTTTCAGCGTCTGGTTGCCTGGAACAATCTGGCAAAAAAACAGGACACCGCAACCTGGGACATGCTGAAAGGAAAATGGCCTCAGTCCGTCGGCATTCTGGATATGGGCTTCAGTGACAAAGGTAACGTCGATCTAGAAAGCGTACTGTCAAAACAGCCGGATCTGATGATTGCCCAACTGCGTGCCAAAGCGGCACTGAAGGAAAGCGGCGTGATCGACAAGCTCAGCGCGCTGAATATTCCCGTCCTGTTTGTCGATTATGAAGTGAATCCGGCAAAAGATACCGCCCCCAGCATCGATCTATTGGGGAAAGTGCTAAACCGCGAAGCCAATGCCAAAGCGTATACCGATTTCTATCGTCAGCACTTCGATGCCATTCAGCAGAAAACCGCCGCGATAACCCCGAAACCCAGCGTCTTTGTTGAGCCGATTGCCGGTAACTCAGATTCTTGCTGTTTCACACACAGCAACAGCGGCTGGGGAGGCTTAGTTGAAGCCGTCGGCGCGAAAAACATCGGTTCAGATTTGCTGCCGGGCGCAACGGGTTTTGTCTCGCTGGAAAAAATCATCAGCATGAAACCTGATGTCTACATTATGACGGGTTCTAAACGTGGCAATAGTCAGGTACTGCCGTTAGGCTATGGCGCTAGCGTAGAAGACGTTCGCAATCAGGCTAATGTGCTACTAAGCCGCACCGGTATTAGCCAAATTCCAGCGGTTCAGGCGAAACATGTCTATGGCGTTTACCACCATTTTTACAACCATCCCTACAACATTGTCGGTATGGAATATCTGGCAAAAGATATTTATCCTCAGGCGCTTACCAGCCTGAATCCTGATGACACGTATCACCATATCATTCAGAATTTTACCTCGCTGCCCGACAGTGACTTTATCTTTGCCTGGAAACAAGGTGAGTAATTTTTAATGAGTACAACCACTGAACCGGGTATCCGCAATACTGCCGCGGATGCCAACACCGTTATGGACAACTATCGCGCCATCATCCGACGCCGCGTGGGTGTTATGGCGATACTGCTGTTGATCATCATCGGCTCGTTGTTGCTGGATTTCACGATGGGGCCTTCGGGGCTAACGCTTGATGTGCTCTGGAACACGCTGACCGATCCGGCCAGCGCTGATGCAGGTACGCGCGTGATTGTCTGGGATATTCGTCTGCCTTACGCACTGATGGCGATTATTGTCGGCCTGGCGCTCGGCCTGGCTGGCGCAGAGATGCAAACCATCCTGAATAACCCGTTGGCCAGTCCGTTTACGCTCGGCGTTTCTTCCGCCGCCGCATTCGGCGCCGCGTTGGCGATCGTGCTCGGTATCGGTATCCCTGGCATCCCGGCTCAGTGGTTTATTTCTGCAAATGCCTTTATCTTTGCGCTGTTGGCAGCATTGCTGCTTGATGGCATCACGCGCTGGACGCAGGTCGCCACATCAGGCGTCGTGCTGTTCGGTATCGCATTGGTGTTTACCTTCAATGCACTGGTTTCCATGCTCCAGTTCATCGCTAACGAAGACACGCTGCAAGGGTTGGTGTTCTGGACGATGGGCAGTCTGGCTCGTGCATCGTGGGAAAAATTGGGCATCCTGCTGCTGGTACTTGTCGTTGTTATGCCCATTTCGCTGATGAGCTCATGGAAACTCACCGCACTGCGACTGGGTGAGGATCGTGCCGTCAGCTTCGGCATTAACGTGCGCCGCCTGCGTCTGGCGACGCTGCTGCGCATCAGTATTTTATCCGCTATTTCGGTCGCATTCGTTGGCCCTATCGGCTTTATCGGCCTAGTGGCTCCACATATCGCACGAATGATTTTTGGTGAAGACCACCGCTTCTATCTGCCTGCCAGTGCGTTAACTGGCGCACTGGTACTGTCGATGGCCTCTGTCGCCTCGAAAAACCTGATTCCCGGCGTCATTATTCCGGTCGGCATCGTCACCTCACTGGTTGGCGTACCTTTCTTCCTGAGTATTATTTTGCGCCACAGAGGGAACGTATGAGTCAGCAAAACCCATCTGGATTACGACTTTCCCATTTTCGTGCGGGTTACCCCAAACGTCAGGTGATTCGCGATCTGTCAGTACCACAACTGCCACGCGGGAAAATTACCGTGCTGCTCGGCCCCAACGGCAGCGGCAAATCCACCCTGCTGCGTGCCATGGCAGGCCTGAACCCTTCAGAAGGCGAACTGTGGTTGGATGACACCAACCTGATGACCTTGCCATTCGCTCAGCGGGCGGAAAAGGTCGTTTATCTGCCGCAGTCCTTGCCCGCAGGCGTTCACCTGCACGTACTGGAATCGATTATCGTCGCACAGCGTGCTTCCGGCGGCATGCATAGCGCCGAAAAGCAGGATGAAGTCATGACCCTGCTGCGTCAGTTGGGCATTGAGCATCTGGCGTTAAGCTACCTCGATCAGCTCTCCGGCGGTCAGAAGCAGCTGGTTGGGTTAGCACAATCGCTGATCCGTCAACCCTCACTGCTCTTGCTCGACGAACCGCTCAGCGCGTTGGATCTGAATTATCAATTCCACGTAATGGATTTGGTACGCAAGGAGACGCGGAAGCGCAACATCATTACTGTCGTGGTGGTGCATGACATCAATATCGCGCTGCGTCATGGCGATCACGTGTTGATGCTACAAAATGGCAACCTGATTGCTGATGGTGCGCCTGCGGAAGTGATTAGCCCCGAAAGCCTGTCAGCGGTCTATGGCGTACGCGGACGTATTGAGCGCTGTTCGCAGGGTGTACCGCAGGTGATTATCGACGGACTGGTCAGCGAACCGACCATCTAAATGATGAGCCATTCGAATAACCTCCGGTAAGCGAATGCCCCGGAGGCATAATACTGCTAGTGTAAACGCTCACTTCCCAACATATCGCGCATGTTCGTCAGCATGTTCTCAAACAAACGTAATGCCAACCCAACGCTGTTTACGTTGTAGTACAGCGCCGCATCATGATGCTTTAAATAACTCTCAAACTCCGGTTTATCGATCAATTTATAAATAGCCGTAAATCGCAGGATCAGATGGCTGCAATTATTGAGATACAAATCAAGCGTACGGTAATCGCTTTTCATCAATTGAGTCAGTAGCACAGTCATATGCTCGAATTCCGTCAACAGTGACGCATAATCTCCCAAATTTTCAGCGCTGTGCTCGGTCGATTTCATACTGTCATCTCCCTTTATCCTTTCGCCATCCGGCATAGGATTCTATGGCCGCGTACAGCCTCACAGCACAACACGCGGCTTAATAGATCAGAAACGCTGCCAATCTCCTTCATCCTGAGCAGCAGCGTTTTTTTTCTTCGCGGGGGCGAGACGAGGTACCGATAGGCCAGACGGTACAGAGGCAAGAGCAGGGGTCAACGCCGATGGCGTAATTTGCCCCACAATAAATTGCCCCACCAGTTGGCTCAACGTGCTTGCCTGCTCCTGCAACGACTGCGAGGCAGCGGACGCTTCTTCGACCAATGAGGCGTTTTGCTGGGTCACATCATCCATCTGGTTAACGGCCTGATGCACCTGACTGATCCCCTGACTTTGCTCTTCCGTCGCCGCAGCGATTTCGTTCACCAAATCCGTTACCTGCTGGATCGCATCCTTCATTGCCGCCATGTTTTTCCCCACATCACTGGCTTGTTCAACCCCTGCCGATACCAGTGAGTTTGAGGCATCAATCAAATCTTTGATCTCACGGGCTGCCGTAGACGAACGCTGTGCTAGCGTGCGCACTTCTCCTGCTACCACCGCAAAACCGCGACCTTGTTCACCCGCACGCGCGGCTTCTACCGCCGCATTCAGGGCAAGGATGTTGGTCTGAAACGCAATACCTTCGATAAGCGCAATGATGTCGGTAATCTTGCCTGAGCTAGTACGAATATGTTCCATCGTACTCAGCATCGTACTGACTGAATCGGCACTATTGATAGAAATCCGGCTAGCATTGCCCGCCAATAGGCTGGCCTGCTGCGTGTTCTCCGCATTCTGGCGTACCGTTTCGCTGATTTCCGTCATACTGGCAGCAGTTTGTTCCAGCGAAGCAGCCTGTTCTTCCGTGCGGGATGACAGATCTTCATTCCCCGCCGCAATCTGCGTCGCCGCGCTGCTCACCGACTGCGATGATGCACTCACCGAAGCCAGCGCTGAGGATACCCGCTGCATCAGACTGTTAAAGGCACGGGCGGTATTTCCCACTTCATCCTTGCGCCGATCGTCCGCTTGAATCGTCAGGTCGAGATGGGTACTAACGCTTTCCATCGTCTGACTCATGTTATTCAAACTTTTTCTAATGCCCAGGATGGTTCGCACCGCGAAAAAGCCGATCAGCAACACGATCAACAACGTGCCGGACAGCAAACCAAACCACGTTTGTTCATAGATCTGTTGATTCACCTGACGCAGGTCATCGCCAATCTTGATATTAAGATCAAACTGTTTGCGATAGTTGGCGATCAAATTACGTACGGCCTCACCTGGCCCTCCCATGCCCTGGAGAAGGCCAAGCGCAGTGTCATTTTGATTTGCACGTGATGCATTCAAAAAGGCAGGCAGTGAAGCCTGCAATTTTCCGATGAGATCGATAGCCTTGTTTGTCAGTTGAAGATCTTCTTCGCTCGAGACGTCATTTTTCAGGTAATACTCATTGAGCGCCTTCAACTCTTCGATGGTTTTAGTGATGTCCTGCTCGATCGCAGGCAGCTTACGATCGTCATCCGTGGTCTGATGACGATACAAAAAAAGCACCAGCGAATTACTTTTATCTACCAGACTATTTAAATCTTTAATGCTCGGAATTGCATTGTCCTGAACGTATTCAAAACGAGACTGGAACCCTGATAATAGTGATAAAGTGACGATAACCAATGAGATAAGTGCTAGCGACATTAACGAAAACGTCAACAGCAGGCGTTGCGTGATATTCATAAACCGCTCCATTTTAAATTTTTATACTGCATATTTTCCTGATTCGGGGATGTCACATCGGCAACATCCCGTTCTTACATGTCACTGAGTGCAGATCAGGCATGCTTTTACCACGCTCAGTTATCGGCAAACCCACAATGACCTTGCGTTCCCGATCGTTAAAACAAATTAATAAAATCAAATGGATAGATTAAAACTATCAACCAACGACAATTGATCGTCAAAAACGTCCGTTCATCTGTAACGGCACGCAAAGAAAGAGGCACAAAAAAAAAAGCACTGACCAATAAGGTTCAGTGCTTTTTTATCTCTGGTTTACTATCTGGTAGCGCTATTTCTTCGCTGGCAGCGTAACCCAGTAGCCCGGCTGATACGGCAGCGGCAGGAACTTCTCATGGAAGGTACGGAATGTTGCATCAGGATCGAGGTCTTTAAATAGTTCAGGGTGCATCCATTTCGCTAATACTTGAATCGCCACAAACTGATACGGGCTGTCATAGAACTGATGCCAGATCGCATGAGCGTTGCCATCAGTTGCTACCGGCAACGTTTTAAATGCTGAGCGTTCCATCAATTTTTGCAAACGTTGCAGCGCTTCCTTCTGATCGGCTCCTGGTCCGACGCCAACCCAGCCGTTCGCCGTGTTGTAGTTTTTCCAGTTTGCGCCTGTTACCACCACGACATCCGGGCGAGAGCTGATAATCTGCTCAGGATTCAACGTACCAAACGTGCCGGGAATGATGTTCTTGGCAATGTTGTCACCGCCGGCAACGTCAACCATGCGACCAAAGTTTTCATCACCGAATGACATGCAGCACTCTTCGTCATAACCACCCGCACGGTCGATCATCACTTTTGGACGTGAGCCTTGATAGTTTTTCAACCGATCGGTGACGATTTCAATTTGCTCACGACGAAATTTAATAATCTCTTCCGCACGCTGGGGTTTGCCCACCAGTTGCCCCATGATATGAATGCTTTTCTCCGCATTCTCAAACGGCTTCTCACGGAAATCGATAAACACCACCGGGATACCCAGCGAACTGAGTTTTTCAATCAATTTACCTTCATCCGTCGCCGCTTTTGACTCCAAATTCATCAACACCAAATCCGGTTTTAGCGTCAATGCCTGCTCAACGTTGAAAGTGCCATCCTTCGCTCCGCCGAAGGTCGGTAGCTTTTTAATTTCCGGGTATTTCTTTTCATAAGCCATATAGCCGTCGTAATCCGCTTTTGGCAGATCGTCACGCCAGCCAACCACACGTTGGAACGGTGCTTCGGTATCAAAGGCAGCCAGCAGATAAATCTGTCGACCTTCCCCTAAAATAATCCGCTTCACTTCGGATTTAATTTCTACCTTCCTGCCACTAACGTCTTCAATAACAATCGGGTTAGCGCTAGCAGCAACGCTAGCGCTCAGCCCCAAGAGCACAACGACTGAGAACAGCCATTTCTTCATTATTATTCCCTTCTGCGATTATGGTTATAAATGATAATAGTTATCATTAATGAAATGATATCCTGCCGTGATTATCGGAGGCAATGGGTTTCTAACGAGAAGTTAATAAAAAGTGAAATCAGCCGGAGAATGGCCGAATACCGCCCATCATCGCGGGCTGTGCGCTGAGGTAAAGCAGGATACCGGAACCAACCAAAATCAGCCCGCCAGCAAAAGCCAGAAGAGAAAACGTCGCTCGCTGCCATACGGGCGATGCACGATTTGCCCCTAAACGCTCAACAACACGACGGCAGTAAAAAACCAGCACAGCCAACGCCGAGATCGTAATCGCCGTTCCGGCAGCCATCACCAGCGCAGAAACTACGCCCCACAGATAGACGCCGATCACTTTAGAGAAAAGCAGCACCAGAATAGCGCCTGAGCACGGGCGCATCCCCATTGCCAGTACAATCATCAGGCGCGTACGCCAGCTGCTATCACGCCCAAGCTCCTCATTACTAGGGAGATGGCGATGCCCACAGCCACAATCGGCATCGTGCTGATGAAGAGAATGAGACGGTGCAGGCATTGGGCGCAGCGTCAGACGTCCATGCGTTGGCTTGTTAAGTGGCGTCATGCGCAAAATTGTCGCCGGTTTGGGCTGCCGCGCTAACGTGATATAGAGCTGTTTCAACGCACGAAAACAGAGCAATAGCCCTAACCCCGCCACCAGGACGAAACTCCCTTTCTCCATCCAGAAACTACTGCTATGCAGCGTCCGGCTCGACAGTTGCAAGATCCCGAGTACTACAGTCACCAGCGCTATCGCCATCAGTCCCTGAACCAGTGAGGCAGCAAATGTTAACTTCAGGCTGCTTTTCAGCTTCGACGGATGTGTCGCTAAATAGGTCATGATAACGACTTTGCCATGCCCTGGCCCGACCGCATGGAGCACGCCATAGACCAGACTGAACATCATCAGGCTCAGCCCAGCCTGATGAGGCTGCTGTTCCACCATCTGCAACAGATGTGACATCTGCTGGTGCAGCGATTTCTGCCAAATCGCACTTTGCAGCACGATTTGCGGCCAATATCCCACGATGTAATGTAGCGCCGCAGCAAGCAGCGCTAAAAACAGCCACAGCGGCCACAGATCGCGCAGCTGGCTCAACAACGAACGTTGACGCGACAGCAAGCCAAAGTTTACTGACATTGCAACGTCACCCGCTGTGCAAACTGTTTCCCCAAATCCATGTCTTCATCCGGTGCATCATTTTTATCCAGTGATAACGCATAGGATTGCAGTTCAGCGTTAGGCTTTGGCGTGAAAAGCGTAGTTTTACAGCGAGATGCCAGCTCGGGTGCCAGCTTAACGGCCTTATCATTCTGATAGGACATATCGACAAAGTAGGTCGGGTCGTAAGTAGAAATCAACAAAGGTTTTCCGGCCAGTGGCTGCGGGTGTGACAGCGGGAGTACAAATTCCAACACCGCCTGGTTGCCTTTACGGGAGAGATTATATTCAGTTGGCAGCCGAGCGTATTTTACGGGCTGATTATCACGATAAATGTCGGTGAAATAGTGCTGTCCCCACACATTCGCCATAACTTCCGCCGCCAGTTTTTTCCAGACTTCGGAATCCTTTTTCGCCTGTCCTGCGTCATACAGCAAGTCGGCAGACGTGATAGGGTCCATCGTCCACTGCATACGTAAACCGGTGATGTTGTCGTTCTGGCTTTCAACTGTCGTTTGCATATCAATAAAACTGTGTGGGTGAGCGAAAACGGGTTGGCAGAGCGCCAAACCTGTCATGAGCAACGGTATCCGACCGCCCCCTCGTTTCAAAGCGTTATAATGTAACATTATTTTTATCACAATGTGTACGCCACTCTCTTAGGTTTTTGCGACAGTGTGATGACTCACAGACGGTCGGATAAACAGAGCCGGAACAGCCAACAGCGCCATCACCCAAAACGTACCGCCCTGCAAATGATCAAACAGGAAGCCGGACACCATGGTCATCACCGCAATACTTCCCCCCATCGCCAACGCGGAATATACCGCCTGCAACCGCAATACGTCACCTCCGCTGCGTGCCGCAATAAAGCGCATAGCGGCCAAATGGCAGACGGTAAACGTACCACAGTGCAATATCTGTATCACAATCAGCCACGGCAGAGCCACCGTCGACCCCATCAAACCCCAGCGCACCACACCGCATACCGCGGAAAGCAGCAGCAGTTGTCTGGCACTCCAGCGTCGGAACAGGCGCTGGCTAAAGGTAAAAATGACGATCTCCGCGACAACACCCAGCGACCAGAGATAACCAATAATCGAGGCGGAATAGCCTGAATCCTGCCAATAAATCACGCTGAAACCGTAGTAAGCCGCGTGCGCTCCCTGCAACAGCGATACGCAAAGTAGGAAACGCCATACCGCCGGTTCACTCAGTAATTTTTTCCATGGCGTAACGCTGGCAGATTGTGCCGTAGACGCGGTGGCCTGTGGCATCACACTCGGCCGGAACAGCATGCCAAGCAGCATAGCGACAAGGCCCGTACTTAGGATCGCCAAAATGGCAGGATGCCCCCAAATAGCCACCAGTTCCCCCGTCACAGCAGAGGCGATAACAAAGGCAATCGATCCCCACACGCGAACTTTGCCATAATCCATCACTACCTGCTTTTGCCACGTGGCAGCCAACGCATCAGTCAGCGGCACCAGCGGCGCAAAAAACAGGTTAAACCCGATCATCACTATCATTAGCCACAGCCAGGCATTACCCAGCCAGAAACCGACGACCAATGCCAATGACAGCAGTGCCAGCCCACGCAATACCGTAATTAATTTGGACGGATCTTTCACGCTGGGCGTAATGACCAGACTACCGACGAAGCGCGCCACCAGCCCCGCCCCCAACAGCATACCTATCGACTCTGCGGACAGCCCCTCACCTTTTAACCACCCCCCCCAAAACGGCAGGAAAACACCATAACAAAAAAAGTATGTGAAATAGCTCAGCGCCAGCCAGCGCGTCGATTGCAAAACCATGATATCTCCCTTTCGATGACGAACACTCCCGCTCACCACCCTACAAACTGTCACAAACACAACGTGTATAATTTTCCGCTAAAAATGAACCAACACTTTTTGCTGGCGATTCTTTTTACCAGTGACTTTTTTTGCTGGTTACTGTGTCAGAGTGCATGCGACGGTGCAACGCGTTATTCGTTATTACACGTGAACAGGAATATCGGCCGATCGACAGGTATAAAAAATGTCCAGGAGAAATTTTTAACGTCGCTTGCGGCGACCAAGGATGGCACGCCATAAAAAAACGTGGGGAACGTTTTTCAACGTCGCTTGCGATGGCCCGCAGGGTGGCGGCCAGGGATGGTACGCCATAAAAAAACGTGGGGAACGTTTTTCAACGTCGCTTGCGACGGCCCGCAGGGTGGCGGCCAGGGATGGTACGCCATAAAAAACGCCAGCACAGAGGCTGGCGTTTGAGACGTTTTCCGACAGTGATGTCTGAGAAAAATGCCGAATTATGCGTAAACCGGGAAGCGGGCGCAGATCTCCAGAACTTTCTGTTTCACGCGTTCAATGGTTGCTTCGTCATTGATGTTGTCCAACACATCACAGATCCAGCCAGCCAGTTCACGCACTTCCGCTTCTTTAAAGCCACGACGCGTTGCCGCTGGTGTACCAATACGGATACCAGAAGTCACGAACGGACTCTTCGGATCGTTAGGCACACTGTTTTTGTTCACGGTGATATTCGCACGACCCAGCGCAGCATCTGCTTCTTTACCGGTCAGGTTTTTGCTGACCAGATCCAGCAGGAATAAGTGGTTGCTGGTCGCGCCGGAAACCACGTTGAAGCCACGTGACAGGAAGACCTCTACCATTGCTTTGGCATTCTTCGCCACCTGCTGCTGGTAAACTTTGAACTCAGGCTCCATCGCTTCTTTCAGCGCAACCGCTTTACCCGCGATAACGTGCATCAACGGGCCGCCCTGACCGCCAGGGAATACCGCAGAGTTCAGTTTTTTGTACAGCTCTTCGTCGCCGCCTTTCGCCAGAATCAGGCCACCGCGTGGGCCAGCCAGCGTTTTGTGCGTGGTAGTGGTCACGATGTGAGCATGAGGAACCGGGTTAGGGTAAACATCCGCGGCAATCAGACCAGCAACGTGCGCCATATCAACAAACAGGTAAGCACCGATGCTGTCAGCGATTTCGCGCATCTTCGCCCAGTCAACCACGCCAGAGTATGCAGAGAAACCGCCGACGATCATTTTTGGCTTGTGCGTACGCGCCAGCTCAGCCATTTCGTCGTAGTCGATTTTACCGCTTTCGTCGATGCCGTAAGGAATGACTTTATACAATTTACCAGACAGGTTAACCGGAGAACCGTGCGTCAGGTGACCACCGTGCGCCAGGTTCATACCCAGAATGGTGTCGCCTGGTTGCAACAGCGCTGTATAAACAGCAAAGTTAGCCTGAGAACCGGAGTGCGGCTGCACGTTGGCATAATCAGCACCGAACAGCGCTTTAGCACGATCGATCGCCAATTGCTCAACGATGTCCACATACTCACAGCCGCCGTAGTAACGTTTGCCTGGATAACCTTCAGCATACTTGTTCGTCAGCTGAGACCCTTGAGCCTGCATAACGCGTGGGCTGGTGTAGTTTTCTGACGCAATCAGTTCAATGTGCTCTTCCTGACGCACCACTTCTTGCTCCATTGCTTGCCACAGGTCGGCATCATAATCGGCAATGTTCATTTCACGCTTTAACATCCGGATCTCCTGACTCAGCTAACATAAATATACTGGGAATTGACGGCCCATTCGGGAATTGGCCTACCCTTTTGGGGAATGGCGTATAGTGTAAACCGTTTTTCCCTAATGAAGATAGGTCTTGACAGAGGTTTTTACGCAAACGATTAGCTACAGGCAGCACAAGGCTTCAGCAAATCTACGTGGTGTAACGACAAACGGATTTTTCTTCATTCTCATCCTGCTATTTCTTCATGTTATTCCTTCTGACCCACGCTAAAAGCCCCTACCACCAAAAAGGTAATTTACAGCGACGGACAAACCCAATAAGATGCATATAAAATACAACTTATAAGTCATGCAAATAAATAAGGAGTCACCATGCTGGATAACAACACTATCGCTATCGTTAAATCAACCATCCCTCTGCTGGCGGAAACCGGTCCGAAACTGACCGCACATTTCTACGATCGTATGTTTACGCATAACCCGGAGCTCAAAGATATTTTCAACATGAGCAACCAACGTAACGGCGATCAGCGGGAGGCGCTGTTCAATGCTATTTGTGCTTATGCGACGAACATCGAAAACCTGGCTGCACTGCTGCCTGCGGTTGAGCGCATCGCCCAGAAGCATGCCAGCTTTAATATTCAGGCCGATCAGTATCAGATCGTGGGTAATCATTTATTGGCCACGCTAGATGAAATGTTTAGCCCCGGCCAGGAAGTGCTGGATGCCTGGGGTAAAGCCTATGGCGTACTGGCGAACGTCTTCATCCAACGCGAAGACGATATCTACCGCAGCACCGAAGCAAAAAACGGCGGCTGGAGCGGTGTACGCGCTTTCCGTATTGTGAACAAGCAGCCGCAAAGTTCAGTGATCACCAGCTTTACACTGGAACCCATCGACGGCCAGCCTATCGCTGACTTTCAACCGGGCCAGTATCTGGCGGTTTACATCAAGCATGACAGTTTTGCCAATCAGGAAATTCGCCAATACTCTCTAACCCATGCTCCTAATGGAAAGTCCTACCGGATTGCGGTTAAACGTGAAGCTCAGGGCACCGTTTCCGGCTACCTGCATGATACGGCTCGTGAAGGCGACATCATTCATCTGGCAGCTCCACACGGCGACTTCTTCCTTGATATCCCCGCCACCACACCCGTTGCTCTGATTTCCGGTGGTGTAGGACAAACTCCGATGCTGGGCATGCTGCATACGCTAAAACAGCAGGGCCATCAGGCTAAGGTATTATGGCTGCACGCAGCAGAAAACGGCGCAGCGCACGCGTTTGCTGATGAAATCGAACAGACGGGGCCATCACTACCGCAGTTTCAGCGCCACATCTGGTATCGGGAGCCACAGCAGACCGATCGTCCAGGCGAAGATTATCATCACAGTGGCCTGATGCAGTTATCCTCGCTACAAGATGAATTAACCACGCCCGCCATGCACTACTACCTATGTGGCCCTGTCGTTTTCATGCAGTTTGTCGCACAGCAACTGCTGGCAATCGGCATCCCGGCCGAGCAACTGCATTACGAATGTTTTGGCCCACATAAAGTTGTCTAACCCTCATTGATAACGGCTCAAACCCAAAGGTCGCTTTTGCGACCTTTTTTTGTCTATTAAAACCTCGCCTTCCCTGAAACACTTTATTGATCACAATTTTATGTGCCGATACACGGGTACTCCGCTAAAAAAGAGGTCGGTCACAAAAAAATAGGCCTTATTAAAATAATATTTCATTTTTAATGAATAGTTATTTCATCAAAAGGTTCTGCGTTTAGGCATCGCCCTTGAATCGGCTTGGGTGCACAATAAAAGCCCCGATGTTCTCTCTAAAGGCCGTGACAAGAACGGTAAAAAACAGCGTTCTTTCTTTGATAACACTTGGGTTCATTAACCGTTTTCGATTAACCAACAAGGGATATGTCTGACCATGGCAAAACGTTTTTCAGAAAGTATGGCTTTAGCGTTGATACTTTCCACCCCTTTCACATTCGTACA
Source organism: Pectobacterium punjabense (assembly GCF_012427845.1). Lineage (NCBI taxonomy): Bacteria > Pseudomonadati > Pseudomonadota > Gammaproteobacteria > Enterobacterales > Pectobacteriaceae > Pectobacterium > Pectobacterium punjabense. The sequence goes on from NZ_CP038498.1 coordinate 3,416,882, forward strand.
CGCTAAAACTCCCACCGCTGCACACCAGACCGCCGCACCAGAGAGCGCTAAATTACTGTCAGGTTCAACGTTGGGTGAAAAGACGGGATTATCTGGTAGTGTCACGGCTCGGGATATTCATCTACCCGCTACCATCATTATCAGAGACCAACAGGGCCAGAAGCGACAAACGCAGACCGATGAGCAAGGGAAATATCACCTTGATGTTTCAGGCCTCACGCCCCCGCTACGGGTTTTAGCCATTGAATCCGGTGGCAATAACTGTCTGCTAAATAATATTTCCCGTGCAATCTGCCTGTCTGCCGTCGCACCTTCACTGCATGACGGTAAAGAAAATATCGCCAATATCAACCCACTGACCGACCGTATTACCTCAGATATCGCGGTAGCAGCGGGTTACATCGGCCCACAGCAGCTAACCGACGACACAGCATCACCAAAGCTCGACGCCGCAGCATGGAAAACCGCCTACGCCGATTTTCATGCCGGCTTTAATGGCGCATTAAAACAGGTTGGTATCAGCGCCCCCGCGCGCTTCGATCCCCTCACTTATCCCGCAAGCCAGCAGGCCGCTGTTACCAAAATTGTCAACGTCATTAACCATAACCGCAATTATCACAACAATACGGGTTACTCCGGCCATACCGTGCTGACTGACAGCGCATTTCACCCGATTGTCGGCCTGAATGATAAAGGTGACTATGAACCGTTAGACTATCGCTCTGCCCGCCAAAGCCTGGATGCCATCCAGAAAGCACAAACCCGCATTTTCCTCGTTGGCGATTCAACCGCAGCAACCTATGAAAAAATGCGCTTCCCACGTATGGGATGGGGTCAAGTTTTTGAACAGCAGTTCAGTAAAAACAGTAGCGTGAAAGTCGTCAATGGTACACGCGCGGGCCGCAGCTCACGCGACTATTTTTACGAGGGCTGGTTCCGCCAGATGCAGCCGTTGATGAAGGAAGGTGACTTCCTATTTATACAAATGGGACACAACGATCAAAATTGCAACGGTGCAAAAGAAGTTCGCGGCCCTGCTGATGTCGCGAATCTATGTACTTACCCGAATGATGCCGCAGGGAAAAAACAGGCACCGCAGGGGAAAGCCGATATGTCATTCCAGACATCACTGGAACGCTACATCACTTTTGCTCGTCAACACAAACTCACACCGGTTCTGCTCACCCCGACCACTCGAGTGAAAACGGCTGAAGGGAAAAACGGCACACCTGCCGTACATAGCCACTTCACCAAACAAAATGCGGACAACGGTTATGCCTTCGTCGGCGATTACAGCCAGACCATCAAAGACACCGCTGAAGATAACAAGGTCATTTTGCTGGACGTTGAGCCCGCCACCATTGCGTTGGCAAATCAGGGCAACAGCGACCATTGGAAACAATACTGGCTGGTGATCGACCCCAAAAAATATCCTTACTATCGCGATCAGGCAGGCAGCCTGAGCAAACCAGACACCACTCATTTCCAGCAAAAAGGCGCTATTGCCGTGGCGGAGATTGTCGCTAACGCCATTCGGCAAGAACCCGCTTTAGCAGCTCTGGCGGAGAAAACCGTCAGCAAGCATAAGTAGTTATCAGTCAGGCAAAACGATAAGACAGAACCACGCGCGGCGTTATTTAGCCGCGCGTTATAGACCTTCTTCTTTCCCCTACCGATTACAGGACTCTGGACATGATAAACACCCCACACCTCTGCAAGACGCTGACCTTAGCCATGTTAATTTCTTCCCCTTGGGCATTAGCACAGGCAGCCGACTATAATGCGCTGGTTTCCGCCAATGCAACGGACGCCAAGGCCTACAAAACCATTACTGAAGCTATCGCCAGCGCCCCGGCAGACAGTTCCCCGTTTGTTATCTATGTGAAAAATGGCGTCTACCACGAACGCCTCACCATTACGCGCCCCAACATCCATCTACAGGGCGAAAGCCGTGACGGCACCGTAATCACCGCAACCACCGCCGCAGGGATGCTCAAACCCGATGGCAGCAAATGGGGAACTTATGGCAGCAACACGGTGAAAGTTGATGCACCTGATTTCAGCGCCCGTTCACTGACTATCAGCAACGATTTCGATTACCCTGCCAATCAGGCCAAAGCCAATGATGACCCGACCAAATTAAAAGATTCGCAGGCCGTAGCACTATTGGTTGCCGAAAACAGCGATCGGGCGTGGTTCCATGATGTCAGCCTGACTGGCTATCAGGACACGCTGTATGTGAAAGGTGGGCGCAGCTTCTTCTCAAAATGCCGTATCAGCGGCACCGTTGATTTCATCTTTGGCAACGGCACTGCGCTGTTTGACGACTGTGACATCGTCGCCCGTAATCGTACCGACGTGAAAGATCAACCACTTGGCTACCTCACTGCTCCCAGCACGGACATTAAGCAAAAATATGGTTTGGTCATTATTAATAGTCGGGTGATTAAAGAGAAAGATGTGCCCGCAAAAAGCTATGGTCTGGGTCGTCCATGGCACCCAACGACCACCTTTGAGGATGGTCGCTATGCCGATCCTAACGCCATCGGCCAGACCGTTTTCCTGAACACCAGCATGGACGACCACATTTATGGCTGGGACAAAATGTCAGGCAAAGATAAACAAGGCGAAAAAATCTGGTTCCATCCGCAGGACTCACGCTTTTTCGAGTATAAATCCAGCGGTTCAGGAGCAGAGAAAAACGATCAGCGCCGTCAGTTGAGCGAGGCGGAAGCGGCAGAATACACCGCTGATAAGGTATTAGCAGGCTGGGTTCCTACTGCACCTAAAGGGAAATAAAGGTAACGAAGCCAGCCTTCATCAGGCTGGCTTCTATATCCGTCATACTTCAAGCTATATATGCGTTAGCTGCATGAAACGAGAATTATGCAGAGCATAGACGGTATTGTCGGGGTGAGGCGAAACGATTAAATCGCTTCCTCGTCCTCTTCACCAGTACGAATACGAACAACGCGTGCCACATCAAAAACAAAGATTTTACCGTCGCCGATTTTACCCGTCTGCGCGGTCTGTGTGATGGTTTCAACACAGGTATCAACAATATCATCCGACACAACAATTTCGATTTTTACTTTCGGCAAAAAATCGACCATGTATTCTGCACCACGATACAGCTCGGTGTGGCCTTTCTGGCGACCAAAGCCTTTAACTTCCGTTACCGTCATCCCTGTGATGCCCACTTCAGCTAACGCTTCACGCACATCGTCCAGTTTGAACGGCTTAATAATCGCATCAATTTTCTTCATGGAGGAACCTTTGTGTTATCTATGTTGCGGCCAAAGCCGAGCATCAGCAAATAAACAGCATGTCAGAACTCAGGCGGACAATCTATACCCGTCATACTTCAAGCTACTTGGGCACTGACCCACACCACACTGTATTACGGGCGTCCTACCTGCGCTCTCAGGGCTAATCTTTAAAATCATTGGCATCCAGTTCGTGCCGACCCAACAGTTTATAAAATTCCGTTCGATTACGCCCGGCCATTCGCGCAGCCTGCGTCACGTTACCTTTTGCGATCTGTAGTAGTTTTCGCAAATAGTTAAGTTCAAACTGATGGCGCGCTTCAACAAACGTCGGCAGTGCGGTATTTTCACCTTCCAGCGCCTGCTCAACCAGTGCATCGCTGATTACTGGCGCGCTGGTTAACGCAACACACTGTTCGATGACATTCACCAACTGACGCACGTTACCCGGCCAGCTTGCCGTCATCAAGCGCTTCATCGCATCCGTTGAAAAGGTGCGCACAAAAGGTTTGTGACGATTGGCGGATTCACGCAGCAGATGATTTGCCAACAGCGGGATATCTTCGGCACGTTCATGCAGCGCTGGCAGCTTCATATTCACCACGTTGAGTCGATAATACAGATCCTCACGGAATTCGTTTTTTTCCATCGCCTTCGGCAAATCACGGTGCGTGGCGGAAATAATCCGCACGTCGATGTCCAGATCGCGGTTGCTCCCCAGCGGGCGAACTTTTCGCTCCTGCAAAACACGCAGCAGCTTAACCTGTAAAGACAACGGCATATCGCCGATTTCATCTAAAAACAGCGTACCGCCTTCTGCCGCCTGAAAAAGCCCTTCACGGCTGCTAACTGCACCGGTAAAAGCCCCTTTCGCGTGACCAAACAGCTCCGACTCCAGCAGCGGCTCCGGCAACGCACCGCAGTTAATCGCGATAAATGCTTTCTTGGCGCGTGGGCTTGCGGCATGAATTGCCTGAGCCAGCACCTCTTTCCCGGTTCCGCTCTGACCATTAATCAGCACGCTAACGTCCGACTGTGCCACCATTCTGGCCTGTTCCAGCAGACGTAACATTATTGGGCTACGCGTCACGATAGTTTCACGCCAGCTTTCATCACCTGCCGGTGCGGATAACGCCATCGCTTCATCGATGGCTTTGTAGAGCGCATCGCGGTCAACGGGCTTCGTGAGAAAGCTGAATACGCCCTGTTGCGTCGCCGCAACCGCATCGGGAATGGAACCGTGAGCGGTTAAGATGATCACTGGCATCCCCGGCTGATAGCGCTGGATTTCGGAAAACAACGCCATGCCATCCATTTCATCCATACGAAGATCGCTGATCACCAGGTCAAACGTCTCGCGCGTTAACAGCCGCAGCGCCTCCTGGCCGCTCTCCGCCGTCATCACGCTAAACCCTTCACTGGTCAGGCGCATTCCCAATAGCTTCAGCAGGCTGGGATCATCATCCACGAGCAACAAACTCGCCGTTTTTCGGGCTGTCATTGTCTTGTTGATTCCTTCGTCGTCGATTTGTCCGTATGTGACCCAATTGGCGGCGTATAGGTGTCATCCGCATCAACGGGCTCATTTCTGGGTTTCGTGGCCGAATTGCGTGAACTCTCTCTATTTGTCCCCGCATTGCCACGGTGATCGGCATCGTTATCCGGCATTTCCCCTGACAACTGCTTACGGGATGAGAGTTGACGTTCAATATCCGTCAGGTTTTCCAGTTTCTGCGTGGTCGTTTCTAATTGATATTGCAGGTGATTTTGCTGCACGCGCAGGGTGTCTAGCTGTTTGTCACTGGATTCCTGTAAACGCTTATAGCGCAGGCGTTCATCTGATAGCGCCAGAAATAGCGTTTGTCTGTCACGCCAGGTTTGCATCAACGGGCGCAGCGCCGCAGGGAAAGCCAGACGATATAAATTGATTTGTTCCAGCACCTGACGTCGTTCAGCCTGAGTAATACCGGCATTGTCCAGTAAAATACCCTGCTTAAACGCATTTTCCCAGCTATCCCCCGCGACCTGCTCAGCTTCTTCACGAGCCTGAAACTGGGTCAGACGCCCCGCACAATCCATCGCCCGCAACCAATAAAGTGCGTTGTTCATGGATTCACGATCGTCTATCTGCCACAAATGCTCACATTGCGCGATACGGAAATCGGCGACCTGTTCTTTCGGCGGTGTACCTTCTATTTCCAGCAGCGCAGTGCCGCTGTTCACATAGCTATTGCACGCAGCCAAAACAAGCGGCGACGACAGCAGCACCGCCTTCAACAGACAGGAAAATGGTCTTTTCGCCAGCCATCCCTTCATAAACCCTACATTCATTATCTATTCATTCTCGGACTTTATTCATTATCGGACAATAAGGGCAGTTCGATGCGGAAACACACATCAGCATAGTCCACTGTAATTAGGCTAAGCTCACCACGCATACGGCGAATGCAATCGCGCGCAATACTCAACCCGAGCCCGCTACCCTTTACCGCGCCACGGCGCTGATGGCTTCCCTGATAAAAGGGCTCAAAAATCATGCTCCGCTCGGCATCAGGAATGGACGTACCACTATTGGCGACATCAATCTGAACGCGATTGCCAATCTGGCGGCTATAAATCCAAATGTTACCGGATTCCTTCCCGTAGTGCACCGCGTTGGAATAGAGATTATCAATCACTCGCATCAACAGCGTCGTCTCCGCCCAACAGTGCCCAACGGCCAGTGTCACATCGGTATGAATCATTTTGGCGCGAGCAGGGAGACTGTGGGATGACACGACGATATCGACGATTTCTTCGATTTCAACACGCTCCAGCTCGGTCGGCGTATCTGCCAGTTTGCGGTTATAGTCCAACAGTTGATCGATCAACTGCAACAGGTGACGGCTGCTGCTATCGAGAATAGCGACAACCTCCTTCTGGTCGGTAGTCAGCGGGCCAACTACCTCATCAGCCAGCAGTTCGGTGCCTTCTCGCAGACTGGCCAGCGGCGTCTTGAGCTCATGGGAAATATGACGTAAGAACTCGTGTCGCTGTGACTCCAGCCAGGACAGACGCTCACTCAGCCAGATAATGCGCTGCGCCAGCGTCCGAATCTCACGCGGGCCTTTGAACGTGCTGGTATTCCCCAGCGAACGGCCTTCGCCAAGGCGGTTAATCATCCGCTCTACACCATTAACCGGGCCAATAATCATCCGCGTAAAAAGAGCCACCAGCAGTACGCTGACCAGAAACAAGAGCAACGCCTGCCAACCAAAGAACTGGCCGCGTTCGGAAATAGCCTGCTGAAGCTGTTGCCCGCGAGAGAAAACGACGTCACGCGTCACCTGCACCATCTGTCCGTTAGCGCGAGAGAACCCTTCCAGCAGGCTGGACGCCGTTTGTTCCGGGCCGCTGTTATGACAGCGTATCTCGCCAAGCTGAGTCAGCAGTTGACGTAACGTCTGATAATAACGGGGATCGGGAAGCACCCGCGCGTGGGAGTCCAACATTTGCGAATACTGTTTACGCTGGTTTTGGTAAAGCGTCGCCAGCGTCTGGTCATCTAATACACAGTATTGCCGATAGCTACGCTCCATCGCCAGCGCTACGCTGGTCATCGCCTCACTGCGGCGGGCATCAGCCAGCGTTGTGCGATTAATATCCGCAGCCTGTTCGCTCAGCATGTTTAGGCTTTGATAAGCCTGATAAGCCAGTACCAACAGCGGCAACAGCACCAACAAGAATGCCATAATTACTAATTGCCGCAGGGAACGCGGAAATAAACGCCATCGTTTCAAAGAAATCATCTCGTTACCTATCGAATCCGCTCTGATGCTAACTGAGTCTTATAAAAGTTCAACGTTTTCCCTTACGACATGCGCAACGCTTCGCAATACGGCATGAGTACCAATGTAACGCTATAGAAAGTCACGCCGTAAAAAGCAATCAGGGGGATTTTCTGGGGGATGTGGCGAGTATAAAACGTCACGCGGCCAGAA